>NZ_FYDZ01000010.1:0-202880 GCF_900187515.1 Pseudomonas sp. Irchel s3f10
TTCGACCAAAGAAGGATCGAGCAAAGCATCCAATCCCTCGATGGCGTTGGGGGTAGAGGCGATGTTGTGGGTCAGTTCCAGTGCCCGAGCGAGACGCATAAAAAAATCCGATGCCAGTACAGGCATCAGATTTTGATTTCTTGCGGCCAAAGGTCAAGCGAGAAGGCTTAACTGATCGGCATTAGCCAAATGGCAGCCCTTTTTTATTCTTCAGAGATTTATGTTCATTTCGTAGGAAGTGACCGATTACTCAGGGTCGTATTCCGGACGGTGTCAAAGCCCGCTATTGAGAGGGCCCCGCCTGTCATTACCGGCCTCAGCATGTATCACAGCCGCCATGATGAAGTGCGCAAAGGTTTCTCCGGCTCGTTTTGATAGGGGATTCCATATGAAGTCTTCACGAAGCTGAGGGATAAGTTGCCAGTCGAAATCCCCCTCCCTCGCCAGACGATCAATCTGACGGCTACCAGATTTTGTGTCTAATGCTCTCGCAAGTAACCGATAGCATTCGCCGAGTCGTGGGTACGGTGGTTGTGGCGAGTGGTTGCTGGCCATTGGCAGAGATTCCATCAGGTGAATGTTTAACTGTTCGCATCCTTGCGAAAGATAGTCCATACAGTCGTTATGCCTTGGATCCCTGACCACGATTGCGACCGGATTGTCCACCATGGTCCTTACTGGGCCAGTTCCCTCCTAGAAATTGGTTAATACCCGTTGGACGCGCGCCGCCTTTCGCGTCGCCACTGGACGGGTTGTTCGCAGTCCCCTTTGCCATGTGGCGGATGATTCCGAGGTGGGGCTTTTGCATGATTCGTCTCCTAGATAAGTAGCAACATGGCTACAGACACGAATGTAGGAAATTTCTACACAGCTGGCTGCGGGCAAGTGGTCAATTTTTCTCCCACCGGCTGTTTGAACCTCGAAATATCCCACGAGGCGTTTTGCGAGAATGAGCATCGAATTCACTTTCAACTTCATCAAGATACAAATGTCGACGGCGTTTCGCGAAGATGGCACAGTGACACACGCCTAAAAAACTGAGGTGGTGCAGCTGTAGACGTCGTCGAGGGTCTGTGCCGCGTTTCATGCTTTTGAATCTTCAGCATAAGGATTTGCGTCAATGACCGCGTTCACTCCTGCTGTAAATCCCATAAAAGCCTGGCTCAGCGAGTTTTTGCTCACCCGCGAGCTATTCAAAGGACCTAACGGCAAGCCTCTGTACAGCTACCAATTATCCGAACACGAGTACGCATCCTTACGCGATTTACTTCAAAAGTACCTTCGCCTAGCGTCCAGCCCAGTTCAGGTCATACACCTGGGAGCGTGTTTTTGTTTATTCGTCAGTGAGCAGTACCGTAGAAATTACAACAGCTCATGGTCCTGGTCAGGCGCTGAGAGCGAGTTAGCCGTCTCACTTTCACACAGCCAACATGCAACCTTGACCAGTAAAGGACTGGAATACTGGAAACGCCCTATTCGGTACCGTGAAAACGGTAGGGACTGGCTAGGGTCCCTTTTCGCGGAAGGTGGGTTACCTTGGCCCCTAGTTCAAAAGGAATCACATGGCTTCGGCAAGGCCGTCAATCGAGGCATTAATCTCTTCAGCGCAGGGAGCAGCCACCGAACAACGGCGGACCTAATAGCGGCGCACGAAGATGAATTGCCAATTTCCTTTCGAAATCTAGAAACCAGGCAGCTGCTTGCCGGCATTGTTGAACAGTTGATGCATCTGGCGGGGCAATATCCGCTTAAGGATCAGAAAGACCCTGCTGCCTACCTGGATAAAGTCGCTCCTGAGTGGACAGAAGCCTTTCCAATCCCTCTCGATGAAACTAACGCTAGAGGCCTGATCAATGATTGGCTACATGATGCTGGCAAGCAGCGGCTTGATAGACAAGAGGCCCTAATTCAAGCCAGAGCATTCACCTGTGAGCATTTTCTATTAGGCACACTGCCGGACTGGAGGATTAGGACAGAGCTGGCCTTGCCAAAGGAACACTCATTTGACATTGATGCCCAGCAGTTGGGTAGCACTCGGCTCGATCAAGCCTATTACGAAGGTGAGCACATATTAGCTCGTGGGCCTGCGGTGTATGCCCAGCTGAACGAGTCGCGTCTGACGATCCGCTTCTCCAATCCCTCAATATCAATAGAACGTCGCCGGGTAGGCGAACCTGTCACGCTGCGCTTACTCGACAATGGACGAGTTGTTCAATGTTACCAATTCGACGGCAGCGAGTTGGATTACGAAGAAACGCCGTTAGTTTTTGAACAGCGGGCTGATTGCTGGCAATTGGTCGGAACATCTTCTTGCAGTGTCGCTGGTGAGTCCGCACGTATTCGCATTCCGACCAAATTTAGTTTTTCGTCAGACGGCCTCGCACCATCGCTGCTGACTACCGACAAAGAGAACGGCCAGTGGCTGGATCTACGAGCCGATGTGTCGCTCCAAAACGGCCCTGACCTCTATCGAATCGAATTAAATCAGAATCAAAACGAAAACCGAAAACCCGCTCTGGCCGGTGTTCAGGGGCTCTATGACAGTAACCCAGGTGTTGTATATTTGGGCTGGCCACGACTGGAGTTGCCCGAAGGCTATGAGTTTGGTTTGGGCGATATTCTAGAGTTTGCCAATGGGCAACCCCTGGACACTCTTCGCCGTACCGGGCCCTTCGGTGTCGTTCGTTACACCTTGAAAAACCGCACGGGAAAAACGCTTTTAACACGACGCTTTGCCGTCCTACCCAAAGAATTCAGTACCTCGTTGCTTCCCGCAACCACTGAAAAACCTGCTCGATTGCAGGTCAAAGGTGCGCTCCCGCTTGACTTAAAAATCGACAGCTCGCTGCTAATGGCCAAGCGATTGGAGTCTGATCACTCCGCAACCACTTTCAGCCTTATTCATCGAACCGATACACCTCCTGCTGGTTTTACGCTGGAGATCGACCAGAAAAACAGCAATCAGCCACTACGACTTCGCCTCCCGTACCCGTATCAAGGAGCCCGGCTTATTGGACCAGACGACCGGCCCTCACGAGCGCACGAACTTACGTTACCTGAGCTGATAGGCCATCGCATCGCATTGACCTCAGGGCAAACTCAAGGGCAAAGTTTCTACATGCAACTGGAACTGGTGTGCGAGGCGCTGCCACATCCAAAACGGCACTATGAGATCAAAGTAGGCTCATCGCCCACGCTGCTAAATTTATTTAGCTACCAAAATGACATGCTGCAAATGCTAGGAGCAGTCGACGAACAAGATGCGTTTATCAGACTCACCCTAGAAACCGAAAAGCGTGCGCTCAGCCTGAATATCAGACGGTACAACGGCCGCTTACAATGGGAAAGTCGAGACACATTCACGATCTGCGAAATAAGTAACGCGACAATTTTGAATGACACCGAAGTTGAAGCAATGTTGCTTTCTGATCCTAAACAAGCGCCAGTCAAAATTGAGGAACTCAAGAGCCAGGATGTTGGCACCGGGCGATTTATTTTACCCAACACAATGCAACGTGATGGTCCATGGCTAATCTATCCAGCCAAAGATAGTAAAACTCAATTTCGCCCTGCACTGTTCGTGTCAGCTTCGTCGATTACTGAAATTCAAACTGAAGTTTTTTCCCTGCACAGAGCGACACAGATTTTCCATCCAAAAACCAACCCAAACGCCATCAGCCAACAAATCACCGTCATGGCAAAAGAGTTCGGACACAGTGGTTGGCAATATTTAGCGGATTTGAAGCAACATTACGCGCACCTGCCGTTGTCCTCATTTGAAAGCTGGAAGGCACTGTCAAAGCAACCAGACGCGCTGGCATTCGCCGTGCTCCGACTAGAAATGGACGAAGCGTTCTGCGCTCGAATTCGCGATGAATTGGCGGTGATCTGGGAAGCAATTCCTCTACCCATTTGGTTCGAAGCGCATGCACGATTTTTACAAGGGCTGATCGCATGTGGCTTGCCGGAGATTCTTATCAAAAACCTTGAAACGAATCGCGCGGCCGTGTTGCGACTTGTGGTTTCCGGCTTTGATTATTTGGGCGACTACCTAAGTACTGGCAATAAAAGCAGTCTGACCAAAATCCCTCCCCAATTGGTGGTGCCAGGCTGGAATCAAGCCTTACGCCAACAACACGCTACCGACAGACAGTGGCCTACCGATCTTACTGCGGAGTTGACTAGCTGGCTCCTTCAGAATCCGATACCTGCATTCTTGAGAGAGATTACCCCTGTTGGTTTCACTAAAGCGGTTTCTTACTTACCAATTTTTTTGGCG
Organism: Pseudomonas sp. Irchel s3f10; assembly: GCF_900187515.1. Classification (NCBI taxonomy): domain Bacteria; kingdom Pseudomonadati; phylum Pseudomonadota; class Gammaproteobacteria; order Pseudomonadales; family Pseudomonadaceae; genus Pseudomonas; species Pseudomonas sp. Irchel s3f10. Next base: position 4,280 of record NZ_FYDZ01000010.1, read on the forward strand.
TATGTGACGGCAGGCAAAGCCACCCTAAATGATCTTCCTGTGCCGATGGCGTACCTAAAATTCGCCATTCGATTGGTTTCTGATTTTGACCGTCAGGGATGGTTCGCACCTACTCACGCACTGATGGTTTCGTATTTGCTAGCCTCCGAAGACGAGGCATAAGGAGTTCCGATGCGTTTTTTCACGGATTTAATTGAGCAAAGCCTTAACCGCACGCGGGAAGCAACCCTAGGTGTCCTAGGAGTTAACGAACCAGGGCTTCGCCGTCATCTGAACGAAAAAATGGTTGATGAATTGGGGGCCGATGGCTGCTTTTTGGCTCCGCCGGTTTTCGAACATACGTTTGGTTGGAAAGAGTCGGAAAAACGCCTTCTCGACTTAGAGGGGTCATTGCTCTCCAAAAGCCTGCTCAATACATTACAAAACGCCCATGCGTATGACTTTCCAAGAGAAGCCCATCCCTATACGCACCAGCTTCAGGCTTGGCGAACGTTGCTTAACGAGAAACCTCGATCTGCCATCATTACCAGTGGCACCGGCTCGGGAAAAACAGAATGTTTCATGGTGCCTATCCTTGAAGATCTAATCCGGGAGCGTGAGCGAAATCAGTCATCCTTGATTGGGGTGAGAGCGCTATTTCTCTATCCTCTCAACGCCCTAATCAACTCTCAACAGGAGCGATTAGATGCATGGACCCGTGCGTACGGTAAAGATATTCGGTTTTGTTTATACAACGGTAAAACCGAAGAACGCGAAGGGGTCATTCGTAAGATTCAAGAACAGAAACCCAACCAGGTTTTGTCACGTGAGCTTTTGCGCAAAGAACCCGCGCCAATATTAATGACCAACGCGACAATGCTTGAATACATGCTGGTTCGTCAGGTAGACAATCCTATCCTGGAGATTTCAAATCAGCAGCAGTCTCTACGCTGGATTGTCCTCGACGAGGCACACACTTACGTTGGTTCTCAAGCCGCAGAAATGTCCCTCCTGCTGCGCCGCGTCGTTCAAGCCTTCGGTAAAAATCCTGAAGAGATTCGTTTTGTCGCGACATCGGCCACCATCGCCGGGGGGGAGGCCGAAGAAAAGTTGAAACGGTACCTTGCAGACCTCGCAGGAGTGCGGCTAGAACAAGTCGACGTCATTGGAGGATCTCGTGTTTGGCCGGATATCTTGTTCGACTCGAAAGTCGAAAAGGCCTCGCTGGAGGTCGTGCAGTCTATCGAGAATGAACAAGAAATATCACCGTCCCGTTTTGATGCTTTAGGACGCAATTCAATAGCACGCTCGTTAAGGCATGCGATTGTTAACTCGACGAAACCGTTAGATTTAAATGAATTACTGACGATACTGAAATCCGAATTAATGCCTGGCTCGCGGCTGCAGCAGCAACGGGAAGTGTTAGGTTGGCTCGATGTATCAACTGGCACCCAACGCCATAAGGACGAACCGCCGTTTCTTAAGCTACGGACCCATCTTTTTCAACGAATGCTTCATGGACTATGGTCCTGCATAGACCCCAATTGCACTGCCAAATCTGCCAGTCTGAATGAATGGCCATTTGGCAACGTCTACGTTCATCAACGTGCACGCTGCGAATGCAACGGGCCAGTGTACGAATTAGGGTTTTGCGATGACTGTAAAACTCCGCATTTGATTGCAGAGGATCGCAATGGGGTTCTTCACCAATTGAGCCCGTACGCAGGAGATGAGTTTTCTCTGAGCTACGAAAGCGGCGAAGAAGAGACGTCGCCTGAACGTGAGGTAACCGGCCCCACTACTAGTCGTACTTATGCACAACGTTTGGTAATTGCCGGGTTGCAGGTCGCACAAGATCCCTTTTTCAGCGTCAGCCTCGATCTAGACACCCACGGCTTATGTGCTACTAACTCAGCGCGCCCTATCAACATTACTATCGCTGAAGAGAAAGCGGCTTGCTGTAGTCACTGCGACCACGAACTTCCAAACAAAAAAAGCTTTCTGAGAAAAGCGTACCTGGGCGCTCCATTCTATGTTGCGAATGCCGTCCCGACGGTGCTGGAGTTTTGCCCAGATGCCGACAAAAAAGACAGCAATGAGCGCTCCCCAGAAGAATTACCCGGCCGGGGTCGCAAGCTAATTACGTTCACCGATAGCCGTCAAGGTACCGCACGTATGGCTGTACGCATGCAACAAGAAGCCGAGCGTTCGCGGTTGCGTGGCTTAGTATTTGAAACGCTTCGGAACGTTCAGGCCAAAGCTGATGCGGGACCTAAAGACGTTCCTACTGGCAACTATGATCTGCTGATGCACCAGGCAGAAGGCTTAGAACAGTCGGGAATGGGTGTAATGGCGGCAGAGCTACGCAGACTAGCGGCCGCGCTACGATCCGGCAGCGCCCCACAAAGACGAATCGTCAACGTCGATTGGGCGAGCATGGTGTATGAGCTAGCAGCCTCCAAAGATGTTGAACAGTCAATCCTGCGCTACAACCGCTACGCCAACCCTGTCCTTTTTGACGGGAGCCAAGGTGGCGCAACTATGGCTCGCTTACTTTTAGCTCGGGAATTTTCCCGACGCCCCAAAAATCAAAACAGTACGGAGACTCTCGGCATCGTAAAAGTAACCTACCGAGGTCTCAAAGAAATTAGCTCTACACCGCCGATGTGGACGGAAACAAACGCGGTACCGGCGACAGGAGCATTTTCGGCGCCTGAAACTCGCTTAACTCTAGAGGATTGGCACGACTACCTTAAAGTTGCACTTGATTTTTACGTACGCGAGAACACTTTTATAAACATGGATCGCGACATGCAATCCTGGATGGGCAGCAGGTTCACCCCCAAATCGCTGTTCTCTCCAAAAACCGAGATGGAAGAAAGCACAACCGTAAAAAAATGGCCTCAAGTAAAATCTGGAAATCCGCATCGGTTAGTAAAGCTACTGGAACAAGCCACCGGATTGAATCGGACGGTCGCTACAGATGCGGACAAAATCAATGCTTGGCTAGAAGCCGCATGGTCTGCTCTGACACAGGCTCTCATCCTGGAGCCCGCAGACCCAGGGCATCGCCTCAAGCTAGAAACACTGACCTTTTCGCTATTAGAAGAGGGGTGGCTCTGCCCGATAACGCACCGAATTTTTGATTCGACTTTTCGTGGGCTAACCCCCTATTTACCCATAAAGTTGCGTCCGCAAGACTATCGTTGCCAGAAAATCCAACTCGCCTCGCTAGCTAACCTCCAGATAGATGGTAGCGCCGTGGCCAAGCAATTGCAGATTCGTGCGCAGGTCTTACAAGACCCGGTCATCCAACACCTTCGGTCTGAGAATCTCTGGACCGATATCAGCGACCGTACCGTGGAAGGCGGATTTTACTATCGAACCGCAGAACATTCGGCTCAGCAGTCGGCCCAGAGACTCGATGACTATGTTGATCTGTTTAAGAAGGGTGATATCAACGTACTCAACTGCTCCACGACTATGGAGATGGGCGTAGATATTGGGGGCATCTCTGCTGTAGTGATGAACAATCTGCCGCCCCACCCTGCCAACTATTTGCAACGGGCGGGACGCGCCGGACGCCGTAGTGAGGCACGCGCGATAGCCTACACCTTATGTAAAGCGGACCCTCATAACCAGCGTGCGTTTGCACAGCCTAAGTGGCCATTCATTACCGCCATTCCCGCTCCTACCATTACTTTAAGCTCTTCTCGCATTGTTCAGAGGCACGTCAATTCGCTGCTCTTGTCTATTTTCCTAAAATCAAAAACCAGTAGTGACGGTGACCGAACCAGGCTGACCCTTCAATGGTTTTTTGGCGGGGACGACTCACCCTGCCAGCAATTCAAAAGCTGGCTGATTAGTAGTCAGACAGAATTCGCAGACCCAATCAAACGCCTTGTCAGCGGAACGTGCTTAGATGGCTGCCTGCTCAGCACAATCTCAGCCGAGACTCAGGAAAGCGTACGTATTCTGGAGGACCGGTGGCTTGAAGAATCTCAAAAGCTCAACGCTAAGCTGCAAGCGGCGACAGATTTGCCGTACAAGAAAGCGCTAGAGCTGGAGAAAAAACGTCACGACGGTGAGTACTTGCTTCGCGATCTCGCGTCCCGTGCGTTCCTTCCAGGATATGGATTCCCTACCGATGTCGTGACACTCAATACCTACAACATTGAGGACTTCAAGCACCAGCGAACTCATCCTGACAGTCGTGAAGACAGCATTTTCAACAACAAAGAGCTACCGTCTCGCGGTTTAAACATTGCGATCCGAGAGTATGCACCTGGGTCACAAGTGGTAATCGATGGGCGAGTCTATCGTTCGGCAGGAATCAGTTTGCAATGGCATGCATCAGGCCAAGTAAACGAAGCCCAAAAATTTGATATCGCCTGGCGATGCTCAAATTGCGGCGCGACAGGCGTAATCGAAAACGCCTACACCAACAGCTCCGAGCTAACGTGCTCACACTGCATGCACGCAATTCAACCAAACGAGCGCCGAACCGTCCTTCGCCCTGGCGGCTTTGTAACCGACTTCTATGAGTCCACAACAAACGACATCACTTCTCAGAAGTTCATCCGAGTCGAACGACCGCGCATCCAACTGACTGGCGAGACGATCTCGCTGCCCGACAAGCGGTGTGGTTTCGTACGATTTGGTCACGACGGCAGTGTGTTCCATCATTCATCCGGTGAACACGAAAAAGGTTACGCCGTGTGCCTAACCTGCGGACGTGCGGATTCAATGCTCGCCTCCGGTGACATTCCGAAAAATCTGCTCCCAGATCAGCTACACCGGCCAGTGGGCGGGATCACAGGCAGTCGTAAAGAGTTCGACTGCCCCGGCACGGCAGTTAAGCCTAACCTGTTCTTGGGCTATCAAATTCGCACTGACGTCATGGAGCTTTACTTAAGAAGTCCCCAGACAGGCCTGTGGCTCGGAGATAGTCTGGCAGAGCAAACCATAGCCACGACTCTTGCCGTTGCGCTACGCGATGTAATCGCCGAACTCTTAGGTATTGCCAGCACAGAAATGGGCTTTGGTTTCCGTCTTGATCGCGATATCGAAAGTGGACAAGGGCGAACGGTCATTCAGCTGTTCGATGAAGTCAGCGGAGGAGCCGGGTTTGTCCTGGCTGGCTTAGCGAATACAACCGAGCTATTACGTAAAACGTTAGGGAAGCTGCATTGCCCGGTTAACTGCGAAAACGTCTGCTCGCACTGTCTTGCAGGTCAAGACAGTCGAGTGGAGCGAGAGGAGCTAGATCGTGGACGCGCCATGGAGTGGCTGACTGTGTCGGGCCTAATCGAACATTTAGACTTGCCCAGCGAGTTTGAAACTGTGGTGGGGGCTAGTTATTGCTCGACCGGCCCGATCCGCTATTTGTCCTCAGCGATCAATTCGGCGGATCGCAGTGAAAACGACACCTCTATTTGCTTGGTGATGAGGGGAGATGCAGAGGACTGGGACCTAGATCACCCTTACTTCCGTGAAAAAATCCTCACTTGGGCAATCGCTGACAAACTCAAGGTAAAACTGGCAATTCCCTCAGGAGCGTTGTTAAGCAAAGAACAGAAGAACACCGTCTTTGACCTGGCTAGTCTTGGGGTTGTGATTGAGGATATGGACAACTCCCCACCACTGATCAAGCCTTACCTGGTGGCTCAAATTCGTTCCAAGTCGGGCATCAAGAGTCTTTTCAGCAGCGATGCCTCCGCTGCGACTCCAGGAGCCGGATGGCTGAGTAGCAACGATGGAATAGTATGGGCTGGAAGCGACTGTGTTTCTGCTTGCGGTGGTCAGTCTATCGACGTCCAGGCCTGGCGCCAGTTTGAGCACGGTGCACGGGTCATCGAAATCACTCACGAACTGGACGGGCCTATCAGCAGCTTGCATAGACGTCTCGCTACTCTCATTGAGAAACACGCCCCCGAACTGACTGAGTTGATTGCCACGGACCAAGCAGCAGTGGTCAGCTATTCCGACCGGTATTTGAAATCTCCATGGTCGTTAATGTTGTTAAGCGGTTTTCTTGAACTTTTCAAAAATGAAAAACTTGAGTCACTTCAAATTCAAACACTAGCATCCAGTGGCGATCAGTCCAGCAATCAAATTAGTCATGACTGGAGGTTTCAACTTGATCAAGAAGCACTTCTTAAGCTTTGGTTGGGTAGCCAGTTCTCCATCTCACCTGAAATTGAAATCAAAGAACGAAGCCGGGAGCTTCAACACGCGAGAGTGATAACAGTAGATTGGGTATCAGGTAAGCGCAGCAAAGTTTTCCTTGATCAAGGAATGGGATACTGGCGAGGTAGAATGCCGTATCGCGACCAGATGGGGTTTGACTTCCGTGCTAACCACGAGAGCCAAGCGCTACAAATGCTGGAGAAATATAAAATGGCGCAAATGTGTCCTAGCGGTGATTGGCCCACTTACATGAGCCTGCTCGTGAGCTAAGCCAAGTACCCAATGAGCCAGAGAGCCAGAGAGCCAGAGAGCCAGAGAGCGGTGTCCACTTAAGATTAAGTGGACACCACTTTTCTGTCTTTAAAGGCACTCGAAAATAAGGTGTACGTCGAATTTCTTTAGGCCTAGGCCTCTACTTCAGCTGTCACGCCCCCCTTCGGCTCATTCGAACGCAACCCTCAGCTTTCTTCGCTCGCGGCGGCCGCTTCCCGCTGAATTTGCGCGTACCCAATGAAAGGCTTCAGCGACCAACGTGCTTGGGCGAACTTGATGAACCGTTGCTCTTGATGGTCATTTAGCTCGCCATGAAGGTCGTGATAAAAGTTGATCGTCCGCCTTCTGCCATCGAAACTTTCGATCAGCGAATGCGTGTCGAATGCCATTTTTCGAACTTGATGAAGTTCTGTAGGCGGCTCTTCCCCCAGTCCCTCGCAGTAGCGTGGAAGCTTGTCTTCCAGGTCATCGTTGTTTCCCTGAATGTTCAGACGCAGTTCCAGTAAGACAAAATTGCCTAGCCGGCGCCGTTGATAGTTATCCTGTTTACGGTTGTTTTCCCCCTCACCATTTCTATTTTCAGTAGCCCAGAGGTGCTCCACCGAGTAATAGTCTGAGGTTTTACCTTCCGAAACCCCGAGAAGAATTTTATCAATTTGAATCGTTTTTCTCGGTTGGAGCTTCGCCTCGTAGTTCATGAGGAAGTACCGCAAGCCACGCCATTTGTAAAAATCGTCGGGGCTGTCAGGGTCCAGAGAGAAGGACTTAATAAACCGGTGATCCGCCGCTAGCCAATTGATAAAATTAACGAGCCGGTATTCCAACGCCTCCTCATCGGTTTCCAAATGGATACGCCCGACCTTAAGCTCTTCAGGCTGAAGCGCGGCCAAAAGCCCAGAGTGGTAATAATGTGCCGCGTACCAATAGAGATCACCTTGTCCAGTGTCATTACGTGACGTCATGTTCCGCGCCATGTAGACCCGAAAATTGAGGATCTCCAACAACCGAAGCAGTTTATGCAGGCGCTCGCCCGAGCCCTGCAATTTGATCACCATCGCCAGGAACAGCGGCATAACCGACGCATGACGGGCCTGCGCGCGGATTTGATCAAGAAGCACCACCATCACAGGCTCTAAACCTGCGTGATCACGCCCATACAGACGTTGATACCAGAGCGCGGCGGTTTTCATAAACTGCACAAAGGCGGCAATTTTTTTGATCACCGGCTCGCGGGGTAAATCCTCAGCCAGACAGCTGTCGAGGTTTACTCGCTTTTTCATCTCTTCATAACCGTATTGGCTATCGGTTTTGTTCAATTTGAAATGGACGACTAGGCAGTAACGAAGGAATGCACTTTCGTCGCCGGCTGAGGTTTTGCCAGCGATGTTCAAGGCCCTTAGGATTTCTGACCAATCCTGATCGATTGTGTCCCTGAGCGAAGCCGCAGAAAGCTTCACACAGCAGTAAATCAAATAGTTTTTAACCTTCTCCAACTCACTAAGCGGTTTCCCCCTGTTGTTGATGACCTCGAACATGATCCCCGTTTCAGCATCTTCTTCAGGCGCGAACACCAGAAATCCGAGCCGGGACTCAAGGATTTCCCTGATCCGCTGTGGCTCAATTCCCAAAGCGATTTTGTCCTCAAGCCACTTCTTAATCGAACCTCTGGCGCCGAGTAATCGTTGGTGCGCCTCAAGTTTAATCGGACTGTTATCGAGGTTACCTTCAGCCATCACCACACGTTCGAAAAACAACCGTGTATCCGAGTTCAAGCGCAAGACAGCGCGATCATTGCCAAGCTCACCACGGCGTAAATACAGCGCGGAAAACGCAGCCCGTTCTTCGATAGGCAGCGACTCACACAGCAGGTACAGAAAAATGGCAAGCGTGGTCAGCCGCTGCTGACCATCCACGACGTGGAAGGCGTTGTCTGTCGCATTTCTCGGACGACTGAGGACGAGTGTGCCGGTGTAATGACGTAACGCAGCACCATCCTGCATCAGATGATCGACGTCCTTGAGCAGTTCATCGACCTGCTTTTTGTCCCACGCGTAGCCACGCTGATAATCCGGAATGGTGAAAAGCCGATCCGAAAAGATGCTCGGCAGCGTCAGCAGTTGAGCGCCAAATCCTTGTGTGGTCATTGCGGTGTATCGCTCCTTGAATGGGGGGCGTGCAGAGAACGTGAGAGATCACGTGCCCACTCAACGCCATCAGTAACCTTAAGCCTGCTGGATCCACCAACGACTGAATAATAGTTGTTGGCAGCAAAATCGGCCCAGTTGAGCAACCCCTGCGTAGCGGGTGAACCATGATGCCACTATGCCTCCATCGCACTCAGCGGTAAATTTTTATTACGGATTGGGTTTAGGTATTCGGTAGATGCGGCAGCCCAGCCGCGACCAATAAGATTTCCCAGCGGGCGAATGTCAATCGGCAATGACTGTGAAACGCGCCGCTTGACGGTCAATGCGATTCAGCCAGGGCTGGGTCGTGGTCAGTCGAACCGCTGTGCGCATAACAGGGTTTTGGTTAAAGGCAGGATGGCAAACTCTAGCGCTATGCAGCCCTTTCACATCCCAGGCATTACCGAGCCTGACTGGATCGAGCAAGCAATCCGTTTCGATTCAGTTGCTGTCGACAGGGATGGTAGTTGATGCTTCCGTGTACGCTGGATCGCTGCTGCGGCGTGAGTCGAGTGACGTCGTCCCCGTCGAACTAGCTCTGTGTAAACCTGTTGTTTGCATAAACCCGTGAGGTTTACGCAAACAACAGGTTTACGCAGACTCTGTCGATGTCGTCACGTGCAGTTGGTTGGCTGATTCGGCATCCATCGATTTTGAGCCTGAGGACACACCGATGAATACGCTTGTACTTCGTCGCTTCAAAGGTGCACTGACCCTTACCTTGCCAAATGAATTTGTTGCGCAGAATCGCCTGACAGTGGGCTCGGTCGTGGAGTGCTCAATGGTCGATCCGGACACTCTGATCGTGAGGCCGGTTCGCAAAAGCTGACTCTGGAACAGCTGCTCGCTGACACCCCAGAGGACTCACGTGTGAAGGGGTGGGAATCGCTGGGCTGACGCCAAGCGTTAGCGCACGGCTCCTTCGAAGAACATCGCCAGGACGTCGCGAAGACATTCAACTCGGTTCATGCCCGCCAGGACTATATGGGAAGCACAATGAACGGTCGCCACACATTGAAAACGTGGAGTCGATCACCAGAAGGGCAAATGGGATTTTGAACCGCGCTGCGCATAATTCGGATTTTTGTTAAACCACGCGACGGCAGCCACCGACGATCAGGGTTCTCGCCACCATTTGTCGATTGCCACTTCAGTCAAAAAAGCTAAAACCCTTGACCTGATCAGTGGTTTTTTATGGTCGATAGGTAAGCCTTTTTTCGCCCACATCACAGCGCCCAATCTCCTACAGCACTTACAGCCTCTTCCCATTGAAGCCTGCCACGAGCACTACTAAGCTCTATCGCAGGTGCCTAAGAAACGCCCAACGTAGAAAGCTTGGTCAGTGACACAGACGTGTAATTCGTCGGTGGCAACTGCTCTGCTCGTTGGGATTTCTTAAGTCCGCTCTACGTTGGGGTCAGGCCCTCCCAAAATCTAACCGTAGAGGCCATAGATATGTCTGATGCATGCTCGGTAACCGTCTTCTCTCGCCACAATCTTTCTCTCCATGCCCTTCTACTCGAAAACCAGCCATGGTTTTCCGCCCGCGATGTTGGCCGTTTGATGGGTTTCCATCTGAATGATCGAGTGGTCAACAAGCTAGATATCGATCAACGCCGCGTCATGTGGATTGAGTACTTTCGAGAACCAGAACAACAGTTGATGCTCAGTGAGTCCGGGGTGTATGCACTGTTGGTGTATCACTACGTTCCGGGGAATCGGTTGTTGCGTGAGTGGTTGACCAACGAAGTCGTGCCGAGCTTGCGCGATGCTGCGGACTCGGGAAATTCCAATCGGCCAATGTTGAGCTTGTTGGGTTGGCCGGAGATGTCTTTGAGTTTGCTGCATTGGCAGGATGAGGGGTGGATTCGGCTAAGGGATATGCCTTACCTGTTGAACGATCAGAAGCCACGACGAGCGTCTCTAGAGAAACCCTGGTGGCGACGGGTTGCGCAGGTGTTTCAGTTCTCGAAGCACTCGATGGGCTAGGGATGGGTTTGTAGGATCGCGCAGGATCTGTCGCTTTTTTCTGTAGGATTTTTCGTAGACAGATGTGATGGCCACTCAGTATCGTCCGAGGGTTTTCAACCCTCGGCGATTGTATGGACTCGGATAAAAGTAACAGCGATTGGAGTGAGGTCGAGATTCAGGCGGCAGTCGACGCCTATCTCAAGATGCTTGCACGCGAGCAGAGCGGCCAGAAATTCGTCAAGACTGAAGAAAATCGAATCCTGCGTGAAGGCCCGTTAGCCGGTCGGACTAAAGGCTCTGTCGAGTTCCGGATGCAGAACATTTCTACCGTGTTGGTCGAAATGGATAGAAAGCGTATTGAAGGCTACAAACCTGCCAAGAATGTTGGTGCGAATGTGGCGCGTAGCATCCGTAAGGCACTTGACGCTTCTACCGTTCTGACACTTGAAGATTCTGAGCCAACGGCGGACGAAGAATTGCTCGAGCAACGCGCGGCTAAATTTGAGCAAAAGCAATTTGATTACGTCCCCAAAGGGATAAAAACACCTATCCAAACGACTTCGACTAGAAAGGTTTACTTTCGCGACCCTGAATTGAGGGGCTGGGTTCGTCAGCAAGCCGATGGAAAGTGCGAAGGTTGTGGCAAAGCAGCGCCATTTGAAAAGGATGGGAAACCGTTTTTAGAAGTGCATCACGTCAAGCACCTGTCGCAAAAGGGGTCGGACCTTGACACGAATGTTGTGGCGTTGTGTCCCAACTGTCACCAACGTTGCCATCATTCGGACGACAGAGCGGAATTCACTGCTTGGCTTTATGACAACGTTGGAAGACTAGAAAAGGAATAATTGCCCCTTGCCTTGCTTACCGCATTTGCTGGTTTGGGGCAGCTTCGCAGCCCAGCGGGAGCAAGCTCCCTCGACACAGTTTTTGTGTGCTGCTGAACAACGCTTACCGTGACCGAGGGCACTGTCGAAAATGCACATGGACGAACATCACATGCAGCCACCAACCCAAAATTCAACCACCCCGGGTCAATCCCGACTCCTGACCGCCTCATTTCTAATCGCCTTTTTCGGCCTACTGCTTATGGCCTTACGTATCGCTCAAAAGAACGAAATCATGGCCGTTGGAGCAGTCTGGGTCGCAAATACGCTAACCATGGTGCTGCATGTAATTTACTGGAAGCGCTATGGCCTGTCCGTCGGCTTTAAAATCGCGATAGTGATTCAAATCGTCATTACCATTCTGCCCTTCCTGTTTGGCAAGCTCGGTTTTATGGCTGTTCTGTTGATGCTGGGTGGCGAGATCCATTACTGGTAACCCGCACCACCTCCCGCTATTGATACCCCTCCCCCACTCAAGGATCCGAGCCCCACCATGAAATTCGATCTCGCCTACTGCCTCAGCCTCGACGACAAGTTGTCGATCTATGACGTTCGCGATCTCAATTTCGATGAGACGGTGGCGTTCGATTCCGCGAAGGAACACTTCCAGTGCCCCAACGATGCCTGTCGTTCGGCGTTCGAGGCTTCCAATGAGTTGGGTACGTTCAACGCCAAGAACGTGAATTACGTGCGCACGCCGCACTTCAAGAATCTGCCCACTACGCAGCATGTGGCGGGTTGTCCGTATGTGAGCTTGAAGGCTTCAGCGTCTGGCGTTGAGACGGCGGATGGCGAGGTGGATGACGGGCGTGAGGAGCATTTTCCATCCGAGTTGTTGCTGACGCGGCGTGAGTATGTGCGCAAGCCTGTCGCGCCAGCGGGGGCGGCGGATGTGTTGCGGGATGATCCGGTGCGGGTGGCGGCGGACAGTGGGAAAGAGTCGGCGGGTCGTGAATCGGCGCCGGACAAGACCAGTGTGTTTGCACATCCGGTGGAGTGTTTTGTTTCCAACTTCGCGGACAAGGAGTTGCTTAAGCGGATGCCGTTGAAGGTCGGCGAGCATACGGCGCCGTACAGTTCGTTCTTCAAGAAGGTTGAGTATCTGACGGACAACAAGGGGCTGATTTACTGGGGGCGGATCAAGAAGATCGAGGACTTCCACAGTGCCAGTTTTCGCATCGACTTCGAAGACAAGGTCTGGTTTAAGAAGCCCGAGGACAGTAAGAAGAAGCCGTATCCGGTCAGCGTTTATCTGAACAAGAAGCTGATCGACAACTACCGCAAGCGCAAGGCGTTTCTGGAAGAGATCAAGCACGCGGTGGATAGCGATAAGGCGTTGTTCTGTTTCTTCTATGGGGTGACGCCGGAGTTGAAGCAGGTGCCCGGCAAGAAGAACCCCGAAAAGCCTTTCGAGGTCTTCAATGCCAATATCGAGAATCTGGATCACTTCATTATTCGTGAAGCGCCGGGGCTGGAGTGACGGTTAGCCTTGGGGCAGTTGCAGTTTGACGGCGCCGGGGTGTTGTTTGACGACGGAGTACGGCAGGATCGACCAGTCGGGTCTATCGCAAGAGCGTTGTACGCGAGCGAAGTAGGCGCCGAGGTACAAGCCCTTCTCGGTAAAGTACCAAGGTGAAGTGCCCCAGATGCTCTCATCCTGGAAGTTGCAGTCGTCATCTCCCGTCGGTGCCTTCATTTCTGTGGGGTACAGCGCGGTGAATTGCTTGATCACCCAAGGTACCAACTCTTTGCTTACGTACTGATAGCGCGCGTTACTTTCGGCCTCGCTCAGCGGTTTGTCGCCTAGGCTGTCGCGCTCGGCATGTAGCAGCGGTTTGCCCTCTCCGACCCACAGCACATCTTCGAGGGACAGCGGGTGGCCGGTTTTCACGTCGATATTGAGCGGGGAATCGCCGAAGTCGGGATGCGCGCCGCCGCAGTAATAGCTGGTCGAGATGTTCAGGCTGACCACGGCAGGCGAGATCATTTTCGGTTCTGCCTGTTGCATGAATTCGACGTTTTCGCCGCCCTGTAATTGGCAGCCGTGATAGCTGATGACTTCACTCCAGAGGCGCCCGAGCAACTGCTGGTTAACCCGATGCTGATCATCTTTCGGCAATCCGGACTCCACGCTGAACAGCGAAATCTTTGTCTCAGGCTCGGTCCACCATTGCAGGTCATAGCCCATGAAGTTTTCTTTCTTTGCCGGTTTGAGCTTGAGTCCCTGCAGGCGCAAATACTCGTAAGGCTCGCCGTATGGCAGTGCGGCAATGAACGGCAAAGTTGCTGAGGTGGGCGCGGGAAGTCTGGCCTCGGTGAGTTTCACCGGCAGCTTTTTGCCCTGCGGACTTTGCCACTCGCCCTGCCAGCCGCTGCCGGTTTCTTTCAGCTTCAAGGTTGGCAGCGGCTTGTCGTCACCGTAGCGGTTATTGCCTTCGACGAGGCTCAGCGTGCTGTCCTGCAGCGAACCGCTGAGGGCTAGATCACGGTGATATTTCTCGTAGAAATAGCGGCCGGTGACTTCGTCCTGCTGTGTGGTGTTGAGTTCAACAACAATCGCCGTCTTGCCCAATGTGCCGGTAAAAACGCGCCGGCCATCTTCGGCATGAGCAGTGGAAATCAGTGTGAACAGCGCCGCGGCATATGGCGCCAGGCGCATCAGTCCCTTGAGCATGAATCAATCCTTGAAGGAGTCGGAGAACGCGTCGGCACACAGGCGCCGGCGCTGAAAAATACGCTGCGGATTATGGCGGGGACAGCTTAACTATTCGAGTTTTCTTGCTCGTACTTTTTAAGCCAGGCTTCGTGCTCCAGCGCCGCAATTTTCCGAGCCATTTGTTGGCGCCGTTCCTTGGCAGCATGAAGCTGGACGTCATCAAGAAAGCAGTAATGACGCAGCCAGTGAAGCGCCATTTCCTCATCCGGAAAGTAGTAGGACTTGGCGCCCTTGCTGTTCCTCGGCGTGTCATTCATTTGCTCGTCAAATACCATCGCTGTGATTTCATCCGGTGGCAAAGATCCCGTATGGGCGACCTTGTCCTGGAAATTCCATGCAATCTCATCAATGTGTTTTTGCGCGCTGCGATGACTACGCCGATAGAAACGTTGATGTTCACAAGTCTGTTTCAGCCGCGCCAACATCAACTCCGGGTTAAGCCACTGCCCGAGGTCATGATGATGTGCGTTGATCACTATCCCCTTGACCCAACGATCCACAAATCGATCAACAAAGTCTTCTGTGTCAGCCTTTTTCGCATCAGCGAAAATCAGGCAATAGCGGGTTTGAACGTGAATGACCAGCAACACATGCTTGCGTTGTACCGTTATCGCGTGCACCAGCCACTGCTCGTCAGCGCCGCTCAGCTCATCATCTTCAATGATTGCGGACGGCGGATTAGCATCCACCGGCGTGATCTTTTTGCCTTTGTGGACACGGCTGAAGAATTTGCTGGCGGCTTCGGTGCAATTGAAGATCAACATCCTGGTTCTCTGGTTATTGCTGGAGGACAACGCTCGGTCATCGATTTTGATTTCTTCCGCTGTCGCCTGGCAATGGTTCATTTAAGCGAAATGCACAGCAGCACAATAATCAGCAACCCGATATAGACCCAGGCATGCACCCGATCCGGTATCCGTCCAATCCATGGCGCAGCCAATCGAATCCCGATGAGCGCCCCCACCGTCAGCACCGCAAACGCCAGCAAATCCACATACCCGACAAACCACGCGCCCAAGTCAGCCTGACTGAACCCGGCCAACGCCATGTACGTCAGCGTCCCGGCCACTGCCACCGGCACGCTCAGTGGATTGGCCATGGACGTCGCTTGCGACATGCTCAGGCCACACCGGCGCAACAACGGCACGGTCATGACGCTGCCTCCTACACCGAGAAACGTCGCGATGGCGCCAATGCCTACACCACCTGCGGAAGTTTCCGTCGCGCCAAGTCGGCGTGGGATGACGTCTGCGTTCTGAGTGAGAAAGCCGCGTCGCAGCAGGCAATCGACAATGGTCACGCCGAGGTAACCAATGAACGCGTAGCGAATCACTTCGCCGCTGACCCACACCGCCGCTATTGCGCCAACGACCGCGCCCAACCCGATGAACCCGCCCAGCGGCCACAGGTAATGACGGATGAGATTGCCGGCGCGACGGTGTTCGTTGGTGGCGATCAGGGCGTTGACGATCATCACGCAGGTCGAAGTGGCGACGGCGATGTGCATCGCCGATTGGCCGATCGGGTCGTCGGCGCCGTGGCTGGCGCTGAGCATCCGATACAGCAGCGGCACAACGACGAAGCCGCCGCCGAAGCCGAACAGCACGGCGGTAATGCCGGTCAGGCAGCCGAAGAGGGTCAGCAGTAAATAGAACATGTCGAGGCGTCCGTGGTGGGAGAGCGGTCGACGATAGAACGGCATCGCTTGGCCTGCTTCAGCAAGTCAGCCAATAATACTTGCGTTTACGCCAACTACCGGGAAACGCCAGATGCGCAATGTTTCGATCAATATGCTGGATGACACGCCGCGCGCGGTGGTGGCGATCGGTACGGATTATTCCGACGGTCACTTGCTGCCCTTTCACACGCATCGGCGGGCGCAGTTGTTGTACGGCGCGACCGGTGTGATGCAGGTCAGCACCCATGACGGTAACTGGGTAGTGCCGCCGCAGCGGGCGGTGTGGATTCCGCCGGGGGTGGCGCATGAGGTGTTGATGCTCGGGGTCAGCACTCGCAGTGTGTATATCGAACCGGGCGCGGTGGATTTGGGCGAGCGCTGCCAGGTGATCAGTGTGTCGCCGTTGATGCGGCATTTGCTGATGGAGGCGGTGGAGGTGCCGCTGGCCTACGACCTGGACGGGCGCGATGGCGTGTTGATCGATCTGTTGCTGCATGAACTGACGCGCAGTGCGCCGCTGCCGTTGCACATTCCGCTACCGACTGACGGAAAGCTCCTATCCCTGTGTCAGAACTTTCTGCATCAGCCGTACGCCCATCAATCTCCACAGCAGTGGGCCGAGCAGTTACACATAAGCTTGCGCACCTTCAACAGGATGTTTCGGCAACAGACCGGATTGAGTTTCAGGCAATGGCGACAGCAGGCCTGCGTGGTCCTTGCGCTGGCGCGACTGGCCGCGGGTGAAGCGGTGACACGAATCGCGCTGGACTTCGGTTATGAAAGCCCGGCGGCGTTCTCGACGATGTTCCGGCGGATCCTCGGGCAGGCACCGTCCGTCTGGTTGCAGGCGGCGAATTAGCGCAAATCAAAAAATGCGTTTGATCCCGGCCGAAAACAACTGTACAAAAACACAGTACATTTTCAATCAGCACTCTTGAGCCCGGAGCACACCATGGCCTCTCTTGCGATGAACCACATCCTCGAACGCATTGCCCTTTTCCAGTTCACCCCGACGCACTGCATCCAGGCCCGAGCAATGCTGGGCTGGAGCGTGGAACAGCTATCGCGGGAGGCTGAGGTTTCGGTTGAAGACATTCAACGCTTTGAAGCGCAGCAGGATGTCGCGGATGCGGCGCGACTGGCGTTGGCTTACCGGTTCGAGGCGCAGGGGCTGGTGTTCTTTCCCGGGTTTGCACCGGGGCGTAGTGCGAGTGTTCAGGGCGTGTCGTCGGAAGCGATGGGGCGTGGGGATTTTGCGATGGCTGAGTAAGACAATCGCCCCCGAAGGGGCGAACTGGCGAAGATCTATCAGGCGCTCTGCACCACCGCCTCACTCTCCCCTTCAACCGCCAACCACCAAGCCTCCCCGCGTTGCGGTTGAGCGATGTTAAACGCCTCACCCATCTGCGGCGTGGTAATGGAAATACTGCGTTCCCACGCCAGTGCCAGAATCCGGTCGAACGGTTCATGCCAGGCGTGCATCGCCAGGTCGAACGTGCCGTTGTGGATCGGGAAGAGCCAGCGGCCCTTTAGGTCGATGTGCGCTTGCAGGGTTTCTTCGGGCTGCATGTGCACGTGCGGCCATTCGACGTTGTAAGCGCCGGTTTCCATCAGGGTCAGGTCGAAGGGGCCGTACTGTTCGCCGATGCGTTTGAAGCCGTCGAAGTAGCCGCTGTCGCCACTGAAGAAGATCCGCGTGTCGTCGTCGATCATTACCCATGACGCCCACAGTGAGCTGTTGCCATCGAACAGACCACGGCCGGAGAAGTGCTGCGACGGTGTGGCGACGAAGCGGATGCCGGCAATCTCTGCGCCCTGCCACCAGTCGTACTGGCGGACTTTGCTGGCGTCGACACCCCATTTGATCAGGGTGTCGCCGACGCCCAGCGGAGTCAGAAAGAGGTTGGTTTTGGCCGCCAGTCTGAGCACGGCCTGATAATCGAGGTGGTCGTAATGGTTGTGCGACAGGATCACCGCTTCGATCGGCGGCAACTGGTCGATACTGATCGGTGGCTGGTGGAAGCGTTTCGGGCCGGCCCACTGCACCGGCGATGCGCGCTCGGCGAAGACAGGGTCGGTGATGAAGAATTTGTCGCGCAGCTTCAGCAGCAGGGTCGAGTGACCGAGGCGATAGACGCTGTGATTGGGCGCTGCCAGCAGCTCTTCTCGAGTCAACGCTTGCACCGGGATCGGCGCTGCGGGCCGGGTGTTGCGCGGTTTGTGGAAAATCATGTTCCACATGATCCGCAGCATTTTGCGTACGCCTTCGCGCTGCACGGGTGCGTGATTGCGAAACAGCCCCTGATGCTGCCGCGAGGCTTCAGGCGTGGATGTGTGATCCGGGATCGAAACTGGATTGGCCATGACTGAATGACTCCAGAAATACCGCGCTATTCGCGGTTTTTCACGGTGGGACGATAAATGGCCAAAGCTGCACGCATAGGCCGAACTCCTGCTTTTTAAGTTGCGAGGATTAACGCAACATTACACTGATCGGTGTAGTTTCTAGGTTGCATCAAAGCGGATGACAAGTAAACTGCCAAGTGTAATTTCACCTTTTCTCTGCCAAAGCGTACTTATGACAGCTCCACAGCGCCTCACCGACCGTAAACGCGAAGCCATTATTCAAGCGGCGATTACCGAATTCCGTGCCAACGGTTTCGAAGTCACCAGCATGGACAAAATCGCGGCCACCGCCGGTGTATCCAAGCGCACGGTGTACAACCATTTCCCCAGCAAAGAAGAGCTGTTCGCCGAAATTCTCAACCAGTTGTGGGCACGAATCAGCGCCGAGCAATCGGTCGTCTATAACCGCGATCAGCCTCTACGTGATCAGTTGCAGCAAATGCTCCATGCCAAAGTGCAGTTGATGGCCGACGAAAACTTTCTGACCCTGGCCCGAGTGGCAATTGCTGCGACCATTCATTCGCCGGAGCGCGCGCAGAACATGGTCGAGCGAATGGGTGAACGCGAGGAAGGCCTGACCGTGTGGATTCGCGCCGCGCAGGCTGACGGTCGACTGAAAGCGGTCGATCCGGAGTTCGCCGCGCATCAGGTCCAAGGGTTGCTCAAAACCTTTGGTTTCTGGCCACAGATGTCGATGGGCCGCGCAGCCCTTGATGTCGAGATGCAGAACACCGTCGCCGAATCGGCACTGAAAATGTTTCTCGCCTGCTATCAACGCTAATCCGCCCGTCTCCTGTAACCCGCTCTGCGTGACCCTGCCAGTTGCCGCTGCATGAGGCCTGGAGGGTTGATGGCGCGATGGGTCAAGCATTGAATTCATGCTGTCATCCGCAGGCGCCAGAGTTGCGAGTGGGCCTTAGTATCGGTTTGGCGCGCTATAAATCCTTGTACAAGGATGCCCTCGACTGGTTGAACGATGTCGACAAAGCGCTCTAAACCTCTAAAAACAAGGGCCTCAACACCATCAGCGTTGCCTTGAGCAAGGGCGCGAAGGACAACACAGACGCCCGAAAAGTTATACAAAATTACAAATAATTACTCTCTTGTATAAGTTTATGAAGTTTTGTATAAGTAGCCATCTGCCAGCCAAGGAATACTGGCATTGAGCAGTCATTGCCGAATGCCGTCCGCGCATTCGGTCTGCCGGCGCGGAAATAGGGACTGAATCCTCGATCCTCCCCACTTCCAGAGTAGTGCGAACATGTTCTTCAATCGCCACAAATCCGTCATCGACGATCTTCAGCGCACCCTCACCGAACAAGCCGGCCTGCTCGATGCGATCAATCGCTCGATGGCGGTGATCGAGTTCGACCTCGATGGCGTGGTGCTGCGTGCCAATGACAACTTTCTCAAGACCATGGGTTACACCGCCGAACAAGCGATCGGCCAACCGCATCGGCGCTTTTGCACGCCAGAGTTCGGCCGTAGTGCTCAGTACACGGATTTGTGGTCACGCCTGAAAAATGGCCAGTTTCAGTCCGGTACGTTTGAGCGGGTCGACGGCAAGGGCCAGCCAATCTGGCTGGAAGCCAGTTACAACCCGATCAAGGATGCCTCGGGGCGCGTAGTAAAAGTGGTCAAGTACGCGATGGACGTGACCGCCAAGGTGCAGCAGGAAAGCGAAGCCAACGCCAAGTTGCAGGCGATTGACCGGGCCATGGCGGTCATCGAATTCAACCTCGACGGCAGTATTCTCACGGCCAATCAGAATTTTCTGACGCGCATGGGTTACACCCTCGCCGAGCTGAAAGGTAAACATCACCGCTTGTTCTGCACGTCGGCACTGGTCAACAGCAGCGCCTACGAAGATTTCTGGCGGCGCTTGAACCAGGGCGAGCTTTTCCAGGGTCAGTTCGAACGCGTCGATAAACGCGGGCAAACCGTATGGCTCGAAGCCAACTACAACCCGGTTTATGACGCTGCCGGGCGCTTGTGCAAAGTGGTGAAGTTCGCCTCTGATGTGACCGCGCGCGTCGAGCAACACGAGCAGGACGCACGCAGTGCCAGCGCGGCGTATCACATCTCGGTGGCGACGCGAAAAGTCGCCGAGCAAGGTACGCAAGTGATCCAGCAGGCCGCCAGCGAAATGCGCGAAATCGCCGAGGACATTGCCGAGTCTTCAACGCTGATTGCACAACTGGGGGAACGCTCCGAGCAGATCACCGCCATCGTCAACACGATCCGCGCGATTGCCGATCAGACCAACCTGCTGGCGCTCAACGCTGCGATCGAAGCAGCGCGCGCCGGTGAACAGGGTCGCGGTTTTGCCGTGGTCGCTGACGAAGTGCGGCAATTGGCGGCTCGAACCAGCGGCTCGACCGCGGAGATTTCCAGCATGATCGGGCTGATCCAGAACGAGACCCGCCAAGCCATCAAGAGCATGGAAGGCACCCGTGGCCGTGCGGCGGAAGGTGTCGAGTTGGCGAATCAGGCAGGGACAGTGATTCTGCAGATTCGCGATGGCGCCAGCGAGGCGGTGGATGCGGTGAGCATGTTTGCCAATGAACGGGCGCCGGGGTAATCGATGCAGAGTCAGTAGACCGAGGCGCGGCCTTCGCGAGCAGGCTCGCTCCCACAGGGAAACGCATTCCAATGTGGGAGCGAGCCTGCTCGCGAAAGGGCCGGTCGCCACAACGCAGGGCTATAGTAACTACACGCCCCACGCCCTGCCGAGTGCATCATGACCACTGAAAAACCCGCATCGCCTGAAACAGCTCCCGTCGATCACCTGCGCTTCCACCGCCCCCACGCCCACCTCAGCACCACCTTCGGTAACGACACGTTCGCCCTGCGCGCCGAGGCGTTTGCGCGGTTCTTCGGCACGCCGATGTTTCTCGGCGCGCAAACCCTGATTGTGCTGTTTTGGGTCTGCCTCAACGTGTTTGGCGTGACCACCTTCGACGTCTACCCGTTTATCCTGTTGAACCTCGCCTTCAGCCTGCAATCGGCCTACGCCGCGCCGCTGATTCTGCTGGCACAAACCCGTCAGGCTGCCCGCGACAAGGCGCAGGCCGATGCTGACGCACTACATCGTGAAGACCTGGCACTGGCCAATACCGAGCGTCAGGCCCAAGCAGCGAAGAACACCGCGCAACTGCTTGAGCTGCTGGAGCAGAACACCCGCCTCACCGAGATGACCAAAAACCTCACCGAACGCATCGCCAGCCTGACCAGCGAGTTGCACGATCACATGCGCCAGAATCCGCAGCGCTGATCACGGCAAACGCAGCGCCCGCCCCAATTCATCGAACAACGTCACCACCGAGCGCAACGCCCGGCAATCCGGGCGGGTCAGCAGCCACAGCGCGGTGTCATAACCCTGCAGCGGCTCGCTCAACGCCTGCACACCCTCGGTGATCAGAAAGTCCGGTAACGCCGCCACGCCGAGGCCTGCGCGGACCAGTTCGGTTACCGACAATATGCTGTTGCAACGATAGCTCGGGGTCACGCCGGGTAGATGCTGACGACGCCAGGCGATGGTTGGGTGATCGGGCAGAAAGTCGTCCGGAGCGATCCAGGTCAGCGCGGCCAGATCCGACGCATCGACATTCTGCAGATAGCGCGAACTGGCGCAGACCCGGTAGGAAATCTTCGCCAGTTGCCGTCCGACCAGATGCTCCGGCGGTGTGCGCGTGAGGCGCAGGGCGATGTCGGCATCGCGGCGGCTGAGGTTGGCGAAATCGTTGGAGGTGCTTAGCTCAATGGTCAGTGCCGGGTAATTGGGCATGAACTGCGCCAGCGCCGGCAGCAGCAAACCTTGCAAGACGGAATCGGTGCAGGTCAGGCGCACGGTGCCGCTGACCACTTCGCCGCCCTGCTCCACGCCAATGCGCGCGGCGTCCAGTGCCTGTTCGGCGCGTTCGGCTTGCTCGGCCAGTGTTTGTGCCAACGTTGTCGGCAGATAACCGGCGCGGCTTTTTTCGAACAGTTGCTGACCGAGAGCAGCTTCGAGACGGCGCACGGCGCGAAACACCGTCGACACGTCGACCTTCAACAGCTGCGAAGCGCGGGCCAGAGAGCCGCCGCGCACCAAGGCCAGAATCAGGTCCAGATCGGGGTAATCGAGCCGATAGTGCGTCGCTGCATTGATCACTTGGGTAAACGCCCATATTGAGTGCGTGAACGCCAATCTATAGTGAGTGCCATCAATCAACAAGCGCAGGGAACCCCCATGGAAAACAGCGCCATCCGTATCGCCCTGATTGGCGATTACGACCCGCAGGTCACCGCCCACCAAGCCATTCCCGTCGCCCTTGGGCTGGTCGCCGAACACCTCAACCGCAACGTGCAATTCGAATGGTTGCCCACCGAGCAGATCCACGCCGATACGCCACTCGAGCGGTTCGACGGTTTCTGGTGTGTACCCGCCAGCCCTTACAAAAGTGAAGCCGGCGCACTGCGGGCGATCCGTTTTGCCCGCGAACAGCAGCGCCCTTTCCTCGGCACCTGCGGTGGTTTTCAGCATGCAGTGCTGGAATTTTCCCGCAACGTGTTGGGTTGGGAGGATGCGGAACACGGTGAAACATCGCCCGACTCTGAACGCGCGGTACTCACGCCGTTGACCTGTTCGCTGGTCGAAGCGGTGGACAGTATTCATTTGGTGCCCGGTTCGTTGATCGCCAAGGCGTACGAAACGTCGCAGATTCGTGAAGGTTATCGCTGCCGGTTCGGTGTGAATCCGCTGTTCGAACGGGAACTGTTGAACGATCGGCTACAGGCAGTGGGGCATGATTCGTCAGGTGATCTACGCGCGATAGAACTCAAGGATCACCGGTTCTTTGTCGCTACGTTGTTCCAGCCAGAACGTGCCGCGCTCAAAGGGCAGATGCCGCCGCTGGTGCGCGCGTTTGTCGAAGCTTGCGCGGAGACACGTTGATGACTGTCTGCTTTGCGGTGATTTTTACGTCGACTCGCACCGAGGGTGACAACGGCTATGCCGAGGCGGCTGAGCGCATGGATTTGTTGGTGCGTGAACAGCCGGGGTTTCTTGGGGTGGAGTCGGTTCGAGGGGCGGGTGGCTTCGGGATTACGGTGTCGTATTGGCAGAGCGAAGCGGCGATTCTGGCGTGGCGGCAGCATCCTGAGCATCGGGAGATTCAGGCGCGTGGTCGTTCGCAATGGTATTCGGCATTTCATACGCGGGTGTGCAAGGTTGAACGCGAGTATCGGTTCGGGCCATAAAATGGCGGCGCGTTGACGGCCGCTTTCGCGAGCAGGCTCGCTCCCACAGGGGATTTGTGATCGACGCAGATCCAATGTGGGAGCGAGCCTGCTCGCGAAGAGGCCACCACCCTCACAGCAAATCTTCAGCCCCCCACCAGGCTGCGCACCGCGACAATCTCCGGCACGTCAACCTTGCTCATATAAACGCGCAACGGCTCGGTGATGTTGATCCGGTCATCAATATTCTGATCCAGCAACAACTGAATCAACTCGCGTTTAAGAGTCATGGTCTGCGCTGTCGCCGGCGCCCAGACGAATTCGTTCACAGGAATAATGCCGTCATCCGCCACGTCCATGCCGAACGAATCTTCGCTGAATCTGACGATGTACTGACCGGTTTTGCGGTTGAGGCCGACAAAACCCTTGAGATCGTCGGCGGCCTGGCAGATGAGTTGGGAGGTGATGCGCATGGTAAACCTCACGAAAAATGATCGATGGTTTACACGCAGGGCAACTGCACGGCGCGCCCTCTGCCGGAGCGTCTGCCGTTGGCAAGCGTACTGCAAACCGCGCCACAAAAGTGCAGGAAAAATCGCTTTTAATACGTTTATGTCGGTCCTGCGATAGCACCCGAGCGATTCAGTTGTTAAAAGATACGTCTTTGAAAATGCCCTGCGAAAGGAACTCGAACATGCCCGCTACTTTCACCAAAAGCGCTCTGGTCCTGAGCCTGCTGCTCGGCCTCGGTCAGGCGCACGCCGCCAGCCAAACCGATCCGAAAGCGCTCGCTGCTGCCAACGGCATCCCGCACCCGGCGGTGATCGCCCACCGTGGCGCGTCTTTCGATGCACCGGAATCCACCGCTGCCTCCTACAAACTGGCTCGCGACCTGGGCGCCGATTACCTGGAAATGGACTTGCAGCGCAGCAAGGACGGCGTGCTGTTCGCCCTGCACGACGACAATCTGCAACGCACTACCGACGTCGCCACCAAGTTTCCGGAGCGTAAAGACAGTTCGGCCACCGCGTTTACCATGGCCGAACTGAAAACCCTCGATGCCGGCAGCTGGTTCAACGCCAAGTACCCGGATCGCGCCCGCCCGTCCTACGCCGGACTGAAAATTCTGACCCTCGATGAAATCATCGACATCGCCCAGGCCAACCCGCAACACAAACCGGGCCTGTACATCGAGACCAAAGAGCCGCAGCTGTTTCCCGGGATCGAGAAAGACCTCAAGGAAAAACTCCAGGATCGTGGCTGGCTGAGCCCGGCCGGTTCGAAACTGGCGAAAAGTGCGTTGGGTGTTGGTCAGGGTAAAGGCAAAGTGATCCTGCAAACATTCGAGAAAAACAGCCTCGAACTGCTGGAAAAAGAAATGCCGCAAGTGCCGAAAATCCTCCTGTTGTGGGTGGGCGAAGGCAGCATCGAGCCGAAATCGAAAGTGACGTTTGCCGAATCCGGCGAGAAAGACAAAAACGTTTTCTACGGCAAGCAAGAGCCGAAGTCCGAAGCCGAATTCAAACAATGGGTGGATTACGCCAAGGCCCAGGGTGCGATCGGCACCGGGCCTTCGGCGAAGTTGACCAAGGGCGGCGACCAGAGCTACTCGGATCTGGTGCAACCGTGGATGAATAAATACACCCACGACCAGGGCCTGCTGGTGCACGTCTACACCGTCGATGAGCCGGTGGACTTCGAGAAAGTCATGGCGGCGGGTGTCGACGGTATCTTCACTAACCGCGCCAGCGAACTGCTGAAGTTCTACAAACGCCCGGCGGCTGGCAGTGTTGATCAGGTGTTGAAGAACAACGGTTTCTGATCTGAAATCGAGGCGCCTTCATCGCGGGCAAGCTACGCTCCCACAGGTTCTGTGCCGGTGCATGGCTTGCCCGTATTGTTTGGCTGCATGGTTTTAAGGGTGAGTTAAGTTGTGCCGGTTAACCTGAGGCCACTTAAACGAATCACCCCAAGGAACGAACCGATGAAAACTTTGACTGCCCTGTTTACCGCCGCTGCCCTGACTCTCACCGCTGGCCTGGCCCAGGCTGATGTTCGCGTTGACCAGATTCCTGAACTGGTTAAGTCGGGCAAGATCAAGTCGCTGGAGTCGATGAACGCCGAAGCACTGAAACTGCATCCGGGTGCGACTATCACTGACACGGATCTGGATAACCACTTCAACGGTTATGAGTATGAAGTTGAATTGAAAACTGCTGATGGCAAAGAGTTCGATGTGGACTTTGATGCAACGACCGGCAAGGTGTTGAGCAACAAGCAAGACACTTGATTGAACGCACCACCAAAAGCCGCACGATTGAAAGATCGTGCGGCTTTTTTGTGTCTGGTGTTTGGCATGGTTGATGTGTTGTCAGTGAGATTTTCTCCCCCTCACCCCAGCCCTCTCCCCCAAGGGGGCGAGGGGGAAAGGGAGCAGACCGCGGGCTATTCAAGGCCTGAGTTCGACTCGATATTTCAGGTCGGCGTAACTCCAACAATCATTGCAGTCAGTGCTCTTTCCCTTTGAGGGAAGGGGTGAAGGGCAGCCGATCTGGGGCTTTTTCAAGACCTGAGTGCGCCTCGATATTTCAGGTCGGCGTACCTCTAATAGTCATCACGGTCAGTACCCTCTCCCTCTGGGAGAGGGTTAGGGTGAGGGAAAAGGGCATCACGCCGAGGTGCTGACCAGCGAACCGGAAGTGCTGCTGTCAGAATCCTGCAACGCCTGCAACAGCGAGGCTGTGGCGGTGGACAGGGAGGCCGAGGTGGCGGTGATCTGCGCTTGTGCGGCAGCCACTTCGGCGACCTTCGCATCAGAGTTTTCCTGCTTCGCCTGCGCCGCTTGCAATGCCTGCTGCTCTTCCTGCAATTGCTTCTGCAACTCGGCAATCTGCTTGCGCAGTTCTTTCACCGAATCCGTTTCTTCGCTGCTGCTGGAACTGCTGTCACCCGCCGGAGCGGCCCCACCACCAGCGGCGACTTTACCGGTATCGGGCGTAGCGCCCGTGCTGGCGGTTGCTGAGGTAGACGTGTCGTCACCAACGTCACTGATCGACGTTTTGCTGGTCTGTGCGCTGACGGTCTGATTGATCGAAACAGAAGTGATGCTGACCATGGAAAGGCTCCAATGCCGGTTATAGATAACCGGTCATCGACCACGGCCGCCTCAATTTGAGATCGACTGTGTACCGACTCGGTATCCGAACCGGTACACATTCAATCGTGTCAGGCGCTCAGGCGCGCGGTGACTTCGTTCAGTTGCCCGGACAGACCATGCAGGTTCTGGCTGGCGCTTTCGGTGCGCTGCACGTTGTCGAGGTTGGTGCTGGCGATCGAAGTGATCTCGGTGAGGTTGCGCGAGATGTCTTCGGCCACCGAGGTCTGCTCTTCCGCTGCGGTAGCGATCTGACGGTTCATGTCGCGGATCGCTTCCACCGCGTGAGTAATGCGCTCCA
Organism: Pseudomonas sp. Irchel s3f10; assembly: GCF_900187515.1. Lineage (NCBI taxonomy): Bacteria > Pseudomonadati > Pseudomonadota > Gammaproteobacteria > Pseudomonadales > Pseudomonadaceae > Pseudomonas > Pseudomonas sp. Irchel s3f10. The sequence continues at coordinate 31,237 of NZ_FYDZ01000010.1, forward strand.
GCATCGCGCCGGCCTGAGTCACTTGCTCGACACTTTCATCGCTGCGCGTCTGGCCGCTGTCGATGGCCTGCGCCGCGTCCACCGCACCGGTCTGCACGCTCTGAATGATCTGGTTGATCTCGATGATCGACTCCGCCGTACGCTGTGCGAGGTTGCGCACTTCATCGGCGACCACGGCAAAACCACGCCCGGCCTCACCGGCCCGCGCCGCTTCAATCGCAGCGTTGAGCGCCAGCAGATTGGTCTGCTCGGCGATGCCGCGAATCACTTCCAGCACCTTGCCGATACGGCCGCTATCAGCTTCCAGACGACGGATCACCGTGGCGGTATTGGCGATTTCACCGCGCATCTGGGTGATCGAGTGGATGGTGCTCTGCATGACCTTTTCACCCTGTTGGGCAGACTGGTCAGCATCGTCGGCAGCACGCGCGGCATCGGCAGCGTGACGCGCCACTTCCTGCGCAGTGGCGGACATTTCGTTCATCGCCGTGGCCACTTGATCGGTGCGGTTGAACTGCTCGTTGGTGCCGCCGGCCATGATCGTGGCGATCGCGTTCAACTCACCGCTGGCGCTGTCCAGATCACTCGCGCTGCGCTGCAGACGGGTGAAGGTTTCGGCGAGGAAATCACGCAAGGTGTTGGCCGCTGCGGCGAGGTTGCCCAACTCATCCTGACGGTCGCTGACCACACGCTCGGCCAGTTTGCCGCGGCTCAACTGGGTGACGTAATCGATGAGTTTGCGGATCGGCTCGACCAGGTTGCGGTTGACCAGCCACAGGCTCAACAAACCGATCAGCAGACCCGACGCGAGCATCACCAGCAGCCCCAGCCATACGGTGCGATCAGCCTCGGCACTGATCAGCGCCGACTGCGCGGTGCCTTGCTTGCGCAACTCAGTGACCAGTTCGCTCATCTGATCACTGGCGGCACGGTCGACGCCTTTGACCGCCGCGTCACCGGCCGCCGGATCACCACCGGCAGCCACGTAGGCATCGCGTCCCTTCTGATAAGCGCTACCCAACTGGCGGTGTTCTTCACGCAAACGTTCAATGCGCGATTTCAGGCTGGGCTCTATGCCTTTCTGGCCGGCCAGTTCACCAAGGATCTTCTGCACATCGCGCTGACGGTCTTCGAACTGGCCCCAATACTTGGCCAGATCCGCCGGTTGCTTGCCGCGCAGCAGGACGTTTTTCCACTCCTGCACTTGCACCTTGAATTGCAGGTTGGCCTCGTCGATCAATTGCGACGTGTGCAACGGGCCGGCGATCAATTGGCTGTAACTTTGCACGCCGTTGGACAGGAAATGAAAACAGGCCAGCGCGATCAACAGCACCGCCAGAAGGCTGCCGCTCAGCAGGGCGAGGATTTGCGCTCTCAGGGATTTTTGCAGCATCGAAAGATACTCAGGACAGGGATGAGGCACGCCCGGTAAGGCGTGAAATTTTGCCGGACATCCATGTCGGCGAGCCTTGGTTCATGGCCAATGGCGCGCAACCTAACGCACCTGTGATCGGCGCGCCAGAGCGCTTCTTGAAGAAAATCCGACCGTCGGTAAGTCGCTGATTTGACGTCACTTTGCTGTCACACAAACGTCATGTGACATTGCGATGATGCGGCTCAGGTGAATCTGTAAAACCCGCCCCGGATGCCCTCCTCGCAGCGAGCCTTCATGAACCACAGCCTCGATATCAGTCATCGCGATCCTGATCTGTTTGGCCTGCTCTACGGCTTCCGTTTCCTGCCCGGCGAACGTGGCCGCGAAGTCGATTCGGCCACGGCACTGCGCTGTTTGCAGGACGATAGCGACAGCGGCGAATTCCTTTGGCTGCACCTCAATCTGGCGCATGCGGCGTGCGAACGCTGGATGAAAAGTCATCTGCAATTGCCCGAAGAGTTTTTCGAGGCGCTGCACGAAGGCTCGCGTTCGACGCGTATCGAGCATGTCGATTCGGCATTGCTGGCGGTGGTCAACGATGTGGTGTTCAACCTCAGCAGCATGGTCTCCTCGGACGTGTCGACGCTGTGGGTTTGTGTGCGCAGCAAACTGATCGTCAGTGCGCGTTTGCAACCGCTGCACTCGGTGGACAAATTGCGCTCATCGGTGAAGGCTGGCGAACGCTTTCGTTCGCCCTCGGAGTTGCTTGTGCATCTGCTGCGCGATCAGGGCGAAGTGCTGACGCAGATCGTGCGCAAGACCAGCCTGAGCGTTGATCAGGTCGAGGACGAATTGCTTTCCTCGCGGTTGTCGACCAACCGTGCCGAACTGGGTGCCAATCGCCGCGTGCTGGTGCGTTTGCAGCGGCTGCTGGCGCTGGAGCCGGGTTCGCTGCTGCGTCTGCTCAACCGGCCGCCGCCGTGGTTGCAGAAAGAGGACGTCAAGGAGTTGCGCAAATCCACCGAGGAGTTTGCGCTGATCATCAACGACCTCACCGCCCTCGGCGAGCGGATCAAACTGCTCCAGGAAGAGATCGCCGCCAACCTCAACGAACAGAGCAACCGCACGCTGTTTACTTTGACCGTAGTGACGGTGCTGGCGTTGCCGATCAACATCATTGCCGGTTTTTTCGGAATGAATGTCGGTGGCGTGCCGTTGTCGCAGGATCCGGAAGGGTTCTGGATTTTGGTTGCACTGGTGGCGACGTTCACCGTGATTGCCGGGCGTTGGGCGTTTCGCAAGCGCGGAGATTACTGACGCCTGAACGCTCGTTCCCACGCTCTGCGTGGGAATGCATCAAGTGACGCTCTGCGTCACAGGGACGCGGAGCGTCCCGGGCGTCATTCCCACGCAGAGCGTGGGAACGAGCAGAAGACCGACGGTTGGGTTAATCAGCCAAACACTGACATGGCGCAGTCTCTCTGTAACATTCTGCAACGATCATGGGCGACATTCCTTCCCTCGCTCAGGATTGTCCTGCCATGGCTACTCCCTCCCTGACCGCCAGCCCCACCTCCGCCGCCAGCGGCAGGCCGGCCCTCGACAAGAAAACCGGTCCGTTCACCTACGTGATCTTTTTCGCCGTGCTGGCCATGGGGATGCTGTTCACCGCCTACAGCCTGATGCACGACATGCACGAACTCGGCACGGTGGTCACCACCTGGACGCCGTTCCTGCTGCTCGGTGTGGCGCTGTTGATTGCGCTGGGCTTTGAGTTCGTCAACGGTTTCCATGACACTGCCAATGCCGTGGCGACGGTGATCTACACCCACTCGCTGCCGCCGAATGTGGCCGTGGTCTGGTCGGGTTTCTTCAACTTCCTCGGCGTGCTGCTTTCGAGCGGCGCAGTGGCGTTCGGCATCATCGCTTTGCTGCCGGTGGAATTGATTCTGCAGGTCGGTTCGTCTGCCGGTTTCTCGATGATCTTTGCTCTGCTGATCGCGGCGATCCTGTGGAACCTCGGCACTTGGTGGCTGGGTTTGCCAGCGTCGTCATCGCACACGCTGATCGGCTCGATCATCGGCGTCGGCGTGGCCAATGCGTTGATGCATGGCCGCGACGGCACCAGCGGCGTCGATTGGGCGCAGGCGACCAAGATCGGTTATGCGTTGCTGCTGTCGCCGCTGGTGGGGTTCGGTTGTGCGGCGCTGTTGCTGCTGGCGCTGCGCGCGTTCGTGAAAAATCGTTCGCTGTATAAAGCGCCGGAAGGCAACACGCCGCCGCCATGGTGGATTCGCGGTTTGCTGATTCTGACCTGCACCGGCGTGTCCTTCGCCCACGGCTCCAACGACGGGCAGAAAGGCATGGGCCTGATCATGTTGATTCTGGTCGGCACACTGCCAATGGCCTATGCCTTGAACCGTACGATGCCGGAAGAACAGTCGTTGCAGTTTGCCGCCGTGGCGCAAGTCACCCAGCAAGCGCTAGTGAAAAGTGCACCGCTACCAACTCCCGCCGATCCGCGTGCGGTCCTTTCCGATTACGTGCGCAGCAAGGACGCCACGCCGCAACTGATCCCGGCCCTCGCCGCCCTCACCGGGCACATCGGCGAAGAGGTCAAAGGCTACGGTTCGCTGGCAAAAGTCCCGGCTGAAGCCATGGGCAACGTGCGTAACGACATGTACCTGGCCAGCGAAAGCATTCGCCTGATGGACAAAAACAAGGTCGGCAATTTCGACGCCGACACCAGCGGCAAGCTGCAGTTGTTCAAACAGCAGATCGACAACGCCACGCGATTTATTCCGCTGTGGGTGAAGATCGCCGTGGCCATCGCGCTGGGGCTGGGCACCATGGTTGGCTGGAAGCGCATTGTGGTGACGGTCGGCGAGAAGATCGGCAAGACCCACCTGACCTATGCGCAGGGTGCCTCGGCGGAAACCGTGGCGATGCTGACCATTGGTGCGGCGGATATGTTTGGTTTGCCGGTATCGACCACGCATGTGTTGTCCTCGGGCGTGGCCGGGACCATGGTTGCCAACGGTGGTGGGTTACAGATGAAGACCATCCGCAATCTGTTGATGGCGTGGGTGCTGACGTTGCCGGCGGCGATCCTGCTGTCAGGCAGTCTTTACTGGCTGTTCACCCAGATCTTCTGACCGAAGAAAGTCCCCTGTAGGAGTGAGCCTGCTCGCGATAGCGGTGTATCAGTCAACATTGATTAAACTGACACACCGCTATCGCGAGCAGGCTCACTCCTACAGTTTTGACCGGTGTTCAGGTTCAGAGCGCGGAGCGAATCAGATCGCCCAGCCAATCCATGAACACCCGCACCCGCAACGGCAAATGCCGCTGCCGCGCATACAACAATGAAATCCCCATCGCCGGCGCAGTGAACTGCGGCAACACGGTCACCAGTTCGCCGTTTTCCAGATGCGGCTGCATGCCGGTACGCGGCACCTGAGTAAGACCGAAGCCACCGAGGCACGCCGACTCGTAAGCGTCAGTACTGTTGACCGTAATGCTGCCCGCCATCGGCAAGCGTTTAACCTGACCGCCCTCCTCGTACACGAACCCTTCCGAACGCGAACCCAATACGCCGACGTAATGCACCAGTCGATGGTGCGCGAGATCTTCAAGCGACTCCGGCACGCCGTAGCGCTCGAGGTACGCGGGGCTGGCGCAGTTGACCATGGGAAAATCACCGAGGTGCCGCGCGACCACCGATTGATCCGGCTGCGCGCCAATCCTCACCACGCAGTCGAAACCTTCGCTGAGCAGATCGACGCGGCGATCGGTGCTGCTGATTTCCAGCTCCAGATTCGGGTGGCGATCCATGAACTGCGGCAAGCGCGGCATGATCAGACGCCGAGCGAGAATGTTCGGCAGGTCGACACGAATGCGCCCGGTCAGCGAAGCCTCGTCCTGCAGAAACAAACCCTCGATTTCGTCCATGTGCGAGAGCAGATCCTTGCTGCGCTCGTACAACACCAGACCGTCCTGCGTCGCCTGCACCTTGCGCGTGGTGCGTTGCAGCAGGCGTGTGCCGAGCAGGGCTTCCAGCGCTTGCACGTGTTCGGACACCGTTGAGCGGGGCAGTCCGAGACTTTCCCCGGCGAGGGTAAAACTCGACAGTTCGCTGACCCGGACGAAGGTGCGCAGCAGTTCCAGTTTGTTCATTAGGCACCTGTCGATTGTTCGGCTGAGCCGATCAGTGATTCCGGATTCAGTCTGTTTATCACCTCAGGGCGGATAAATAAACTTCATCCCATCACCACTCACCGCAATCGAGGAAGCCTCCATGAACCGCAAAATCGCATTGATCACCGGCGCCAGTCGTGGCCTGGGCAAAAACGCAGCGCTGCACTTGGCCGCTCAGGGCATCGACGTTATCGGCACTTACCACAGCCGTGCTGATGAAGCTCAGGCGCTGGTGACCGAAGTGCAAGCACTTGGCGGCAAAGCCGTGATGTTGCAACTGGACGTCGGTCGCAGCGAAAGCTTTGCCGATTTCGGTAAACACGTTGAGCAGGCGTTGCAGCAGACTTTCGACCGTCAGCGTTTTGATTTCCTGATCAACAACGCTGGGATTGGAGTACACGCGCTGTTCGCCGAAACCACGCCGGAGCAGTTCGATTTGCTGATGAATATCCAGCTGAAAGGGCCGTTCTTTCTGACTCAGCAGTTGCTGCCACTGATTAACGACGGCGGGCGCATCATCAATATTTCCAGCGGCCTGACCCGTTTCAGTCTGCCGGGTTACGGCGCTTATGCGGCGATGAAAGGCGCGATGGAGGTGCTGACCCGTTATCAGGCCAAGGAGTTGGGTGCGCGGCAGATTGGCGTGAACATTCTCGCGCCGGGCGCTATCGAAACTGACTTCGGTGGTGGCGCCGTACGCGATAACTCGGCGGTGAATGCGATGGTCGCCAGCAACACCGCGCTGGGACGCGCCGGGCAGCCGGATGATATTGGCGGAGCGTTGGCGCTGCTGCTGTCGCCGGGTGGACAGTGGATCAATGGCCAACGGGTCGAGGCATCCGGCGGCATGTTCCTTTAACTCTTACTGAAAACACTTACCTCCTGTAGGAGCTGCCGAAGGCTGCGATCTTTTGATCTTGCTGTTAAAAATCAAGATCAAAAGATCGCAGCCTTCGGCAGCTCCTACACGGGGATCGAGGTTAGTTCTGGCAAGCGTTGCGGGTCATGAAGCGCTCGCGCACTACGTCATAGCCCCAGTGATACACGTAGGTGTACGGCAGGAAAAACAGCAGCACACCGATGTCGAGCAAAAACGCCTGCCACAGGCTGACCGACAACCACCAGGCAATCAGCGGCACACCCATCACGATCAAACCACCCTCGAACAGCAGCGCATGCACCACACGCACCCTGGCGTTATGCACGACGTTCATGCGCGCCAGCATACGGTCGAAGAAGCGGTTGAACACCACGTTCCAACCCAGCGCCAACAGGGCGATCAACACCGTCACGGCGCCCATTTCAAGCATCGGTTTTTGCATGATCCACGCCAGCAACGGCGTGCAGATCAGGATCGCCAGCAGTTCGAAACCAACGGCCTGGAAAATACGTTCAGTGATGGATTTGTGGGCAGTCATGGCCTGACTCCTTGAGTGAAGATGGTTGCCATGATCCATCCCCAAACCGATACTTCATAATCAATAACCATCGATCAAGGCGATAGTTGATGATTTCTCAGGAAGTGCTGTTGGCGTTTGTCCAGGCGGCCACGCAAGGTTCGTTTTCGGCGGCCGCGCGTAAACTCGGGCGCAGTCAGTCGACGATCAGTGCGGCGGTGGCCAGTCTCGAGATCGATCTGGATCTGCAGCTGTTTGATCGCAGCAGCCGCAAACCGACGCTGACCCCGGCCGGGCATGTGATGCTGCAACGTGCCGAGGCGATTCTGGCGGCCAGCAGTCGCCTCGAGATGACTGCGCGGCAACTTTCCCAAGGCGTCGAACCGAAGCTGACCGTGGCGATTTCCGACACCTATCAGTCGGACCGGTTTGAAGCGGCGTTGGTCGGGTTTGAGCAGCGTTATCCGGATCTGGAACTGGAATGCCTGATCGCTGAGTGCGATGACCTGATCGAGCTGGTACAGCGCGGTCGCGCGCATCTGGCGTTCGCCGAAATGCAAGAGAACTATCCGCCGGATCTGGTCACGTCGACGGTGGCCGAGCGTACGGAAATCGCCCTGTTCGTCAATCGTGACCACGCGTTGGCCAAGCTTGATCACATTGATCAGCAGATCCTCGAGCAGCATCGTGAGCTGCGTCTGGCGACCATCGTCAATCCTTATGACAGTCGCGGCAAAGGTCGGGTGTGGTCGGCACCGAGTTATCTGATGTTGCTGGAAATGGCCGAGAAAGGTTTTGGCTGGGCGCCTTTGCCGCGCTGGCTGGCGCAGCGCTTTGGCAATGATTTGCTGGTCGAGTTGAAGGTGCGCGGCTGGCCTAAGCCGGTGTTTGTTGATGCGTTGTGGTCGCGGCTCTATCCACCGGGGCCGGCGGGGAGTTGGTTGTTGAGCAAGATGTTGGAATAACTTCGCGCCCAATCGCTAGCCGGCATGAAGCCAAAAGCCCCTCACCCCAGCCCTCTCCCGGAGGGAGAGGGAGCCGACCGAGGTGTCTTGCGTCAGACATCGACCTGAAAGACCGAGTCGATTATGGATTCATTGGATATGAGCTCAAAAGCCCCTCACCCCAGCCCTCTCCCGGAGGGAGAGGGAGCCGACCGAGGTGTCTTGCGTCATACATCGACCTGAGAGACCGAGTCGATTGTGGATTCATTGGATATGAGCTCAAAAGCCCCTCACCCCAGCCCTCTCCCGGAGGGAGAGGGAGCCGACCGAGGTGTCTTGCGTAAGACATCGACCTGAAAGACCGAGTCGATTGTGGATTCATTGGATATGAGTTCAAAAGCCCCTCACCCCAGCCCTCTCCCGGAGGGAGAGGGAGCCGACCGAGGTGTCTTGCGTCAGACATCGACCTGAGACCGAGTCGATTGTGGATTCAATACCGATCGTTCAAGTCGGTGAAACTCTCCAATATCCCCCAATCGGTCCCCTCTCCCCCTGGGAGAGGGCTAGGGTGAGGGCAATTCCAGCGCCATGAGCCGCCCTTGAATAAACCGCCGCTCCGGCTCTTGCCGCGTAAGCTCCAACGCCCGCAAATACGCCGCCCTCGCCTCTTCCACCCTGCCCAACTGCCGACAAAACTCCGCCCGCGCCGAATGCGCCAAGTGATAATCCTGCAACTCACCCCGGGCCAAAATCCCTTCAATCAGATTCAACCCTGCCAACGCGCCATCACGCTTGGCCACCGCCACCGCCCGGTTCAGCTCGATCACTGGCGAAGGCATCGCGCGCAACAGCACGTCATACAAGCCGACGATCTGCTCCCAATCGGTTTCTGCCGCGGACGGCGCCTCGGCATGCACTGCGGCAATCGCCGCTTGCAGACAATAAGGCCCAAACCGCCGCGTGGTCAGCGCACGCTCAACCAGCGCACAACCTTCGGCTATCAACTCGCTATCCCACAATGAACGATCCTGATCATCCAGCAGCACCAGTTCACCACTCGGCGAAGTGCGCGCCGAGCGTCGCGATTCGTGCAACAGCATCATCGCCAGCAACCCCATCACCTCCGGCTCCGGCAGCAATTCCATCAACAGCCGCCCCAACCTGATCGCCTCACGCGTCAGATCTTCACGCGTCAATTCAGCCCCGCCCGACGCCGAATACCCTTCGTTGAACACCAGATAAATCACCCGCAACACGCTGTCGAGGCGTTCGGGCAATTCGCTCAGGCTCGGTACTTGATAGGGGATTTTCGCGTCACGGATCTTGGCTTTGGCCCGCACGATGCGCTGGGCTATCGCCGCTGGCGCCGAGAGAAAGGCGCGAGCGATTTCCTCGGTGGTCAGGTCGCAGACTTCGCGCAAGGTCAGCGGCACTTGCGCATCCGCCGCCAGCGCCGGGTGACAGCAGGTGAAGATCAGCCGCAGACGATCGTCTTCCACGTCTTCGCCACTCCAGTCCGCCTGTTCGAGTTCTTCCAGTTGCGCCAACAGCAAGGGTTGCGAGGCCTTGAACCGTGCACGGCGGCGCAACACATCAATCGCCTTGAAGCGCCCGGTCGAGACCAGCCAGGTACGCGGATTGTCCGGCACGCCGTCGCGTTGCCAGCGCTCGACCGCGACGAAGAACGCCTCATGCAAGGCTTCTTCGGCGAGGTCGAAATCACCCAACAGGCGAATCAGCGTCGCCAGAATCCGTCGCGAGTCTTCGCGATAGACCTGCTCGACCCGCGCCCGAACCTCAGACATTCAACTGCCGTACAGGGCGTACTTCAACGCTGCCGACCCGCGCCGCCGGAATGTTGCCGGCGACCTGAAGCGCTTCGTTGAGATCCTTGGCGTCAATCAGGTAGAAACCGGCCAATTGCTCTTTGGTTTCGGCGAACGGGCCATCGGTGATCGACAGTTTGCCGTTGCGCATCCTGACGGTCGTGGCGGTCTGCACCGACTCCAGCGCCTCAGCGGCGACCATCCGCCCGCTGCCCTGAATCGACTCGGCATAAGCCCAGCACTCGGCGTCTTCCGGGCTGTCGGGCGATGAATGCAGCAGGCGTTCATCGCTGTAGACCAGGCATAAATACTTCATGGCATTCTCCTGAATCGGACGGTTCAACTATGGCTGAAGATCAGGGAGTCACATCAAACAGGGTCGCGCCGCTCATCGGATCGAACGGCGCCGACCAATGTTCGTGGACGATTTTCCATGTCCCGCCAACCTGCCGATAGCAAGCGGTGACGCGCATCCAGCAGCTCTGGGTTTCGCCCTTGTCATTGGTGCCGCCGCAGTTCGCCACCCAGTGGGCGAAAGCGATGTTATCGGCGCTTTCGATGGCGATTTCCTGGAACTCGAAGACGTGCGGGCCGGGGCACATTTCCATACACGCCACCCAGTGCGCGCGGTAGGCGGCTTTGCCCTTGAATTGCAGGGCCTTGATCGCGTCGAAGGAGACGATGTCATCGGCGTACAACGCCATGACTTTCTCCACGTCCTTGGTCATGACGGCTTCGCGGTAGGTGTTGATCAGGGTCTGGATTTCAGATTGTGCGCTCATGCTGTTCTCCGTGGTTTTTGTTGTGAAGACACCCTTAGTCGTTCGGCAATCGGGTAGATCGACAGTCGAAACAAAAAATTTCCACTGAGGCCAAAATCGCTAGAATCCGAGGCTCATCTTTGTAGGAAAAAGGAAATTCCCGTGTCAGCCCAACTCGTGCCGTACGACAGCCTGAACGCCTTGCAGCGTCAGCAAGTCGAGGCGATTGAAATCCATGCCGAGCAGATCAAGTTCTCCGGTGATATCCACGGTGCCTTGCACACGCTGCTGTCGAAACCCGGCCCCGGCGTGAAAGGTTTCGCGCTGTTGGCGGATGAGGTACCGGTGGCGTTTCTGCTGCTCAAGCGCCCGCCGGTGTTGCCAGCCTGGGCCAATGAGCACAGTGCAACATTGCATGCGTTGCAGGTTGATCACCGGGCGCAGGGCAAAGGTTTCGGCAAGGCGTGTCTGCAATCGCTCCCCGAAGTCGCGCGTCAGGCCTGGCCGGAGATCAAAGGGCTGGAATTGTCGGTGGACGCAGACAATGACGCGGCGATCGCGCTGTACGCCAAACACGGCTATGTCGACAGCGGCGAAGCGTACAAGGGCCGGATCGGTTACGAACGGCGCATGGGCCTGGTTTTCTAAGTCATCGAGGGATGCACGATGATCGATTCAATCGAAGCGCTGGAAGCGATTTACGGACTGCCCCACGAGCGGGCGGTGCGCAAGCAGATCGGTTTTCTCAACGAGGATTATCAGGCGATGGTGCGGGTTTCGCCGCTGGTGATTGTCAGCTCGGTGGGCGCCGATGGCCTCGACAACTCGCCGCGCGGGGACAAGCCCGGGTTTGTGCGGATCCTCGATGAGCGCACCCTGGCCCTGCCGGATCGCCCGGGCAACAACCGCATCGATACCCTGCGCAATGTGCTGCAGGATTCGCGGGTGTCGCTGCTGTTCATAATTCCGGGGATTGGCGAGACATTGCGGGTCAATGGCACGGCGACGATCAGCGCAGATCCGCAACTGCTGGAAAGCTTTGCGGTGAATGGCAAACCGGCGAAAACGGTGTTGCTGGTGACGGTGGAGGCGGCGTTTTTTCATTGTTCGAAAGCCTTCGTCCGTTCGGATGCGTGGAATCCGGAAACGCACCTGCCGCGCTCGGCCCTGCCCTCTGCCGGCGCCTTCCACAAGCGCCTGAACGATGGTGAGTTCGATGCCGAAACCTACGACCGCGAAGCCCCGAAACGGGTAAGCGATACCCTCTACTGATACTCCCGTAAATGATCGTTCCCACGCTCTGCGTGGGAACGATCAGTATCGGGCTGGGGTTAGAGGGTAAGGATCATCTCGTGCCACGCCATGCCGCCGTGATCCGACTCCGACGGTTTGATGTAGGCAAAGCCAAACCCGGCATACAGCGGAATGTGCTTTTCCTTGCACATCAGATGAATTGTCGCCTTATCCATCCCGCGCATACGTTCAATGAACTCGCCCATCAAACGCTTGGCCAAGCCCTGCCCCTGATAATCCGGGTGCACCACCACCGACATGATCACCACGTTCGGCCCTTGCGGGTCGTGGCCGATCAACTCCTTGAACGCCTCGTCCGACATCTGCACATCAAACGCCGCGCCGGAGTTGACGAAGCCTGCGACCTCACCGTCCACCTCGGCAACGATAAAACCCTCTGGCCAAGTGGCAATACGCGTGGCGATCTTCTCGCGAGTGGCCGCTTCGTCGCCCTCGTAAGCAACGGTTTCGATGGCGTAGCAGCGGTCCAGATCGGTGGCGGTGACGTTGCGGATAACGGTGTTCATGGCGGCTCGGAAATCAGCAGAAGAAAGTGCCGAAAGCATAAAGGAATAAGGCCTGCATATCGATGCGCACGGGCGGCGTAAAGCCTGCGTATAAGCGCTTTGCTTCGTGCAGGCGGCGGGCTATTTCTGAGGTGTGTCTCTGACTACCCTTGGGGGAAACCGTTTATGAGCAGCGTTGAAATTGGCCTGTTGATGGTGTTGGGCATCAGTACCTTCGGCTTTATCACTTTGGGCATCGACCTGTTGCGGGCGCGACGTAAACAGCGTTGAAAGCACGAGGCGGATCAGTGATCCGCCTCATGTCTGTTGGCTCAGGCCTTGGTATCGACCGGCACGCAGATTTCCAGTTTGCCGGTGTGCAGCTTCGGATTGAAATCGGCGCTGTAACGCTCCAGTTCCGGGGCGTTGAGCTCCACGTAATGAGAGGTCGGTAGCCAGGTCTTGTAGATGTATTGCAGGGTTTGCGGCAACTGTTCGAGCGGTCCTTTGTGCTCGAACACTGCGTACTGGCGAGGCAGCACTTCGACCCATTGGTAGACCTTCTGGTCGAGGTCATCGAGCTTGCTGATTTCCACCCCGGCGATGTAATCGAAGCCGCCCTTGCCATCGAAGTTGCTGCAGACCCCGTAGGTCACTTCGTTCTTTTGCCCCTGGATCTTTCCCAGGTGCGGCAAGAACTTTTCCCACAACGCCGGAATGTCTTTGGCTGTGTCTTGGGTAAATCGACCGCGAAAGCCTGCAATCAGCAGGAAGTGTCCATGTTCGAAGCGAGGTTCAGCCACTTCGACGCGTGTTTGCTCATCCATGACTCGACTCCTGGAACAAGAAAGGGGTTCGGCTGGGAGTATAGAAAGCCAAACCCAATTCGCACGCTTACAGCGAATGCAGCTGCTCGACGGCACCCGAACCGACAAACTCGTTATAGCCGGAAACGATCACGTACACCGCGAAATAGCAGAAGATCGCTGCAGATGCCATATAGGAATAGCGCAATAGCTTGTCGCCCAGCAGCTTACCGCCGTGGCTTGCGGCGAAGCACAAACCGGCCGACCACAGCAGCCCGGCGCAAAGGAAACCGCCAAGGAACAGCGCCGAACTCAGCGGCCCACCGCCACCGGAACGGGCGATCAACGTACCGCCAACCGCGGCAAACCAGAGAATCGCACTCGGCGACGACATGGCGAGGAAAATCCCCCGGAAAAATTCCTTGCGATGGGAGTTCTGCCCTACCTCGGCGGTCGCGGCCAGTTGCGCTTCGTGATGGATCGCCGAGTAAATCATCTTCGCCGCAAAATAGATCAGCAGCGCCGAACCACCGATCCAGAGCACCCAGCGCACGCTTTCGTACTGCAGCAAAACGGTCATGCCGGCCAGCGCCAGCACCGCGTAAATCAGGTCGCCGACGCAGGTGCCGAGGCCCAGCGCAAAGCCCTGAAAGTAACCGCGCTGCATCGCCAATGTGATCATTGCGATGTTGGCCACGCCGATATCCAGGCACAGCGAAAGGCTCAGCAAGAAGCCGCTGGTGAATTCCATCTACCGATTTCCTTGGGACAAAATTGTTTACAAACGGGCTGGACAGTATGCCATCACTGACCTTATCTTCCGCCACAGGTCACCGCAGTGACCAGCGTCGCTCGGACGGTTCCGGGCGCTTACGTTATCCGAGGCAACAATGGCCGAACAAGGTTCGCCGCGCCGCTTTGCGCGCATAGATCGACTCCCCCCTTACGTTTTCAACATCACCGCCGAGCTGAAGATGGCCGCGCGTCGTCGTGGTGAAGACATCATCGACTTGAGCATGGGTAACCCCGACGGCGCCACGCCGCCGCACATTGTCGAAAAACTCGTACAAGTTGCCCAACGCGAGGACACCCACGGTTACTCGACGTCCAAGGGTATTCCGCGCCTGCGCCGGGCGATTTCCAACTGGTACAAGGATCGCTACGCGGTCGATATCGACCCGGAAAGCGAAGCCATTGTCACCATCGGTTCCAAGGAAGGCCTGGCGCACTTGATGCTGGCGACCCTCGATCAGGGCGACACCGTGCTGGTGCCGAACCCGAGCTACCCGATTCACATCTACGGCGCGGTGATTGCCGGCGCCCAGGTGCGTTCGGTACCGCTGGTGCCGGGCGTGGACTTCTTCGACGAACTGGAACGGGCGATCCGCGGCTCGATCCCGAAGCCGAAAATGATGATCCTCGGCTTCCCGTCGAACCCGACCGCGCAGTGCGTGGAGCTGGATTTCTTCGAGCGAGTGATCGCCCTCGCCAAGCAGTACGACGTGCTGGTGATTCACGACCTGGCGTACGCCGACATCGTCTACGACGGCTGGAAAGCCCCGTCGATCATGCAGGTGCCGGGCGCCAAGGACATCGCGGTGGAGTTTTTCACCCTGTCGAAGAGCTACAACATGGCCGGCTGGCGTATCGGTTTCATGGTCGGTAACCCGGAACTGGTCAACGCCTTGGCGCGGATCAAGAGCTACCACGACTACGGCACCTTCACCCCGCTGCAAGTGGCGGCGATTGCTGCGCTGGAAGGTGATCAGCAGTGCGTGCGCGACATCGCCGAGCAGTATCGCCAGCGTCGTAATGTGCTGGTCAAAGGCCTGCATGAACTGGGCTGGATGGTCGAGAATCCGAAGGCGTCGATGTATGTCTGGGCGAAGATTCCTGAGCAGTACGCGCATCTGGGTTCGCTGGAATTTGCCAAGAAATTGCTGGCTGAGGCCAAGGTCTGTGTTTCGCCGGGGGTTGGGTTTGGTGAGTATGGCGATGATCACGTGCGCTTTGCGCTGATCGAAAACCAGGACCGGATTCGTCAGGCGGTACGCGGGATTCGCGGGATGTTCCGGGCGGATGGCCTGAGTCCAAAAACTTCCGCCTGACACCTATCTGATCGTTCCCACGCTCCGCGTGGGAATGCAGCCCGGGACGCTCCGCGTCCCAAAGCGGACGCAGAGCGTCCATTGAGGCATTCCCACGCAGAGCGTGGGAACGATCACCCACAAAAAAACCGCATCGCTGCGGTTTTTTTGTGCCTGAAAGAAGCCGCTTAAACGAACAGCGACAACAGCAGGATAAAGCCCAACGCAACCACCGAGAGGATGGTTTCCATCGCAGTCCAGGTCTTGAACGTCTCAGCCACGGTCATGTTGAAGTACTGCTTCACCAGCCAGAAACCGGCGTCGTTCACGTGCGACAGGATCAGCGAACCGGCACCCGTGGCGAGCACCAGCAGCTCACGGTTAACGCCCGGAATCATCCCCACCACCGGCACAACAATGCCCGCGCCAGTGATGGTCGCCACAGTTGCCGAACCGGTCGCGATACGGATCACCGCCGCCACCAGCCACGCCAGCAGGATCGGCGAGATCTGTGCGCTGACCGCCATGTGGCCGATCACATCGCCCACACCGCTGGTGACCAGCATCTGCTTGAAGCCACCGCCGGCACCGATGATCAGAATGATCGCCGCGGTTGGCGCCAGGCTTGCGTCGAGCCACTTGAGCATTTGCTGGGAACCGATACCCTGCTTGTGCCCGAAGGTGTACAGCGACAACAGCAACGCCAGCAGCAGTGCCGAGATCGGGTGACCGATCATGTCCATCCAGGTGCGGAAGAAGTGACCGTCCGGCAACGCCACGTCAGCGAAGGTTTTCAGCAGCATCAGGAACACTGGCAGCAGCACGGTGATCAGGGTGATGCTGAAGCTCGGCAGCGTGGTCGAGTCGTCATTTTCGCGGGCCAGTTGATCGACCAGTTCCTGATTCGGGTGACCCGGAATGTGCTTGGCGATGAACGTACCGAAGATCGGACCAGCAATGATCGCGGTCGGCAGCGCAACGATCAGACCATAAAGAATGGTCTTGCCGATGTCAGCGCCGAACACGCCAATGGCCAGTAGCGGACCCGGGTGCGGTGGCACCAGACCGTGCACCGCGGACAGACCGGCGAGCAGCGGGATACCGATCTTGATGATCGACACACCGGTGCGACGCGCAACGATGAACACCAGTGGAATCAGGAGCACGAAGCCGATTTCGAAGAACAGCGGAATGCCCACCAGGAACGCGGCGAACATCATCGCCCACTGGACTTTGTCTTTACCGAACGCACGGATCAGGGTCTGGGCGATCTGATCCGCCCCGCCCGACTCGGCCATCATTTTGCCGAGCATGGTGCCCAGCGCGAGGATGATGCCGACGAAACCGAGCACGCCACCGAAGCCGTCCTGGAACGCTTTGATGATGGTGCCGATCGGCATGCCCGACGTCAGGCCGAGGAACGCGGCGGCGATGGTCAGGGAAATGAACGGGTGAATCTTGAATTTGGTGATCAGGATAATCAGGCCGATTACCGTGACCACTGCATCGAGCAGCAGGAACGTCTCATGGGACATGCCAAACATTGGGGGTGTCTCCTGGATTGTTGTTGTTATTAAAGCGGGTTAAACAGAAGTCGGGAGGACAGCGCTATCTCTTTCAACACACTCATACCGCCTGCTTCAGACCGTGGGCCTGCCACCAGACATGAGCCTGGGACGCCAGTTCTTCAACGCTGTGGATCGAAGCATTCAGGGCCAAGGTCAACGGCTCGCCCTTGGGCGATTCGAGGGTGGCGAACTGGCTTTCGATCAACGTGGCCGGCATGAAGTGGCCCGGACGATGGGACACACGCTCAGCGGCAACTTCAGGGGTCAATTCAAGAAACACGAAGCCCAGGCCTGGCAAGGCACTGCGCAACACTTCGCGATAACTGTGTTTAAGGGCCGAGCAGGTCAGCACCGGGCGTTTGCCCGATGCATCAACGCGACGCAGTTCATCGCACAGGCTGTCGAGCCAGCCGGCACGGTCGTCGTCGTTCAGGGGGATCCCCGCGCTCATCTTTTCGATGTTCGCGGCCGGATGGAAAGTATCGCCTTCAATGGCAGTGGCGCCGCTCAATTGGCACAAGGCCTCGCTGACGCACGTCTTGCCGCAACCGGCAACGCCCATGATGACCAGGGCGGTGATGGGATGACTCATATAACACCTCAGCGCGCAGACAGCGCTACCTTTGCTAGCTATGACTCTAGTGCACAGGCAGAAGTTGCCGACGCCTTCTTGTCGTTTTTTTGGGTTGCAGCAGGTTTGTTCCCAACACCAAAAAGCGAAGATCAGGCAGGACCTCGCTTACGCATTTACAGCTGCATCAGGACAGCGCTACCTTAGTGCCTTGATTTTTGTTTGGCAAGCCGTCGATGACCACCCCTAAAAACGATAAAAATACCCGCACCACCGGCCGTCCCACCCTGAATGAAGTTGCCCGCCTGGCCGGTGTCAGCCCGATTACCGCTTCTCGCGCCTTGCGTGGGGTCAGCACGGTCGCCACCGAACTGGTGGAAAAAGTGCAGAAAGCCGCCCTCGAACTCAACTACGTGGTGAACCCTGCTGCCCGCGCGTTGGCCTCGGCGCAGAGCCATTCGGTGGTGGTTCTGGTGCCTTCGTTATCCAACTTGCTGTTCATCGATACGCTGGAAGCCATTCATCGGGTATTGACGCCCAAAGGCTTCGAAGTGCTGATCGGCAATTTCCACTACTCGCGCGATGAAGAAGAAAACCTGCTGCGCAACTACATGGCCTATCAGCCACGTGGATTTTTGCTGACCGGGTTTGATCGCACGGAAAGTTCGCGGCGGATGATCGAGGCCAGCAATATTCCCTGCGTGTACATGATGGAGCTGGACAGTGCCGCCGGGGTGAATTGCGTCGGGTTCTCGCAGCTCAGTGCTGGCGAGACGGCGGCCGAGCATTTGCTCTCCCGTGGGCGTAAGCGTCTGGCTTACATTGGCGCGCAGCTCGATCAGCGCACCTTGTTGCGTGGTGAAGGTTTTCGCAAAGCGCTGCAGAAGGCCGGGCGTTATGACCCGGATCTGGAAGTGCTGACGCCGCGCTCTTCATCGGTGGGCTTGGGCGGGGAACTGTTTTTGCAGTTGCTGGCGGCGCATCCGGATGTTGATGCAATCTTTTTTGGTAACGACGATTTGGCGCAGGGCGCGTTGCTGGAAGCGCTGCGCAATGGCATCAGGATTCCCGAGCAGGTGGCGATTCTCGGTTTCAACGACTTGCCGATGTCCGAACACATGGTGCCGCGCCTGAGCAGCATCAACACCCCGCGTGAAGCGATTGGCCGGCGCGCGGCGGAGCAGATGCTGACGTTGATGGCGGGTAACAGCGTAGCGCGCCCGGTTGAAGACATGGGCTTTGAACTGAAGATCCGCGAAAGCACCTGACGCTGTTGCCCCCCGTAGGAGCTGCCGAAGGCTGCGATCTTTTGATTTTGCTCTTAAAAACAGATCAAAAGATCGCAGCCTTCGGCAGCTCCTACAGTTTTTATGTGGTGCTCACAAATGCTGAGTTGAAACACAACCCTTGTAGGAGTGAGCCTGCTCGCGATAGCGGTGTGCCAGGCGACGCATGTGTTGAATGAAACACCGCTATCGCGAGCAGGCTCACTCCTACAGGGGTTTTGTGTTGGGCTCAGTGGCTGAGCAAGTCGACGAGGGCCAGCGCGCCTTTCTGTAGTGGCTGGCTCTTGAGCCACACCGCATGCACCGGCATCACCAGACCGTTTTCGATGTTGCGGAAATTCAGCCGTTTCAGCCGTCCGCTGTCCAGCCGCGACTGCACCACCGACAGCGGAAAATTGCCCCAACCCAATCCAGCCTCGACCATTTCCATCGCCGTCTCAAGGCTGTCGGTGCGCCAGTACGACTCCGCCACCAACGGTCGCGTTTCACTGATCGGCAAGTCGCGGCTGGCGACGATGATCTGCCGCACATGTACCAGATCTTCGAGAAACACATCCTGCCCCTGCAACAGCGGACTGTCCGCCGCCAGCGTGGCGATCATCCGTTCGCTGCCGACAAACTGAAAACGCTCCAGCACATTCATGCTCAGCCCGGCAAACGCCAGGCACACGCTGACCCGGCCGCTGTGCAGCATCGCCAGCACATCATCCTGCGGCGCGGTCAGCACCTCGATATCGAGCAGCGGATGACGCTCGGCGATCACCTTGATCGCAGCCAATAAACGCCGGCGGTCGATGTCCGCGACCACGCCGATCGACAACTTGCTCTCCAACCCCAACGACAATTCCACGGCATGCACTTGCAACTGCTTGAGCTGCTCGGCAATCAGCCGCGCATGCGGCACCAACGACAACGCCATTGCCGTCGGTTGCGGTTCGCGATGGCTGCGGTCGAACAGCAGATAACCCAGTTCGGCCTCAAGGTTGCCAATGCTCATGCTGACGGCCGAAGGAACCCGACCTAACGCACGCGCCGCCGCCGAAAACGAGCCGCGTTCGATCACGGCAAGAAACAGCTCAATGCTGTCGCTGTTGAAATTCACTTCGCACACCTATCACCAGAACTGAAAGTAGCTGACTTTTTCTGTCAGCCCCATTGAAGCTATCTTTCGCCGTCTTCGCCAGTCCCACTGGCCAACAAACGGCAAGAAAGAGGCAAATCCCCATGCAAGGCGTTAAACGCAAACTGGTCTATGTATCGCTCTACGAAGTGATCGGCATGACCTTCTCCGCCCTCGGTCTGGCGCTGTTGTCCGGCACCTCCCCGGGCAGCACCGGGCCGCTGGCAGTGATCATCACCACCATCGCCGTGACCTGGAACTTCATTTACACCTCGTTGTTCGAGCACTGGGAAAGCCGCCAGCAATCGCGCACCCGCACGGTGAAACGACGCATTGCTCACGCCGTCGGCTTTCAACTGACGCTGATCGTGTTCCTGATTCCGTTGATTGCGTGGTGGATGAACATCAGTCTGGTGCAAGCCTTCCTGCTGGATCTGGCGTTGATCATTTTCATCCCGTGCTACACGTTTGCCTTCAATTGGCTGTTTGACCGGATTTTCGGGCTGCCAGCCTCGGCGCTACCGGATTCGGCGGCTGCGGCATAAATCGTTAATTCGTAAGCAGATATTGCGAGAATTCAGCGGTTTAACTGCGTAAACCGCCGATATTCACAATCCGTCAACTCCGATAGCAGGCTAAGCTTTTCCATCAATAAAAAATGGATCAGCCCATGACTGCACACGCCCCCGCCGCCGCGCAAAGCGACGGCATCGACCCGATCCGCGCCGCACAGGTGTCCGCCCGCATCGATCGCCTTCCGGCGGTCGCGACAATCTGGCGGCTGGTGGCGCTGCTGTCGATCGGTGGATTTTTCGAACTCTACGATCTGTTCCAGACCGCCTACATCAGCCCCGGTCTGATCCGCGACGGCATCTTTGCCACTGGCAATCAGGGCGTATTCGGTTTCTCCGATCAGGCTGCGTTTGCTTCGGCGACGTTCCTCGGCCTGTTCCTTGGCGCCAGCCTGCTCAGCCCGTTGGCCGATCGCTTTGGCCGCCGCGCGATCTTCACCTTCGCCCTGGTCTGGTACACGGTGGCGACGGTGTTGATGGGCATTCAAACCTCAGCGCTGGGCATCATCTGCATGCGCTTTCTGGTTGGCATCGGTCTGGGTATCGAACTGGTGACCATCGACGCCTACCTCTCGGAACTGGTACCCAAACGCATGCGCAGCTCGGCCTTTGCCTTCGCGTTTTTCATACAGTTCCTGTCGGTGCCGGCGGTGGCGCTGATGTCGTGGTGGCTGGTGCCGCAAGCGCCGTTCGGCGTGTCCGGCTGGCGTTGGGTGGTGTTGACCAGCGCGGTGTTTGCGCTGTTTATCTGGTGGCTGCGCAAGCGTCTGCCGGAATCGCCACGCTGGCTCGCGCAGCATGGCCGCTTTGATGAGGCCAGCCGAATTCTCGACACTATCGAGGCTCGTTGCGAGAGGGATCACGGTAAACCGCTGGACGCTCCCGAAGCCGTACCGGTCGACGTCGAAGGCAAGGGTCGTTTCGCCGATATCTGGCAGCCGCCGTATCGTCGTCGCGCGTTGATGCTGATTGTCTTCCACATTTTCCAGGCGATCGGTTTCTTCGGTTTCGGCAACTGGTTGCCGGCGTTGCTGTCCGGCCAGGGCGTCAGCGTCACCCACAGTTTGATGTACGCCTTCATCATCACCCTCGCCTACCCGCTCGGCCCGTTGCTGTTCGTCAAGTTCGCCAACCGTTTCGAGAACAAGTGGCAGATCGTCGGCTCGGCCCTCGGCGCGATGACCTTCGGCACCTTGTTCGCCTTGCAGACCAGCGCGTTCGGGCTGATTTTCTGCGGGGTGATGATCACCTTCTGCAACGCCTGGCTGAGCTTCAGTTATCACTCGTACCAGAGCGAACTGTTCCCGACCAACATCCGTGCCCGCGCGGTGGGTTTCTGCTATTCGTTCAGTCGTTTGTCGACGGTATTCAGCAGCCTGTTGATCGGTCTGTTTCTCGACAACTTCGGCACGCCGGGCGTACTGGCGTTCATCGTCAGCAGCATGCTGATCGTGATGCTGACCATCGGCTGGTTCGGCCCACGCACACGCAATCTGGCGCTGGAGAACATTGCCCATCGCTGAGGCTGGCTACGGTCATCCTCTGCCGCTTATCGGCAAGGGATGACCGCCGCCAACACGTGACCGCCGATCAACTTATTGAAATAAAAGGATTTATTCAGAAGGCACGGTAATTGCTCCGCTACGCCAGTCAGCAATTACCTACAGGTCCACACATCATGTTGATCAGTGCCAAACAACAGCAAATCATTCATCTGCCCAAAGCGCTGAATGACGATGCGACGTCCACCGCTGCGGCCGGTCTGCAAGGTGGCCTGCACGGCGCCATGCTGCAAACCCTGCAAAACCAGACCCAGGCGCAAACCGCCGAAGCCACCGCCAAGGTGCAGGACTCGGCCACGCAGATCGCGACCCAGCAAGTCAGCGAAGCCTCGCGTATCAGCGACAACGTCGACGAAGCGTTCGCCAAGACCCGCGTCAACCTGCAAGCCACCGATGCCACCACGGCCTCGGCAAAATCCGCCACCGACGAGTTCAAGGACTACATGAGCAAGACGCCGGAACAGCGTCTGCGCGACAGTATCCTGCAGTCGATGGGGCTGACCGAAGATGACATCAAAGCCATGCCGCCGGAGAAACAACAGGCCATCGGCAAGGAGATCGCCGAGCGCTTGCAGGACAAGATGAAATTGGCACAGGCGGAGAAAGACAACGACGTGAAGGACAGTGACAAGCAGGCGGACAAGTTTCTCGCTGCGCTGTGATCTCGGGTCTAAATGAAAATCCCTTGTAGGAGTGAGCCTGCTCGCGATTGCGGCTAGTCAGTCACCGAAGATGTCACTGATATACCGCTATCGCGAGCAGGCTCACTCCTACAGGTTTGGCTGCGTTTTCAGTTCAATTGCAGGGTTTCATTGAACTGACTGATCGCATCCACCACATGCCGCGAGCCCTGCTGAATCTCCAGAATCACCTCCCCCGCCTCATTCGCCAGCTCAACCCCGAGCCCAGTGCGGCTCAGACTGGATTGCATACTCGACACCGCGCTCAGCGACAGGTCATGGTTCTTGCGTACCACATCGACAATCTCCAAGGTCGCCTGACTGGTCCGCGCCGCGAGGCTGCGCACCTCGTCCGCTACCACGGCAAAACCGCGTCCGTGTTCACCGGCCCGCGCCGCTTCGATGGCGGCGTTGAGCGCCAGCAGGTTGGTCTGGTCGGCAATCCCGCGAATGGTCTGCACGATGGTGCCGATGATGTCCGATTGTTTGCTCAC
Source organism: Pseudomonas sp. Irchel s3f10 (assembly GCF_900187515.1). Taxonomy (NCBI): domain Bacteria; kingdom Pseudomonadati; phylum Pseudomonadota; class Gammaproteobacteria; order Pseudomonadales; family Pseudomonadaceae; genus Pseudomonas; species Pseudomonas sp. Irchel s3f10. Next base: position 54,282 of record NZ_FYDZ01000010.1, read on the forward strand.
CGCATCAATACTCGCTGCGGCTTCGTTGAGGTCGCGGGAGATGTCCTGAATGATCTGCACGGTTTGCTGCACGACTTGTGAGCCTTTTTGCGCGCAGGCGTCGTTTTGTACCGAAGTGCTGTGGGCCGATTCGGCAGCGTTCTGCAAGGTGGTCATTTGATGGGTGATGTCGCTGGCGAACTTGACCACTTTGTACAGTCGCCCTTTGGCATCGAACAGCGGGTTGTAAGACGCTTCGAGGTAAACCATCTGCCCCGACTTGTTCTTGCGTTCGAAACGATGCGAGTGATATTCGCCGCGATTGAGCGAGGCCCAGAATGCCTTGTACTGCGCAGACTCGGCTTCGGCACGATGGCAGAACAGGCTGTGATGATGGCCGACGATTTCGTTGAGCGAGTACTGCATGGTCTTCAGGAAGTTGTCGTTGGCGGTAATGACATTGCCTTCCGGGGTGAACTCGATTACCGCCATGGAGCGACTGATTGCCGCCAGCATGCTTTCTTCTTCGTGTTCTTTATTCACCCGTGCAGTGATGTCGGCGGCCACTTTGATCACACTTTGGACTTGCTTGTCCGGGCCATACACCGGCATGTAACTGGCTTCGAGCCAGACTTCCCTGCCGGCCTTGTTCAAGCGCAGGAAAGTCCCGCTGATCGGCTCACCGCGCGCCAAGTCACGCCACAATCTGGCGTACTCCTCACTGCGATAGAAAGCCTCTTCACAAAACACCCGATGATGTTTGCCACGCACTTCATCGGCGCTGTAGCCCATGGTCTTGCAGAAGTTTTCATTGGCATCCAGAACGATGCCCTCAGGGCTGAACTCGATCATGGCCATCGAACGGTTGATCGCTTCCAGCTTGGCGTTGGCCTCGGTCAACGCGCAGCTGAATCGCTCGATCTGCTGCAGGTCAGCCTTGTGATGTAGGTTGAACATGGTTGTATCACCTTCCGCGCGGACTTTTGATTTGATGAAAGTTCAGTTCTTTCACGATCCACCACTACGTTCCACAGAACAGGCACACGCATTCCTCCACGGGAGGAAGTTGTCAGGTGATAAATGATGATCAATCGGAGCGTCCATGCAGCAACGCTCTAATCAAGACATCCTTCTCTTGATAGCCCGCACGCGGGCCAGCCCTAACGCGTTGAAGAACTTCCATGTAAGCGACGCTCCTTGTTGGTTCAGTGTCGGTGCCTTGGGTTGCGCACTCTGGCAGCATGAATTCACGGACCAACAATGTGTTTCAGCCATGTTTTGACATGACGGTCGACATAGTTAGTTACGAGAAGCATAGCCAGTGCAAAGACCTGCGCAAGGCCACTAGTCGGCCAGTATCTGGCACTTTTTGCACAAGAAACGGTTCAGCGCGGGGCGTTGTATCGGGGGATGGCCATCGCGAGCAGGCTCACTCCTACATTTGATCTGCGATGTTCACACGATCAAATGTAGGAGTGAGCCTGCTCGCGATAGCAATAGTCGTCGCACTACCAAAACATCAGGAAAAATCTACAAACCTGCACTCACCTTGGTCGCCACCTCAGCAGGCACCCAAGGCTTCCAGACCTGCGGCTGATCACGCAAAAACGCTTCCGCCACCAACCTCGGCTGCAAACGTTTTTCACTCATCCCCGCCAAAGTCTGGTTCAACAGATCAATCGGCAAATCGACTTTCTCGAAGAACGCCACCAACTCCGGATACTGCGCCTTGAACGGCGCCGACACGCCAATCGCCAGGCTCGCCGGCATCGAACGGGTGCCTTTGGGATTCGGATTGTTGGCATCGGCCAAGGTCTTCCAGGCCTCGGCATCGAACGGCGGTTCTTCCAGTTTCACCAGTTTGAATCGCCCCAGCAGCGGCGTCGGCGACCAGTAGTAGAACAGCACCGGTTTGCCCCGCTTGATCGACGACGCCACCTCGGCATCCAGTGCCGCACCGGAACCGGTGCGGAAATTCACGAAGCTGTCGTTCAGCGCATAGGCCTTGAGCTTCTGACTGTTGACGATCTCCGAAGTCCAACCGGTCGGGCTGTTGAGGAAACGCCCGCGAGACGGATCTTCCGGGTCGCGGAACACGTCTTTGTAGCGCGGCAGATCGGCCACCGATTTCAGCTCCGGCGCCAAGGCTTTGATGCCGCGCTCGGGGTCGCCTTTGATCACATACTCCGGCACCCACCAGCCTTCGGTGGCCCCTTTGACCGTGTCGCCCAAACCGAACACCTTGCCCTCGGCGGCCGCTTTGACCCACGCCGGACTGCGCCCGGCCCATTCCTCGCCGATCACCTGAATATCGTTTTTCGCCAGTGCAGCCTCCAGGCTGACCGTGCTGCCGGGCAAGGTGTCGGTCGGGTAGCCGTAGCCTTTTTCAACAATCAGGCGCAGCACTTCGGTGATGAAACTGCCGCTTTCCCAGGTGATGTCGCCGAAGTGGATCGGCGCGGTTTTTTCCGCCGCCGAAACAGCGCCGACACTCAGGCTCAACGCCAGCAGCGAAGTGCCGAGCAGGGTTTTGATCGATCTCATGCGGACCTCTTGTCTTGCAGGGATTGGTTGGCGCTGTGGCGATCGCACAGCGCTTGGGAACGGTTCATGTACTCGCTGACCGAGCGCTGGGAGATGCCCAGTTCGGCAGCGATTTGCGGGTAGGTCAGGCCGTCGATGCGGGCGAGCAGAAACGCTGTGCGAACCTTGCCGGGCAAGCGTTGCAAGCTGTGATCGAGGCGGTTGAGGGTTTGCGATAGCGTGGCGAGGTCTTCAGGCGAGACGGCGTAATCGACAGCAAGCTGCTGGCGATGACGACGCTCCAGATCACCACGCCGCCAGCGTTGATAGAGCAGGCGTTGGGCGATGGTCGTCAGCAAGGCGCGGGGTTCGCGGATGGCCCTCAGTGCCGGGGCTTCAAGCAATTGCGCAAAGGTTTCAGCGGCGATGTCTTCGCTGCCGGCCGCGTCGTGCAGATGACCGCGCAGGTAAGCACAGAGCCAGCGATAGTGAGCGCGAAACAGATCGTCCACGGTGTTGCGATCGGAAAGCTCGGCGCCGGACATAGGGGCTCCTGGTTAGGGGTCGCTGAATGTCCGGTGTTCCGGTGGCGCGATCGTAACAAGGCGCCTTATTCTTTAATAATATTTAAATTTCATTTTTATATTCTATTAGAGAATATAAAAACTAAAGATCGCAGCCTTCGGCAGCTCCTACAGGTGTACGCATTCGATGTAGGAGCTGCCGAAGGCTGCGATCTTTTAGCGTAAGTGACTATAGCCCCATTCTTCAGCCTCACGCTGATAGTCGAGCAGGATTTGATAATCGCGCTCACTGGCCGCAAACACCTCAGGCAATCCCAAGGTCTGTGTGACATCAGGGAGTTCGCGCAAGGTTTCATTCATTACCTGTCGGAGCTGCTCAACCTGCTCATCCGTGGCGCTGGCGACAGTAATGAACGGCAAGGTCGGGCTCAGGGCACTGCGCGCAATCACCTGCAAGGCACGGACTTCTTCCGGCGCATGTTGCAACAGATAGGCGTAGGTGACGCTGTCGATGGCGGCCAGATCGGCGCGGTGTTCGCGCAACCAGCGCAGGCTCTCTCGATGGCCGCCGCTGATGCCGACCGAGGCGAAGAATTGTCCGTTCTGATGCAGCGGCGCGAGGCACTGACGCAACAGGTTCATGCCGCTGTTGGAGTCCTCGCTGTTGATCACCCCGCGACTGTCGCGGAACTCCGCCAAGGTTTTGCGTGGGTCGTCAGCGCGGCCGAGGATCAGGCTGCAATGATTGCCGGCGCTGGCGTCGGGGAGTTCGTAGCGTGGGCGGCCGACGATGCGCACTTGTCCGCGCAATGCAGTCATCAGCGGGTAGCCGCAGGTTTGTGTGAGCAGTAGATCGGGGGATAACCAGAGTTCGGGCAATGACAGGTCTTCAGCACTCAGGCGAGTGTGGCCAAGTTGCTCGAGAATGCGCGCAATCCAGCGCTCACTCGCCGCGCGGATCGGCTCGGGGGCGACGTACATCAGGAGTTCGGTGTGGTGTTGGGTCATACACATTTTTCCCGAGTTACAAATAGCCAATGTAGGAGTGAGCCTGCTCGCGATAGCGGTGCATCAGTGACATCTTCGGCGCCTGACACACCGCTATCGCGAGCAGGCTCACTCCTACAGGGTTTTGTGGTGGTCTTGGGTCAGTGGAAGGGATGCTCGGGGCTGTCGATTGGCTTCAAAACATGGCGCCGCCAGAACTCGCCATACCCTTGCACAAGAAACCCGCCACTGCGCGCGATCCATTGCTCGCGATGCATCCGGTAAACCGTCGGCAAGTCGTACCACGCCAGCTTGGGCAAGTCGTGATGCACCAGATGAAAATTCAGATTCAGGAACAACCAGCGCCATGGCCAACCGGCTTCGTTCAACACGGTGCGCTGCTCCGGTTGCGCATGTGGGCGATGTTCATAGTAGGAGCGGATCATCGCGATCGACAGCGCCGGCACGCTGATCAGCAACAGGTAATGCCACACCGGCAGCACACTGAATCGGGCGACAAACCACAGCACCAGCAACGTGAACACGCCATGGGGGAGCCACATTAACCAGGCCTGGCGCTCGCCGTTTTTCAGCCGCAGAAACTCTTCTTTGGCCAGCGCCATCAGCGCCAGCGGAGCACCGATCACAAAGCGCCCGAGCACGGTTTTGTTCAACCAGTGCAGGCTGCGTTCGAACAGCGAACTGCCCTGCCAGCCCGCGCGGGTCAGGTAACGGCTTTCCGGATCGACGCCGGGCACGGTCAGATGCTCATCGCGGTGATGCAGCAAATGACTGTCGCGATACAGTGTGTACGGATACCAGACCGCGAACGGCGCATAGCCAAGGATTTTGTTGACGAGGGTCCAGCGCGTCGGATGTCCGTGAAGCAGTTCGTGCTGCACCGACAACCACAGCACCAGCAGCGGGATCAGCAGCAATGTGCTCAAGCCACGACCGAGCCACTGACTATTGAGAACAATGGCGAACCAGCCGCCATAGACGCCGATCAGCAACAGCCAGGTTGGCCATTCAGTGCGGGCGGTAAAGCGTTGGCGCAGGGTTTCGATCTGTTGACGATGGGCGGCGTCGAAGTAATGGGGCATGGCGTTGCTCGGAACGGGATTCATCCCCTTCTGTGCATCGACGCCGCGCAATCTTGCAGATTATTTTCAGGTCAAGGCTGGAGCCCGAGAACCGGGCTCCGGAAAGGCGTGATCAATGACCGAAAATGTCGACTTTCTTGGCTTTCTTCTCTGCGCGTTTTTCAATCGCGGTCTTGGCCGGTTTCTTCTTCGCGGCTTTCTTTGAATCCATACCTTTGGACATGATGCGTACTCCACTCACAGGGGATGTGAGGTCAGGTATACACCTATCCAGAGCCGTGCGTTCTTTTATAATCGGCGCTTTTCACGCCGACAGTCCGATCCCATGCCCGACACCCAATACAGCCTGCTCGACGAGTCGTTATGGCCGTTGATGAACAAGTTTTACCGCAGCCACCAATCTTCGATGAAAGCTGTTCGCGAGGCACAGTTATGGGTGGCGCGGCGCGGAGAGATTGTGGGCGCGTTGTGCTTGCGGCCAGTGTCCGGCGGGCAATGGTTGACCGGGCTGTTTGTGGATCCGGGGTGTCGTGAACAGGGCGTTGCCGCACAGCTGATCGCAGCAGCGCTGCAGGATGTGAGCGAGCCGGTGTGGCTGTTCTGTCATCCGGATTTGCGTGAGTTTTATGAGCGACGCGGGTTTACGTTCGACCCGGCGCTGCCGCAAGCGATGGCAGAGCGATTGAGCCGGTATGCGCGGAGCAAGCCGATGATTGCGATGGAGCTGGCCCCCTCCGCCTAATACAAAACCCTGTAGGAGTGAGCCTGCTCGCGATAGCGGCGTGTCAGTCACCGAAAATGTCACTGACAGACCGCTATCGCGAGCAGGCTCACTCCTACAGGGGGGTGTGGTGTTCTCGGGGATCAATCGTCGGCGGTGGGATCGAGATCCGGGAACATCACTTCAGTGAAACCGAACTTGCTGAAGTCGGTGATCCGCGACGGGTACAACCGGCCAATCAGGTGATCGCATTCGTGCTGCACAACACGTGCGTGGAAGCCCGACGCAGTGCGCACAATCGGCTCGCCCTTCGGATCAAATCCTTCGTAGCGAATCTGCTGATAACGCTCCACTGCGCCACGCAAACCCGGCACCGACAGACAGCCTTCAAAGCCCTCCTCCGTCAGCGGACTCAACGGCGTGATCAGCGGATTGATCAGGATCGTCTGCGGCACGGCTTCAGCGTCCGGGTAACGTTCGCTGTGTTCAAAACCAAAGATCACCAATTGCAGATCGACGCCGATCTGCGGCGCGGCCAGGCCAACGCCACCGACGCTTTCCATGGTCTGGAACATATCGTCGATCAGTTGCCACAGCTCGGGGCTGTCGAACATCTCGGCCGGTACTGGCGGGGCGATGCGCAGCAGGCGCTCGTCGCCCATTTTCAGAATTTCACGAATCATGATCAGACTTCGTCAGTGTCCGGCTTGAGCGAATGATCGCGGCCCAGGCCCGAGACGTGTTGTTTGGGATGCTCATCGAGTTCGCCGGGGACTTTTTCACCCGCGTCCTTGCCCTCGCTGGACATGTGTTCGATCACCGCATTCATCTCGGCGCCGAGCAACAGCACCGCCGCGGAAATGTAGAAGTACAGCAACAGCACGATGATCGCCCCGATGCTGCCATACATCGCGTTGTAGTTGGCGAAGGTTTTCACGTAGAAGGCGAAACCCAGTGAGGCGATGATCCACACCACCACGGCCAGCACAGAGCCGGGTGTGATGAAACGGAATTCCTGTTTGACGTCCGGCATCACGTAGTAGATCAGTGCCACGGCGACCATCATCAGAATCACGATCACCGGCCAGCGCGCGATGGTCCACACGGTGACGATGAAGTCTTCCAGCCCCACCTGCGCGGCGATCCAGCCCATCACCTGCGGTCCGAGCACCATCAGCGCGGCGGCCACCAGCAGCATGCCGGCAATGCCGACGGTGTAGAAAATCGACAGCGGGAAACGCTTCCAGACCGGTCGCCCTTCAACCACGTCGTATGCGGCGTTCATCGCGCTCATCATCAAGCGCACGCCCGCGGAGGCGGTGTACAGGGCAATGACGATACCGACGGAAAGCAGGCCACCCTTGGACTGCTGCAACTGGTCAATCACCGGATTGACCTGCTCCAGCGCCTGCGGCGGCAGCACCAGTTCCGATTGCAGGCGCAGCCAGGAGAAGAAGTCCGGCAGGTGCAGGAAACCGATCAGGGCGATCAGGAACAGAATGAACGGGAACAGCGAGAACAGCATCTGGTAAGCCAGTGCCGAGGCGTAGGTCGACATCTCGTCGTCGACGAATTCAGTGACCGTGCGCACCATCACCCGGTGCAGGGGCAGACCTTTCATGTCCGGAAAAATCATTCGCGTCTCCTTTCGCCGCAATACAGGTTGAAGTCGTGGCGACTCAGGGGCCGTTTTTTACATCACGGTAGCCTGTTTGGCGAACCTCGTCGGGTCGCTGCAGGCTTTTGACACAAAAACGGCCATCCTTGGATGGCCGTTCGTGTCTTTCGTTCAAGGCTGGATTACGCCTTGTCGACGCCTTTTTTGACGGCGTCCTTGGCTTTGCCGACCGCTTGCTGGGCTTCGCCTTTTTTCTCTTGAACTTTGCCTTCGGCCTGCAGTTTGGTGTTGTCGGTGGCTTTACCGACGCCTTGCTTGACGTTGCCGACCGCTTCGTTGGCCATGCCTTTTACTTTATCGCCTGTGCTACTCATGGTGTTTCTCCTTGGTGCAATTAGGGGGAAAAGTCAGTACGTAATGATTGACTGGCCGGGTTTGCGCCAAGTTTCATTTATTTTCAGGGGTTCATTTCGTCGTGGCGTGCAGGTTGGGCTTTATGTTTGTGTGCGTAGCCCCGAGAATGCGCAACATATGGGCGCCGTGCGCCAATGAACCGATCCCGCAGGAATGTTATGAAACTCGATAAAACGCAGGCCATCGCCCGACGCAACAAGGAACTGGGCGGTGCCGTGCTCGGCACCAACAACTGCCACTTCGCCGAACTGAACCGTAACCGCAACATCTGGTGGTTCGACCTGCCGGTGTCGCGCCTGGCCATCGGTCAGTACGAGTGGATTCACCTGCTGATGCACACCCCGGCGACTGACGAGTTGCTGCACCTGAAAGTGCCGACGGTGTTCCTGCGTGAGAAGCTTGAAGGGCTGGTGATTCGCAATGAAGGCAAGCGTAAAGCCGCGTTGAGCCTGGAATTGAGTGCGGACAAGGATTCGTATCTGCAGGACATGCGTCCGGCGGGGACTAACGTGAATTTTGCGCCGTTCCGTCAGTAGCCCTCACCTAACCCTCTCCCAGAGGGAGAGGGGACTGACCGAGGTATTCGGGCGAGATACACCGACCTGAGATTCCTGAGTTGAACTCAGATTCTGAACAGCCCCCCGATCGGCTCCCTTCCCCCTCGCCCCCCTGAGGGAGAGGGTTGGGGTGAGGGGGTAGGATTTACCGGACACTGCAAACTCCCCCGCATACACCAACAAAAAGCCCCGCATCTGCGGGGCTTGGTGTTTTAAGCGGCGGACTTCGCCTTGATCTTCTTCAGCTCTTCATCCCGCAACTCGCGACGCAGGATCTTGCCGACGTTGGTGGTCGGCAGCGCATCGCGGAATTCCACCGAGCGCGGCACCTTGTAGCCCGTGACGTTGGCACGCATGTGATCCATCACCTGCTCTTTGGTCAGGGTCACGCCCGGCTTGGCAACGATGAAGATCTTGATCGCCTCACCCGACTTCTCGTCCGGCACGCCGATGGCCGCGCACTGCAACACGCCCGGCAGGGTCGCCAGTACGTCTTCCAGTTCGTTCGGGTAGACGTTGAAACCGGAGACCAGAATCATGTCTTTCTTGCGATCGACAATGCGCATGTAGCCGTCCGGCTGGATCAGCGCGATGTCACCGGTCTTCAGCCAGCCTTCGCTGTCGAGCATTTCATCGGTGGCTTCCTGACGCTGCCAGTAGCCCTTCATCACTTGCGGACCTTTGACGCACAGTTCGCCGATTTCACCCAGCGGCTGCTCGACACCGTTATCGTCGATGACTTTGCACAAGGTCGATGGCACCGGAATACCGATGGTGCCGATCTGGATGTGCTGGATCGGGTTGACCGTGGCCACCGGGCTGGTTTCGGTCATGCCGTAACCTTCGCAGATGGCGCAACCGGTGACCGCTTTCCAGCGCTCGGCAGCGGCCAGTTGTAGGGCCATGCCGCCGGACAAGGTGACTTTCAGCGCGGAGAAATCCAGCTTGCGGAAACCTTCGTTGTTGCACAGCGCCACGAACAACGTGTTGAGGCCGACGAAACCACTGAACTTCCACTTCGACAATTCCTTGACCATCGCCGGCAGGTCGCGCGGGTTGCTGATCAGGATGTTGTGGTTGCCGATCAGCATCATCGCCATGCAATGAAAGGTGAACGCATAGATGTGGTACAGCGGCAGCGGCGTGATCAGGATCTCGCAACCTTCATTGAGATTGGAGCCCATCAGCGCTTTGCACTGCAGCATGTTGGCGACGAGGTTGCGATGGGTCAGCATCGCGCCTTTGGCCACGCCGGTGGTGCCGCCGGTGTATTGCAGCACGGCAACGTCGCCGCTGTGCGGATTGGCTTCGGCAACCGGTTGGCCCTGGCCCTTGCTCAGCACGTCGTTGAACTTGACGGCTTTGGGCAGGTGATAGGCCGGGACCATTTTCTTCACGTACTTGATGACGCTGTTGATCAGCAGTCGCTTGATCGGCGGCAGCAGGTCGGCAACTTCAGTGACGATGACGTGTTTGACGCCGGTTTTCGGCACCACGGCTTCGGCCAGATGCGCCATGTTCGCCAGGCAAACAAGGGCTTTGGCACCGGAGTCGTTGAATTGGTGTTCCATTTCCCGCGCGGTGTACAGCGGGTTGGTGTTGACCACGATCAGCCCGGCGCGAATCGCACCGAAGACGGCCACCGGGTACTGCAGAACGTTGGGCAGTTGCACGGCGATTCGATCGCCGGGCTGCAAATCGGTATGCTGTTGCAGATACGCGGCAAACGCACCGGACAATTCGTACAATTCACCGTAGGTGATTGTCTTGCCCAGGTTGCTGAAAGCCGGTTTGTTGGCGAAGCGTTGGCAGGATTGCTTCAACACTGCCTGAATGTTCGGATACTCGTCCGGATTGATGTCGGCAGCAATTCCAGCCGGGTATTTATCCTTCCAAAAGTCTTCGATCATGGAAGCCCACTCCTCAGCAACGCGAATTCTTCACCGCATTTGATGCGATTATTATTGGTGTGTGTTTGGTATTGGTGAATCTGGCTTTTACATAGGCCGAGAAGTCACAAAGCGCGCCGAGAGTAGCAGCTTTGCCAAGGGTCGACTAGAGCCAAAAGCGGCCCCTACAGTCATATTCATGACTCAAGACTATCTAGCAGTCATTTTAGAGCAAAAATCCTAGACCTCCTTGAAAGCCCCGGTTTTCGGGGACTCAAAGCAAAAGATCGCAGCCTTCGGCAGCTCCTACAGGACATGCATTCCAAGGTAGGAGTTGCCGAAGGCTGCGATCTTTGCGCTTTTGACTTTTACGCGATATCGCGCAACTCACGCCGCAGAATTTTCCCGACAGGCGTCATCGGCAATGACTCACGCAATACGATGTGTTTCGGCACCTTATACGCAGTGAAATTCTCTTTGCAGTAGGCCTTGAGCTCTTCGAGGCTGACCCCGGTTTCCCGCGCCACCACGAACAGCTTCACCGCCTCGCCCGAACGCTCGTCCGGCACGCCGATCACCGCGCAGTTGGCGACTTTCGGATGGGCCATCACCACGTCTTCGATTTCATTCGGATAAACGTTGAAACCGGAGACGATGATCATGTCCTTCTTGCGATCGACGATGCGCACGAAACCGTCCGGATCGATCACCGCAATATCGCCGGATTTGAACCAGCCCTCGGCATCCAGCACTTCGGCCGTGGCCTCAGGTTTGTGCCAGTAGCCCTTCATGATCTGCGGGCCTTTGATGCACAGCTCGCCGCGTTCGCCCATAGCCAGCTCGACGCCATCGTCATTGATGACTTTCAGCAACGTGCCCGGCACCGGCAGGCCGACCGTGCCCAGCCGCGATTGATCGCCGTACGGGTTAGTGCAGGCCACCGGTGAGGTTTCGGTCAGGCCGTAACCTTCGGTGATGCGGCAACCGGTTATCTGCTCCCAGCGCTCGGCGGTAGCCTTGACCAGTGCGGTGCCACCGGAGTTGGTGAGTTTCAGGCTGGAAAAATCGAGGGTCTTGAAATCCGGGTGATCCATCAACGCCACGAACAACGTGTTCAAGCCCAGCAGCGCCGAGAAGCGCCAGTTTTTCAGCTCCTTGATGAAGCCGGCGATGTCGCGCGGGTTGGTGATCAGCACGTTGTGGTTGCCGGAAACCATCATGCACATGCAGTTCGCGGTGAAGGCATAGATGTGATACAGCGGCAGCGGCGCGATCATCACTTCCTGGCCTTCGCGCAACAGTGGCTGGCCGTCCGGGCCGAGCTGGGCGAGACAGGCGCGCACTTGCTGCATGTTCGCCACCAGATTGCCGTGGGTGAGCATCGCGCCTTTCGCCAACCCGGTAGTGCCGCCGGTGTATTGCAGCACGGCGATGTCGTCGAGGCTGACCTTCAGCGGCTTGATTCCCAGACCTCGGCCCATGCGCAGTGCACTTTTGAAGGAGATCGCCTGCGGCAGCGAATACGCCGGGACCATTTTCTTCACTTTGCTGACCACGGTATTCACCAGCCAGCCCTTGGCGGTGGGCATCAGGTCGCCCATCTTCGCTTCGATCAGGTATTGAATGTCGGTGTCGGGCAGCACTTCCTGGACTTTCTGGCCGAACATGTTCAGGTACACCAGCGCCCGCGCGCCGGAATCCTTGAACTGGTGGCGCATCTCCCGCGCGGTGTACAACGGGTTGGTGTTGACCACGATCAACCCGGCGCGCAATGCACCGAACACGGCAATCGGGTAATGCAGGACGTTGGGCATCTGTACCGCAATGCGATCCCCCGGGACCAGATCGGTATGCGCCTGCAAGTAACCGGCGAAGGCAGCGCTCTGACGCTCAAGTTCAGCATAGGTCAGGGTGATGCCCATGTTGCTGAACGCCGGGCGATCGGCGAACTTCTTGCAGGAACGCTCGAACACCTCGATCACCGACTTGAACTCACCCATGTCGATGTCCAGCGGTACGCCGGCCGGGCGTTTGTCGTTCCAGAAATCAGGTTGCATTGTTCTTGTCCTCTTTACCTGAGCCGATCCGGGGCCGCTTTCTGTCATTTCTGAAAAAGCGGAGCTTCACGGACACTAGCAGCTATGGCCATTGAGGCAAATATGGACAAAGCCGTCATTGATCGTGTGAATCTTCCTGCCGTGGCGTGGGCTGATCAGACGCGCTATACAATGTTCCGACTCAGAGCAAAGGAATCGCCATGATCCACGACACCCTATGGCTGGACGCGAGTGACCGCAGCCGCCTCTTCGTCAATCAATGGCTGCCCGCCGCGCCATTGAAAGCGGTGATCCTGCTGGCCCACGGCATGGCCGAACACAGTGGCCGCTACGCGCGACTGGCCGACACGTTTTGCGACAAAGGATATGGCGTGTACGCGCCGGATTTACGCGGACATGGCAAAACCGCCAATCACGGAACCCTCGGCCACTTCGCCGATGACGACGGCTGGTGCAAAGTGCTCGGCGATCTGGCCAGCCTCAATCAGCACATCGGTCAACAACACCCCGGGGTGCCGATCATCCTGCTGGGGCACAGCATGGGCAGCTACATCGCCCAAGGTTATTTGCTGCACCACAGCGCCAGCCTGAACGGGGCGATTCTCAGTGGTTCAAACTTTCAGCCCGTTGCGCTGTACGGCGCCGCGCGGCAGATCGCCCGCCTGGAAAAACTGCGTCAGGGTGGCAAGGGCCGTAGCGCGCTGATCGAATGGCTGTCGTTCGGCTCGTTCAACAACAAATTCAAACCGGCGCGCACACCGTTCGACTGGTTGAGCCGCGACCCGGCCGAGGTTGACCTGTACGCCAACGACCCGCTGTGTGGCTTTCGCTGCACCAATCAACTGTGGATCGACCTGCTCGGCGGCTTGCAGCAGATCAGCAAAGCGTCCAATCTCGCGCAGATCGACCCGGGCCTGCCGCTGCTGGTAATCGGCGGCGAATGTGATCCGGTGAGTGAAGGCAAGCGTCTGACAGATCTGGCCAATGCCTTGCGCTCGGCCGGCAGCCAGCACCTGCAACTGCAGATCTACCCGCAGGCGCGGCACGAATTGTTCAACGAAACCAACCGCGACGAAGTGATCGCGGATGTGCTGGCCTGGATCGATCAGGCCCTGAGCCATCCGCGCCCTCAGCGCAGCGAATAAATTTTTAGTGGATTCACTGAATCCGTCACAGGAATCGAGACCGATGACCCAGGTTACCAACATCCCTTACGAAGCCCTCGAAGTCGGCCAGACCGCCAGCTACAGCAAGACCGTCGAAGAGCGCGACATTCAACTGTTTGCCGCGATGTCGGGCGACCACAACCCGGTGCACCTGGACGCCGAGTTTGCCGCCGCCAGCATGTTCAAGGAGCGTATCGCTCACGGTATGTTCAGTGGCGCGCTGATCAGTGCTGCCGTGGCGTGCGAGCTGCCTGGGCCGGGCACTATTTATATCGGTCAGCAGATGAGTTTTCAGAAGCCGGTGAAGATTGGTGACACGTTGACCGTGCGCCTGGAAATCCTCGAGAAGCTGCCGAAGTTTCGTGTACGCATTGCCACTCGTGTGTTCAACCAGCGTGATGAGTTGGTGGTGGATGGTGAGGCGGAGATTCTGGCGCCGCGTAAGCAGCAGACGGTGACGTTGCCTACTTTGCCGGCGATCAGCATTGGCTGATTGATTTATGGTGTGTCAGTGAGAGCTTTTCCCCCTCACCCCAACCCTCTCCCCCAGGGGGGCGAGGGGGAAAGGGAGCCGATCTCGATGCTTTTCAAAACCTGAGTTCACCTAAAATCGCTCAAGTCGGTGTATCTCCAACATCCACCTCGGTCAGTCCCCTCTCCCTCCGGGAGAGGGCTAGGGTGAGGGGCTCTTGCTTTGGCTTTCCCCCAGACACAAAAAAACGCCAGACTAGCTGGCGTTTTTTATAACCGGCAAACGCTTACGAACGAGCGCGAGCCTGGTTACGCAGGGCTTTCACCTGATCGTGGTTGCGTTGCACGCCGTGATATTGGCGCTCAACCAGGTCACGAATACCGACCAGATTGTGCTTGCTGATTTTCTCGAGGGCTTCTTTGTAAGCCTTCAGCGCATGGTCTTCACCGCGCTCGGCTTCATTCAGCACAGCCTCTTCGTCTTTGCCGGTGAACATGGCTTTGACGTCGACCCAGCGACGGTGCAGGTCACCGCTGACGCTGGTGGAGGTTTCCGGATCGCCGCCCAGCTTGCGAACTTCGGCTTGCAGTTCTGCTGCAGCGGTAGCGCAATCAGCGGAGCGAGTCACGAACAGGGTTTTCAGTTCTGGGTGCTTGATGTCTTCGGCGCAAGTCTTGAACCCTTCCTGACCGTCCTTGCTGGTTTCAATCAGGTCATTGAGTACAGAGATGGCTTCTTTATTCATGTCGGTCATTTTTCAATTCCTTGCGATTGGTTGAAGATGCAAGGGATATTGCAGTGTGCGTGCCAGCTTTTTTATTTATTAAATTTCGTTATCTATCAACAACTTAAAGATAAGTGAACTATCTGTATCACGGTTATTTGCATGATCTGTCATTTGGCCTGCATGCAGAATGCCTGTATTTTCCAAGCTGATTTGAAGCCAGACGATCTCACTGATGAATCCCGAAAAACTCGAACTGTTGATCACCCGCGAAATGCCCTTCGGCAAGTACAAGGGCCGGATCATTGCCGACCTGCCGGGGCCGTACCTGAACTGGTTTGCCCGTGAAGGTTTCCCGCACGGCGAACTCGGTGGCCTGCTCGCACTGATGCAGGAGATCGACCATAACGGCCTCTCGGACTTGCTCGAACCGCTGCGCGCCAAACACGGCAAACCTGCCCCGCGCCATTGAAGCGCCCTCCTCTCTAGAGTCAGCCGACCATGCCCGATAACACCCGCCGCGCCCGTGACGAAGCTTTTTGGCAAACGTTCGCTGACCGTTACGACGTTCAACCCGGCCCCGTAAACCTGGAAAACGGTTACTTCGGGCGCATGTCGCGCACAGTAATCGAGGAATACCAGCGCAATATCGAGCTGATCAACACCAGCAATTCGGTGTACGTGCGCCAGCGTTTCGAGCAGCACGATAACCTCGATATCCGCGCGCAACTGGCCGAGCTGATTGGCGTGCGTGCACAGAGCGTCGCGTTCACCCGCAACGCCACCGAAGGCCTGCAATCGCTGATCCGCAACTACAACCGCTTGCAACCGGGCGATCAGGTGCTGATCAGTGATCTGGAATACGACACGGTCAAAGGCGCCATGCGCTGGCTGGCCAGACATCGTGGTGCCGAGGTGATCGAGATTGCCCACGCGCACCCAGCGAGTTACGACAGTCTGCTGGAGACTTACCGCGAAGCGTTCAGCGGCCACCCGAAGATCAAGCTGATGGCCCTGACTCACGTCACTCACCGCACCGGCCTGGTCATGCCGGTACAAGCCATCGCCGCGCTCGCCAAAGAGCAATGCGTCGATGTCATCCTCGACGGCGCCCACGCGCTCGGCCAGATCGAGTTCGATCTTGAAGCTCTGGGCATCTCTTTCGCGGGTTACAACCTGCACAAATGGATCGGCGCACCGCTCACACTCGGCTTCCTCTACATCGCGCCGCAACGCTTGACCGATATCGATCCGGACATGGATGAAATGCATTACCCGGCCAATGATATCCGTGCGCGCACTTCGTACAGCACGCCCAACATTCCAGCACTGATGACCTTGCCGCTGGTGTTCGAAGAGCATCGCTCCCTCGGCGGCGCAGCGGCCAAAGGCGCTCGCGTCAATTATCTGCGCAATCTGTGGGTCAGCGCGGTGCGGCATTTGCCGGGCATCGAAGTGATGACGCCAGACGATCCACGACTTTATTGCGGCATCACATCGCTGCGCTTCACCCGCCACGACAACCAACAGGCGATGGCTGAGCGTCTGCTCAACGACTACAACCTGTTCACCGTGGTGCGCAACGGCGCAGCCAGCGGGCCGAGCATCCGCATTACGCCGGGGCTGACCACCACCGCTGGCGACATGCAGTTGCTGGTCCGCGCGCTGAACGAGCTGCGCTAAAACACCGCGCCTGTGGACTTCTCGTAGCCAGCAAGGCCGATCTGCGACGACACCGCAAAGGTGTCGACGCCGATCGTCAGGCTGCCGAAGTAGCCGTCCTCAAGACCTTCCCCGCCAATCGGTCGCAACACCAGTCGCGAAGCATCATCCTCCGCGGTTTCACAGCTACAGACATCCGGAAGATGCAGCCGTCCTGCCCAGGCCTCCTGATGTGACTGCGGGTGTTGATCATCACTGGCGATGCACACGGTCATGGCGATGCACGAAGCCCCGCCAGAGTGCTGATCCGGATAAATACTGGTAAACCGCACGATGCCTTGGCTGTCGGTCGACTGGGCGCCGCACAGGCTGTCGGCGCCAATGTTCTGTTCGATCCGGACATGGGCGCCAACCACTGGCTCACCGGTCATGGCGTCGACCAGGGCCAGACGCAATACCAGTGGCAGGCCTTCGATGCCGCCACTGATGTTGCGCACCTTGCCTTCGGTTTTGCGCCAATCGAAGCTGCCAGGGATATGCGTTTGCCGTTGCCGAAGAGGCTGATGGGGCAAGTCTGCTGATTGATGGTCGTCCATGAGGCGTTCTCTCTTCCGTAAGATGAAAGCAGATTAGCGCCACGCAAACGCAGCTGTGCGGTAACTATGTATCGCGTCGTAACGGTGTCGATGCAGGAGCTGCCGAAGGCTGCGATCTTTTGATGTTGGCGCTAAAGAGCAAGGTCAAAAGATCGCAGCCTCGTTTCACTCGACAGCTCCTGCATAGCTTCTACACAGCAATTTTCAGGCAAAAAAAAACGGTGCACCGACCAAGCGCACCGTAAAGCCGTAGAACACACAACGAAGTGTCTGGTAACAATCAGTCCAGCAGCGCCAACGCCTCGGCGGTGCATTCCTGAATACGGGCCCAGTCGCCGTTCTTGATCCACTCCGGATCAAGCATCCAGCTACCGCCCACGCACATGACGTTTTTCAGCGCCATGTAGCTCTTGATGTTGGCTGGGCCGACGCCGCCAGTCGGGCAGAATTTCACTTCGCCGAACGGGCCGCCGAGGGCTTTGATTGCCGCCACGCCACCGCTGACTTCAGCCGGGAACAGCTTGAAGCGGCGATAACCCAGGCCGTAGCCCTCCATGATGCCGGAGGCGTTGCTGATACCCGGCAACAGCGGAATCGGGCTGTCGACGCTGGCTTCCAGCAAATCACGGGTGATGCCCGGGGTGACGATGAACTGCGAACCGGCCGCTTCAGCTGCCGCGAGCATGTTGCGATCGAGCACGGTACCGGCACCGGTCATCAGTTCCGGACGCTGGTCGCGCAGGATCTGGATGGCCTTGAGGCCGAACTGCGAACGCAGGGTCACTTCCAGCGCGGTCAGACCACCGGCAGCCAGGGCGTCGGCCAATGGCAGCACGTCCTGTTCGCGAGCGATGGTGATCACCGGCAGGATCCGCGCCTTGGCGCAGAGGCTGTCGATCAGGGCAACTTTGTCCGCCATGGAAACGGTCGGGGATGGGGTTGTCATAGCGGCTGTTCCTTGGCTCATGGGCACCAGTAAATCTCTAACGTAGGTTGCAGAAACGCGCGCACCGGCATGGCGGCGACGTCGTCGGATGCCAGTGCGGCATTCAGGGTGGTCAGTTTCGACTGACCGGAAATCGACAGAATCTTGTGCTTCGCCGACGCCAGCAGCGCACGGCTCATGGTCAGGCGCTGACGCGGCACGCTCGGCGCCAGCATCGGCCAGCAACGGCGTGTGCCATCGGCTTGCAAGGCTTCGGTCAGGTTCGGGCTGTCGGGGAACAGCGACGCGGTGTGCCCGTCATCGCCCATGCCCAATACCAGTACGTCAATCGGCGGCAACTCGGCGAGCAGACGATCGGCCTGTTCAGCAGCCTGCTCGACGTTGGCCGCCGCGCTATAAAGGCTGAGGAACTGCGCCTTGGCCGCCGGGCCTTTGAGCAGATACTGCTTGAGCAGGCCGGCATTGCTGTCGGCGTGTTCAACCGGTACCCAGCGTTCGTCGGCGAGGGTCACGACGACCTTCGACCAGTCCAGCTCCTGCTTGGCCAGGTGCTGGAAAAACGCCACCGGGCTACGACCGCCCGACACCACCAGCACCGCGTTGCCGCGTGCCGCAATGGCCTCGCTCAATTGCTTGGCGACGTTCAGCGCCAGACCTTCGGCCAACAGCACCGGGCTCTTGAATTCATGAGCGTTCACGCCCGCAGGCAGTTGCACATCAGATATCGCCATACCACGACCTCCCGTCCCGCGTGATCAATGCAATGGAGCTCATCGGCCCCCACGACCCGGCCGCATACGGCTTGGGCGCGTCACCGGATTTTTTCCACCCGGCGATCAGCTGGTCACACCATTTCCACGCGGCTTCGATTTCATCTTTACGGACAAACAGGTTCTGATTGCCGTTCATCACTTCCAGCAACAACCGCTCGTAGGCATCGGGGATCCGCGCGCTACGCCAGGTGTCGGAGAAATTCAGTTGCAGCGGGCCGCTGCGCAGTTGCATGCCTTTGTCCAGGCCCTGCTCTTTGGTCATCACGCGCAAGGAAATGCCTTCGTCCGGTTGCAGGCGGATGATCAGTTTGTTGCTGATCTGCAGGCGTTGTTCCGGCGCAAAAATGTAGTGCGACGGTTCCTTGAAGTGGATGACGATCTGCGACAGTTTCTGCGGCATACGCTTGCCGGTGCGCAGGTAGAACGGTACGCCGGCCCAGCGCCAGTTGCGGATGTCGGCACGCAGGGCGACGAAGGTTTCAGTGTCGCTCTGGGTGTTGGAATTCGGTTCTTCGAGGTAACCCGGAACGGATTTGCCTTCGCTGTGGCCGGCGATGTACTGGCCGCGTACCACCTGAGTGGTGAGGCCTTCCGGGCTGATTGGCGCCAGTGCCTTGAGCACTTTTACTTTCTCGTCACGGATGCTGTCGGCGGACAGGTCAGCCGGCGGATCCATGGCGATCAGGCAGAGCAGTTGCAGCAGGTGATTCTGGATCATGTCGCGCAGCTGGCCGGCCTTGTCGAAATAGCCCCAGCGGCCTTCGATGCCGACCTTCTCGGCCACGGTGATTTCCACGTGGGAGATGTAATTCTGGTTCCACTGGGTTTCGAACAGGCTGTTGGCGAAACGCAGGGCGATCAGGTTTTGAACGGTTTCTTTGCCCAGATAATGGTCGATGCGGTAGGTGCGGTTCTCCGGGAAGAACTGCGCCACGGCGTCGTTAACCTTGCGCGACGATTCGAGGTCGGAGCCGATCGGCTTTTCCAGCACCACACGGGTGTTTTCTGCCAGACCGACTTTCGCCAGGTTCTCGCAGATCGCGCCGTACACCGCGGCCGGCGTGGCGAAGTAGGCAATCATGCGTTGCGTGCTGCCGGCCAGTTCGGCCAGCGCCACATAATCTTCGGATTTGAGGAAATCGACGTGCAGGTAGGTCAGGCGTGCGAGAAAACGCTCGGCGACGGCCTCGTCCAGCTCTTTGCCCACGTAGCGGCGCAGTTCAGCGGCGATGAACGCCATGTGCTGTTGTTGGGAACCTTCTTCACGGGCCAACGCGATGATCCGCGTGTCCTCGTGCAGCAGGTCGGCGCCATCGAGGTGATAAAGGGCAGGAAACAGCTTGCGCAGGGCCAGATCGCCAAGCGCGCCGAACAAGGCAAAGGTGCACGGTTCAACCGTAATCGAAGGCATGATGTTTGTTCTTTTATCAAGTTAAGCTACAAATACCTTTTTTCAAGGCATCACTCAAGGGAAAATGTAGTAATAACCACAACATTTTCGCAAAATACAGATTCCGAGTGGTGGTCAGTCGGAGCCATCAGTAGGATAGGCCACCGTTACGGGCCATATCAAAGGCCCAATTTGCATAGCCCGGCGCACCTTTGCGCAGGTGAATTAGGAATTCCATATGGACCGCGTGCGAAATTTACTGGAACAGATCCAGAGTCGCCTTGAAGACCTGAACAAGGCCGAACGCAAAGTCGCCGAGGTGATCCTGCTCAACCCGCAGCAGGCCACCCGCTTCAGCATCGCCGCCCTCGCCCAGGCAGCCTCGGTGAGCGAACCGACGGTCAACCGTTTCTGCCGGTCGTTCGGTGTCAGCGGCTACCCCGAGCTCAAGCTGCAACTGGCGCAGAGCCTGGCCAGCGGCGCGGCGTATGTCAGCCGCGCGGTCGAAGCCGACGATAATCCTGAGGCGTACACGCAGAAGATTTTTGGCAGCGCCATCGCATCCTTGGACAGTGCTTGTCAGGCATTGGACCCGAACCTGATCAGCCGTGCTGTCGACCTGTTGATTCAGGCGCGGCAGATCCACTTCTTCGGCCTGGGGGCTTCGGCACCGGTGGCGCTGGATGCGCAGCACAAGTTCTTCCGTTTCAACCTGGCCGTCACCGCGCATGCTGATGTGTTGATGCAGCGGATGATTGCCTCGGTGGCGCACACCGGTGAGTTGTTCGTGATCATTTCCTACACCGGTCGCACCCGTGAGTTGGTCGAGGTGGCGCGCATTGCTCGCGAGAACGGCGCTTCGGTGTTGGGTTTGACGGCGGAGAATTCGCCGTTGGCCAAGGCGAGTACCTTGAGCCTGAATATTCCGTTGCCGGAAGACACCGACATTTATATGCCGATGACTTCGCGGATCATTCAGTTGACGGTGCTGGATGTGTTGGCGACGGGAATGACGTTGCGTCGTGGCGTGGATTTCCAGCCGCATTTGCGCAAGATCAAAGAGAGCTTGAATGCGAGCCGGTATCCGGTTGGGGATGAATTCAACTAAAGATCAAAAGCACACCCTCACCCCAGCCCTCTCCCGGAGGGAGAGGGGGCCGACCGAGGTGTCTTGCGCTATACATCGACCTGGATGATCGAGTCGATTATGGATTCAGCACTGCACTTTCACGTCGGCGTAATTCTTCAGCATCCCCCGATCGGTCCCCTCTCCCTCCGGGAGAGGGCTAGGGTGAGGGTAGCGGTGTACTTGACACACTCAAGCCGCCGCCCACGCCTGCAAGCTCAAATGCGCCTTCTCCCCCGGCGCCAGATGCAGACTGTCCGTCCCCCCCGCCGCCGCTTCAACACAGACAAACTCGGAAATCTCATCCCACGTCACGCCCAACAACGGCCGCGCTCCAGGATGCCAGACCACCGTGTCGGCACTGTCGCCGGTATCGATGCACAACTCGCGCTGCCAAGCGTGATCTTTCAACTGCAATTCACCGTCATGCTGGAACACTCGCTGACAGCCGCCATCCACCCGCAACTCGCCTTCCTGCTGGCAAACCTGGCGATTCAACTGGTCATAACCCTGCGCCCCTTCGAGCCCAGACAGCGCTATCTCACCGACATCGCCAATACGCCAGTAAGCATGCAAAGCCTGGCTCAACTGGCACGGCATGTCGTCCTGATGCTCGGTGCTCAGGCGTAATTCCATGCGTTCACCCAGATGTGCGTGCAGGTCAACCTGCCAGTCGCACAGCTGCAATTGCCAGTGCAGGCGCACGCCATCTTCGGCGCTGCTGCTGTCGAGCAACTTCCAGTCGAGCAAGCGCGCCCAACCATGCGATGGCCAGGCGTTTTCGCTCGGATGACGGCCATACCACGGCCAGCAAACCGGCACGCCACCGCGAATGGCACCCACGTGCGGCCACTTCGCCGCACACCACAACCACGGCTTTTGCCCGCGCGGCTGAAAGTGCAGCAACTGCGCGCCCTGACGACTGAACACCGCCTGACACAGCGGATGATCGATCACCAACACGTCGCGCATCTGATAGCGCTCCCAGGCGAACACCGGTTGTTCACGCAGGGATTTGAAGAAGCGTTGTAGCGGATGCTCATGCATTTGCCACGATCCTGAACTCGTCTTTCACAGGGGTGCGCCGCCCCTCAAAAAAAAGCGGACAGCCTTGGCTGTCCGCAAATATGCGCACATAGAGAGGAGCTTATCGCAGACGCGTCAGAACGTAGACTGAATTTTCAGGCCGGCGACCAAAGCGTTATCGACTTCATCCACACCACCCGGGTGAGTGATGTACTGCAGGTTAGGACGTACGGTCAGCCAGTTGGTGACGTGGAAGCCGTAGTTGATCTCGTAGTTGTATTCGGTTTCACGAATTGGCGAGAACACCGGATTGTCGTAGTCCGAAACACCGTTGGAAGCGTTCAGCAGTTCGGCGTTTTTCTTCACGTCGTCGTTGACGTGGATACGCGCCGCACCGATACCGACGTCATCCTTTGGACGCGCGTCGAATGGGCCTTTGTAGACAAACATCACCGACTGATAGTTGTCGATGAAGTTGGTGTCTTTGTCGTGGAACGTGGCGTTGGCCGCGATGTTCAGACCGCGCGAGGCATCACCGTTGTGGCTGGTGAGTTGCTGTTGCGCCACGAACCAGTAGCCGCTTTTGCTGCTGTGGGTTTTGTACGCGTCGCCAGTGGTAGCCGCGTCGAAACCGTTGACGTCTTCGCGAACGTCGTCGGCATCCGCCGTGCTCTTGTAGTAACCGACGCGGTATTCGCCCGGCAGGCTGTTGACCTTCGGCGACCAGACCAATTCAACCGGCAACACAGTACCTTTGGTGCCGCTGCCGCTCAGCTTGAAGCCGTTGCCGTGTTCCAACTGCGACGGGTTCTGGTTGTATGCGCCGATCTGCGCGTAGAGCTCGTCGTTGATGTTGTACTTCACGCGGATCGCGGCCTGGCTGACGGGCCAGTTGTACCAGATGTTGGTCGCCCAGTTACCCACTTGGGAGCCGCAGAACGCGAGGTTCTGGAAGTCGCACGGGAAGGTGTTGAAGTCTTCGCCTTCACCGAAGTAACCGGCCTTGACGTCGAGTTTGTTGTCGAGGAACTGGTGCTGAATCCACAACTGGGTCAGACGCACCATGTGGCCACGACCGTAAACTTCTTGCGAGGAGCTGAGGGTGCCGGCACGCGGATCGCCAACGCGGTCGTTGGAGATGTTGTAGCCGTTACGGTTGGTCAGCTGGATCTTCGCCTGGGTGTTATCCCAGCCCCACAGCTTTTGCAGATCGAGTGCCACGCCCAGACCGAACTGGTCAGCGTAACGCGCGGTCTTGTCGTCGTTGTAGCCACCGTTCAGGTTGCCACCGACTTCCCCAACGTAGTCGGCCTTGATGTCGATACCCTGCTCGATCAGCTTGGTACGCTCGCCACCCCAGTCACCGGTCATCCATTTCGAGTCGGAGCTGAAGGCATCCGCCGCCATGGCGTTACCGGCCAGCACCAATGCCGCCGCAGCTGAAACCTGGCAGATCAACCGGGCATTGACGTGTTTCTTTTTCATCCCTACATCCTCGTCTTTATTGTTATTAACTGTTTTTATCTAACGCGGTTTACATAAATTGCGATGGATTACAGGCAATCCACCGCGTGCTCCTTGTAGGCCTTCGCCTGCTCGCGATAGCGGTTTTACATTCAACATCTCTGTCGACTGATACACCGTCATCGCGAGCAGGCTCACTCCTACACTGTTATTCAGCGGCCTTTGAATTGCGCCACGTTCGCAGACCGCGCATCGGTCTGTGGTTGGCCGGCAGTGCCGAGGCGCTCGCCGGTGTTGGCATCGAACAACAACACTTTCGACGGATCGAATTGCAGCGTCAGGTTCTCGCCCACCTGCGGTGCCACGTCCGGCGCCAGACGGCAGCAGACTTTGGTGTCGTTCAAATTGACGAACACCAGGGTGTCCGGACCGGTCGGCTCGGTCACCTGCACTTCGGCACGAATGCTCGGCAGGCCATTGCCCTCGCCGTTCGCCAAAACGATTTGTTCCGGGCGCAGGCCGAGGATCACTTCGCGATCTTCCAGACCAGCGTCCTGCATGCTCATCGGCAGTTCGCAACGCGCCTGGCCGCTGTCGAGCAGCGCCAGCAGACGACCGTCCTTGCGTTGCAGACGCAGCGGAATGAAGTTCATCGGCGGCGAACCGATGAAGCTCGCCACGAACAGGTTGGCCGGGTCGTTGTAGATCTCTTTTGGCGTGCCGAACTGCTGGATGATGCCGTCCTTCATCACCGCAACCTTGTCGCCCAGGGTCATCGCTTCGATCTGGTCGTGGGTCACGTAGACCGTGGTGGTTTTCAGGCGCTGGTGCATCAGTTTCATTTCGGTGCGCATCTCGACGCGCAGCTTGGCGTCGAGGTTGGACAGCGGTTCGTCGAACAGATAAATCTTCGGTCGACGTGCCAGTGCACGGCCCATCGCCACACGCTGTTGCTGACCGCCGGAGAGCTGACCCGGCTTGCGATTGAGCAGGTGTTCGATCTGCAACAGCTTGGCCACACGCGCGACTTCTTCGTCGATCGCCGACTGCGGCATCTTGCGGATCTTCAGGCCGAACTCAATGTTCTCGCGCACGCTCATGGTCGGGTACAGCGCGTAGGACTGGAACACCATGGCGATGTCGCGATCCTTCGGGCTCATGCCGCTGACGTCCTGATCACCGATCATGATCGCGCCGCCGGTGATGGTTTCCAGGCCGGCGATGCAGTTCATCAGGGTCGACTTGCCGCAGCCCGACGGGCCCACGAGGATCAGGAACTCACCGTCCTTGATCGACAGTTCGATGTTCTTCAGGGTGTCCGGCAGGCCGGCACCGTAGGTCTTGTTGACGTTGCGAAGTTCGAGCGTTGCCATGATTACCCCTTGACCGCGCCGGCCGTCAGCCCGCGCACGAAATACTTGCCTGCGACCACATAGACCAGCAGGGTCGGCAGGCCGGCGATCATCGCCGCTGCCATATCAACGTTGTATTCCTTGGCGCCGGTGCTGGTGTTGACCAGGTTGTTCAGCGCCACCGTGATCGGTTGCGAATCACCGCTGGAGAACACCACACCGAACAGGAAGTCGTTCCAGATTTGGGTGAACTGCCAGATCAGGCAGACCATGATGATCGGCGTCGACATCGGCAGAATGATCCGCCGAAAAATCGTGAAGAAACCCGCGCCATCCAGACGAGCAGCTTTGACCAGCGCATCCGGAATGCTCACGTAGTAGTTACGGAAAAACAGCGTGGTGAACGCCAGACCGTAAACCACGTGGATAAACACCAGACCGGTGGTGGTGCTGGCCAGGCCCATCTTGCCGAGGGTGAACGAGGCCGGCAGCAGCACGGTCTGGAACGGCAGGAAGCAGCCGAACAACAGCAGACCGAAGAACAACTGCGAACCACGGAAGCGCCAGAACGACAGCACGTAACCGTTCAACGCACCGATGGCGGTGGAGATGATTACCGCCGGAACGGTGATCTTGATCGAGTTCCAGAAGTAACCGTCAACCGTGGCCCAGGCCTTGACCCAGCCGATGCCGCTGACCACGGTCGGCCAGCTCAGCAGGTTGCCGGTGCTGATGTCTTCCGGGGTCTTGAAGCTGGTCAGCAACATGACCACCAGCGGTACCAGATAAAGCAGTACGGCGAGGATCAGCACCGCGTAGATCGCGATGCGACTCAGGCTGATAGCGGGTTTGGCAGCGAGACTAGTCATTGCGCTTGGTCCTCAGCTCGGAATACAGGTAAGGCACGATGATCGCGAGGATCGCACCGAGCATCAGAATCGCACTGGCCGAGCCCATGCCCATCTGGCCGCGACTGAAGGTGAAGGAATACATGAACATCGCCGGCAGGTCGGAGGAATAACCCGGGCCACCGGCAGTCATCGCCGCGACCAGGTCGAAGCTCTTGATCGCGATGTGCGCCAGAATCATCACCGCACTGAAGAACACCGGACGCAGGCTTGGCAGCACCACTTTCCAGTAGATCGTCGGCATGCTCGCGCCATCGATCTGCGCGGCACGGATGATCGATTGATCGACGCCACGCAGGCCGGCGAGGAACATCGCCATGATGAAGCCCGAGGCTTGCCACACAGCAGCGATCACCAGGCAGTAGACCACGCGATCAGGGTCGATCAGCCAGTCGAGACGGAAGCCTTCCCAACCCCAGTCACGCAACAATTTGTCCAGGCCCATGCCCGGGTTGAGCAGCCACTTCCACGCAGTACCGGTGACGATCATCGAGAGCGCCATCGGGTACAGGTAAATGGTGCGGATAAAGCCTTCGCGACGGATGCGCTGGTCGAGGAACACCGCCAGCAACACGCCGATCACCAGCGTAATGCCGATGAACATACCGCCGAACACCGCGAGGTTTTTGCTCGCGACCCACCAGCGATCGTTGTCGAACAACCGCGCGTATTGCGCCAGACCGGCCCACTTGTAGTTGGGCAGGAACGTCGAGGTGGTGAACGACAGCACGAACGTCCACAGGATGTAGCCATAGAAGCCCACCAGCACGATGAACATGCTCGGCGCCAGCACCAGTTTGGGTAGCCAGCGCTGCAATGCATCGAACGGCGAGGCCTTGCTGAACACAGCAACAGAACTCATGGGGAAATCCATCAAAAAAAGTGAAGAGCAGCTACAAGCCGCAAGCTGCAAGCTGCAAGACCGCTAGAGCTCAAGCTTGTAGCTTGCGGCTCGCAGCTCGCAGCTTGCCGTTACGGCTTATTTGGACGACTTGATCGCTGCGCCAAGTTTCTTGGCGGTGTCGGCCGGGTCGGCTTTCGGGTCGTTGATGTAGTTGGTCACGACATCAAAGAACGCGCCTTGCACCGCCAGCGTGGTCGCCATGTTGTGCGCCATGCTTGGCTGCAGGCCGCCGGATTTGGCGTCCGCCAGGAAGTCCTTGGCAGCAGTCTGGGCGCAGGAGTCGAAACCGAGTTTCTCCATGTTGTTCAACATGTCGTTGCGCACCGGGATCGAGCCTTTGTTGATGCTGAAGACTTTCTGGAAGTTTTCACCCAGCACGACTTTGGCGATGTCCTGCTGACCAGCCGCAGTACCTGCGTCCTTCTGCTTGAACACGGCCAGCGAGTCGATGTTGTAGGTGAACGCTTTGTCGGTGCCCGGGAAGGCTACGCACTCGTAGTCCTTGCCAGCGACTTTCTTGGCTGCAGTCCATTCGGACTTGGCCCAGTCACCCATGATCTGCATGCCGGCCTTGCCGTTGATGACCTTGGCCGCTTCGAGGTTCCAGTCCTGACCTTTGCCGTCGGCGTCCATGTAGGTCGCGACTTTCTTCAGCTCGGTCAGCGCCTTGACCATTTCCGGGCCAGTCAGCGCGGCGTTGTCCAGGTCAACCAGGGCTTTCTTGTAGCCATCGACACCCATGACCGAGAGCACCACGGCTTCGAACACGGTGCTGTCCTGCCATGGCTGACCGCCGTGGGCCAGCGGAATGAAGCCCGCAGCCTTCAGCTTGTCGCCAGCGGCATAGAATTCTTCGAGGGTGGTCGGGTTCTTGGTGATCCCGGCTTTCTTGAACACTTCCGGATTGATCCACAGCCAGTTCACGCGGTGAATATTCACCGGCACGGCCACGTAATCACCGTCGTACTTCACGGTATCGGAGACTTTCTTGTCGAGCAGGCTGTCCCACTTTTCCGACTTGGCGACGTCTTTCAACACGTCAGTGTCGAGCAGGCCGGTCGACGCCCATTCCTGGATGTCCGGGCCTTTGATCTGGGCAACGCCTGGCGGGTTGCCGGCAACGGCACGGCTTTTCAGCACGGTCATGGCAGTCGCACCGCCACCACCTGCGACAGCGCCGTCTTTCCAGGTGAAACCGTCTTTTTCGACTTGCGCCTTGAGCACATCAACGGCAGCTTTTTCGCCACCGGACGTCCACCAGTGCACGACTTCGACCGAACCTTTGGATTCGGCAGCGGAAACACTGAGAGGCAGAATTGCGAGCGGGAACAGGGAGGCGACAGAAATGACAGTAGCGAGGCGAGAAATCGCATTCATCTGAGATGTACCTTTCTTGTTGTTATGCATTGCAAGTCTAGTGCTTGCGCTGCACAGGAGTTTAAACAGGACGTTTCCCTTCGCAGGTAACGAAGGGACGCGCGAATGTCACCACATGGTTACACAGGACTGCTCTGGGATAACTGTGCCAGCGCAGTCGCCATACTGGGTGACAAGGGTAGACGCGGAATCAGCACGGCTTGCCAGGCGTGATACAGATCGGGTTTGCCCGGCCAGATATCGGCGCTGGGGATGTTTTGCGGGTTGAGTTCGTGGTGCCAACTGCCGTCGCAACGGTCGATGAAATTCACTTCGCAGAATTCCCAGAACAGTCGGTACCAGGTTTCGTATTGCGCATCGCCGGTGCGCTTTAGCAACGCGCTCGCAGCAGCGCTGGCTTCAGCGTGAGTCCAATGCAAGCGGTGGCGAACTACCGCTTTGTTGTCCCAGTCGAGGGTGTAAACGATGCCCGGCAAACCATCGACGTCCCAACCGTTGCGGCAGTTGTTCTCGAACAGTTTTTGCGCATCGGTCGCCAGCCAACCGGGCGTGAGCATGCCGGCCTGCACCCGCGCCGCTTCGAGGTGCAGCAGCAGCCGCGCCCATTCGAAACCGTGGCCCGGTGTGGTGCCATAAGGGCGGAAACCGTCGGCAGGATTATCGTGGTTGTATTCGCGCAACGGCTGCCAGTCGCGGTCGAAGTGCTCGATCACCATGTAACCGTTGCCGGCGGCGTGACCGTGGATCACCCGCTCGACGATGCGTTGCGCACGCACCAGCCAGCGCGGATCTTCCGTGACATCGGCCAGTGCGAGGAACGCTTCGGTGGCGTGCATGTTGCTGTTGGCGCCGCGATAGGCTTCTTCTTCGCTCCAGTCGCGATTGAAGAATTCGCGCATCGCGCCCTCTTCTTCGCTCCAGAAATACGTGTCGATGATGTCGATTGCATCGTCCAGCAACGCCTGCGCACCGGGACGCTGTGCGACCACCGCAGAGCTGGCGGCCAGTGCGACAAACGCATGCAGGTAGGCGTTCTTGCCGGTGTTGTCGTCGCGGTGTTCGGCGACGGCAAACCAGCCACCGTGCAAGGCATCGCGCAATGGCCCGCGCAGGGCGGCGATGCCGTGATCGACCAGTTCGGCGAAACCCGGCAGGCCCTGAATGTGGGCCATGGCGAAACTGTGGGTCATGCGCGCGGTGTTCATGGTTTCGGCTTGCGCGTTCGCTGGCAGACGGCCGCGTTCATCGAGGTTGCCGAAGCCTTGTGGGAGTTTTGCTGCCTTGGCGAAATCCAGCAGACGCAGGCCTTCGGCGGCGAGCCATTGCTGGTGGGCAGGGGCATTCAGCCAACTGCTGAAGCCGGGTTGGAAGAGATCCATGGGTGGCCTTTTTTGTTGTTATGACTGCGGGCAGTCTAAACAACGGGCCGGGGTGGGCTTGTAACGAAGGGGGCGGGTTTTGTCACTGAGCGGTGACAAAGAGCTACCCTCACCCCAGCCCTCTCCCCGAGGGAGAGGGGGCCGACCGCGGGGTATTGAAGAGTTACGCCGACCTGAAAGTTTTTCAGCGAATCCATAATCGACACGGTGTTTCAGGTCGATGTATGACGCAAGACAACTCGGTCAGTCCCCTCTCCCTCCGGGAGAGGGCTAGGGTGAGGGGCTCTTTTGATCTAATCCGCCGAGCGCGGCAATTGCAGGGTCACCCGCAACCCACCCTCACGCAGATTCTGCAACGTCACTTCCCCACCATGGCTGTGGGCAATATTGCGCGCGATGCCTAACCCAAGCCCATACCCCTGCTGCTGCCCCGCCAATCTGAAGTGCGGCTCAAACACCTGCTCCAGGCGCTGCTCCGGCACACCCGGCCCTTCATCATCAACGTGCAAGACAAACGCGCTGTCATCGTCATCGATATGCAAGTGCGCGTTCTGCCCATACTTCAACGCGTTGTCGATCAGGTTGCCAATACAGCGCTTCAAAGCCAAAGGTTTACCCGGATACGCCGCCAACGCCCGGCCATGCTGAGTCACGCGACCATTGCCGTTCGGCGCCAGATAGGGCTCGACCAGACAATCAAGCACGTGATTGAGATCCACCGGTTCGATGTTCTCGTGGATGTCGGTGTCTTTCACACACTGCAGCGCACCTTTGACCAACAACTCCAACTCATCCAGATCGCGGCCGAATTTGGCCTGCAGCTTCTCGTCTTCAAGCAATTCGACGCGCAGACGCAAACGCGTGATTGGCGTACGCAGGTCATGGGAGATCGCGCTGAACAACTGGCTACGCTCGGTCAGGTAGCGACTGATACGTTCGCGCATGGTGTTGAACGCACGCCCCACTTCGACCACCTCACTGCCGCCGCCCTCGGCCACTGGCTCGACGTCGGCGCCCAGCGACAAATCCCGTGCGGCCCGCGCCAGACGCTTGAGCGGCCGACTCTGCCAGTGCACCAGCAGACCGATGAACAGCAGCAGGAATCCGCTAGTGAGAACGATGAACCACACCTGCTGCGAGGGCAGGCCTTGTTCTTCAAGACTGGTGTAGGGTTCGGGGAGCAGCGAGGCGATGTACAACCATTCGCCCGGGGCCATCTGAATCTGCGTGACCAGCACGGGTGGATTGACCGGTTCCAGAGTCAGCGCGTAATGCGCCCACGAGCGCGGCAGCTCATCGAGTTTCAGCCCGGCGTTGAAGATCCGCAGGTCTTCGGGGCTGACGAAAGTCACCGAGATATCGGTGTCATGGCCCAAGGTCTGCCGCAGCACTTCGTCGACCGCTTTCATCACCGCCGCTTTACGCGGCGTGACCGGCAGTACGTCCATGCCCAGCGGCTTGTCGTTGAGCGTCACGACGAATCGGGTACCGCCCATGCTGCGCAATTGGTCGAGCACCAGCGGTCGATAAGCCACCGGCAGAGAGCGGAAGTAACTGACGCTGGCGGTCATTGAATGGGCGAGGCTGCGGGCGCTGGTGACCAGACCTTCGAGCTGGGTGGCGCGCAGCTGCGAGACCCAGATCACGCTCGACAATGTTTGCGCGAACAGCACCGCCAGCAAAGTCAGCAGCAACATTCGCCCGAGCAACGAGCGCGGCACCGGCACCTTGGCGGCGAGTTTACGCAGCGAATCAGTGACCATTGCCGGCAACCACGTTGGCTGCCAATTGGTAGCCGCTGCCGCGTACGGTACGGATCAGTCGTGGCGGTTTCTCGGTGTCGCGCAGACGCTGGCGCAAACGGCTGACGGCCATGTCGACAATGCGATCGAGCGGCATCAGGTCGCGGCCCCGGGTGGCGTTGCCGATGGTGTCGCGGTCGAGGATTTCCTGCGGGTGATCGAGAAACAGTTTCAGCAGAGCGAAGTCGGCGCCGGAGAGAATCACTTCCTCGCCGTCGGTGTGAAACAGCCGATGGCTGACCATGTCCAGCCGCCACTCGTCGAAGGCCAGCACGTCACTGCCGCTGCGCTCCTGACCGAATTGCGCACGCCGCAGCAGGGCTTTGATGCGCGCTTGCAGTTCGCGCGGGCTGAAGGGTTTGCCGAGGTAGTCGTCGGCGCCGAGTTCGAGACCGATCACGCGGTCGGCTTCGTCGGAACTGGCGGTGAGCATGATGATCGGCACCTGCGCCTGACGCGGATGCTGACGCACCCAACGGCACAGGCTGAAGCCGTCTTCGTCGGGCAGCATGACATCGAGGATCACCAGATCGCTCGGCGCCTCGTTGAGGGCCTGGCGGAAACTGGCACCGTCGGCGGTGGCCCGTACCTGAAACCCGGCGCGGGTCAGGTAGGTTTCCAGCAACTCGCGTATTTCCTGGTCGTCATCGACCAACAATATCGACTTGTTGACTGAGCTCACTTCGAAGGCATCCTTGTTGTTGGAATTGGGGCGGATTATGCCTTAAGCACTGATTTTACAAACACTACAAAACAACTGTAGGAGTGAGCCTGCTCGCGATAGCGGTCTTACATTCAACACATTCGTTGACTGACGTACCGCTATCGCGAGCAGGCTCACTCCTACAGTTTGATTGCATTTCAGGTTGGGATTGATTGATCCAGGGCTACGCCAGCGCCGACAAGGCCGGAATACGGCGCTGTCACCAGCCACACCGGAATGCCTTTGAAGTAATCGCTCATGCACCCCTTGTCAGCAAAGCTGCGGGCGAAACCGCTTTCGAGGAAGAAATCGGCAAATCGCGGAATCACACCGCCGACGATGTAAACCCCACCCCGTCCGCCCGTGGTCAGCACGTTGTTGCCAGCGACACGTCCGAGCCAGCAGCAGAACTGCTCGAGCACCTCCAGGGCAATCGGGTCACCGGCCAAACCAGCTGCGGTGATCGCTTCCGGCGTGTCGAGTTTGGGCTCATGCCCATCGACCGCGCAGATCGCCCGGTAAACCCGTGGCAAGCCACCACCGCTCAACGCGGTTTCGGCGCTGACATGGCCGATTTCGTTGTGGATGTGCTGCCACAACTGGGTTTCACGCGGGCTGCTCAGCGGCAGATCGACGTGACCGCCCTCGCCCGGCAACGCCGCGAAACGGCCTGCACCGAGGTCGAGCAAGGTGCCGACGCCAAGGCC
This sequence comes from Pseudomonas sp. Irchel s3f10, assembly GCF_900187515.1. Lineage (NCBI taxonomy): Bacteria > Pseudomonadati > Pseudomonadota > Gammaproteobacteria > Pseudomonadales > Pseudomonadaceae > Pseudomonas > Pseudomonas sp. Irchel s3f10. The sequence continues at coordinate 87,131 of NZ_FYDZ01000010.1, forward strand.
AGTGCCCGGGCCGATCACCACCGCCGGACGCAACGGCTCAGGCGTGCCTTCGCAGACCACGCGGAATTCGCCCGGCTGCAAACGGGTCATGCCCAGCGCCATCGCCGAGAAGTCGTTGACCAGCAACAACTGCTCGACCTGCAAGGTTTTGCAGAACGCGCTGCGACTCAGGCGCCAGTGATTGTTGGTGAACTTGAACTGATCACCACTGACCGGACCTGCCACCGACAGGCACACCGAACCGATCGAACCCGGCGCCAGACCGAGCCCGCTCAGATAGAGGCTGATCGCCTCTTCCGGGCTGGCGTGGTCGGCCGTGGCCAGCACCTGAACCGATTGCAGTTGCTGGTTTTTCCACAACGCAAACCGCGCGTTGGTGCCTCCGATGTCACCGACCAAAGCCAGTTTCAATTAAGCGTCTCCAGGGCAGAAGTGAAGGCGCTGGCGCCCTGCTCCGCCGAGCTGAAGGCCAAACGCATAAAGCCAAACAGTTCGCGCCCGCTGCCAATGTTGTTGCCCAACAGGCCTTTGGCGGGTTCGCGCGCTGCAAATTCTGCGGCGTCGACCTTGAGTTCCAAGGTGCCTTTGACGCCATCGACGCGGATGATATCGCCCTCTTGCACGCGCGCCAAAGCGCCACCGACATAAGCTTCCGGGCTGACGTGAATCGCTGCGGGGATTTTCCCCGAAGCGCCGGACATCCGCCCGTCAGTCACCAGGGCGACTTTGAAGCCGCGATCCTGCAGCACGCCGAGGAACGGCGTCATCTTGTGCAGCTCGGGCATGCCGTTGGAGCGCGGGCCCTGGAAGCGCATCACGGCAACGAAATCTTTTTCCAGCAGACCGGCCTTGAACGCGTCGGCCAGGTCTTGTTGATCCTGGAACACCATCGCTGGCGCTTCGACGATCTGGTTCTCCAGGGCGACAGCGGACACCTTCATCACACCGCGACCGAGGTTGCCTTCCATCACCCGCAAACCACCCTCTGCCGAGAACGCACGGGCGACTGGACGCAGGATGTTTTCGTCGAGGCTGTCGACCGGACCTTCACGCCAGACCAGTTCACCGTTATCAAGGAACGGCTCTTTGGTGTATTTGCTCAAGCCGTGGCCAAGCACGGTGTTGACGTCTTCGTGCAGCAGACCGGCGCCAAGCAGTTCGCGGATCAGGAACGACATACCGCCCGCTGCCTGGAAGTGGTTGATGTCGGCTTTGCCGTTCGGGTAGACGTGGCTCAGGGTCGGCACGACTTCGGAGAGGTCGGCCATGTCTTGCCAGGTCAGTTGAATGCCCGCCGCCATGGCGATGGCCGGCATGTGCAGGGTGTGGTTGGTCGAACCGCCGGTGGCGTGTAGCGCCACAATGGAGTTGACCAGCGACTTCTCGTCGACGATTTCGCCGATCGGCATGAAGTTGCCATTCTGCTTGGTCAGGCGCGTCACTTGGTGCGCGGCTTCGCGGGTCAGCGCATCACGCAGCGGCGTGTTCGGGTTGACGAACGAGGCGCCCGGCAAGTGCAGGCCCATGACTTCCATCAGCAACTGGTTGGTGTTGGCGGTGCCGTAGAAGGTGCAGGTGCCCGGGCTGTGGTAGGACTTCATCTCCGATTCCAGCAGCTCTTCGCGGGTGGCTTTGCCTTCGGCGTACTTCTGGCGCACGTCGGCTTTTTCCTTGTTGGAAATCCCCGAAACCATAGGCCCGCCCGGGACGAAAATCGTCGGCAGGTGACCGAAGCGCAGCGAGCCCATCATCAGGCCCGGGACGATCTTGTCGCAGATGCCGAGCATCAGCGCACCATCGAACATGTTGTGCGACAGCGCCACAGCGGTGGACATGGCGATCACTTCGCGGCTCGGCAGGCTCAGTTCCATGCCCGGCTCGCCTTGGGTGACACCGTCGCACATCGCCGGAGTGCCGCCAGCGAACTGGCCGACCGAGCCGATTTCGCGCAGGGCGTTCTTGATCTGTTCCGGGAACACTTCATACGGCTGATGCGCCGAGAGCATGTCGTTATACGAAGAAACAATGGCGATGTTCGCCGAGTTCATCATCCGCAGGCTGTGCTTGTCTTCGCTGCCGCAACCGGCCACGCCGTGGGCGAAGTTGGCGCATTGCAGCTTGCCGCGCATCGGCCCGTCAGTGGCGGCGCCGCGAATCAGTGCAAGGTAAGCCTGACGCGTGGCGCGGCTGCGGGCGATAAGCCGTTCGGTGACCTCAAGAACGCGGGGATGCATGTGTAGAACTCCAGGCTAACGGATGTGGCGACCTGATTGTCTATGCTGATCAAACGCCGTTGTTGTTGGAATGACAGACGGCTTTTTTGACCATTCGGACCAGTTGATTCAGGTCACTCGTTGTAGATAAAACAAAATATTGCCACTAAAAAGGCTTGTTTTCTATTTTTATGCGAATAATCTTGTAATTCCAACAACAAAACGACGGCGGCGCTGTTCCATGACTCTTCGAATCGCAATCAATGGTTTTGGCCGCATCGGCCGTAATGTCCTGCGCGCACTGTATACCCAAGGCTATCGACAGGATTTGCAGATCGTCGCCATCAACGATCTCGGCGACAGCTCGATCAATGCTCATCTGCTCAAATACGACACCGTTCACGGCACGTTCGACGCGCAAGTCGAGCATGACAACGAAAGTCTGACCGTCAACGGCGACCGCATTGCGGTCAGCGCGATTCGCAACCCGGCCGAGTTGCCATGGGCGGCGGAAAAGATTGATGTGGTGTTCGAATGCACCGGTCTCTTTACCGATCGCGCCAAAGCGGCCGCACATATTACTGCCGGCGCACGCAAAGTGATCATCTCCGCTCCGGCCAAAGGTGCCGACGCCACCGTTGTTTACGGTGTGAACCACGACATTCTGCGCCAGTCGCACCAGATCATCTCCAACGCTTCGTGCACCACCAACTGCCTGGCACCGGTGGCGCAGGTGCTGCACCGTGAGCTGGGCATTGAGAGCGGCTTGATGACCACCATTCATGCCTACACCAACGATCAGAACCTGACTGACGTCTATCACACCGACCCGTACCGCGCGCGTTCGGCCACGCAGAACATGATCCCGAGCAAGACCGGCGCTGCTGAAGCGGTGGGCCTGGTGTTGCCGGAACTGGCGGGCAAACTGACCGGCATGGCCGTGCGGGTGCCGGTGATCAATGTGTCGCTGGTGGACCTGACCGTACAGCTGAAAAAAGAAGCCAGCGCCGAGGAAGTCAACGCGCTGATGAAAGCCGCCAGCCAACACTCGAAGATTCTCGGCTTCAATACCCTGCCGCTGGTGTCCAGCGACTTCAACCATAACCCGCTGTCGTCGATCTTCGACGCCAACCACACCAAATCCAGCGGCAAACTGCTGAAAGTGCTGGCCTGGTATGACAACGAGTGGGGCTTCTCCAACCGCATGCTGGATAACTGCCTGGCGCTGTGTAACGCCGAATAACTCCCTGCTTTTTGTAGGAGTGAGCCTGCTCGCGATTGCTATCTGTCAGTCACAGATGTTGTGGCTGATCGACCGCTATCGCGAGCAGGCTCACTCCTACAGGGGTTTTGTGCTGTATTTGAAATCAGGGCTTGACCATTCAACTAGATGATAAGCATTATCATTCGCTTGAAATCGATCAGGTCCTCCCGTGAGTCAATCGCGCTTCAACCACGTCTTCCTCACCCAGCGCACGTCCTTGCTGCGCACGCTGGAACGGATGGTCAACAATCACAGCACCGCTGAAGACCTGCTGCAGGAGACCTACCTGCGCGTGACGCGGGCGTTGAGCGAGCGGGCCATCGATCACCTCGAACCTTTTGTCTTCCAGACCGCGCGCAATCTGGCGCTGGATCATTTGCGCGCGCGCAAGATCCACTCGCGCACCATGGTCGATGATGTGCCGCAGGATGTCGTGCACAGCGTCGCCGCCCCCGCCAGCAGCGCCGAAGATGCCGCCCACGCCGAACAGATGCTGGAGCGCTTGAACGTGAGCCTCAGTCAACTCAGCCCCCGCCAGCAGCAGATTTTCATCCTCAGCCGTTTGCACGGGAACAGTTATCAGGAAATCGCTGACGAACTGAATGTTTCCCTCAGCACCGTACAGAAAGAACTGAAGCTGATCATGAGCATTTGCATCGGTGTCGCTGAACGACACGACAGCAGCGGCAAGCTGTAAGCTTCAAGCTCCAAGTAAAAACGAAAAGCAGTACACGCATCTGGCTTGCAGCTCGCAGCTTGACGCTAGAAACTGCTTCGCCAGAAGCCCGAGGAAACACCGTGACGGACACCCACCGCTCGCCTTCGCCGGATTCGGTGCAGGACGCTGCAAACGCAATGGACCAGGCTTTGGACTGGCTCATCGTGCTCGGCAGCCCGGACGAGGAGCAGACCCGGCAGTTCCATGCCTGGCTGGCGGCCGATCCGTTGAATGCCGAAACGTTCGCCAAGGCCCAGGCGATCTGGGACGGCCCGCAAGTCGCCCTGTGCGCACAAAGCCTGGCGGCGAAACCTGCGAAAGTCACCTTCCTCAAGCGTCTGCGTCCGCACTGGAAACCGCTGGCCACCGCCGCGGTGCTGATCCTTGGCTTGTTCAGTTTCAGTAATCTGCCGATGCGCCTTCAGGCCGATCACCTCACGGTGGTTGGCGAGCGTCAGCGCCTGCAATTGGAAGACGGCTCGAAAGTCCTGCTCAATACCAATTCGGCATTCTCCAGCACCATCAACGATCAACAGCGCGTTGCCCGGTTGTTTCAGGGCGAAGCGTTTTTCGAGATCGCCAGTGGCCGCAGTCAACCGCTGGAAATCGATGCCGGGCCAGTCACTGCCAGCGTGCGCGATACCGCGTTCGCCGTGCGTTATCTCGATGGCGTCGCGCAGGTCAATGTGCAGCGCGGCGATGTCGATTTGCGCGCCACGCACAACGACGCCCGCGTGCGTCTGACTGCCGGCGAGAGCATCCGCATCGGTCCCAACGGTTTCGACCGCCCGGCCAAACTCGACGCCAACACCGATCTGGCCTGGGTGCAGGGCCGACTGGTGTTCGAGAACTGCCCGCTTAATCAGGTGCTGGCCGAATTGCGCCGCTACTATCCAGGCTGGATCATCAACACCAACGAGCAACTGGCGGACGTTGCCGTGACCGGCAATTACCGTCTCGATCAGCCGCTCGACGTGGTTCGTTCCCTCGCTCAGATCACCTCGGCGCAACTGAAAGAATTCCCCGCCGTGGTCATCCTGAACTAAATGAGAATTATTTTTACTCGATAGCCAACGTCAGTACGTCTCGTTATAGCCAATGCAATTGATTCGCAACACGCGAAGCCAATCAGCCCTATAAAGATTCGTGCGACACGGAGCGCTATCGATGTCCTCACGCCTTACCCGCCAGACTTCCTCCCCTTCCCGCGTATTGTCGCTGCTGACCGCGGCCATTCTGATGGCCGGCACTGCACCGGTGATGGCGGCCACTGAGCAACCGACGCGAAACATGGGCGATTACTCGTTCGCCATCGGCCAGCAGCCGCTGGTGTCGGCACTCAATGCCTTCACCGCCGTGACCGGTTGGCAGGTCGGCTTGCCGGCAGAACTGGGTCAGGGCGTGTCGTCGCCGGGTGTGCGTGGCTCGTTGCCCCCAGAAAAAGCCCTGGAGCGTCTGTTGGTGGGGACCAACCTGAGCTTCCGCAAAATCAGCAACAACAATGTGGTGCTGGAAAAGCGCAACAACAGCGGCACACTCAACCTCGATCAGGTGACCATCAGCGCCACCCGTCAGGAGCAGTCGGTCAATAGCGTGCCGGCCACTGTCACCGTGCAGACCCGCCAGGATCTGGACCGCAACAACGTCAACACCATCAAGGATCTGGTGCGTTACGAGCCGGGCGTTTCCGTCGGCGGCGCCGGTCAGCGTGGCGGTATCAGCGGCTATAACATTCGCGGCATCGACGGCGACCGCATCCTGACGCAAGTCGACGGCGTCGAAGTCCCGGACGGTTTCTTCAACGGCCCGTACGCCAAGACCCAGCGCAACTACGTTGACCCGGAAATCGTCAAACGCGTGGAAATCCTCCGTGGTCCGGCCTCGGTGCTGTACGGCAGCAACGCCATCGGCGGCGCCGTCAGCTATTACACCCTCGATGCCGACGACATCATCAAGCCGGGCAAAGATGTCGGTGCGCGCCTGAAAACCGGTTACAGCTCCGCCGATGACAGCTGGCTGAAGTCCGCCACCGTGGCCGGCCGCGCTGACCAGTTCGACGGCCTGCTGCACTACAGCCAGCGCGACGGTCACGAAACCGATTCCTATGGCAGCAACAATGGCACTGGCCTTGAGCGCACCGCCGCCAACCCGGAGGATGTCAACGCCTACAACGTGCTGGCCAAGATCGGCTGGAACTACAACGAAGATTCGCGTCTGGGCCTGACCTACGAAAAGTACAAGGATGATCGCGACACCGATCAGAAAAGTGCCTACGGCGGCCCGTACTTCAACGGCGCCCCGACCATCCCCGACAGCGTGTTGCCCGGCGGCATGTATCAGTGGCGCACCGGTAACGACACCATCACCCGTGAACGTATCGGCATCGAACACTCGTTCGCCCTCGACAGCCTGCTGGTCGATAACGTGAAGTGGAGCCTCAACCACCAGATCGCCAAGACTGACCAGAGCACCACCGAGTTCTACTACCCGATCACCCGTAAAGTGCTGCGTACTCGCGACACGATTTACGAAGAAAAGCAGTGGGTCTTCGATGCGCAACTGGACAAGGCGTTCGCCATCGGCGCCACCGATCACGTGCTGACTTACGGCACCACCATCAAGCAGCAGAAAGTCACCGGCTCGCGCAGCGGCGACGGCACCTGCCTAGCCGTCGGTCGCGGCTGCACCGCCATTGGTGCGACCAGCACCGCTGACGTGCTGGCCAAGGCCACCGACTTCCCGGACCCGACCATCAACACCTACAGCGTGTTTGCTCAGGATCAGATCAGCTGGAACAACTGGACCTTCCTGCCGGGCCTGCGCTACGACTACACCCAGCTCAAGCCGCACATCACTCAGGAATTCCTCAACACCGTGGCGGCGGACGGCCAAGGCACGGTCAGCGACGAGAACAAGACCTGGCACAAAGTCTCGCCGAAATTCGGCCTGACCTACGCCCTGACCGAGAACTACACCTGGTACGGTCAGTACGCCGAAGGCTTCCGCACCCCGACCGCGAAAGCCCTGTACGGCCGCTTCGAAAACACCACCACTGGTTACAGCGTGGCGCCGAACCCGGACCTCGAACCGGAAAAAAGCAAAAGCTATGAAACCGGTCTGCGCGGCAACTTCGAACACGGTTCGTTCGACGTAGCGGTGTTCTACAACAAGTACCGCGATTTCATTAACGAAGACGCCGTGACCCCGGGCCGCAACGAGCTGACCTTCCAGTCGGCCAACATCAAGCACGCCACCATCAAGGGTGCGGAAGTCAAAGGTCGTCTGAATCTGGATGCGTTCGGCGCGCCGCAAGGCCTCTACACCCAAGGTTCTATCGCCTACGCCTACGGTCGCAACAACGACAACGGCGAGCCGATCAACAGCGTCAACCCGCTGACCGGCGTGTTCGGTCTGGGTTACGACCAGGACAATTACGGCGGTCTGCTGAGCTGGACTGTGGTGAAGAAAAAGGATCGCGTCGACGACAGCAACTTCAAGTCGCCGGATGGCGTCAGCAGCCAGTTCAAGACGCCGGGCTTCGGCATTCTGGATCTGGCCGGTTATTACAAAGTCACCGACGACGTCACCGTCAGCGGCGGCATCTACAACCTGACCGACAAGAAATACTGGCTGTGGGATGACGTGCGCGGTTACGACAGCGTCGGCGAAGCCTCGGTGACGCAGCCGGCCAACCTCGATCGCCTGACCCAACCGGGCCGCAACTTTGCGATCAACCTGATCTGGGACATCTGATCCGGCCAACCTCACTGCGCGTTTTCAGGCACTGCGCAGTGAGGTTTTTTTACGCTTGCACGTCGCCTTGTTCGTCTCGTTATCAAGCGCCTCTTTTATCAAGGACATGTCATGACCACTTCGGAAAAAGCCCTGCGTTCACAACGCCTGAACCAGATCACCCATGAGCCGCACAGCAAGCTCGACGCCCTGGTCAAAGCCCACGCGCCGTTCGAGACCCGCGCCAATTTCGCTCGTTTCGTCGTCGCGCAGTACCTGTTCCAGTCGGAACTGGTCGATCTGTACAACGATGCAGAATTGACTGCGATCGTCCCGGATCTGCCGGCGCGTTGCCGCGCTGAAGCGGCCAAGGCTGACCTTGCCGACCTCGACACTGAAGTGCCGGCACCGGTCGCAGGCGCGGTGAAAAATCCGAGCAAGGCTCGTGCGCTGGGCTGGATCTTTGTTTCCGAAGGTTCGAAGCTCGGTGCGGCGTTCCTGATCAAACGCGCCGTGGCCCTGGAGCTGAGCGAAACCTTTGGTGCCCGTCACCTCGGCGAGCCTGAAGGTGGCCGTGCCGAAGGCTGGAAAAGCTTCGTGCGCACCCTCGATTCGCTGCAGTTCAGCGCTGAAGAAGAAGCTGAAGTCGAGCAAGGTGCGATCGACGCGTTCAACCGCTTCACCGTGCTGCTGGAACAGGCTTACGCCACTGAAGCCGAACTGGCCTGAAGCAACACACATACCCTGTAGGAGTGAGCCTGCTCGCGATGGCGTCATGTCATTCAATATGAATGTCGACTGATACACCGCTATCGCGAGCAGGCTCACTCCTACAGGGGAACTGCGTAAGCCTGTAAGATCTCCATTCCGCTTCAGAAGCCACCGCGTAGCCCATGCCGCAACCCGCCTCCTCGAAACTCGCCCGCGTGCTGTTCGGCCTCTTGGCCTACGTCAGCCTCGGCATCGGCCTGATCGCCATCGTCGTGCCCGGCCTGCCGACCACCGAGTTCATCCTCCTCGCCGCCTGGGCCGCGACCCGCAGTTCGCCGCGTTTGAGTGCCTGGCTGGAAAACCATCGCTTGTTCGGGCCGATCCTGAGCAACTGGCGCAACGGCAAGATCATCGCGCGCAAGGCCAAGGTCAGTGCAACGGTGAGCATGTTGCTCTGCGCGACTTTAATGCTGGTGATGCTCGACCACGGCTGGCCGGTCTATCTGGCAATCGCCGGGATGAGCCTGGGCAATCTGTGGATCTGGTCGCGCCCGGAAACCATACGGGTCTGTACTGACCCGTCTTCACACTGAAACATCCCTGTAATTATTCGCTTTTTCAGCACTTTCCCCTGCGCAAACGTTTAGCGCTGACCGTCCGTCGGCACGCGCCTCATGCCCTCTGCTTCCACGCCGATGAGCATTGAATGGCGCTGAATGGACTTGGCGAACCGGGTAGTTCCTGCCCGACTGCCACCCGTTTATTCATTCGCGAGATCGCCCCATGTTCGACGCTCTGTCCATTCGCCTGAAAATCGTTCTGCTCTCCGGCCTGTGCCTGCTCGGTGTGGTTGCGCTGATCGTCGGCATGAACATCTACCAGACCAACCAGAACGACGAACTGGTCAGCAACTCCAGCAACCAGTTGCTCACCGCCAGCGTGCAGAATCTGTTGCAAGCCAAAGCCGCCGAACAAGCCGTGCGGGTGCAGAAAACCTTCGGCGAAAGCCTGACGGTGATCACGGCCGTGGCTGACCAGATCAAGGATATGCGCGTCATGGCCGCCAAGCGTTCGCTGGACGCCGGCGCCTTGCGTGAAGAGTTGAACCTGAGCCTGAAAACCGCTTTTGAGCGCAACGATAAAGTGCTCGGCATCTGGCTCGCTTTCGAACCGAACGCTCTCGACGGCAAGGACAGCGAATTCGCCAACGATGCCGCTCGCCAGTCCAATGAAGCCGGGCGCTTCGCCACGTACTGGAGCCGCGCCGCCGGCGCCTCGCTGAACACCATCATGGTCGAAGAAGACCTGACCAAAACCACCCTCAGCGTTAGCGGCACGCCCTACAACAGCTGGTACACCTGCCCTCGCAATGCCAAGCGCACCTGCCTGCTCGACCCGTATGCCGACACCGTCGGCGGCAAGGAAATGCTCATGACGACCATTTCCGTGCCGTTGATCGTCGACGGTAAAGCCATCGGCGTGGTCGGTGTCGACATTGCCCTCGATGCCCTGCAAGCGGCGGCCGTGGATTCCCAGCGCAATCTGTTCAACAACGCCGGGCATATGCTGATCGTCTCCGGCAGCGGCGTGCTCGCTGCCGACAGTTCCGACGCGACCAAGGTCGGCAAGAAAATCAGCGACACCCTCGGCGCCGATGGCAAGGATGTGCTGCAACTGCTGAGCTCCGGCACACCGAAGATTCTTGAACAAGGTGATTTGATTCGCGCCGTTTACCCAGTCGATCCAATTGGTAACTCGCGCGCCTGGGGCGTGGTCATCGACTTGCCGAAACAAGTACTGCTGGCTGACTCCGTCAAGCTGCAAGCGGTGCTCGATGATGCTCAGGAAACCGGTGTGATCACGGCGCTGCTGGTTGCTGTAGTCGCCGGTTTGATTGGCCTGTTGCTGATCTGGCTGACCGCGTCCGGCGTCACCCGCCCGATCAACAGCGTCGCCGAGATGCTGAAGAACATCGCCAGCGGCGAAGGCGATCTGACCCAACGTCTGAACTACAGCAAGCAGGATGAACTGGGCGAACTGGTGAACTGGTTCAACCGCTTCCTCGACAAGCTGCAACCGACTATCGCGCAGATCAAGCAGAGCATCACCGAAGCACGCGGCACCGCCGACCAGTCTTCGGAAATCGCCCGACAGACCAGCGAAGGCATGCAGGTGCAGTTCCGCGAGATCGACCAGGTCGCCACTGCCTCCAACGAAATGAGCGCCACCGCCCACGACGTCGCCAACAGCGCATCGAACGCCGCCAATGCCGCGAAAGGTGCCGATCAGTCGGCCAAGGACGGCATGTCGATCATCGAACGCAGCACCCGCGACATCAACCAACTGGCCGATGAAGTCAGCAAGGCAGTGACTGAGGTTGAAGCACTGGCGGTCAACAGCGAACAGATCGGCTCGGTACTGGAGGTGATCCGCAGCATCGCCGAACAGACCAACCTGCTCGCCCTCAACGCGGCGATTGAAGCCGCCCGTGCCGGTGAGAGTGGCCGTGGTTTTGCCGTGGTTGCCGACGAAGTACGCAACCTCGCCAAGCGCACGCAGGATTCGGTGGAAGAAATTCGCATAGTCATCGAAAAGATTCAGACCGGCACCCGTGGCGTGGTCGCGACCATGCATTCGAGCCAGACCCAGGCGCACAACAACGCCGGGCAGATTCGTCAGGCGGTGGATGCGCTGGGCAAGATCAGCGATGCGGTGACGGTGATCAGCGACATGAACTTGCAGATTGCCAGCGCGGCTGAGCAGCAGAGTGCGGTGGCGGAAGAGGTCAATCGCAATGTCTCGGCGATTCGGACCGTCACCGAGACGCTGACCGAGCAAGCCACTGAGTCGGCAGCGATCAGCAGCCAGCTCAATGCCCTGGCCAGTCAGCAGATGAAACTGATGGATCAGTTCCGCGTCTAGCAAACCGCAAAAATACCTGTGGGAGCGAGCCTGCTCGCGAAGACGGCAGCACATTCAACACTGATGTGACTGATTCACCGCTTTCGCGAGCAGGCTCGCTCCCACAGGGGTAAGTGTTCACCCGCTGGCGTTTTCATCTAACCCGACATTCTTTTGCACTATCATCGCCCTCTCGCTCCGGAGGGCCTTCGATGACTGATTTGCTCACGTCCATTCAAGCCGCACTCGGCTTGCCCCGCACGCCGATTACTTTCACCGAGCAAGGCGCTCTGCCCTCGACGTTCGCCGTCACTGAGCTTGCCTGCGCCAGCATGGCCGCTGCCGGTCAGGCCGTTAGCCAATTGATCGAACAGCAGACCGGCCAGCGACCTGCCGTTGAAGTCGATCGTCGATTGGCCTCGTTCTGGTTCGCCACATCAATCCGTCCCATCGGCTGGCAAGTTCCGCCACTGTGGGATCCAGTCGCAGGGGATTATCAGACTCGCGATGGCTGGATCCGCCTGCACACCAACGCCCCACATCACCGCGCTGCCGCTGAGCGTGTGCTCGGTGCCTGCGCCGACCGTGCCGCGATGGCGGTAAAAGTCGCGCGATGGGCGAGTACGGATCTGGAGCAAGCGGTGGTCGACGCCAAGGGTTGCGCCGCCGAAATGCGCAGCTGGGCACAGTGGCAGACTCATCCGCAGGGGCTCGCGGTGAATGCCGAGCCGCTGGTGCATTTCCTCGATTCGCAAGATGAACACAGCCAAGCGTGGCAAGGCTCGGTGACGCAACCGTTGGCCGGGATCAAGGTGCTGGATCTGACGCGCGTGCTCGCCGGCCCCACTGCCAGCCGTTTTCTCGCCGGCCTTGGCGCCGATGTATTGCGCATCGATTCCCCGACCTGGAATGAGCCTGGTGTCGTTCCGGAAATGACCCTCGGCAAACGCTGCGCGCGGCTTAACCTGCATGATCCGGCGGATCGCGCGGTGTTCGAAGGATTGTTGAAAGACGCCGACATTTTGCTGCACGGTTACCGCGCCGATGCGCTGGAGAAACTTGGTTTCGGCGCCGAACGCCGCCGGCAACTGGCACCGGGCCTGATCGATGTCGGTCTCAACGCTTACGGCTGGAGCGGCCCGTGGCAGAACCGCCGCGGTTTCGACAGTCTGGTGCAGATGAGCAGCGGCATTGCCGAGGCCGGGCAGCGCTGGCAGCAGGCTGAAAAGCCGACACCGTTGCCGGTGCAGGCGCTGGATCATGCGACCGGGTACCTTATGGCGGCGAGTGCGCTCAGGTTGCTGACTGAGCGGTTGGCGAATGGCCGAGCGGGCTCGGCGCGATTGTCGCTGGCGCGGACGGCGAAGTTGTTGATCGAGCATGGACCGGGGACAACGCAAGCGTTGCGCGTCAAGGATGAACAGGATCAGAGCACGTCAATAGAGCAGACTCCGTGGGGACCGGCGCATCGTTTGCAGGTGCCGGTGAAGATCAGCGGCACGCCGATTCAGTGGGCGTTTCCGGCTACAGAATTGGGTTCCCATCGACCACAGTGGAATTAAAAGCCCCTCACCCTAACCCTCTCCCAGAGGGAGAGGGGACTGATTGGGGGATATTGAAGAGATTCACCGACTTGAACGAATGTCGGTGAATCCGTAATCGACTCACTGTTTCAGGTCGATGGACAACGCAATACACCTCGGTCGGCCCCCCCTCTCCCTCCGGGAGAGAGACTGATTGGGGGATATTCGAGAGATGCACCGACTTGAACGATTGGCGCTGAATCCATAATCGACTCGGTCTTTCAGGTCGATGGACAACGCAATACACCTCGGTCGGCCCCCTCTCCCTCCGGGAGAGAGACTGATTGGGGGATATTCGAGAGATTCACCGACTTGAACGATTGGCGCTGAATCCATAATCGACTCGGTCTTTCAGGTCGATGTAAAACGCAGGACACCTCGGACGGCCCCCTCTCCCTCCGGGAGAGAGACTGATTGGGGGATATTGAAGAGATGCACCGACTTGAACGATCGGCTGTGAATCCATAATCGACTCGGTCTTTCAGGTCGATGTAAAACGCAGGACACCTCGGTCGGCCCCTCTCACTCCGGGAGAGAGACTGATTGGGGGATATTCGAGAGATTCACCGACTTGAACGCTTGGCGCTGCCCCCCTAATCGACTCGGTCTTGCAGGTCGATGCACAGCGCAACACACCTCAGTCGGCCCCTCTCCCTCCGGGGAGAGAGACTGATTCGGGGATATTCGAGAGATTCACCGACTTGAACGATTGGCGCTGAATCCATAATCGACTCGGTCTTTCAGGTCGATGGACAACGCAATACACCTCGGTCGGCCCCCTCTCCCTCCGGGAGAGAGACTGATTGGGGGATATTGAAGAGATGCACCGACTTGAACGATCGGCTGTGAATCCATAATCGACTCGGTCTTTCAGGTCGATGTACAACACAAGACACCTCGGTCGGCCCCCTCTCCCTCCGGGAGAGGGCTGGGGTGAGGGCTGCAATTTCAGGCCGAGCGATGATGTATCAATCTGCCCGGCTCAAAGAGGTCCACAACAGCTGCGCCGCATACCCTCGATAAGGCCGCCAGGCCTCGGCCCGCAAAGACAATTCCCGAGCGTTTGGTCGCTGCCCTTCCAGCACTTCCAACGCCCGTAACAACCCGACATCGCCGGTGGGAAACCCGTCCAGATCGCGCAACTGCCGCAACGCAATGTACTGCGCTGTCCACTCGCCAATCCCGTGCAACGCCAACAACCGCGCCACGCCGCCCTCGCGATTCGGTTCAAATAAAGAAGGCTCATCCAGCAATGCCTGTGCGACGCCCGACAGCGTGCGCCCACGACTTTTCGGCATGCCCAGCGCCGCCAGATCTGCCGCTGCCAACACGTGTGCCTCGGGAAACACATGCATCAATCCGGGCACTGTGGATACCAGCGGCGCGCCATATTGCGCCACCAGTTTCCCCGCCAGACGAATCGCCGCCACCACCGTAATCTGCTGCCCAAGCACCGCGCGAAACGCCAACTCCAACCCATCCCACGCACCGGGAATCCGCAACCCCGCGCGCTCGGCAATCAATCGCGCCAGCAACGGATCATTCGCCAGATGCGCTTGCATCAACGCCACATCAGCATCCAGATCAAACATCCGCCGCAACCTGACAACGATCTCGGGCACGGCTGCCGGATCAGGAAAGTCCAGCTCGACCTCCAGCGCATCCGCCGTCCCAAGCCACACCGAAACCGTACCGTGAACACCGTTCAACCCGATGCTGCGCGAGTACACACCCTCAACCACAACCTCCATCCCGACCACCGCCCGCGCCGCGAGAAACCCCAACATCGCCGCCCAGTCATACGGTGGCTGATACTCAAGCGACAACCTCACAACGACAGCACACCGCTGTACAAACCATAAGCCGCCAGCCCCGCACCGATGACCACGCAGGTAAAAATGCCCTTCTCGACATGGGTGAACAGTGGCTCGCCCGCCTCATGCTTGGCCTTGGCAAACAGGATCACCCCCGGCGCATACAACAGCGCCGACAACAGCAAATACTTCACCCCGCCGGCGTACAGCAACCACACCGCATACCCCAGGGCGATGCCGCCGATCAGCAAATCCTTGGTGCGCTCTGCCGAGGCATGCTCATAGGTTTCGCCACGTCCACTGAGCAACACCGCGTACGCCGCCGACCACAGGTACGGCACCAAAATCATCGACGACGCCAGATAAATCAGGCTGGTGTAAGTGCCCGCCGAAAAGAGCGTGATCAACAGGAAAACCTGGATCATCGCGTTGGTCAGCCACAACGCATTGACCGGCACGTGGTTCTTGTTTTCCTTTTTCAGGAACGCCGGCATGGTCTTGTCCTTGGCCGTGGCGAAGAGGATTTCCGCGCACAGCAACGCCCAGGACAGTAACGCGCCGAGCAGTGAAATCGCCAGCCCGATGCTGATCAGCAACGCGCCCCACGGCCCGACGATGTGCTCGAGCACCGCCGCCAGCGACGGGTTCTGCAAATTCGCCAGTTCCGGCTGGCTCATGATCCCCAGCGACAACACGTTGACCAGCACCAGCAGCGCCAGCACGCCGACAAAACCGATGACCGTGGCGCGACCGACGTCGCTGCGTTTTTCCGCCCGCGCCGAGTACACGCTGGCGCCTTCGATGCCGATGAACACGAACACCGTGACCAGCATCATGTTGCGCACCTGATCCATCACCCCGCCGAAATTCGGGTTGCTGGTGCCCCAGATGTCGCGGGTAAAAATGTCAGCCTTGAATGCCACCGCCGCGATGACGATGAACATGATCAGCGGTACGACTTTGGCCACCGTGGTCAGTTGATTGATCAGCGCCGCTTCCTTGATCCCGCGCATCACCAGAAAATGCACGGCCCACAGCAGCACCGAGGCGCAGCCGATGGCGATTGGCGTATTGCCCTGGCCAAACACCGGAAAAAAGTAACCGAGGGTGCTGAACAGCAAGACGAAATAACCGACGTTGCCCAGCCACGCACTGATCCAGTAACCCCACGCCGACGAGAAGCCCATGTAGTCGCCAAACCCGGCCTTGGCGTAGGCATACACGCCGGAATCCAGTTCGGGTTTGCGATTGGCCAGGGTCTGAAAGACGAACGCCAGAGTCAGCATGCCGATCGCGGTAATCCCCCAACCGATCAGGATCGCCCCGGCATCGGCGCGTGCCGCCATGTTCTGCGGCAGCGAGAAAATCCCCCCGCCAATCATCGAACCCACCACCAGGGCGATCAACGCGCCTAATCGCAGCTTTTGCGTCGGTTGCGACATTTCAGTTTCCCTTTGAAGTGTGGTGAGCGTGCATTTGTAACAACTATTAACTAAACGGATAAAGGTAGATGACGTTTATCAGGTAACGCCAGTTAACGCCTGTTTATATATAGCGGATGACGCTAACGCCTAGCACGTTAAGACAGTTTTGTGCGCTGATCCTGATAAATCAATTCTGTATTGAAAACAGAGGCTGAAAATTTGCCAAAAGCTGAAAAAGAACTAGCGTCATAATTCGAAAGTAATAATAGCCATTCCCAACAATGTAGCCACAACGCCTCTAGGACGGGCCTTGCGGGCAGGATATTTATGCCTTCAGTCGAAGCCTAAGTCATTCATTAACAATGGAATGTGACCATGCACTGATCTAAGTCAGCTGTTTGAACAGACAACAGAACTACGCTGTGATCTCTTCTCTCCTGCAATGGAGTCATGCAAATGTCTGAAGCTCCCGGAAAACTACGACTAGGTGCACTGGTTGCATTGGTAGTCGGCTCAATGATCGGTGGCGGGATATTCTCCTTGCCTCAAAACATGGCCGCCAGCGCCGATGTCGGTGCGGTACTTATCGGTTGGGCCATCACCGCTGTCGGCATGCTCACCCTCGCTTTTGTCTTTCAAACCCTCGCCAATCGCAAGCCTGACCTGGACGGCGGCGTCTACGCCTACGCCAAGGCCGGATTTGGCGATTACATGGGTTTCTCGTCCGCTTGGGGTTACTGGATCAGCGCCTGGCTGGGTAACGTCGGTTACTTCGTTCTGCTGTTCAGCACCCTCGGCTATTTCTTTCCGGTTTTCGGTGAGGGCAACACCGTTGCTGCGGTGATTGGCGCCTCGGTGCTGTTGTGGGCGGTGCACTTTCTGGTGCTGCGCGGGATCAAGGAAGCGGCGTTCATCAACCTGGTGACCACGGTCGCCAAGGTCGTACCGCTGCTGCTGTTCGTGTTGATCGCGGTGTTCGCCTTCAAACTGGACATCTTCACCGCCGACATCTGGGGCATCAAAAATCCCGATCTGGGCAGTGTGATGAACCAGGTGCGCAAGATGATGCTGGTCACCGTGTGGGTGTTCATCGGCATCGAGGGCGCGAGCATCTTCTCGGCCCGCGCGGAAAAACGCTCGGACGTCGGTAAGGCCACCGTGATCGGCTTCATCACCGTGCTGCTGTTTCTGGTGCTGGTGAACGTGCTGTCGCTGGGCATCATGACCCAACCGGAACTGGCGAAACTGCAGAACCCGTCGATGGCCGCCGTGCTTGAGCATGTGGTCGGTCACTGGGGCGCGGTGCTGATCAGCGTCGGTCTGATCATCTCCTTGCTGGGGGCGTTGCTGTCGTGGGTGCTGCTGTGTGCGGAGATCATGTTCGCCGCCGCCAAAGACCACACCATGCCGGAGTTCCTGCGTAAGGAAAATGCCAACCACGTACCGGTCAACGCCCTGTGGCTGACCAACGCGATGGTGCAGATTTTCCTGATCATCACGCTGTTCTCGGCCAGTACCTACCTGTCGCTGATCTACCTCGCCACTTCGATGATTCTGGTGCCGTACCTGTGGTCGGCGGCTTACGCCCTGCTGCTGGCGGTGCGCGGCGAGAGCTACGAAGGCTTCGCGGCCGAACGGCGCAAGGATCTGATTATCGGCGGCATCGCGCTGATCTACGCGGTGTGGCTGCTGTATGCCGGCGGGGTCAAGTACTTGCTGCTGTCGGCCCTGCTCTACGCACCTGGCGCGATCCTGTTCGCCAAAGCCAAGCTGGAACTCAAACAACCGATTTTCACTAACGTCGAGAAGCTGATTTTCGCCGCAGTGGTCGTGGGTGCCCTGGTGGCGGCCTACGGTCTCTACGACGGCTTCCTGACTCTGTAATCCCTGATTGATTTGTTATCTGGAGGATCTGAAATGACCACGGAAAAAGTTAAGTACGGCGTCCATTCCGAAGCCGGCAAACTGCGCAAAGTCATGGTGTGCTCCCCAGGTCTGGCCCATCAGCGGCTGACCCCGAACAACTGCGATGAACTGCTGTTCGATGACGTGCTCTGGGTGGCTCAGGCCAAGCGCGACCACTTCGACTTCGTCACCAAGATGCGTGAGCGCGGTATCGATGTGCTGGAAATGCACAACCTGCTGACCGACATCGTCGCTAACCCTGAGGCACTGGACTGGATTCTCGAGCGCAAGGTCACCGCCGACTCGGTGGGCCTGGGCCTGATCAATGAAGTGAAGTCCTGGCTGAAAAGCCTCGAGCCGCGGCACATCGCCGAATTCCTGATTGGCGGCGTATCCGCCGATGATCTGCCGGACAGTTTCGGCGGCAAGACCATCCAGATGTTCCGCGACTTCCTTGGCCACTCCAGCTTCATTCTGCCGCCGCTACCGAACACCCAGTTCACCCGCGACACCACTTGCTGGATCTACGGCGGCGTGACACTGAACCCGATGTACTGGCCAGCGCGTCGTCAGGAAACCCTGCTGACCACCGCCATCTACAAATTCCACCCGCAGTTCACCAACGCCGAATTCGAAATCTGGTACGGCGACCCGGACAAGGATCACGGCAGCTCCACCCTTGAGGGCGGCGACGTGATGCCAATCGGCAACGGCGTGGTGTTGATCGGCATGGGCGAACGCTCGTCCCGCCAAGCCATCGGCCAACTGGCGCTGAACCTGTTCAAGAACAAAGCCGTGGAAAAAGTCATCGTCGCCGGCCTGCCGAAGTCCCGCGCCGCGATGCACCTCGACACCGTGTTCAGCTTCTGCGACCGCGACCTGGTGACGATTTTCCCGGAAGTAGTGAATCAGATCGTCGCGTTCACCCTGCGCCCTGACGAAAGCAAGCAGGGCGGCATCGACATCCGCCGCGAAGAAGGCACTTTCCTCGACACCGTGGCCAAAGCCCTCAACCTGCCGAAGCTGCGCGTGGTGGAAACCGGCGGCAACAGCTTCGCCGCCGAACGCGAGCAATGGGACGACGGCAACAACGTGGTGGCCGTGGAACCGGGCGTGGTCATCGGCTACGACCGCAACACCTACACCAACACCCTGCTGCGCAAGGCCGGCGTGGAAGTCATCACCATCAGCGCCGGTGAGCTAGGCCGAGGCCGTGGCGGTGGCCACTGCATGACCTGCCCGATCATCCGCGACCCGATCGATTACTAAACGACCATCTCCCCGGCCGCACCCATCCCGTAGCGGCCGGGCCGATTACCGAATCCAAGGAGAATCATCATGGCGTTCAACATTCACAACCGTAACCTGCTCAGCCTGGAACACCACACCCCACGTGAGCTGCGTTACCTGCTCGACCTGTCCCGCGATCTCAAACGCGCGAAGTACACCGGCACCGAGCAGCAACACCTGAAGGGCAACAACATCGCCCTGATCTTCGAAAAAACCTCGACCCGCACCCGTTGCGCGTTCGAAGTGGCGGCCTATGACCAAGGCGCCAACGTCACCTACATCGACCCGAACTCGTCGCAGATCGGCCACAAAGAAAGCATGAAAGACACCGCCCGCGTGCTGGGGCGCATGTACGACGCCATCGAGTACCGTGGCTTCAAACAGGAAATCGTCGAAGAGCTGGCCAAGTTCGCCGGTGTGCCGGTATTCAACGGCCTGACCGATGAATATCACCCGACGCAGATGATCGCCGACGTGCTGACCATGCGTGAACACGCCGACAAGCCGATCCATGAAATCAGCTACGCCTACCTCGGCGATGCGCGCAACAACATGGGCAACTCACTGCTGCTGGTCGGCGCCAAACTCGGCATGGACGTGCGCATCTGTGCACCGAAAGCGCTGTGGCCACTGGATGATCTGGTCGAGCGTTGCCACAAATATGCAGAAGAAAGTGGCGCACGTATCACCCTGACTGAAGACCCGAAAGCGGCGGTCAAAGGCGTCGACTTTATTCACACCGACGTCTGGGTGTCGATGGGCGAGCCGGTGGAAGCCTGGGCCGAGCGTATCCAGCAACTGCTGCCGTACCAGGTCAACGCCGAGCTGATGAAAGCCTCCGGCAACCCGCGCACCAAGTTCATGCACTGCCTGCCGGCGTTCCACAACAGCGATACCAAGGTCGGCAAACAGATTGCCGAGCAGTATCCGCACCTGAAAAACGGCATCGAAGTGACCGACGACGTGTTCGAGTCGCCTGCCTGCATCGCCTTCGAGCAAGCGGAAAACCGCATGCACACGATCAAGGCGATTCTGGTCTCGACCCTGGCTGATCTGTAACCACTGCTGATCCATGATCGTTCCCACGCTCCGGCGTGGGAATGCATCCCGTGACGCTCTGCGTCACAGCGGACGCGGAGCGTCCGTGGCGGCATTCCCACGCAGAGCGTGGGAACGATCAACACGAAAAAGGACATGCATTATGCGTATCGTCGTAGCGCTGGGCGGTAACGCCCTGCTCCGCCGTGGTGAACCGATGACCGCTGACAATCAGCGCGCCAACATCCGCATCGCCACCGAGCAAATCGCCAAGATCCACCCCGGCAACCAACTGGTCATCGCCCACGGCAATGGCCCGCAAGTCGGCCTGCTGTCGTTGCAAGCGGCGGCCTACACCTCCGTCACCCCTTACCCGCTGGACGTGCTCGGTGCCGAAACCGAAGGCATGATCGGCTACATCATCGAACAGGAACTGGGCAATTTGCTCGATTTCGAGGTGCCCTTCGCCACCCTCCTGACCCAGGTTGAAGTCGACGCCAAGGATCCGGCCTTCCAGAACCCGACCAAGCCGATCGGCCCGGTCTACGACAAGGCCGAAGCGGAAAAACTCGCCGCCGAAAAAGGCTGGGCAATCGCTCCGGACGGCGACAAGTTCCGCCGTGTGGTGGCCAGCCCACGGCCAAAACGCATCTTCGAAATCCGCCCGATCAAGTGGTTGCTGGACAAGGGCAGCATCGTGATTTGCGCCGGTGGCGGCGGCATTCCGACCATGTATGACGAGAACCGTAACCTCAAAGGCATCGAGGCGGTGATCGACAAGGACCTGTGCTCGTCGCTGCTCGCCGAGCAACTGGAAGCCGACCTGCTGGTGATCGCCACGGACGTCAACGCGGCGTTCATCGACTACGGTAAACCGACGCAGAAAGCCATTGCCGAAGCGCACCCGGACGAACTCGAACGCCTCGGTTTCGCTGCCGGCTCGATGGGGCCGAAGGTGCAGGCAGCCTGCGAATTCGCGCGCCATACTGGCAAGGTCGCGGTGATCGGTTCGCTGGCGGATATCGAAGCGATTGTCCAAGGTACTGCAGGTACTCGCGTGACCACGGCGAAGCCGGGCATCACTTACCGATAATTAGAAACTCCGGGGGCAGACCGAGGGTCTGCCCTTCTCCCATGCCTTGAAAGGAGAAACCCATGGCCCAGTTTGAACCCGGTCATTTGCATATTGAGCGACACGCGTTGACGCCGGATGACGTCAGTTACAACGTGCACCTCGACTATGAAGTGTTCAGCGATCCCAAAAAAGGCAAAGGCATCCAGTTCACGATGCATGGCAACCTTCAGGGCAAGGACATGAAAGAGACGTTCTTCCTGCCCAAAGAGGAGGCCTACAACTTTGCCAACAATGTGACGAAAATCGCCGAGAAGTACGGCATTCCCAAGACGCACAGCCAGATCGGCTCGGTTCACAAGCATTACGACATGATGTTTGAAGACATCCGCAAGCAACTTGATATGAAGTCCGGGGATCCGGTCAATCTTGAGCATTTCGAATAACCCGCAAAAGCCCCTCACCCTAGCCCTCTCCCAAAGGGAGAGGGGACTGATTGGGGGATGCTCTAGAGTTACACCGACCTGAACTCGCTTTACCGAATCCATAATCGACTGGTTCTTTCAGGTCGATGTCAAACCTCAGACACCTCGGTCGGCTCCCTCTCCCTCCGGGAGAGGGCTGGGGTGAGGGCGTTTTTGATTTAAGGCATACTTGCCACCCTCCGCTCTGCAGATCACTGAACCGCCCCATGCGTATCCACGTCAGCTTCATCGACCGCGTCGGCATCACCCAGGAAGTCCTGGCTATCCTCGGCGGGCGCAATCTCAATCTGGATGCGGTGGAGATGATCCCGCCCAACGTCTACATCGACGCGCCGACCCTGAGCCCGCAAGTGCTCGAAGAACTGAAAGATGCGTTGTTTCGCGTGCTCGGCGTGGTCGCGGTGACCGTGGTCGACATCCTCCCCGGCCAGCGTCGGCACTTGCAGCTCGATGCCTTGCTCGCGGCGATGACCGACCCGGTACTCGCGCTCGACAGCGCCGGCAAGGTGCTGCTGGCCAACCCGGCGTTGATCGCGTTGTACGGTCGTGAGCCGGCGGGTGAAAGCGTCTCTGAACTGTTCAACGATCCGGCCCTGCTCGACACCTTGCTCGAACACGGCTTCCGCCTGCCGCTGCGCGAAATCACCGTCAACGGTCAGACCCTGTTGCTCGACGCCACGCCGATCACCGACGCGGGCGCGCTGCTAACCTTGTACCAACCCAACCGCATCGGTGAACAACTCTCGGCACTGCACCACGATCACGCCGAAGGTTTCGATGCATTGCTCGGCGAATCCCCGGCAATCCGCACGCTCAAGGCTCGTGCGCAACGGGTTGCCGCCCTCGATGCGCCGCTGCTGATCCAGGGCGAAACCGGCACCGGTAAAGAACTGGTTGCCCGTGCCTGCCACGCCATCAGCACTCGGCACAGCGCACCGTTTCTCGCCCTCAACTGCGCAGCGCTGCCGGAGAACCTCGCCGAAAGCGAACTGTTCGGCTACGCCCCCGGTGCCTTCACCGGTGCAGCGCGCGGTGGCAAACCGGGGCTGATGGAACTGGCCAACCAGGGCACGGTGTTTCTCGATGAGATCGGCGAGATGTCGCCGTACTTGCAGGCCAAACTGCTGCGTTTCTTGAACGACGGCAGCTTCCGCCGCGTCGGTGGCGATCGTGAAGTGAAGGTCAATGTGCGCATCCTCAGCGCGACCCACCGTGATCTGGAGAAAATGGTCAGCGAAGGCCTGTTCCGCGAAGACCTGTTCTACCGCCTCAACGTGCTCAACGTCGAAGTCCCGCCGCTGCGCGAGCGCGGCCAGGACATTCTGTTGCTGGCACGCTATTTCATGCAGCAGGCTTGTGCGCAAATTCAGCGCCCGGTCTGCCGCCTCGCCCCGGGGACTTACCCGGCGCTGCTCGGCAACCGCTGGCCGGGCAACGTGCGGCAATTGCAGAACGTGATCTTCCGCGCGGCGGCGATCTGCGAGAGCAGTCTGGTGGATATTGGCGATCTCGATATTGCTGGCACCTCGGTCGCACGGCAAACCGACAGCGATGTCGACAGCCTCGAACAAGCCGTCGAGTCCTTCGAAAAAACGCTGCTGGAAAAGCTCTACGTCAGCTACCCCTCGACCCGCCAACTGGCCAGCCGCCTGCAAACTTCGCACACGGCCATCGCGCATCGATTGCGCAAGTACGGCATTCCCAACAAGCCCTGAACCCACCACGAATCCCCTTGTAGGAGCTGCCGGAGGCTGCGATCTTTTGACTTTGGATGTGTATTGCCCGGGTCAAGATCGCAGCCTTCGGCAGCTCCTACAGTCCGGGTTTCCAATTCAAAAAATCCGGGTTCCCAGTTTAAAAACGACCTTCAACTGTACTGAAAGCGCTACAGCGGAACGATATCAATACACCCTCCTCCGATCACCGCTGTGCAAGGCTTTGATCCCGTTCAGCTTTTATCCTCGCTCCATGCTGTAGCGATTTCGCTACAGAGATGCCTCCCGTGTCGCCCCCTCCAATATCTAAATTATTGATTTATAAAGATAAATAAACCTTGGCCGCATTCTTGCTAATCAACCCCTCATAAATAAGGGCCTTCGCGCCCGACTATTCCACCGCGTCCACCAGACGAGTCTGGCCCCCTGAGGAGTTTCCATGAGCGAGTTGCGTTTTACTGAAGATCACGAATGGCTGCGCACCGAAGCTGACGGCAGCGTTACTGTCGGCATCACCGCTTTCGCGCAGAACGCCCTGGGCGACGTGGTGTTCGTGCAACTGCCTGAGCTGCAGGCCTACGAAAAAGGCGCCGAAGCCGCCACCGTGGAATCGGTAAAAGCCGCCAGCGGCGTGTACATGCCGCTCGATGGCGAAGTACTGGCCGTCAACCCGGCGCTCGAAGACGCTCCGGAACTGGTCAACGAAGATCCACTGGGTGAAGGCTGGTTCTTCCGCTTCCAGCCAAGCGACGCTTCGGCCGTAGCCAAACTGCTCGACCAGGACGCGTACGACCGTCTGATCAAAGCCCAAGCCGAAGCCTGAGGAATACCGACATGACTCAAGTAAACCTTGGCACCGCCAACGAATTCATCGCCCGTCACATCGGCCCGCGCGCCGGTGACGAGCAAGCCATGCTCAACAGCCTCGGCTTCGACTCGCTCGAAGCGCTGAGCGCCAGCGTCATCCCGGAAAGCATCAAGGGCACCAGCGTGCTCGGCATGGACGACGGCCTGAGCGAAGCCGATGCACTGGCGATGATCAAATCGATCGCCGGCAAAAATCAGCTGTTCAAGACCTACATCGGCCAGGGCTACTACAACTGCCACACGCCGTCGCCGATCCTGCGCAACCTGCTGGAAAACCCGGCCTGGTACACCGCTTACACCCCGTATCAGCCAGAAATTTCCCAGGGTCGTCTCGAAGCGCTGCTGAACTTCCAGACCATGATCAGTGACCTCACCGGCCTGCCGATCGCCAACGCCTCGCTGCTCGACGAAGCCACCGCCGCTGCCGAAGCCATGACCTTCTGCAAACGCCTGAGCAAGAACAAGGGCAGCCACCAATTCTTCGCCTCGATCCACAGCCACCCGCAAACCCTCGACGTGCTGCGCACTCGTGCCGAGCCGCTGGGCATTGACGTTGTCGTCGGCGACGAGCGTGAACTGACCGACGTAACGCCGTTCTTCGGCGCGCTGCTGCAATACCCGGCGAGCAACGGTGATGTCTTCGACTACCGCGAACTGACCGAACGCTTCCACGCTGCCAACGCTTTGGTGGCTGTGGCCGCTGACCTGCTGGCCCTGACCCTGCTGACCGCGCCGGGCGAGTTCGGCGCTGACGTCGCCATCGGTTCGGCACAACGTTTCGGCGTGCCGCTGGGCTTCGGTGGCCCGCACGCCGCGTACTTCTCCACCAAAGATGCGTTCAAACGCGATATGCCGGGCCGTCTGGTCGGCGTGTCGGTTGACCGTTTCGGCAAGCCGGCCCTGCGTCTGGCGATGCAAACCCGCGAGCAACACATCCGCCGCGAGAAGGCCACGTCGAACATCTGCACCGCACAGGTGCTGCTGGCCAACATCGCCAGCATGTACGCCGTCTACCACGGCCCGAAAGGCCTGACGAAGATCGCCAACCGCGTGCATCACCTGACCGCGATTCTGGCCAAGGGCCTGACCGCGCTCGGCGCGAAAGTCGAACAAGCCAGTTTCTTCGACACCCTGACCGTGGCCACCGGCGCACAAACCGCCGTGCTGCATGACAAGGCGCACGCTGCGCAGATCAACCTGCGCGTGATCGACGCTCAGCGTCTGGGCCTGTCGGTTGATGAAACCACCACCCAGGCGGACATCGAAACCCTGTGGGGCCTGTTCGCCGACGGCAAGACCCTGCCGGACTTCGCTGCGCTGGCCGCCTCGGTGCAAAGCACCATCCCAGCATCGCTGGTACGCCAGTCGCCAATCCTCAGCCACCCGGTGTTCAACCGTTATCACTCGGAAACCGAGCTGATGCGCTACCTGCGCAAACTGGCGGACAAAGACCTGGCACTGGATCGCACCATGATCCCGCTGGGTTCGTGCACCATGAAACTCAACGCCGCCAGCGAAATGATCCCGGTGACCTGGGCTGAATTCGGTGCGCTGCACCCGTTCGCCCCGGCCGCACAAAGCGCCGGTTACCAGCAACTGACTGACGAACTGGAAGCGATGCTCTGCGCCGCCACCGGTTACGACGCGATCTCGCTGCAACCGAACGCCGGTTCGCAAGGTGAATACGCTGGCCTGCTGGCGATCCGCGCCTATCACCAGAGCCGTGGCGATGAGCGTCGCGACATCTGCCTGATCCCCTCGTCCGCCCACGGCACCAACCCGGCCACCGCCAACATGGCTGGCATGCGCGTTGTCGTGACTGCGTGCGATGCCCGCGGCAACGTCGACATCGAAGACCTGCGCGCCAAAGCCATCGAGCACCGCGAGCACCTCGCCGCGCTGATGATCACTTACCCGTCGACCCACGGCGTGTTCGAAGAAGGCATCCGCGAAATCTGCGCGATCATTCATGACAACGGCGGCCAGGTGTACATCGACGGCGCCAACATGAACGCGATGGTTGGCCTCTGTGCACCGGGCAAGTTCGGCGGCGACGTCTCGCACCTGAACCTGCACAAAACCTTCTGCATCCCCCACGGCGGTGGCGGCCCGGGCGTTGGTCCGATTGGCGTCAAGTCGCACCTGACCCCGTTCCTGCCGGGCCACGGCCAGATGGAACGCAAGGAAGGCGCGGTCTGCGCGGCACCGTTCGGCAGCGCAAGTATTTTGCCGATCACCTGGATGTACATTCGCATGATGGGCGGCGCGGGTCTGAAGCGTGCTTCCCAATTGGCGATCCTCAACGCCAACTACATTTCCCGTCGCCTGGAAGAGCACTACCCAGTGCTGTACACCGGCAGCAACGGTCTGGTGGCGCACGAGTGCATTCTCGATCTGCGTCCGTTGAAAGACAGCAGCGGCATCAGCGTTGATGACGTCGCCAAGCGCCTGATCGACTTCGGTTTCCACGCACCGACCATGTCGTTCCCGGTCGCCGGCACGCTGATGATCGAGCCGACCGAAAGCGAATCCAAGGAAGAACTGGATCGCTTCTGCGACGCCATGATCCGTATCCGCGAAGAAATCCGCGCGGTGGAAAACGGCACGCTGGACAAGGACGACAACCCACTGAAGAACGCGCCGCACACCGCTGCGGAACTGGTTGGCGAGTGGACCCACCCGTACAGCCGCGAGCAGGCCGTTTATCCGGTTGCGTCGTTGATTGAAGGCAAATACTGGCCGCCGGTCGGTCGTGTCGACAACGTCTTCGGCGATCGCAACCTAGTGTGCGCCTGCCCGTCGATCGAAAGCTACGCTTAAGGAAAGCAGCTGCGAGCTTTGAGCTACAAGCTGCAAGTAAGGGCTGATCTGCTTTTTACTTGCGGTTTGTATCTTGCTGCACGCACTGCGGCCTTATAGAAGCCGCAAGGAAAAACCCGATCCGCTTTTACTTGTAGCTTGCAACTTGAAGCTCACCACTGCTCCGCAGGAGCCCCCCTCATGTCGTTAAGCGTGTTCGACCTGTTCAAGATTGGCATCGGCCCCTCCAGTTCCCACACCGTCGGCCCGATGCGTGCAGCTGCCCGTTTCGCCGAAGGCCTGCAACGTGAACACCTGCTGACCACCACCGCCAGCGTTCGCGTTGAACTCTACGGCTCCCTCGGCGCCACCGGTAAAGGTCACGGCAGCGACAAAGCCGTGCTGCTCGGCCTCGAAGGCGAACACCCGGACACCGTCGATACCGAAACCGTCGCCGCGCGCCTGCAAGAAATTCGCGGCAACGGCCGACTGAATCTGCTCGGTGAACACAGCATTGCGTTCAACGAGAAAGAACACTTGGCGATGATCCGCAAGCCGCTGGCCTATCACCCCAACGGCATGATCTTCCGCGCCTTTGATGCGGCGGGGATTCAGATCCGCAGCCGCGAGTACTACTCGGTGGGTGGTGGTTTTGTCGTCGATGAAGACGCGGCCGGAGCCGATCGCATCGTCGAAGACGCCACGCCGCTGACCTTCCCGTTCAAAAGTGCCAAGGACTTGCTCGGTCATTGCGCCACCTACGGTCTGTCGATCAGTCAGGTGATGCTGACTAATGAAAGCGCTTGGCGCCCCGAAGCGGAGACCCGTGCCGGCCTGCTGAAAATCTGGCAAGTGATGCAGGACTGCGTCGCCGCCGGTTGTCGTAACGAAGGCATCCTGCCGGGCGGTTTGAAGGTCAAACGCCGAGCGGCGGCGTTGCATCGACAACTGTGCAAGAACCCGGAATCGGCGTTGCGTGATCCTTTGTCAGTGCTTGATTGGGTCAATCTCTACGCACTGGCGGTCAACGAAGAAAACGCCAATGGTGGCCGCGTAGTCACCGCACCCACTAACGGTGCAGCGGGGATCATTCCGGCGGTACTGCATTACTACATGCGCTTCATCCCCGGCGCGAATGACGACGGCGTCGTGCGCTTTCTGCTGACCGCGGCGGCCATCGGCATTCTCTACAAGGAAAACGCCTCGATCTCCGGCGCTGAAGTTGGTTGTCAGGGTGAAGTCGGCGTGGCCTGCTCAATGGCGGCCGGCGCGTTGTGTGAAGTGCTCGGCGGCAGTGTTCAGCAAGTCGAAAACGCGGCGGAAATCGGCATGGAACACAACCTCGGCCTGACCTGCGACCCAATTGGCGGGTTGGTGCAGGTGCCGTGCATCGAGCGCAACGCGATGGGCTCGGTGAAAGCCATCAACGCGGTGCGCATGGCCATGCGCGGCGACGGCCAGCATTTCGTCTCACTCGACAAAGTCATCCGCACCATGCGCCAGACCGGCGCCGACATGAAAAGCAAATACAAAGAGACCGCCCGTGGCGGTCTGGCGGTCAACATCATCGAATGCTGACCTCACCCCCAGCCCTCTCCCTCCGGGAGATAAACGTACCTAACTCCCTCTCCCTCCGGGAGAGGGCTGGGGTGAGGGGCTTTTGATCTTGATCTAGCCCCATACCCCCAAACTCAAATTTTCAAGGAGCCACGCATGTCCACCGAACAACTGTCGAAAACCCCGCTGCACGCTCTGCACATCGAACTCGGCGCCCGCATGGTGCCGTTCGCCGGCTACGACATGCCGGTGCAATACCCGCTCGGCGTGATGAAAGAACACCAGCACACCCGTGAACAGGCCGGGCTGTTCGACGTCTCGCACATGGGTCAGATCCGCCTGACCGGTGCCAATGCCGCCAAAGCCCTGGAAACCCTGGTGCCGGTAGACATCATCGATCTGCCGGTGGGCATGCAGCGTTACGCGATGTTCACCAACGACAACGGCGGCATTCTCGACGACCTGATGGTTGCCAACCTCGGCAACGACGAACTGTTCCTGGTGGTCAACGCCGCGTGCAAGGATCAGGACCTGGCCCACCTGCAAAAGCACATCGGCGCTCAGTGCACCATTACGGCGCTGTTCGAGGAGCGCGCACTGCTGGCATTGCAGGGTCCGGCGGCCGTTACGGTGCTGGCGCGACTGGCGCCTTCCGTTGAAAAAATGACTTTTATGCAGTTCGCCCGTGAGAATCTGTTGGGCGTCGAATGCTTTGTCAGCCGTTCGGGCTACACCGGTGAAGACGGTTTCGAAATCTCCGTTCCGGCCGCTGATGCGGAAAAACTTGCGCGCGCCCTACTCGCTGAACCGGAAGTCCAGGCCATCGGCCTCGGTGCCCGCGATTCGCTGCGCCTGGAAGCCGGCCTGTGCCTCTACGGCCACGACATGAACACCGAGACCACGCCAATCGAGGCCAGCCTGTTATGGGCGATCTCCAAGCCACGTCGCGCTGATGGCGCGCGGGCCGGCGGTTTCCCGGGCGCGGAGAACGTTTTCGCCCAGCAACAGAATGGCGTCGCGCGCAAACGCGTCGGCCTGCTGCCGCAAGAACGTACGCCAGTGCGTGAAGGCGCAGAAATCGTCAACGAAGCCGGCGAAATCATCGGCAGCGTGTGCAGCGGCGGTTTCGGTCCGACCTTGGGTGGGCCGTTGGCGATGGGTTACCTCGACAGCGCTTATGTCACCCTCGACACACCGGTTTGGGCCATCGTGCGTGGGAAAAAGGTGCCAATGCTTGTAAGCAAAATGCCATTTGTTCCACAACGCTACTATCGCGGTTGATTGACTGTTTCTATAAGTAACGCGATTGCGTAATGCGTGCACTAATGTGTCACGCAATCGCCACAAAAAAGTGCATTTTCTAACAATCGATTCGAATATGAACTTTGCTTATAACGTTCGAAAACAATTGAACAAGCGAATCGTCTAAGGCTGCACTAGTGAAAGGATTAACTTGCTCAGGCTCAGTAAAACCGGGGGCTTCGCAGGGCTTGTTTTTTCTCCCGTAGTTGGCGTAGAGTTTCTCCACTGTGTTTGCATGGGTCAGCTTGGAATCGTGACCTGGGCAGTAGCCTACAAGTTAGCTACATCCCGTTCGACGTCTTCTTACTCTCCTGCAACCAGCCCCAGTACTCTTTCATGAGAAAGAGACTGTCATCAATTTTTGCGTCAAAGGAAATAAGAAATGTCCACACGTCAGAGCGGTACCGTCAAGTGGTTTAACGACGAGAAAGGTTTTGGTTTTATCACTCCAGAAAGCGGTCCGGATCTGTTCGTGCATTTCCGCGCCATTCAGGGCAACGGCTTCAAAAGCCTGAAAGAAGGCCAGAAAGTGACCTTCGTTGCTGTGCAAGGCCAGAAAGGCATGCAGGCTGACGAAGTACAAGCAGAAGCCTGATTTCTGTTACGAAAAAGCCCCTGATATTGATATCAGGGGCTTTTTTGTGCGCGCGAATCCGTAAAATGGCGCTTCATTTTGCGTCCAGAGGCTGCCATGTCGAAAAACCTGCTCACGCCCCAAGGGGATTTCCCTCCCGTTGGTCTAGGTCGCCGTCTGGCCGCGATGTTCTATGACTTTTTGCTGTGCACCGCATTGCTGATCGTTACCGGCTTCGTTTACAAAATGATCCAGGCAGCGATCATCGGCGAAGAGCGTCTGCGGGTGATGACCGATGCCGGGCAACTGGACGGTGATCCGCTCTACTCGACAGTGCTGGTATTGGTGCTGTTTGCGTTCTTTGCCAAGTTCTGGACCCATGGCGGGCAGACACTGGGCATGCAGGTGTGGGGCATTCGCGTACAGAACGCCGATGGCACGGCGATCAGCCTGTGGCAGGCTCTGTTGCGGTTTATGGTGTCGATCGCTTCGTGGCTGTGCGTAGGGCTGGGATTTTTCTGGTCGCTTTACGACAAGCAGAAGCGCACGTGGCATGACATCTACTCCGATACCCGCGTGGTACGAATCCCGAAGAAGACCAAATAACTACCAGACACCAAAAACCACTGTGGGAGCGAGCCTGCTCGCGAAGGCTTAGTGTCAGCCAACATTTATGTCTGCTGATTCACCGCCTTCGCGAGCAGGCTCGCTCCCACAGGTTCTGGGGTGTGTCTGAAAGAGCTTAGGCGTTACCGGCCAGCTTCATCCGCGCCGCCTGGGTGAAATCCAGCATCCGCTTCAACGGCCGAATAGCCTGCGGAATCAACGCCGGATCGACAAAGATCTCGTTCGCCCCCTCCTTCAAGCTCTTCAGCGTGCGCTCAAGGGTGTTCATGGCCATCCACGGGCAATGTGCGCAACTGCGGCACGCCGCGCCGTTACCGGCGGTTGGCGCTTCGATAAAGACCTTGTCCGGGCACAACTGCTGCATCTTGTAGAAGATGCCACGGTCGGTCGCAACGATCAGGGTCTTGTTCGGCAGCGATTGCGCGGCAGCGATCAACTGGCTGGTGGAACCCACGGCGTCCGCCAGTTCGATCACCGACGTTGGCGACTCCGGGTGCACGAGGATCGCAGCGTCCGGGTACAACGCTTTCATGTCTTCGAGCTGCTTGGACTTGAACTCTTCGTGAACGATGCAGGCACCGTCCCACAGCAGCATGTCGGCGCCGGTCTTGCGCTGAATGTACGTGCCGAGGTGCTTGTCCGGACCCCAGATGATGGTCTCGCCGTTGTCCATCAGGCTTTCGACGATTTCCAGCGCGCAACTCGATGTCACCACCCAGTCAGCCCGCGCTTTCACAGCAGCGGAAGTGTTGGCATAGACCACCACCGTGCGCTCCGGGTGCTGATCGCAGAACGCCGAGAACTCGTCGACCGGGCAACCCAGGTCCAGCGAGCAGGTCGCCTCCAGAGTCGGCATCAGCACGCGTTTTTCCGGGTTGAGGATCTTCGCGGTCTCGCCCATGAACTTCACGCCGGCGACCACCACGGTTTTGGCCGGATGAGCGTTGCCGAAGCGGGCCATTTCCAGAGAGTCAGAGACACAGCCACCGGTTTCTTCGGCCAGAGCCTGAATCACCGGGTCGCAATAAAAGTGGGCCACCAGCACCGCGTCCTGAGCCTTGAGCTCGGCGGCAATGGCGGAACGGTAATAAGCCTCTTCCTCAGCGGTCAGCGGTTTGGGCTGTTTGGCATCGAGGTGAGCTTGAACCAGAAGGCGTTCGGAAATCTGCGTCATGTTCGCAAGACCTGCAGGCGCTTTCGCGCGAAAGTCGAGTATACACCCGGCTCCGGACCGCTTGAGGGTACCGCCGGGAGAGTGAATATTATCAGGCACGGACAGCATTGAAGCTGCGCAAGGCTACAGAATATCCCGTTGATACAAAAGATGATTCTGACCTGCGTCAGCGCTGCGGGTAGTGAAATAACGCGGAGCGAAATTACAGGCAAAAAAAAACCCGGAAATCCTCACTTTCGTGGGCCTTCCGGATTTTCTAAACCGCCAAATATGGTGGGTCGTGTGGGATTCGAACCTACGACCAATTGGTTAAAAGCCAACTGCTCTACCAACTGAGCTAACGACCCGCTGTGTGGTGGCGCGTATAATACTGATTTTTAAGGACTATTCAACACCTTTTTGAAAATAATCAAAAATAAGGTGTTGGGTCGTCCACACCAGCGGCCGCAAAGCCTTCTGCGCGCAGGCGGCAGCTGTCGCATTTACCGCACGCGCGGCCGTCATCGTCGGCCTGATAGCAGGAAACGGTGAGGCCATAATCAACGCCGAGCTTAACGCCCGCCTGAACGATCTGTGCCTTGCTCAGGTTCTGCAACGGCGCCTGGATGCGGAAACCGTTGCCTTCAACGCCAGCCTTGGTCGCCAGATTGGCCATGCGCTCGAACGACTCGATGAACTCGGGGCGGCAATCCGGGTAACCGGAATAGTCCACGGCGTTGACACCAATAAAGATGTCGCGTGCACCCAGTACTTCTGCCCAGCCCAACGCCAGCGACAGGAACACCGTGTTACGCGCCGGCACGTACGTCACCGGAATGCCTTCGCCCAACTCTTCGGGGATGTCGATGCTGGTGTCGGTCAGTGCCGAGCCGCCCATACCATTGAGGTTGAGGCCAATCACCTTGTGCTCGACCACGCCCAAGTCGCGGGCGACGCGGGCAGCGGCGTGCAGTTCGGCGTGCGAACGCTGGCCGTAGTCGAAGCTCATGGTGTAGCAGCGGTAGCCTTCGGCGCGTGCCATGGCCACGACGGTCGCCGAATCGAGGCCGCCGGACAGCAGGATGACGGCGCGCTTTTCATTAGTCTTCAGTTGTTCAGTCATCTCAGCGCCCCGGCTCGTCGTTCCACAGATATTTATGCAACTGCAATTGCAAGCGCACCGGCAGGTTGTCCGCCACCACCCAGTCCGCCAGATCCCGCGCATTGAGGTCATGGTGACTTGGGGAAAACAGCACTTCGCCGGCACGCCGATCAAGGCCGTACTGAATCAGTTTGGAGACGGCCCAGTCATAGTCGTCCCGCGAGCAGATAACAAACTTCACCTGATCGTTGGGCGTCAGCAGTTCGATGTTCTCGTAACGGTTGCGATGGGCTTCTTTCGAATCCGGCGTCTTCAGGTCGACAACGCGACTGACGCGCGGATCGACAGCCGAGACGTCGAGGGCGCCACTGGTTTCCAGCGAGACCTCGTAACCGGCATCACACAGCTGTTTGAGCAAAGGAATGGCGTTCGGCTGCGCCAGCGGTTCACCACCGGTGACACAGACGTAGCGCGGACGAAATCCGGCCACTTGCTCGAGGATATCGTCGAGGGTACGGACGGTGCCGCCGCTGAAGGCATAGGCGCTGTCGCAGTATTGGCAACGCAAAGGGCAACCGGTCAGGCGCACAAAAACAGTGGGCAGCCCGGCAGTCCGCGTTTCCCCCTGCAACGAGTAGAAAACTTCGGTGATTCTCAATGTGTCTTGCATAGTCGCCACGGGCGTAACAGCTAAACAGGCTGTCCGCCTCCGTCAGGCACTTCAGGCAATCCCGCCAACGCGTAGACCGCAAGAAGCGTGTTTCAGAAAAAGGGCGTGAATTCTAACGAAAAAACCCGCGACAAGCGCGGGTTTCTTCCAAACGGGTCAAGCGTGCTTACATGCGTTGCAGATCGCGTTGAGCCAACTGAGCGGCGGACGTGCCCGGGTATTGGGCCACCACCTGCTGCAGAATGCCTTTGACCTTGTCGGTATGACCGAGGCGGCGTTCTACGTCAGCCAGCTTGTACAGCGAGTCCGGCACTTTGGCGTGCTTGGGATACAGCTGCGAAACCTTGGCGAAAGCCTGACCTGCACCTTGCAGATCGCCTTTGGCCAGATTGACTTCGCCCAACCAGTACTGGGCGTTGCCCGCGTATTGGCTGTTCGGGTATTTGCGCAGGAAAGCGGCAAAAGCCTGGCTGGCCTTGTCGAAATCCTTGGCTTTGATCAGGTCGAAAGCGGCATCGTAATACAGCTTTTCCTTGGCCGGATCACCCGGTTCGCTGCTTGCAGCAGGTGCCTGGGCAGCAGCCCCGGCGCCAGCGGCAGCACCGGCAGCAGCACTTGCATCGCCACCGGCAGAAGAATTCTCAGGAGTCGCGGCAGGTGCAACGCCGGATCCTATGCGCCGATCAAGATCCTGGTATCGCTCCAGGGATTCCTGCTTCATGCGCGCAACCTGATTCTGCAGTTCTTCAATCACACCTTGCTGGCGCGATATCTGATCCTGCATTTGTTGCAGTTGGTTGAACAGCATGCCTTGTGCCGAGGCAGGGGCCGAAGCCGCTCCCCCGGCATAGGCGCCGTTCGTACCGTAACCTGCAGGCGGATAACTGCTCCCGCTATTGTTATAACCGGAGTTGTCATCGACCACAGGAACCGCAGCCCACGCCGCAAGCGGCGCGAGGCTGAGAGCCAGAACAGTTACAGCACGACGGCACGTTCGCATATCGAATTACTTACGCAGTTCGACGCGACGGTTTTGAGCCCAGGACTGCTCGTCGTTGCCGGTAGCAACTGGACGCTCTTCGCCGTAGGAAACCAGTTCCAGCTGAGCTGGGGAAACACCTTGCAGTACCAGGTAGCGCTGAACGGCTTTCGCACGACGCTCGCCCAGTGCCATGTTGTACTCA
This sequence comes from Pseudomonas sp. Irchel s3f10, assembly GCF_900187515.1. Taxonomy (NCBI): domain Bacteria; kingdom Pseudomonadati; phylum Pseudomonadota; class Gammaproteobacteria; order Pseudomonadales; family Pseudomonadaceae; genus Pseudomonas; species Pseudomonas sp. Irchel s3f10. The sequence goes on from NZ_FYDZ01000010.1 coordinate 122,831, forward strand.
CGAGTACCACGTTCGTCGGTGTTGCCTTCCAGAACAACGCGAGCGCCGTTTGCTTTCAGGTCTTTGGCGTGAACGTCCAGAGCGCGCATGGCTTCTGGCTTCAGGTCCGAGCTGTCGTATTCGAAGTAGAAGGTGGTGATTGCGCGCAGAGCAGCTTCTTCGCTCAGGGAACCGTCAACGGCACCAGTGTTTGCGCCGTAACCAGCGTTTGGATCAACAGCGCCTTCACCGGCGTTGTCGCCGCCTTTGGACGAGCAACCTACAGCTACAGCCATGGCCAGAGCCAGCGCAGCAAATTTACCAAACTTCAGCATTTCCATCGTGAAACTCCTAATGAACCCCAGTGTGTTAAGTAAAACGTGTAGCGCCCGCTCACTTCAGGTAAGGGGACCAGGACGGTTCTCTGACTTCGCCTTGAGCGGTAGGAAGCGGGAGCCTAACGCGTCCATTAATGGACACGAGCATCAAGACTCCCCGGCCCTGTTGGCGGGTGGCGTAGATTACCATGGTGCCGTTGGGCGCAACAGTAGGTGACTCGTCCAGAGTGCTATCAGTGAGGATCTTTACACTCCCTCGCTGCAGATCCTGAGCTGCCACCTTGAAATTGGTGAAGCCATCCTGACGATGGATCATCACCAAAGTCTTTTCATCTGCCGAAAGTTTCGGGTTGGCGTTGTAGTTACCTACAAACGTCACACGCTCGGCACCACCGCCGCTGGCGCTGGTTTTATAGATCTGAGGCTTGCCGCCGCGGTCCGAGGTGAAGTAGATGGTCGAACCATCCTTGCCCCAGTACGGTTCGGTGTTGATGCCAGGACCTGCGGTCACACGGGTGATCTGGCGCGAAGCCAGGTTCATCACGTAAATGTCCGGGTTACCGTCTTTCGACAGTACGAACGCCAGGCGATCGCCGTTCGGCGACCAGGCTGGCGCGCCGTTCAGACCTTCGAAGTTGGTGATCTGCTCACGGCGACCGGTGTCGATGTTCTGCATGAAGATGCGCGGACGCTTCTGCTCGAACGACACGTAGGCGATGCGTTTGCCATCCGGTGCGAAGCGCGGCGACAGGATCGGCTCGCGCGATTGCAGCAGAGTCACGGCGCGGGCACCGTCATAGTCAGAACGTTGCAGGGTGTAACGCGTGTTCTTCTCGGAGAAACGTTCGGCTGTCACGTACAGCAGACGCGTCGAGAACGCACCTTCGATACCGGTCAGTTTCTGGAACGACTGGTCGGAGATGAAGTGCGCCATGTCGCGCAATTGCTCGGTGGTGCCGGAAACACTGCCGTCTGCCACTTTCTGCTCGGTGGCCACGTTGAACAGTGCCCACTGCACCTGCAGGCGACCGCCGGCTGGGGCAATGCTGCCAACCATCATGTATTGAGCACCCACCGCCTTCCAGTCACGGAAGATGATTTCGCTCGGCTGGCTTGGCTGGCTGATCATGTTTTGCTTTGGAATCGGCGAGTAGTAGCCCGAGTTACGCAAATCGTTACCAATGATTTCTGCCATGTCGTCCGGCAGCACGGCACCGCCCTGCATGCCGAACGGTACAACGGCGATCGGGGTAGCCCGATCGCTGCCGCTGGTAACCAGAATGTTCTTTTCATCTGCCATCGCGATCCCTGCCATGCAGCAGATCACGACCAGCATTCCTCGAAGAAGGTTTCTCACAAGGCTAGATCCTCAGGTGTGAATGTCATCTTGAATGAACGATACGGAGCGAAATCGCTCGGCTTCATTCCCTGCATTTCTGTCAAACGTCCAATATTCTTCACTGCCGCGACTGCCGAAGCATCAAACGGACCGTCGCCACTGGACTTGGCCACGCTGACCGAAGTCACCGTACCGTCCGGCAACATGCCGATTTGCAGCACGACCGTCATGCCTTTGCGTGCCGAAGGAGGACGAGCCCAACCTTCTGCCGCTCGCGCACGAATCAGGTCATCGAAACTGCCCGCGACTTCGTCACCCTGCTCATCGGCCAAGGCCTGCTGACGCTGTGGCGTGTCGGAAAGCAGATCGGCCAAGGCCTGAGCCTTTTTGTCTTCGGTCGATTTACGTGCCGCATCCTGCGCTTTCTTCTTCGCAGCATCGGCAGCAGCTTTCTTCTTCGCTTCGTCGGCGATTTTCTTCTTCGCCTCTTCAGCTTCAGCTTTCTTCTTGGCGTCTTCGGCGGCTTTCTTCTTCGCGTCTTCGACGATCTTCTTCTTGGCTTCTTCAGCAGCGGCTTTCTTGGCCTCTTCTTCAGCAGCCTTTTTCGCTTCTTCTTCAGATTTCTTCTTGGCTATATCAGCCAATTGTTTCTCTTCAGCCTTCTTGGCTTCGGCGGTCTTCTTGGCTTCGTCGGCTTTTTTGGCTTCGTCAGCCTTTTTCGCCTCGTCTGCTTTCTTCGACTCGTCGGCCTTCTTGGCTTCCTCGGCTTTTTGAGCCGCTTCTTCTTTCTTTTGTTCCGCAGCGGCCTTGATCTCTTCCTGCTCGACCTTCTTCTGCTCCATCTGCTCGACTTCGGTCTGGCGCGCGGCGGATTTCTTCGCCTCACCCGCAATCTTCTGATTGGTCTGGGTGGTTGCCTGACTTTTCGATTTCAGCTGGTAGAGGGTCGCCTGGACAATCGGTTTGGCCGGCGGCAGCTCTGGTGTAAAGGCAAAACTGACGAACAGCATGCCGAACACCAGCACGTGCAGGACAATTGCCAGAACACTAGGCCAGAAGTAGCTTTCCGAGGCGGACGGCTCTCGCTGTTGCTGCATCAGGGGGCCTCGGTAATCAAACCAACATTACCGACCCCGGCTTTCTGCAACCCGCCCATGGCGCCCATGACGGAACCGTAGTCGACGGTCTTGTCACCGCGGATGAAGACCTGGGTACGCTTGCCGCCTTCAGTGCCAGCACGAATGATCTTGGTCACCGCGTCGGTCATTTGCGGCAGGGTCATGGCCCTGTCCTGTTGCTTCTCGGTATCGACTTCGCTGCCAAGGTTCCAGTAGTAGGTCTTGTCAGCCTTGATCGAAATGGTCAGGACCTGAGTGTTGTTGTCCTGCGGCAAGGCTTCGCTGGAAACCTTGGGCAGATCAACTTTCACGCCCTGATTGAGCATCGGCGCGGTCACCATGAAGATGACCAGCAGTACCAACATCACGTCGATGTAAGGCACCACGTTCATCTCGGCGACCGGCTTGCGCTTTTTGCGAGCTCGAGCGATTAAAGCCATTGGAAATTACCTGCTTATTCTTCGCTGGTGTGCACTTTGCGGTGCAGGATCGCCTGGAATTCATCGGCGAAGGTGTAGTAGCGGCCCAGCAAGGTTTCGCTGCGAGCGGCGAAACGGTTGTAAGCAATAACCGCAGGAATCGCCGCGAACAGACCGATCGCGGTGGCGATCAGGGCTTCGGCAATACCCGGGGCCACAGTGGCCAGGGTTGCTTGCTGGGCGCTGGCCAGACCGCGGAAGGAGTTCATGATGCCCCACACCGTACCGAACAGACCGATGTACGGGCTGACCGAACCGACGGTGGCGAGGAACGGCAAGCTTTGCTCCAGCTTCTCTTCCTCACGGGAGATGGCAACGCGCATGGCACGGGCCACACCTTCCATCACCGCTTCAGGATCAACACCTGGCTGCTGACGCAGACGGGAGAATTCCTTGAAACCGGCACGGAAGATCTGCTCCACACCCGAATCCGGATCAGGGTTGCTACCCGCCTGACGGTACAGCTTGGACAGATCGATACCCGACCAGAAGCGCTCTTCGAAGCTCTCCAGGGCGCGTCGACCGGCGCGCAGCAGATTGCTGCGCTGAAAGATCATGATCCATGAGGTCACCGATGCGGCCACCAGGGTCAACATTACCAACTGCACCACGATGCTGGCATTGCTGACCAGGCTCCACATGGAGGAATGGTCGACGACGTTAGCTTCCACGCTTTATCTCCTGCTTTGAGTGTGTACCCGGGCCGACCGCGTCGGCGAAGGCCGCACGCAAGTCTTCGGGAAGGGCCCGGGGTTTCAAACTGTTAGTGCGCACACAGGCCACCAAAAACTGCCCTTCACAGAGCAGCACATTATCCGTCGCCCGCCTGACCTGCTGTTTAAAGCGCAAGCTGGCACGGTTCAATTCGATTACATCAGCGCTTACCAGCAGTTCGTCGTCCAGTCGCGCCGGCGCGTGATAGCGCGCTTCGCTGGAGTGCACGACAAACAACAGGTCCTCCCCTGCCAGCTGCGATTGAGCAAAGCCCAGCTCGCGAAGCCGCTCGGTTCGAGCCCGTTCCATAAACTTGAGGTAATTAACGTAATACACGATGCCGCCCGCATCGGTGTCCTCGTAATAAACGCGACAACGATGTGCGAACGGCTCAAGCCCGTTTTGCGCGCGCATACTCTAGTGCTTACTCCTCAGGTTGCCAATCCGGCCAGGCAACTGTTTTTCATGGTTTCAGAGCTTTACCGCAAAAGTACCGTCCTATGACCGTACAAACCCTGAATAAATCGACAAAAAATGTGTATCAATCGTCCACGGCATCGAGAAACTCGTCTGCCACGGGCATTTCACCCATTCGTGACGGGATGTTTAAACCGAAGTGCAGGTACGCGTGGCGCGTCACCACCCTGCCCCGTGGTGTGCGCATGATGTAACCCTGCTGAATCAGATACGGTTCCAGCACATCCTCAATGGTGTGACGTTCTTCACTGATCGCAGCGGCGAGGCTGTCGATACCGACCGGGCCGCCATCGAACTTCTCGATCATGGTCAGCAGCAGACGCCGGTCCTGATGATCAAAACCGTGTTCGTCGACATCCAGCAGGTTCAGCGCCAGATCCGCCACCGCTTTGGTGATGTGACCCTTGGCGCGAACTTCGGCGAAGTCACGCACCCGGCGCAGCAAACGGTTGGCGATTCGCGGCGTGCCACGGGCGCGACGAGCGATCTCGAAAGAACCTTCCGGATCCAGCGGCAGACCGAGAATCGCCGCCGAACGACTGACAATCGTCGCCAGATCGGCCGTGCTGTAGAACTCAAGACGCTGGACGATACCGAAGCGGTCACGCAACGGGTTGGTCAGCATACCGGCGCGAGTGGTTGCGCCCACCAGAGTAAACGGCGGCAGGTCGAGTTTGATCGAACGCGCGGCCGGCCCTTCACCGATCATGATGTCGAGTTGGAAATCTTCCATCGCCGGGTACAGCACTTCTTCAACGATCGGCGACAAGCGATGGATTTCGTCGATGAACAACACGTCATGCGGTTCAAGATTGGTCAGCAGCGCCGCCAGATCTCCCGGACGCTCCAGTACCGGACCGGATGTGCTCTTGATCGATACGCCCATTTCCTGGGCGATGATGTTGGCCAAGGTGGTTTTACCCAGACCCGGCGGGCCGAAGATCAGCGTGTGGTCGAGGGATTCGCTACGGCCACGGGCGGCCTGGATGAACAGTTCCATCTGCTCGCGCACGGTCGGCTGGCCAATATAGTCGGCCAGACTGACCGGGCGAATGGCCCGATCCTGGACTTCTTCGCGCTCGCGCGGGCTGTGCGCGGCGGTGATCAGACGATCAGCTTCAATCACTTAAATCATTCCCTTCAGGGCGCGGCGGATCAGGTCTTCACTGCTCAAATTCTTGTCCTTGATGGCGGTAATCGCCTTGCTCGCTTCCTGCGGTTTGTAACCCAGGGAAATCAGCGCGCTGACCGCATCGTTTTCGGCGGTATTGACCGGTGCGGGGCCGTCCGGCTGATTCGGTACCAGCGCGAACATGGCCGGCGAGGTTTCCCAGGCCTTGAAGCGGTCTTTCAGCTCGACCAGCAAGCGCTCGGCGGTTTTCTTGCCGACACCCGGTACTTTGGTCAACGCCGAGGTGTCCTGAGACTGCACACAGCGGATCAGTTCGTCGACTTCCAGGCTCGACATCAAAGCCAGCGCCAGTTTTGGCCCGACACCATTGAGACGGATCAACTCGCGAAAAAAGTCTCGCTCACGCTTACCGGCAAAACCATAGAGTAACTGCGCGTCTTCGCGTACGACCAAATGGGTGTGCAGGGTCAGTGGTTCACCGACCGACGGCAGACGATAAAGGGTGGTCATGGGCACTTCCAGCTCATACCCGAGGCCGTTTACATCCAGAATCAGGTGCGGCGGCTGTTTCTCAGCCAGGGTGCCGCGCAAGCGTCCAATCACGTTTCAGATCCTTGAGCGTTGGCCAGCCGTGGGCTGGCGACTATCGAAAGGCGAATTTCGCGCCGACGACTCAGGCGCAGGAAATCCTGCTTTCAAGAAAATTGATGCTGATGCTATCAGAGACGCAGGCGCCCGCCACGACTGCGTGCCGTTCCCAAGCCGTGCGGCAGCAGACTGGAGCGCGTATGCGCATGACAAATGGCAATGGCCAGGGCGTCCGAGGCATCGATTTGCGGTTTGCTGGTCAGTTTGAGCATGTGCATGACCATCATCTGCACTTGTTCTTTATTGGCGGCGCCGGTGCCGACCACTGCCTGTTTGACCTGAGTGGCCGTGTACTCGGCGATTTCCAGGCATTCTTCAGCGCCGGCAACAATCGCAGCGCCACGAGCCTGCCCAAGCTTCAACGCCGAATCGGCGTTTTTCGCCATGAACACCTTTTCGATGCCCATGGTCACCGGACCGTAGGTCTGGATAATCTCGCGTACACCGCGATAGACGATTTGCAGACGCTCGTGCAGCTCGCCCGCACCGGTACGGATGCAGCCCGAAGCCACATAAATGCAGCCACCACGCCCGGTATCTCGAACAATGCCGTAACCGGTAATGCGCGAACCGGGGTCGATACCAAGAATTAAAGTCATAACGCCTGCAGAAATTGATGCGAAAGCTGAGGGTACATGTAGGAGCTGCCGAAGGCTGCGATCTTTTGATCTTTCAAAAACAGAAAGATCGCAGCCTTCGGCAGCTCCTACAGGTGAAGTGTAGAGCCAGCAAAAACTGCGACCTTTCTATTTGCATCAACCGAGCTGAGCGGCCACGTCTTCCGGAATGTCCGCGTTGGAATAGACGTTCTGCACGTCATCCAGATCCTCAAGCATGTCGATCAGCTTGAGCACCTTTTCCGCACCTTCCAGATCCAGCTCGGCGCTGGTGGTTGGCTGCATGACGATTTCCGCATCATCGCCCTTGAACCCGGCGGCTTCCAGCGCGTTTCGCACCGCATAAAAACTGGTGAACGAGGTGAACACATCAATCGAACCGTCTTCGTGGCTGACCACGTCATCGGCATCGGCTTCCAGCGCCGCTTCGGTCAGTGCGTCTTCATCGACGCCCGGCGCGAAGCTGATCTGGCCTTTGCGCTCGAACAAGTAAGCCACCGAACCGTCGGTACCGAGGTTGCCACCACATTTGCTGAACGCATGACGCACAGCGGCTGCGGTACGGTTACGGTTGTCGGTCATGCACTCGACCATCACCGCCACCCCGCCCGGGCCGTAACCTTCATAGGTCAGCTCTTCAACGTTGTCCGCTTCGGTGGCACCGGCGCCACGCGCGACGGCACGGTCGATGATGTCGCGGCTCATGTTCGCGCTCAGGGCCTTGTCCAGCGCCAGACGCAGACGCGGGTTGGAGCCCGGATCACCGCCGCCCTGACGGGCCGCAACGGTCAGTTCGCGGATCCACTTGGTGAAGATCTTGCCCCTCTTGGCATCCTGACGTTCTTTGCGGTGCTTGATGTTCGCCCACTTGGAATGACCTGCCATAACTCGCTCCGAATTCTCTTTGAAACGTTGCCCGCCCTGCTCACGCAGCGGCCAGCAAACAAAAAATCTCGACCTGCTCTCTATAGAAAGAAAAAAGGCGCATCCGAAGATGCGCCTTCAGGCCCGTCTTACTCAGCCTTTGGCGTTTCGCGCAAACGAATGTGCAGCTCGCGCAATGCCTTGGCATCCACCACACCCGGCGCCTGCGTCATCACGTCAGCAGCACTCTGGGTTTTCGGGAAGGCGATCACTTCACGGATCGACTGGGCACCGGTCATCAGCATCACCAGACGGTCCAGACCGAAGGCCAGACCACCGTGCGGCGGTGCACCGTACTTAAGCGCGTCGAGCAGGAAACCGAACTTCTCTTCCTGTTCCGCTTCATTGATACCCAGCAGACGGAAGACCGCTTGCTGCATTTCCTTACGGTGGATACGGATCGAACCGCCACCCAGTTCGGTGCCGTTCAGCACCATGTCGTACGCGCGGGACAGAGCGCCGGCCGGATTGGCTTCCAGCTCTTCAGGAGAGCACTTCGGCGCGGTGAACGGGTGGTGCAGCGCGGAGAAGCTGCCGTCGTCGTTTTCTTCGAACATCGGGAAGTCGACGACCCACATTGGCGCCCACTCGCAGGTCAGCAGCTTGAGGTCGTGACCGAGCTTGATGCGCAGTGCGCCCAAGGCTTCGCTGACGATCTTGGCCTTGTCGGCGCCGAAGAACACGATGTCGCCGTCAACAGCACCCACGCGATCGAGGATGGCGTTGAGGTTTTCCAGCGGGATGTTTTTCACGATCGGCGATTGCAGACCGTCAACGCCGGCAGCACGCTCGTTGACCTTGATGTACGCCAGACCCTTGGCACCGTAGATGCCGACGAACTTGGTGTAATCGTCGATCTGCTTGCGCGGCATGCTCGCCCCGCCTGGAACGCGCAGAGCAGCGATACGGCATTTCGGATCATTGGCCGGGCCGCTGAACACTTTGAAATCGACTTCTTTCAGTTGATCGGCAACGTCGACCAGTTCCAGCGGGTTACGCAGGTCTGGCTTGTCGGAACCGTAACGACGCATGGCTTCTTCGAAAGTCATGTGCGGGAAGTCGCCGAATTCCAGACCCAGCACTTCCTTGAACAGGTTGCGGATCATTTCTTCGGTCAGGCCCATGATCTCTTTTTCATCGAGGAAGCTGGTCTCGATGTCGATCTGGGTGAATTCTGGCTGGCGGTCAGCGCGCAGGTCTTCGTCGCGGAAGCACTTGGCGATCTGGTAGTAACGGTCGAAACCGGCAACCATCAGCAGTTGCTTGAACAGCTGTGGCGATTGCGGCAGGGCGAAGAACGAACCGGCGTGGGTACGGCTTGGCACCAGATAGTCACGCGCACCTTCAGGAGTCGCACGGGTCAGGATCGGCGTTTCAACGTCGAGGAAGCCGTTTTCGTCGAGGAAACGACGGATGCTGGTGGTCATGCGCGAACGCAGGCGCAGCTTCTCGGCCATTTCCGGACGACGCAGGTCGAGGAAGCGATAACGCAGACGGGTTTCTTCACCAACGTCGGAGAACTCGTTCAGCGGGAACGGCGGGGTTTCCGACTCGTTCAGCACTTCCAGTTCGTAACCCAGCACTTCGATCATGCCCGACGCCATGTTGGCGTTGGTGGCACCGGCCGGACGCAGACGCACCTTGCCGGTGATCTTCACCACGTACTCGCTGCGCACGCGATCGGCAGCGGCGAAGCTCTCGGCGCGATCCGGATCGAAAACCACCTGGGCCAGACCGTCACGATCACGGATATCGAGGAAAATCACCCCGCCGTGGTCGCGACGACGGTGAACCCATCCGCAAAGGGTAATTTCCTGGCCTTCCAGGCTTTCGTTCAGTTGGCCGCAATAGTGGCTGCGCATCATGGTCGTGGTTCGCTTCTCGTAATTCGAAAAATTCGGTGGAGCTCCCGTTGCTTTTCAAGCAATGCGGAACTCACGCGTGTCGTTCAACCCGGGGTTGAACCCTAGTCAGATTTGTCGCCACCGGCCAGGTTCTTCTTGGCGCCGGTCTTGAAATCGGTTTCGTACCAACCGCCGCCGCTGAGGCGAAAGCCTGGCATCGACAGTTGTTTCTTGAGCTCTGGCGCCTGACAGGCAGGGCAGTCGACCAGCGGGGCCTCGCTGATCTTTTGAATGGCTTCCAACTGATGACCACAGGAAGCACATTGATAATCGTACATCGGCATGGGGGTGTCTCGGCGATCAGATTGCCACCGCGCGCAGGGCTTTGCGGCGAAAGAGCGGGATTATATCGATTAAATGCGGGCTGTGCAGCCGTAAGACTGCACAGCCCGCAACCTCGTTTGCAACCGCTGCTTCGCGCCGACTCAGCTTCCCTGGCCTGCACTCATCACACAGACCACCCGCACCAGTGCGCTGAAATTTTTAACCCCGCCATGACGCAGATGCACTTCCCGGTCGACGTGGGACAACAGCGAACTGATCGAACAGCTGTTATTCCTGGCCATGTTGCCCAGAATATTCCAGTAAACCTGTTCCAGTCGCAGGCATGTCGCGAATCCGTTCAAACGCACGGATCGGGACAGCGGCTGAACCAATGACATGTCGAACTCGCTGACGAACGGATCGAATTTCAACTCATGCGGCAAGCCGACAACCCTGTCGCTTCGCCTGTCTCCCTCTACCATATCGTTGACACTCCTTTGTCATCTCTGCTGGTTTTCAAAGCCACATCCTGTGACTTCATAAAAGCGCAGACGCAAAGTTATATCCAGATGACTTATTGACCATAGCCGTAGGATAAGCCAACGATACAGGTAAGATTCCGGACTGCCCGCGAGCACGCCCTCAGACGTGCCCTCGGGCCCTGATCAGGCTTCGAGCAACGCACGCAACATCCACGCGGTTTTCTCGTGAACCTGCATGCGCTGGGTCAGCAAGTCTGCCGTTGGCTCATCACTGACCTTGTCGAGCAGCGGGAATATACCGCGCGCAGTGCGAGTCACCGCTTCCTGACCGTCGACCAGTTGTCTGATCATGTCCTCGGCACTCGGCACCCCCTCCTCCTCCTTGATGGAAGAAAGGCGTGCGTACGTGGCGTAGGCGCCCGGTGCCGGAAAGCCCAAGGCGCGAATACGCTCGGCAATCAAATCAACGGCCAGCGCCAGTTCGTTGTATTGCTCTTCGAACATCAAGTGCAGCGTGCGAAACATCGGGCCGGTGACGTTCCAGTGGAAGTTGTGGGTTTTCAGATACAGCACGTAGGTGTCCGACAGCAGACGCGACAAGCCTTCGACGATGGACTTGCGGTCTTCTTCACTGATACCGATATCGATTGCCATGTTTACCCCCTAACGGCGATTGAATTCATCCAACAGGTGCAGACCCACTCTAGCAAGGCTGTCGACACCCCGCAGCCCCGATCAGGTGCCCACACTGCGACAAATCGACCGAGGCGATGCCGCTGGCCGGGCTGATTTGAGTAGCCGCAGGCTTTGCTGTTAAATAGGCAGTGTGTCGCCATGTCCCATTTTTCGGGGCGTGGCGCATAGGCTGATGCCGTGAACGTGTCCACCGCCTCTTATTTTGTTCCGAAGCGAACCGTGCGCCTTCAGCTCTTCCTTGTGAGCCGTCATAAACGTGAGCCAATCAAAATGTTGAAAATCGTCCACCTGCTAATGGGCGCAGCGGCATTGCTGCTGTCGTTCATACCCAGCTTGAAATCCGAAGCCGTTCCCTACCTGCAACAACCCGATGCACTTTACCTGGCCTTTTTCGGCCTGCTGAACCTGGTCATCGCTCCAGTAATTCCTTACTGGAACAAAGGCCCGCGTCAGCATCTGCAAAATCTGGTCAGCGCTCTTCTGGTGCTGACCGTCGTCCTGCAAACCTTGACCCTGATCGCCCCGATGCCCGTCATCGCCGGCCAGCCAGCCGTGCTGTTCACCCTGGTGATCGCGCTGGTTGCCGTGGTCTTGCACCTGGCGGTGAGCTTCTATCGTTCTTCACCGGCTGCCGCTCCAACCAGCTATGACATGACCAACCGTGATACCGGTACCGTCAAGTGGTTCAACACCTCCAAAGGCTTCGGCTTTATCTCCCGGGACTCCGGAGATGATATTTTCGTGCACTTCCGTGCCATCCGTGGCGAAGGCCACCGCGTACTGGTCGAAGGCCAGCGCGTGGAATTCTCGGTGATGAACCGGGACAAGGGCCTGCAAGCCGAGGACGTGATCGCCGCTCTGCCGCGACGCTGATCCAAGGCATAAAAAAACCGCGAGCAGTGTGCTGTTCGCGGTTTTTTTACGCCTGATGAAAAGTACCTGACTCAGTAATGCGGCGGTGGCGCCTCATCCTCGAAGGACTCGAACTGGCCGACCATCTCTTCCTGGCGCTTGAGCAGGGCTGCCATCTGCAATTGCAGGCGCTCGACCACGCGCTGCTGGGCCACCAGTACGTCATTCAACGCCTGAATGGTGTCATCCTGAAACGCCAGGCGGCTTTCCAGATCGGTAACGCGCTCTTCCAGACTCATGACTCAGCCCTCCACAAAGGTGAAATGCTCGGTCAGGACCAGTCGCAACCGTTCGCGAATGGCAGCGACCTGCTCGGCACTGTAAGGCTTGGCCGGGTGCTTGCCCCAGACCGGCGCCGGCCAGGCTGCGTCGTCGCGTTTGCGCACAATCACATGCATGTGCAACTGGCTGACAACGTTACCCAGGGTCGCGACGTTCATTTTGTCGGCATCAAACAGATCCTTGAGCAGCTCAGCCAGCGCGGTGGTTTCCTGCCACAACTGCTGTTGATCGGCGACATCCAACTGAAACAACTCACTGATATCGTCGCGACGAGGCACCAGGATGAACCAAGGGTAACCTGCATCATTGGACAGCAGCAGTCGGCAGAGAGGGAAATCACCGATGGTCAGTGTGTCCTGTTGAAGTCGTGAATCTAAAGCAAACACTGAGCGCACTCCCGGCTGATCTTCTTTATTCAGCTTAGCGGCGTTCCATGGGGACAGCGCACCAAGCGACAGGACGGCAGCATACCTGCGAATGCGTCAGCCTTCACGACGACGATTCACGCCGTCGCTCTGCCAACGCCCCGAGATGTGACATTTGCGAGCGCGACGCACCAGCACGGAACCAACATCGACACTCAGCCAGACAAAATGACCGAAAACAGCAGAGGCGTTCAGCTTCATTGCCCATGCAAGCTGTATGAATTCAGAACAGCTGTAAATTTTTTTGCACCAAAACCGCACAGTGCGTCTACGCTCACTGCGTCGGGCATCCGCCAAATACTCACTGATGGGGTGAACCGGTAACGTTTTTGGATGTCACGCTCGCTTCTCGGCGTGGCAACACCATAGTAGGAATGGCGTCAAGCAATGAAAAAATCAGGCTTGAAGCCCAGCTTTCACGAGGTTTTCACAAACGCAGGCGGGTGTTCAGAAAAATAACCGCAGCGAAATTGCGGTTTGTGCACGCTTGTTGCATTCGTACCCATATGGACTATAAGCGCACCACTGGAAGTGAATGCCTTAAGCCCCATAAGAACAGTGGCAGGGTTGCCCGATGGAGATTCAAGTGTTTTGCCAGGGACTCTTTTTTACCGATGCAAAAAGGCCCATAAACAGCGAGAAAGTTGTCAGTCCGGCTGCATTGGTACTGTGAATTTGCGACATCCACCGCGCCATTTGCGACAACGTCGTAAAGAAGCTGAAAGGTTGGATCAGCAAGTATCGCCAACATTGTCGGCGTGATATAAGTTTGCGCCGACACAAAAAGAAAGAGCCGCCCAGATAATAAAACAGGTGGGACGGCAGTACTCTTCTAAAACCAAAGGAGCAAATCACGATGCGCGTGATGAAGTGGAGCATGATCGCACTGGCAGTTGCTGCAGCCGCCAGTACTCAAGTGGCTACGGCCGCACCGTTTGTAAGTGACCAGTCTGAAGCCAAAGGTTTTGTTGAAGACGCGAAACTCACCGAGACGTTGAAGAACTACTACTTCAACCGCGACAACAAGAACGGCGGCGCTGACCAGAAAGACTGGACACAAGGCTTCCTGGGTAACTTCACCTCTGGTTACACCCAAGGCACCGTTGGCGTTGGTATTGATGCATACGGTTACCTGGCGTTGAAACTGGACGGTGGTGACGGTACTTCCGGTTCGGGCAACATGAGCCGTAGCGACACCGTTAACCCTAACAACGGTGCTCGCGACGTCAACGACAGCCAAGGCAAAGCCGGCGCGTCGATCAAGTTCCGTGTTTCCAAAACCGAACTGAAATTCGGCGACATGCAGCCAAGCACCTCTCCGGTGTTCGCTGTCGGCGGTTCCCGTATCCTTCCGCAAACTGCCACTGGCTTCCAGTTGCAGAGCAGCGAAGTGAAAGACCTTGATCTCGAAGCCGGCCACTTTTACTCCGGCTCCAGCCAGGACAAGAACGCCCGTGACGGCGGTCTGTACTCCAACTACTCTGGCGTAGAAGCCAACACGATCGACTACTTCGGCGGCAAGTACGGCATCACCGAAAACCTGAGCGCCTCGCTCTACGGTGCCAAGCTGGAAGATATCTGGAACCAGTACTACGCGAACGTGAACCTGACCACCCCGTTCGGTGGCGACACTTCGCTGAACACTGACTTCAACATCTATCGCACCACCGACACCGGTGACAAGGAGGCAGGTGACATCAGCAACACGACCTTCTCCCTGGCAACTGCATTGTCGTTCCTGAAGGCTCATACCTTCACCCTGGCCTTCCAGAAGGTCAACGGCGACACTCCGTTCGACTACATCGGCGTGGGTAAAAACAACCGTGGTGGCGACTCGATCTTCCTCGCCAACTCCATCCAGTACTCTGACTTCAACGGTCCTGGCGAGAAATCCGTGCAAGCCCGTTACGACCTGAAAATGGCCGAGTACGGCGTTCCAGGCCTGAGCTTCATGGTTCGCTACGTTAAAGGTTGGGATATCGACGGTACCGGTCTGTCTGCAAACAGCCAATACCGCACCAGCACTGGCGCACCGCTGTACGGTGAAGACGGCGAACACCACGAAACCAACTTCGAAGCCAAATATGTTGTTCAGTCTGGCCCGGCGAAAGATCTGTCCTTCCGCATTCGTCAGGCCTGGCACGTTGCCAACTCCGACCAAGGCGAAGGCGACGTCAAAGAGTTCCGTCTGATCACCGAGTACCCACTGAACATCTTGTAATTGTCAGTGGTTAGTTTGGAAGCATAAAAAAAGGCCCATCTTGCGATGGGCCTTTTTTATTGCCTGGCACTTGCAATAGTTGCCTGACCGACAAGTCAGGCAATTAATTAGCAAGCTATCATTGTGTCGCCGATTCCTGCACCACACGAATCACGCGTTGCGGAAAAGGAATATCAATGCCGGCAGTCTTTAAACGATCACGCGACTGTTCGTTAAACATGAACATCACGTCCCAGTAGTCTGCAGTTTTAACCCACACCCGCAGGGAAACAGTGATCGAACTGTCACCCAGCGTCGAAATCACGGCCTGTGGCTCAGGATCCTGCAACACGCGCTCATCCTTGGCCAGATCCAGCAACACCTGACGGGCCTTTTGCAGATCGGCTTCGTAATCCACGCCCACATCAAACACAACCTTGCGGGTTGGCTGACGGTTGGTGTTGGTGATAATGCCGTTAGACAGGTTGCCGTTTGGCACGATGATGGTTTTGTTGTCACCGGTACGCAGCACGGTATGGAAAATCTGGATACTGTCGACCGTACCCGCTACGCCTTGCGCTTCGATCCAGTCACCAATACGGAACGGACGAAACAGCAGAATCAGCACGCCGCCAGCGAAGTTCGCCAGGCTGCCCTGCAACGCCAGACCGATGGCCAGACCGGCCGCACCGATGGCTGCAACGAACGAGGTGGTTTCAACACCGATCATCGAAGCGACGCTGACAATCAGCAGCACTTTGAGAATGATGTTCGCCAGGCTGCTGATAAAGCCTTGCAGCGCCAGATCGGCATTGCGCAGGGCCAGCAGACCACCGAGCTTTTGCGTGACCTTGTTGATCAGCCACCAGCCGATGGCCAGGGTAATCACTGCCAACAGCACGCGGCTGCCGTATTCCATGATCATCGGGATCCACGCCTGGGATGCCTTGACCAGGTTGTCCACCTCAGCATTCAAATCCATGTTCTATCTCCTGATTTCCGGCCATTCGGCACGCGAAAAATAAGCGGCAGAAACCCGCCGGGTGTACACAAAACAATGTGGGAGCGAGCCTGCTCGCGAAGGCGCCGTGTCATTCAGCAATGAGTTGACTGACACACCGCCTTCGCGAGCAGGCTCGCTCCCACAGATCATCTGACCGAGCTTAGTCGCGGAAGTTGTTGAACTGCAGGGGCATGCCGAATTCCTTGGCCCGCAGTGCCGCGATGGCCTCTTGCAGGTCGTCACGCTTCTTGCCGGTCACGCGCACTTGCTCGCCTTGAATGGCGGCCTGCACCTTGAGCTTGGCATCCTTGATGTGGCCGACGATTTTCTTCGCCAGTTCCTTGTCGATACCTTCCTTGAGCACGGCGTCCTGCTTCATCAGTTTGCCCGATGCATAAGCGTCCTTGACCTCAAGGCACTGTACGTCGATCTTGCGCTTGACCAGCGCCAGCTTGAGGATTTCGATCATCGCTTCCAGCTGGAACCCGGCTTCAGCAGTCAGGCTGACGGTCAGGTCTTTTTCCTTGAACTCGAAGCTGCCTTTGCCTTTCAGGTCATAACGACGATCGAGTTCCTTCACGGCGTTCTCGACCGCGTTGGTGAGTTCGTGTTTGTCCAGTTCGGATACCACGTCGAACGACGGCATGTAATCTCTCCAATAAAAAGGCGCGCTCGATGTGGATGGAGCGCGCTTGGCTTGCGGTTAAAATCGGGCTCATTATAACGGGTCTTTTCCCACCGACACGGCGAGCCGCACATGCCTGTACGCAATCGAGCAAAAAACTGATGGCCACCCCCTGGCATATTCTCGGCGCCGGCAGTCTCGGCACACTGTGGGCCACACGTCTGGCTCGCGCCGGTCTGCCGGTCAGACTGATCGTGCGTGATGCCGAACGTTTGCAAAGCTATCAGGCCGCGGGCGGCTTGACGCTGGTGGAACACGGTGTGGCGAGCACCTATGCGGTTCCCGGCGAAACACCCGACAGCCCCGAGCCGATCCGCCGCTTGCTGGTCGCATGCAAGGCCTACGACGCCGAAAGCGCCGTCGCCCGCCTCGCCCTACGGCTGACAGCGGACGCCGAACTGATCCTTCTGCAAAACGGCCTCGGCAGTCAGGACGCCGTCGCCAACCGTGTGCCACTGGCCCGCTGCATCAGCGCTTCCAGTACAGAAGGCGCGTTTCGCGATGGCGACTGGCGTGTGGTGTTTGCCGGCCACGGCTTCACCTGGCTGGGCGACGCTGGCCATCCGGTCGCGCCAATCTGGCTGGACGATCTCGACGCCGCGAAAATCCCCCACGAATGGAGCACTGACATCCTCACGCGCTTGTGGCGCAAACTGGCGCTCAACTGCGCGATCAATCCGTTGACCGTGCTGCACCATTGCCGCAACGGCGGATTGCAGGAACATCACTGCGAAGTCGCGACGCTGTGTGGCGAACTGGTCGAGTTGCTGGAACGTTGCGGCCAACCGGCTGCGGCGGACAATCTGCAACAGGAGGTCGAACGGGTGATCCAGGCCACGGCCGCCAATTACTCGTCGATGTACCAGGACGTGGCCAACCAGCGCCGCACCGAAATCAGCTATCTATTGGGCTACGCCTGCAAAGTCGCCGTGCGCCACCAATTGAACCTGCCGCACCTCAATCAATTGCAACAGCGGCTGATCGCGCATCTCAACAGCCTCGGATTGCCCAGCGACTGAGCAGCGGCTACGCTGGCCACTTGTTCCTCTGCTGTGAAAAACCTGATGCCATTGCGCCAGCGTCTCGAAAACCTGCCGGTCGGCCAGAAACTGCTGGCCGCCCTGCTGGTTCTGTTGACCACCGTTCTGCTGGTCGCCAACCTGACCTTTATCAGCGCCGCCTACTACATTTCCCAGGAAAGCATGGCGCCGCAGGCGTTGCAGACCATCGGCCGGCTGATTTCCAACCCCAGCCTGGTCAGCGAAGCCCTGCAATCACCGCAGAGCGCCGAGCGCCTGCTCAAAGAACTCGACAGCTATTCACCACTGCGCGCCGCCGCCCTGTATGACGGCAAGGGCGAACGTCTGGCGCAAGTGCAGCGCGGCGATAAACTCAACCTGCCGCAGCGCTATCGGCATATCGAAGCCTGGCAACTGACCGAATTTCGCAGCAACCAGTTGATCACCCTGCCCCGCCCCGGCACAGCGCCGGGTCATCTGCTGCTGGTGGCCAGCAGCGAACTGCCGATGGCCTTCTATACCGGCACCCTGACCGCGAGCCTCGGCATTCTGATTTTCAGCGTGCTGTTGTGGCTGGTGATTGCCCGGCAGATCAAACGCCTGATCACCCGGCCGATTCATCAGCTCGAGGAGTTGTCCCGTCAGGTGACCCGCGAAGAGAACTACGCCCTGCGCGCCTCACGCGGCAATCATGACGAAATCGGCAGTCTCGCCGAGGCGTTCAACACCATGCTGTCGCGCATCGAAGCCCGCGAGCAGCAACTCAAGCGTGCCCGCGATGACTCGCAAGCTGCCTACGATCAGGCCCAGGGTCTGGCCGAGGAAACCCGCCACACCAACCGCAAACTGGAACTGGAAGTCCAGGTGCGCAGCAAGATCGAGAAGAAGCTCACCGGCTTCCAGAACTACCTCAACAGCATCATCGACTCGATGCCCTCGGCGCTGATCGCCCTCGACGAGCAGCTCTACGTGACCCAATGGAATCAGGAGGCCAGCGCCCTCTCCGGCACGCGACTGGACGAGGCACTGAACCAGCCAATTTTCCTTGCCTTCGAACCGCTCAAGCCGTTTTTGCCGCAGCTCAAGCAGACCGTAGAGCAGCACACCGTGGCGAAAATCGAGCGAGTGACGTGGTTCAAGGACGATGAACCGAAGCATTACGCGCTGACCTTCTATCCTCTGATGGGCGGTGCCGGGCGTGGCGTGGTGATCCGTATCGACGACATTACCCAGCGTCTGTCGCTGGAAGAAATGATGGTGCAGTCGGAAAAAATGCTCTCGGTCGGTGGCCTCGCCGCTGGCATGGCCCACGAAATCAATAACCCGCTGGGGGCTATCCTGCACAACGTGCAGAACATTCGTCGACGCCTGTCCGCCGACCTGCCGAAGAACCTCGAAACCGCCGAGCAATTGGGCATTGAGCTGGACACGGTGAACCGATACCTGCAGGGCCGCGAAGTGCCGCAATTGCTCGATGGCATTCAGCAGGCCGGCGCTCGGGCAGCGAAAATCGTCACCCATATGCTCAGCTTCAGCCGCCGCAGCACCCGACAAATGGCGCCGTGCGATCTGCCGGCATTGATCGATCAAGCGGTGGAAATCGCCGGCAACGACTTCGACCTGGCCATCGGTTTCGACTTCAAGGGGCAAGCGATCATCCGCCAGTTCGACCCGGCGCTCGGCCCGGTGCCGGGCACTGCCAACGAACTCGAGCAGGTGCTGCTCAACCTGTTGAAAAACGCCGCACAAGCCATTCACCAGCGCGAAGACGACAGTGAGCCGGGGCGGATCATCCTGCGCACCAAGCTCAATCCACCGTGGGCCGAAATTCAGGTCGAGGACAACGGCATCGGCATGAGCGAGAACGTGCGCAAACGCACCTTCGAGCCGTTCTTCACCACCAAGGAAATCGGCCAGGGCACCGGGCTTGGCTTGTCGGTGTCGTACTTCATCATCACCAACAATCACAAAGGGCAGATGGAAGTGCAGTCAGCACCGGGCCAGGGCACCTGTTTCACCTTGCGCCTGCCGCTGACGCAACCGCTGCCCATCGCTGCCGAAACCAATCAATTATCGAGGTAACCCATGGGCTTTCGCCTGTCGAAAATCTACACCCGCACCGGCGACAAAGGCGAAACCGGCCTTGGCGATGGCCGCCGTGTGCCCAAGGATCACCCACGCATCGAAGCGATTGGTGAGGTCGATACGCTGAACAGTCAGGTCGGCGTGTTGCTGGCCGGGTTGATTGCCGAGCGCGATGCGTATCCGGGGCTGAATGAACTGATCGAGGTGTTGGCGCCTTGTCAGCATCGCTTGTTTGATCTGGGTGGCGAGTTGGCGATGCCGGAGTATCAGGCGTTGAATGCGGCGGAGATCGAACGACTGGAAGCAGCGATCGATGTGTGGAACGAGGAATTGGGGCCGCTGGAGAACTTCATTTTGCCGGGCGGTTCGATGCTGATTGCCCAAGCACATGTTTGTCGGAGTCTGGCGAGGAGTGCCGAGCGGCGCTGTCAGCATTTGAATGCGCTGGAGCCATTGGCCGGGGTGGGGCTGGCGTATATCAATCGGTTGTCGGATTTGCTGTTTGTGGCGGCGCGGTTGATTGCGCGGCGGCAGGGGGTTGCGGAGATTCTTTGGCAACCGGCTGCAAAGCCTGCAGAAAAGTAGCGCCCTATAGGACGCCATCGCGAGCAGGCTCACTCCTACAGTTGACCGCGTTCTACCTGAAGTAACGCGGTCAATTGTAGGAGTGAGCCTGCTCGCGATGAGGTCAGTAGCCGTTAAACAGAGTCAGGCCAGAACGCACGAATCCCCGCCACTCCTTGCGCCCCGCAATTCCAGGCTTTCTCCCGCTCAGCCGGGCCAACCCCGCCCAACAGAAACACCGGTTTGCTGAAGCCTTCGATCAACGTCGAAGCCTGTTCCCAGCCCAACGGCTGCGCATCCGGGTGCGTCAAGGTCGGCTGCACCGGCGACAGCGTGACGAAATCCACACCCATCTGTTCTGCCAGCGCCAACTCTTCAGCGTTGTGGCACGAAGCCGCGAGCCAGCGCTCTGCTGGCAACGGGCGCCCCGCCGCTGCGTATTTGCGCAATTGTGCGGAAGTGATGTGCCATCCGGCAGACGGGAAATCGCCAAGCCATTCGAATGGCCCTTTGATCATCAACTGCGCCTTGCCCGCGCAAAGACCAGCGGCATCCACCGCGAGATCACGGTACTTGGGGTCGTAACCATTCGGTGCACGCAGTTGAATCAATTTGATCCCGCTAGCAATCGCCTTCTGGATACCGCGCAGCAACGCCGGGGTTTCCAGGTCCTCCGGGGTGATCAGGTATTCAGCCGGCAAACGCGCGGCGGCAACGATCGGCTGGTTGGCGGCCGGAAACTCGTAGTTCACCAGCTCCTTCGCGGTCACCCAAGCCAAAGGCTGGCCTTCGGCACCGTGCGGTTCGCCGGTGAATGCCGACACTTCCCAGACATCCAGCAAAACCTGCTTGTCCGGGTAGTCATGACGCACTTTGATCAGCGGTCGGGCGGCGCCAACGACGATGCCCAACTCTTCGTGCAGCTCACGGGCCAGCGCGCTTTCGACCGACTCGTCAGCCTCGACCTTGCCGCCGGGAAACTCCCACAGCCCACCCTGATGCTGGGTGTCGGCACGGCGGGCGATGAGGATCTTGCCGCTGTCGTCACGAATGACGGCGGCGGCGACGTGGACGCGTTTCACGGATTCAACTCCTCCAGTCCAGCCTTTTGCCACGCTTTGAAGGCAGGCCATTGGTAGACGGTTTCAACATAGGCTTGGTCGGCGGCCGGCAACTGCACTTGGTAGGTGCGCAGACGCACGGCAATCGGCGCGAAGAAGGCATCGGCCAGACTCACCCGACCAAACAGGTACGGCCCGCTTTCGGTGGCGGCGGCACGGCACTCGGCCCACAACGCGAGCATGCGCTCGATGTCGACCTTCACTTCTGGCGGCACCGGGTTCAGCGGCGCGTCATGGTTGAGGTTGAACGGCATGTGATTGCGCATGGCGAAAAAGCCGCTGTGCATTTGGGCGCAGGCGGATCGCGCCTGGGCACGGGCGAAAATATCGCTCGGCCAGAGTTGCTCGGACGGGAACTGTTCAGCGAGGTATTCGGCAATTGCCAGTGAGTCGGCGATGGTGCCGCGCGCCGTTTGCAGCAGCGGGACTTTAGCGGTCGGCGAATGCTTGAGCAGCAGCGCGCGGGTGTCGGGCTTGCCGAGTTTGATCAGCTCTTCGCTGTAGGGTGCGCCGGTCAGCTCGAGTGCCAGTGCGGCACGCAGAGACCAGGAGGAAAGCAGTTTGTCGCCGATGATCAGGTGCAGGGACATGGATGTGGCGCCTTTTCGTCAGGAGAATCAGGCCAGAATTTTTGGTGGCTGATGGGTCGCCATCGCGAGCAGGCTCACTCCTACAAGTAATCTGTGGCGTTTACAAAACCACTGTAGGAGTGAGCCTGCGCGCGATGGCATCGACTCGGTCTCAGGTTAGATCAAGTGCGGTATTCGGCGTTGATCTTCACGTATTCATGCGACAGGTCAGTAGTCCAGATGGTTTCGCTGCAATCGCCGCGACCCAGTTCGATGCGGATTGTGATCTCTTCCTGCTGCATCACCGCCGAGCCCTGGGCTTCAGTGTAGGTCGCCGCACGTGCGCCACGGCTGGCGATGCACACGTCGCCGAGGAACACGTCGATCTTGCTCACGTCCAGATCCGGCACGCCGGCACGGCCGACAGCGGCAAGAATACGACCCCAGTTCGGGTCAGAGGCGAACAATGCGGTCTTGATCAACGGCGAGTGGGCCACGGTGTAGCCGACATCGAGGCATTCCTGATGATTGCCGCCGCCATTCACTTCCACGGTGACAAACTTGGTCGCGCCTTCGCCGTCACGCACGATGGCCTGGGCCACGTCCATGCACACTTCAAACACCGCTTGCTTCAACTTGGCGAACAACTCGCCTTCAGCGCGGGTGATTTCCGGCAGTGCAGCCTTGCCGGTGGCGATCAGCATGCAGCAGTCGTTGGTCGAGGTGTCGCCGTCGATGGTGATGCGATTGAACGACTTGTTGGCACCGTCGAGCATCAGGTTGTGCAGGACGTCACGGGAGACTTTGGCGTCGGTCGCGATGTAGCCAAGCATGGTCGCCATGTTCGGGCGGATCATGCCCGCACCTTTGCTGATACCGGTGACGGTGATGGTTACGCCGTCATGCTCGAACTGGCGGCTGGCGCCCTTCGGCAGGGTATCGGTGGTCATGATCCCGGTGGCAGCGGCTTCCCAGTTGTTTTCCGACAGATCGTCCAGCGCGGCTTGCAGTGCACCTTCGATCTTCTCGACCGGCAGCGGCTCGCCGATCACACCCGTGGAGTACGGCAGGATCTGACTGGCATCGACGCCGGTCAGCTCAGCCAGTTTGGCGGTGGTGCGCTCGGCAGCGGCCAGACCCGGCTCGCCGGTACCGGCGTTGGCATTGCCGGTGTTGGTCAGCAAATAACGCACGGCGTTCTGCACGCGTTTTTTCGCCAGAATCACCGGTGCCGCGCAAAACGCGTTCAAGGTGAACACGCCCGCCACGGTCGAGCCTTCGGCGCAGCGCATCACGACGACATCTTTACGCCCCGGGCGCTTGATGCCGGCCGAGGCGATACCGAGTTCAAAACCGGCAACCGGGTGCAACGTTGGCAAAGGACCAAGACCAACAGCCATGAATGCGCTCCTTACTCAATGATGTCAGCACCGCCAATCGATGCGGCGGTGGTTTAAATGGCAAAACGCCGCGACGGCAGGAGCCGGTCGCGGCGCGGGTATTTCAGCGATTGAAACGGGTTTTACTGGATCTGCCCGTGGCAATGCTTGAATTTCTTGCCCGAACCGCAGTAGCACAGTTCGTTGCGGCCCAGCTTCTGCTCGTTGCGAACCGGGGCGGCGGCGAGGGCCACATCGACCTCTTCACCGAGCAATTCCGGTTGCTCCAGACCTGGCGCTTCAGCGTGTTCGAACTGCATGCGGGCGGCCAGTGCTTCGGCTTCCTGACGCAGACGTTGCTCTTCGGCTTCCGGGTCTTCGCGGCGCACCTGAACGTGCGACAGCACACGGATCGAGTCGCGCTTGATCGAATCGAGCAGCTCGGAGAACAGCGTGAACGACTCGCGCTTGTATTCCTGCTTCGGGTTCTTCTGGGCGTAGCCACGCAGGTGGATGCCGTGACGCAGGTGATCCATGGTCGACAGATGGTCTTTCCACAGATCGTCCAGTACGCGCAGAACGATTTGCTTCTCGAAGGAGCGCAGTGCCTCGGCACCGGCCTGATCTTCTTTCTCGTTGTACGCCGCCATCAGCTCGGTCATGAGCTTCTCGCGCAGGGTTTCTTCGTACAGGTGATCGTCTTCATCGAGCCATTGCTGGATCGGCAACGCCACACCGAAGTCGCTCTGCAGCGAGGCTTCCAGACCGGCCACGTCCCACTGCTCTGGCAGCGATTGCGGCGGAATGTGCGCGCTGACGGTGGCGTTGAGCACGTCCTGACGGAAGTCGGCGATGGTTTCGCCGATGTTGTCAGCGGCCAGCAACGTGTTACGCATGTGATAGATCACTTTACGCTGTTCGTTGTTGACGTCGTCGAACTCGAGCAGTTGCTTGCGAATGTCGAAGTTGCGGCCTTCAACCTTGCGCTGCGCCTTCTCGATCGCGTTGGTCACCATGCGGTGCTCGATCGCTTCGCCCGGCTGCATGCCCAGGGCTTTCATGAAGTTCTTCACTCGATCAGAAGCGAAGATACGCATCAGGCTGTCTTCCAGCGACAGGTAGAAGCGGCTCGAACCGGCATCACCCTGACGACCGGCACGGCCACGCAGCTGGTTGTCGATACGACGGGATTCGTGACGCTCGGACGCGATCACTTGCAAGCCGCCCGATTCGAGCACTTGCTGGTGACGCTTCTGCCAGTCGGCCTTGATCTGGGCAATTTGCTCAGGGGTCGGGTTTTCCAGCGATGCGACTTCAACTTCCCAGTTACCGCCCAACAGGATGTCGGTACCACGACCGGCCATGTTGGTGGCGATGGTCAGGGCACCCGGACGACCGGCCTGCGCGATGATCTCGGCTTCTTTTTCGTGGAACTTGGCGTTGAGAACCTTGTGTTCGATGCCTTCCTTCACGAGCAGTGCGGACATGTGCTCGGAGGTTTCGATGGTGGCAGTACCCACCAGCACCGGACGACCGGCCGCCATGCTTTCCTTGATGTCCGTAACGATCGCCGCGTATTTCTCTTCGGCAGTCAGGAACACCAGGTCGTTGAAGTCTTTACGCGCCAACGGTTTGTTCGGCGGAATGACCATCACTTCCAGACCATAGATCTGGTGGAATTCGAACGCTTCGGTGTCGGCGGTACCGGTCATGCCGGACAGCTTGGTGTACAGACGGAAGTAGTTCTGGAAAGTGGTCGAGGCCAGGGTCTGGCTCTCGGCCTGGATGTTCAGGCCTTCCTTGGCTTCGATGGCCTGGTGCAGGCCTTCGGACAGACGACGACCGGGCATGGTACGGCCGGTGTGTTCGTCGACCAGTACGACCTGGCCATCCTGCACGATGTATTCGATGTTGCGATTGAACAGCTTGTGCGCACGCAGACCGGCATACACGTGGGTCAGCAGGCCCAGGTTATGCGCCGAGTACAGGCTCTCGCCTTCAGCCAGCAGGCCGACACGGGTGAGCATGTCTTCGATGAACTGGTGACCGGCTTCGTTGAGTTCGACCTGACGGGTCTTCTCGTCAACGGTGTAGTGGCCAGCCTTGGTGACTTCGCCTTCGACTTCTTCAACGTGCAGTTCCAGCTGCGGGATCAGTTTATTGATCTCCATGTACAGCTTGGAGCTGTCCTCGGCCTGACCGGAAATGATCAGCGGGGTACGCGCTTCATCGATGAGGATGGAGTCGACTTCGTCGATCACGGCAAAGTTGAGTTCGCGCTGGAATTTTTCTTCCATGCTGAACGCCATATTGTCGCGCAGGTAGTCGAAACCGAATTCGTTGTTGGTGCCGTAGGTGATGTCGGCGGCGTAGGCCAGACGTTTCTCTTCCGGCGGCTGGAACGGCGTCACGACGCCGACGGTCAGGCCGAGGAATTCATACAGCGGGCGCATCCAGTTGGCGTCACGACGCGCCAGGTAGTCGTTCACCGTCACAACGTGCACGCCCTTGCCGGACAGTGCGTTGAGGTAAACACCCAGGGTCGCTACGAGGGTTTTACCCTCACCGGTGCGCATTTCGGCGATCTTGCCTTCGTGCAAGGTCATGCCACCGACGAGCTGTACGTCGAAGTGGCGCATACCCATGATGCGCTTGCCGGCTTCGCGGGCGACCGCAAAGGCTTCTGGCAACAGCTTGTCGAGGGTTTCCCCTTTGGCGATGCGGGCCTTGAACTCTTCGGTCTTGGCGCGCAATTGATCGTCCGAAAGGGCCACCATTTGCTCTTCGAAGGCATTGACGAGCTGCACCGTCTTGAGCATGCGTTTGACTTCACGCTCGTTCTTGCTTCCAAAAAGTTTCTTTAACAAAGGCGCAAACATATCGGCAGGATCTTCCACACTAAAGGGATGGAGGGCGGCCCCGTGAGCGTCGCCCGTGCAGCCCTCATGGCCGCATGCGAACGAGCATTCTACCCGGAAACGGAAGTGAGGAAAGTGGCGATGTTCCACGATGCTGGCACTGCGCTTTGACGGGGCTCACTTAAAATAGGGGCGTTTTGCTCAACTTCAAGTCATACAAGGTAGAAGTTAGTCGTTGATTTAATGGGTAAAGCGAGGGCAAAAGCAATGGGCGAGTGATTTCGACCTTTCTGCTACCATGGCGTTTCTGTTACTTCAGGTGTTCGATCATGGCATTTCGCCCTCTTACGGCCAGAGCACCCGCCGTTCTCCTGCGCGAAGCCAAGCCGCTCAAAGCCATCCTCGGCCATGCCCAACGACTGGGTCATCTGCAGCGCCTGCTCGAAAGCCAACTGCAACCTGCAGCCCGTGAACATTGCCATGTCGCCTCGTGGCGTGAGGGCAGTTTGCTGTTGATTGTCACTGATGGCCACTGGGCCACACGCCTGCGCTACCAGCAAAAACGCCTGCAGCGGCAATTGCAGATGTTCGACGAGTTCGCCAGTCTGACGCGGATTCTGTTCAAGGTGCAGCCGCCGACCGTTCAACGCGGAGCGGCCGGGCACACCATGGATTTGTCGACGGATGCGGCGGCGACGATTCAGGCCACGGCGGACGGGATCACTGATCCAGGTTTGCGCGCGGCGTTGGAGCGACTGGCGGCGCACGCCAAGGCCAAAACCTGAAGAAAAAACAAAAGATCGCAGCCTGCGGCAGCTCCTACAGATGAAACGCAATTCTCCTGTAGGAGCTGCCGCAGGCTGCGATCTTTGCTTTTAGCGGCGTTTGCTGCCTCCGAGCAAAGAGCCCATCAAGCCGCGAACCAATTGCTTACCGAGGTTATTGGCAGCTTGGCGCATCGCCGACTTCAACGCCTGCCCTGCCGCCGTACCGAGGAACTCCCCTGCCCTGTCGGCCAGGCTAGGCTCTTCATCTGCTGGCTTACCCGCTGGCACTTCGGCCTCCGGCGCCAGCCCTTTGCGCCCCATCAGAATTTCATACGCCGACTCCCGATCAATCGGCTTGTCATAGCGCCCCTTGAACGGCGAGCCGGCAATCAGCACCGTGCGTTCGGTTTCAGTCAACGGCCCGATTCGCGATTGCGGTGGCGCCACGAGTACGCGCTGGACCATTTCCGGCGTGCCTTTTTCAGTCAGCGTACCGACCAAGGCCTCGCCAATCCCCAGTTCAGTCAACACTGACAAACTGTCAAACGCCGGATTCGGCCGGAAGCCGTCAGCCACCGCGCGCAGGGATTTCTGCTCTTTGGCGGTAAAGGCGCGCAAACCGTGCTGAATGCGTAAGCCGAGTTGCGCCAGCACGTCATCCGGCAAGTCCGCCGGCGACTGCGTGACGAAGTACACGCCAACGCCTTTGGAACGGATCAAACGCACCACTTGCTCCAGCCGTTCCTGCAAGGCCTTGGGCGTATCGCCAAAGAGCAAATGCGCTTCATCGAAAAACAGCGCCAGCAGCGGTTTGTCGGCATCGCCGCGCTCCGGCAACTGCTCGAACAGCTCAGCCAGCAGCCACAACAGGAACGTTGCGTAGACCTTCGGCGCCTCGTGCACCAGACGGCTGGCGTCGAGCAAGTGAATACGCCCACGGCCATCGGCGGTCGGTTGCAGAATGTCTTCGAGTTGCAGTGCCGGTTCGCCGAACAAGGCTTCAGCGCCCTGCTGCTCAAGGATCGCCAAGCGGCGCAACAGTGCCTGACTGGAGCCAGTAGTCATCAGCGCGGCGTCATCGCCCAACAGCTGCGGATTGTCCTTGAGGTGATTGAGCAGCGCTTTCAGGTCTTTCAGATCCAGCAGCAACAGGCCCTCGCGATCGGCAACCTTAAAGGCTGCGTAGAGCGCCGACTGCTGACTGTCGGTCAGCTCCAGCAGGCTGCCAATCAGCAGCGGGCCCATTTCGCTCAACGTGGTGCGCAACGGATGACCGGACTCACCGTGGATATCCCACAAGGTCACCGGATACGCCTGCGGCTTGTGGTTTAGCCACGCCATCCCGGCGATACGCTCGGCGACCTTGCCTTGCGGGTTGCCGGCGGCACCGAGGCCACACAGATCGCCCTTGATGTCAGCGGCAAACACCGCGACCCCGGCGTCGCTGAACGCCTCGGCCAAACGTTGCAAGGTGACGGTTTTACCGGTACCGGTGGCGCCGGCGACCAGTCCGTGGCGGTTCGCCAGGCGCATGGCCTGAGCAATCTGTTGGCCTGCGAGGTCGGCGCCGATTACGAGTTGCGAGGAGTCAGGCATTTTGTCACCCAATGGTTAATCTTTGATTCTGCATGGCCGATAAAGAAGAGTGAGAGACCCGACCACAAGTCAGGCCGGACATTTCCCTAAGGAGAGACGGAAATATCAGCTTGTTTTCACCCTTGCCCATTTTGCGCGCTTCTATAAAAGCACGCCCTGGACATTAAGACCTTAGCGGAACCCCAAGCCATGAACAAAAATCTGCGCTTCAGCCATAAAATTTTGCTTGCCGCCGCCCTCATCGTTATCGCCGCCTTTGCCTCGTTTACGCTGTACAACGACTGGCTACAGCGCAATGCGATCCGCGATGACCTGAACAACTACCTCAACGAAATGGGCGAGGTCACTGCCGGCAATATCCAGACCTGGCTCAGCGGTCGCATTCTGCTGATCGAAAACGCCGCCCAGAACATTGCCATCTACCCCGAACCTGCCAACGTCGCCAGCTTGCTGGAACAGAAAGCCCTGACGTCGACGTTCATGGCTTCCTATCTGGGCGATGCCACTGGCCACTTCACCATCCGCCCGGATGCGAAGATGCCGGACGGTTTCGATCCACGCGTGCGCCCTTGGTATAAAGGTGCCGAAAGCAGCAGCACCTCGACCCTGACCGAACCGTACATCGACGCCGCCACCGGCCAGTTGATCATTTCCATCGCCACCGCCTCGAAAAAGGCCGGTCAGAGCGTCGGTGTGGTTGGCGGTGACCTGAGTCTGCAATCGCTGGTCGACACCCTCGCCGCCCGGGATTTCGACGGCATGGGTTATGTGTTCCTGGTCAGCGCCGATGGCAAGATCCTCGTGCACCCGGACAAGGCCTTGGTGATGAAATCACTGAAAGAAGCCTATCCGCAGGACACCCCGCGCATCAGCAGCGACTTCAGTGAAGTCACCGTCGACGGCAAGACGCGCATCGTCACCTTCGCGCCGATCAAAGGCCTGCCGTCGGTGAACTGGTACATCGGTCTGTCGGTGGACAAGGATCAGGCGTTCGCGATGCTCAGCGAATTCCGCACCTCGGCAGTAATCGCGACCGTGATTGCCGTGGCGATCATCATTGCCCTGCTCGGCATGCTGATCCGCCTGCTGATCCAGCCGCTGCATGTAATGACCCGCGCCATGGAAGACATTGCCGATGGTGAAGGCGACCTGACCAAACGCCTGACCATCGTCAATAACGATGAATTCGGCATCCTCGGTACCGCGTTCAACCGGTTCGTCGAGCGTATTCACGGTTCGATCCGCGAAGTGTCTTCGGCGACCGGACAAGTCAACGAAGTCGCCCTGCGCGTGGTCGCTGCGTCGAACTCGTCGATGTACAACTCCGACCAGCAAGCCTCGCGCACCAGCAGTGTCGCTGCAGCGATCAATCAGCTTGGTGCTGCGGCGCAGGAAATCGCCCGCAATGCCGCCCAGGCCTCGAATCAGGCCAGTGATGCACGCGGTCTGGCTGAAGACGGCCAGCAAGTGGTGGATCGCAGCATCAAGGCGATGAATCAACTATCGAACATGCTCAGCGCGTCGAGCAGTAACATCGAATCGCTGAACAGCAAAACCGTGAACATCGGCCAGATTCTTGAAGTGATCACCAGCATTTCCCAGCAAACCAACCTGCTCGCGCTTAACGCGGCGATTGAAGCGGCGCGTGCCGGTGAGGCCGGTCGTGGTTTTGCTGTGGTGGCCGATGAAGTGCGCAATCTGGCGCATCGCACCCAGGAATCGGCGCAACAAGTGCAGACCATGATCGAGGAGCTGCAGGTCGGCGCCCGTGAATCGGTGAGCACCATGAGCGATAGCCAGCGCCACAGTCAGGACAGTGTCGAGATTGCCAACCTGGCCGGGGAGCGCTTGAACAGCGTGACTCAGCGCATTGGCGAGATCGACGGGATGAACCAGTCGGTGGCGACCGCGACCGAGGAGCAGACCGCGGTAGTTGAGTCGATCAATGTCGATATCACCGAGATCAACACGCTGAACCAGGAAGGCGTGGAGAACTTGCAGGCGACGTTGCGGGCGTGTTCGGACCTGGAGCAGCAGGCTTCGCGTCTGAAGCAGTTGGTTGGCAGCTTCCGGATCTGAAGATCAAGAGCTTCCCCCCCTCACCCCAGCCCTCTCCCCCAGGGGGGCGAGGGGGAAAGGGAGCCGATCTTCATGCTGTTCAAAATTCGAGTTCGACTCAGGTCTCTCAAGTCGGCGTACCTCCAACATCCTCCTCGGTCAGTCCCCTCTCCCTCCGGGAGAGGGTTAGGGTGAGGGTGCTCTTCAGCTCTACCGCGCAATCCCGACCGAACATCTATTCTTGATAAAGGTCAACCAAGGGAGAACCACGCAGCGGAGGGTTGATCACCGTGCATATCGCCGACATCACCATGTTCTACGCCCCGGCCAGCGGTGGCGTGCGTACTTATCTGGATGCCAAACACCGCCGGTTGAGCGTCAAACCCGGCACTCGCCACAGCCTGTTGATCCCCGGTGCGCATTTCAGCGAACACGACGGTGTTTATACGGTTCCCGCCCCCGCCCTGCCGTTCGGCAAGGGTTATCGCTTCCCCCTTCGCCTCGCCCCTTGGCGAAATGTCCTGCAGGATTTGCAGCCTGATCTGATCGAAGTCGGTGACCCTTACCTGACCGCATGGGCCGCGCTGGATGCGCGACGGCAACTCGATGTGCCGGTGATCGGCTTCTATCACTCGGATCTGCCGCTGCTGATCAGCAATCGCATGGGCCATTGGGTCACGCCGAATATCGAGGCGTACGTCACCAAACTTTACGGCAACTTCGACCGAGTGCTCGCACCCAGTCAGGTCATGGCTGACAAGCTTACCGGCCTCGGCGTACGTAATGTTTTCGTACAGCCGCTGGGTGTGGATCTGCAGACCTTTCATCCGGATGCAGGAGACAGCAATCTGCGTGCGGAGCTGGGCATCGCCGAGGACACTCGCCTGTTGATTTTCGCCGGGCGCGGTTCGAAAGAGAAAAACCTGCCGGTGCTGCTCAAATGCATGCAACGCCTCGGCCCGCGTTATCACTTGTTGCTGGTCGGTTCGTCGATGCCCACGGCCGTGCCGGACAACGTCAGCGTGATCAACGAATTCTGCCCCGCGCCACGCGTCGCGCAGTTGATGGCCAGTGCGGATGCCTTGCTGCATGCCGGCGATCAGGAAACCTTCGGCCTGGTGATCCTCGAAGCCATGGCCTGCGGCATTCCCGTGGTGGCGGTGGCGGCCGGGGCATTCGAAGAGATTGTCACTGAATCCTGCGGCCTGCTTTGTGCACCGAACAACCCGCAGGCGATGGCCAATGCCGTGCGCGAACTGTTCAGTCGCGGCTGTACCAGGCTCGGCGCTCAGGCCCGCCAGCATGTCGAAACTCACTACGCCTGGGACACGGTGGTCGACAGTCTGTTGGGCCACTATCACGCGGTTCTCGGACATACGCTGCCACGGGTGGCCAATGCCTGAATCGGTGAATAATCCCGCCGTCTTGCTGGTGCTGCACGATGTGGCACCGTCGACGTGGGCGGACTACCAACCGTTTGTCGAGGCCGTCGACGCATTGGGCAACGTGCCGATGACGTGGCTGGTCGTACCCGACTTCCACCGGCACAATGCCCTCGACGATCACCCGGCATTTTGCCAAATGCTCGATACGCGCGTTGCCCGTGGCGATGAGTTGGCGTTGCATGGTTATTTCCACGATGACCAGGAGCCCGGCCCGACGACACCGCGCGACTGGTTCATGCGCCGCGTTTACACCCATGAAGGCGAGTTCTATCGTTTAACCCGTGAAACCGCCCTCGCCCGTCTGCGCGCCGGCATCGAAATCTTCCAGCACCGCGACTGGCCGCTGCACGGTTTCGTTGCCCCGGCGTGGTTGATGAGCGACGGCACCCGCCAGGCCCTGCGCGAGTTACCGCTGCGCTACACCAGTGATCCGCAGCATCTTTATCGTTTGCCGGATTTCACCCCCCTCGATGCGCCTGGTCTGGTCTGGAGCGCCCGCAGCGCCTGGCGAAGGGGCTTATCGAAGATTGTCAACGAGCAGCGTCAACTGCGTTGGCGTCAGGCGCCGGTGATTCGTCTAGGCTTGCATCCCGTGGACATGCACCACGGTTATTCCCGTGATTACTGGCTGCACACCCTCGAACGACTACTGAGTGAAGGACGCGTACCGATGAGCAAAATCCACTGGCTCGACCAACAGCGCGGTCAATGGGGACGTGTCGCATGAGTCGCGGCATTCTCTTGCTGATCGGCCTGCTCGCGGCGGTGCTGATTCCGGTTGTGCTGGGTGGCGGCGAAACCTGGGCGCGACTGCAGAGTTTCCCGTTGCACTGGCTGCTGATCATGTTCGGCATGATCCTGCTCTGCTGGGGCATCAATACCTTGCGCCTGCGCCTGTTGCTCGGTGATCAGCGCGAGCGCGTCACGCCGCTGCAAAGCCTTGGAGTAGTGATGGCCGCCGAGTTCGCCTATTGCGCGACACCCGGCGGCAGTGGCGGACCGCTGACGATCATGGCCCTGCTGGCCCGATCAGGCGTGCGTCCGGCGCGGGGCAGCGCGGTGTTTGCCATGGATCAGCTCAGCGATTTGCTGTTCTTTCTCTGCGCCCTCAGCGGGATTCTGATTTATGCGCTGTTCCAGCACCTCAGTGATCGCCTCGAGTGGTTACTGACCGTCAGTGCGATTTCGCTGTTCGGGGGATTGTTCAGTTGTGTGCTGGTCGCGCGCTATCACCGCACCTTGATTCGCCTGAGCGGTCGCCTGTTGGCAAGGATGAACGTCAAGGCCGGTACCCGTCGTCGCTGGGCGCGCAAGTTACTGCACTTTCTCGCGGCGTTTACCGATACGTTGAAGTTGCCCTGGCAAACATTGATCAAAGTATTCGCTCTGACCTGTGTGCATTGGTTGCTGCGCTACAGCGTGCTGTATCTGGCGCTACGCGGGTTGGGCGCGGACTTGCAGTGGGCCTGGAGTTTTCTGGTGCAGATGCTCTCGCTGGGCGCTGGCCAGTTCAGTCTGTTGCCAGGCGGTGCTGGGGCGGCAGAGTTGACGTCGGCAGCGCTGTTGGCGCCGATGGTGGGGAAATCCACCGCAGCGGCGGCGATTCTGATCTGGCGGGTGGTGACGTATTACTTTTATCTGCTGATCGGAGGGCCGGTGTTTTTGTTGATGCTGGGCCGGCCTTTGCTAAGGAAACTCATGAAAGTGCGTCAAGCTTAAAAGATCGCAGCCTTCGGCAGCTCCTACAGGGATAGGGTTTCAATGTAGGAGCTGCCGAAGGCTGCGATCTTTTCAGGCATCCACTGTTTCATCATCAGACTCCGGTTTGAGTTGTTCCCACAACTCGGCAGCGCCGGGAAACTCGGTGCCATCCTCCGGGCTCATGTCCTCGGGATCAAATCGACTCAAACAACCCTCACCCAAAGTCGCCGGTGCTTTGGAAGTGGCTTTGTCCAGTGGATCACTCATGAAGGTTTCCTCGGGGCTGAAATGAACAAGGGTCTGGGCGATTGAACGCCCAGACCCTTGGTTTTTCAAGCCTGCGTGAGTTCGATCAGAACACCACAGTCTTGTTACCGTGCACCAGCACGCGATCTTCGAGGTGATAACGCAGGCCACGAGCCAGCACCATCTTCTCGACATCACGGCCGAAACGCACCATGTCTTCAATGCTGTCACTGTGGCTGACACGGACCACGTCCTGCTCGATGATCGGACCGGCGTCCAGCTCTTCGGTCACGTAGTGGCAAGTCGCGCCGATCAGCTTCACACCACGCAGCGACGCCTGGTGATACGGCTTGGCGCCGACGAACGACGGCAGGAAGCTGTGGTGAATGTTGATGACCTTGTGCGCATATTCACGGCACATGTCTGGCGGCAGAATCTGCATATAACGCGCCAGCACCACCACTTCGGCATCGTGCTGTTTGACCAGACGCGACACTTCGTCGAAGGCCGGTTGCTTGTCCTGCGGATTGACCGGGACATGGTAGTAAGGAATGCCATGCCACTCGACCATGCTGCGCAGGTCGTCGTGGTTGGAAATCACGCAGGAGATTTCACAGTCCAGCTCATCGCTGTGCCAGCGGTGCAACAAGTCAGCAAGGCAGTGGGATTCGCGGCTGGCCATCAGCACAACACGTTTTTTCTGCTCGGTGTCGGTGATGCGCCAGTCCATCGAGAACTCTTCGGCGATCGGCGCGAACTTCTCGCGCAGAACTTCAATTCCGAAAGGCAGCGAATCGGCACGAATTTCGTGACGCATGAAGAACCAGCCGACCTGATTGTCCGAGTGGTGGCTCGCTTCGGTGATCCAGCCGTTGTGGGCTGCCAGAAAATTACTGACTTTGGCAACGATGCCAACGCGGTCCGGGCAAGATATCACCAGCCGAAAAGTGCGCATGAGGGGGGAACTCCAGAACTTCGCAAAGGCGGCCATTCTAGCGATTGCGCGGCAAAACTGCAGTACTGATGAGCGCCCAAGCGCGCACTGCTTCGACACTCGGATTTCTGACGGCGACAAACGTCACCCTCGTGGCGCTGCGCGAGCCCTGTTTGATCCTTTGACTGTGAATATCTGTGATGACTGCATCACACTATTTAACTGAACATTCAAATTGCCGGTTTCTTTCGTAACTAATTTAAATAAAAAGTCCGGTTAAATGTTTACTTGATGAAACAGCCTGACTATTATTGCGGCACTGTCCCCTGCCATTCAGCACTCTACTAAGGTAGTAATCATGTCCTTGATCAACGAATATCGCGCCACCGAAGAAGCTATCAAAGAGCTGCAAGCCCGTTTGAAGAACCTGTCCGAAGACGACAAACTGCAAGCCGAGCTGGAATTCGAAGGCAAACTGCGCACCCTGATGGGTGAATATTCCAAATCCCTGCGTGACATCATCGCGCTGCTGGATCCAGAATCGAAAACCAAAGCACCACGCGGTGGCGCAGTAAAAACTACCGGCACCAAGCGTGCGCGCAAAGTTAAACAATACAAAAACCCGCACAACGGCGAAGTCATCGAAACCAAAGGTGGCAACCACAAAACTCTGAAAGAGTGGAAAGCCAAGTGGGGCGGTGATGTGGTTGAAGGCTGGGCTACCCTGCTGGGCTAAGCCGCAGTACCCGTCGCAGACCAATCTGCCACGAAAAGAAACGCCAGCGAATGCTGGCGTTTTTTTTATCCGCGAAAATTAGCGCCGATCATGTTCGATTTCAAAGATTCAAACGTTTGCGTAATGCCTGGACATAATTCTGCCATTCATCGAGTACGGCTCTCTGCATCGGTGTCGCACTAAGCGACCATTGCTCTGCGGCCTCTGTAAAAGATTGCAAGGTATTCGGCGCACCCCATTCAGGTGTGGACAAACGCTGCTGACAAAATATCCGCCAGCGTTCCTGCTCTTCAAAACTCAAGGTCTCGGGAAAGTTACGTGCTCGATATCGAAAGAGTAATTCAGGCAAACGTTCATCATCGAAAGGCCATTGCTCTTGCGCTAATTGCGAAGGGTCAGCGCTCCTCACTTGCTCACATAGACGCCGGTCGCGGTCACCGATAAAACCGTCGTACAACTGTTGTTCCGGATCCTCGCTCGGGGTGAAATCTTCGCTGACATAAATCGCAGCAACTTTATCTTTCCAAACTTGTTGTGCGTCAGTTAGTCGCAGCGCGCGTTCCTGATAAAGCGCCATGTCCAGACCCAGCCTTTGCTGATCCTGCGCACGCAGTACCGACAGCGGAGCCACCACCGGGCATCGGTTGACATGAATCAGCTTGAGCGGCACCGGCAACTCGCCCTCAGGCAAATCGCCACGGCGGGTGTACAAGCGCTGGCGCAGGGTTTGCGCATCCAGATCGAGCAAGCCCTGCGGATCGAGGTGCAGGTCGCAGACGATCAACGCGTTGCGGTTTTTCGGGTGCCAGGCCAGCGGCAGCACCACGCCAACATAACTGCGCGCCGCCGAGAAGCGCCCGGAAACATGCACCAGCGGCTGCAACAAGCGAATCTGATCCATGACCTTTTGCTTGCTGCGCAATTGGAACAGCCAG
The DNA here is from genome assembly GCF_900187515.1 of Pseudomonas sp. Irchel s3f10. Classification (NCBI taxonomy): domain Bacteria; kingdom Pseudomonadati; phylum Pseudomonadota; class Gammaproteobacteria; order Pseudomonadales; family Pseudomonadaceae; genus Pseudomonas; species Pseudomonas sp. Irchel s3f10. Next base: position 159,462 of record NZ_FYDZ01000010.1, read on the forward strand.
TCATACAGTTTTGGCTGCTTCTGACGGATCAACCGCGCCAGGGCGATGGTCGCGCGCACGTCCGACAGGGCTTCGTGGGCATGACCGTGATCAATATGGTTGGCGGCGGTCAGGCGTTCGAGCTTGAGCGTCACCCGCCCGTCGTCGTCCGTCGGCCAGACCAGCCCGTCGGGACGCAGCGCGTAGGCGGCGCGCACCACGTCGATCAGATCCCAGCGACTGTTACCGCCCTGCCACTCGCGGGCGTAAGGATCGAAGAAATTGCGATACAAACTGTAGCGCGTCATCTCGTCGTCGAAACGCAAGGTGTTGTAACCCGCCCCGCAGGTGCCGGGAGCAGCCAGTTGCGCATGAACACGGGTCATGAAATCCGCTTCGCTCAAACCGTTTTCGGCGAGCTGGCCCGGGGTGATGCCCGTGATGGCGCACGCCGCCGGGTGCGGCAGGATGTCTTCGCTGGGCTGGCAGTAGAGGTTGACCGGCTCATCGATCTCGTTGAGGTCATGATCGGTGCGAATCCCGGCGACCTGCAACGGACGGTCGCAGCGGGGATTGATGCCAGTGGTTTCGTAGTCGTACCAGAAGATTGAAGTCACGGGCGGTTCCTGAACTGAAGATCGGCGAAGTCTAGGCGTTCAACCGCGCTCGCGGCCAGCCTCGCGTCATTCAATCACTGCGAGCCACACGCGGTGCAATACATAGTTATGTCGTTTCCCCCCGTGAGGCTGCTAGCATCGACCTCACTTGCACCCCGAACAGGCGAACATCAGGTAGCCCATGCTCGAGCCTACAGCACCGCCAAGGAAAGCACCGCTGGCCCCGCCGCTGGATACGCGGTATCAGGTCGAAACGCCGGAAGGCATCGATCTGCCGTTGCGCCCCGCCGGGTTGATGGTGCGGGCCGTGGCCTTCGCGATCGATCTGGGTATTCGCGGCCTGATCATGGGCGTGCTGTTCATCGCCCTGGCGTTTCTCGGCAAGCTCGGCATGGGCCTGGGTTCACTGCTGATGTTTGCGATCAGTTGGTGGTACATGGTGCTGTTCGAAGTGCTGCGTCAGGGCCGCTCGCCGGGTAAACAATGGATGGGGCTGCGCGTGGTGCACGATGACGGCACTCCGATTGGCTGGTCGGCCTCGCTGCTGCGCAACCTGCTGCGCTTTGTCGATCTGCTGCCCTTCGGCTACTTCCTTGGCACCCTCAGTTGCCTGCACCACCCGACCTTCAAACGCCTCGGCGACATCGCTGCCGGTACGTTGGTGGTCTACAGCGAACGCCCGCTGACTCGCCCGCAACTGCCTGAAGCCGAACCACGGCGTTCGCCCGTCCCCCTGACACTCGCGGAACAACGCGCCGTGCTGGGTTTTGCCGAGCGCCAAGGGGAATTATCGTCAGCGCGGGTCAATGAACTGGCGGCGCTGCTCGCCCAGCCTCTGCATATTTCCGCGCCCAAAGCTGTCGCTGAACTCAACGGCATCGCTCGCGGCTTGTTGGGCCCGACATGAAGCAAAGCCTTTTCGAAAGTCGCCACAAGGCCGAATGGGAGCGTTTTGCGCTGGCCCTCGAACGCCTTGAACATGGCAAGGACACCTCACAAGTCGCCGGTTTCCCCAAGGCCTATCGCAGGCTTTGTCAGCATCTCGCGCTGGCTCAGGAGCGCGGCTACAGCAGTTTTCTCATCGACTCATTGCAACAACAAGTGTTACGCGGGCATCAACAGCTGTACCGCCACCGCAGCCGGCTCGGCGCTAATGTGCTGAGTTTCATCCTCGCCGACTTTCCCAGACTGGTACGCGCCGAATGGCCGTTTGTACTGGTCGCCAGCCTGCTGTTCTTCGCCAGTCTGATCGGCGTCGGCGTGTTGGTGTACGTGTTTCCCGAACTGATCTACAACCTGATCCCCGCCGATCAGGTGCGCGAGATGCAAGGCATGTATGACCCGGTCGCCGGCCATCTCGGGCGCCCCGCCGAGCGCGCGGCCAGCGAAGACTGGGTGATGTTCGGTTACTACGTGATGCACAACATCGGCATTGCCTTCCAGACTTTCGCCAGCGGTTTGTTGCTGGGTGTGGGCAGTGCGTTCTTTCTTCTCTACAACGGCATGGTCATCGGCGCGGTGGCCGGGCATCTGAGCGAGATCGGTTTCGGTCAGACCTTCTGGTCATTTGTCATCGCCCACGGTGCCTTTGAACTCACCGCCATTGCCCTCGCCGGCGCGGCTGGCCTGGAACTCGGCTGGGCGTTGATCGCACCCGGACGGCTGACGCGCGGTGAAGCGCTGCAACGGGCGGCGCGCAAAAGCGTGTTGCTGGTCTGCGGCGTGATGTTGTTCCTGCTGATTGCTGCGTTTATCGAAGCCTATTGGTCGTCGAAAACCACTGTCACGCCGCTGACCAAATATCTGGTCGGCGCCGGGCTTTGGGCGTTGGTCGCGCTCTATCTGTCGTTCGCTGGAAGGACCCGTCATGCGCCTGAGTGACGCCACCGTGGTGATCCGCCCGCGCACGACCTGGGAGGCCATGGACCTCGGCGTGCTGATGAGCCAGCAACACCGGCGTCTGCTGATGACCAGTTGGGCGATCGTCACTCTGCCGTTGTTCGCCCTGCTCAGCCTGCTGCTGTGGGATTCGCCGTCGCTGGCGGTGTTTATCTTCTGGTGGTTGAAACCGGCGTACGAACGCCTGCCGCTGTACATCCTGTCGCAAGCGCTGTTTGGCGAAACGCCGACACTCAAGCAAGCCCTGCGCGAATGGCCGCGCCTGCTCAAACCGCAACTGCTGGCCAGCCTGACCTGGCGCCGCCTGAGTTTCAGCCGCAGCTTTCTGCTGCCGGTGGTGCAACTCGAAGGTCTCGACGGCAGTGCCCGGCAACAACGCCTGCACGTGCTGCTGCAACGCAACGCCGGCGCTGCGCAATGGCTGACGATCATCGGCGTGCATCTGGAAACCGCGTTGTGGATTGGCCTGATGGTGCTGTTCTACATGTTGCTGCCGCAACAGGTCGAAACGGATTGGAGCTGGCAGTCACTGATTCTCGCGGCGGATCAAGACTGGCGCTGGCTGGAACATCTGACCAATGCTTTCTACGCGCTGGTGCTGGTGGTGTGGGAGCCGATCTACGTCGCCTGCGGTTTCAGCCTTTATCTGAACCGACGCACACAACTGGAAGCGTGGGACATCGAACTGGTGTTCCGCCGCTTGCGTCATCGGCTGAACAACGCTGTGTTGGGATTGCTGCTGGCGGTCTGTCTGGTGCTGCCGAATATGCCGTCGACCTGGGCGGCCGAGCCTGATGACAGTCCGCAGGCACCGCGCTTGTTGAATCAACCACTCACTAGCCAGGCCTCACGGGACAGTATCAAGGCATTGCTTGAACAGCCGCTGTTCAAGAACAAGGAAGTCGTCACCCGCTATCGCTTTGGCGAAGATCCGGCGAAACCTGCCGAAGCGCAAAAACCGGGTGACGCGCCGCAGTGGCTGAAAACCCTGCTGGGCTGGCTCGACGGACAACACTTGAATGTGCTGGCGAAGGTCATTGAAGTGCTGTTGTGGGGCACGCTCATTGCTGCGCTGGGCTGGCTGGTCTGGCGCTATCGCGAGTTTCTCCAGGCCTTTGTCAGCCGCCGCCCCAGACTGCCTTCCAAACCGAAACGAGCGTTTCCGCAGCAAGCCTTCGGTCTGGATTTGAACCGCGACACCTTGCCTGACGACATCGCCGCCCATGCCGAACAACTGTGGCAAAGCCAACCCCGCGCAGCGTTGGGCCTGCTCTATCGAGGGCTGCTCAGCCATCTGCTTCACGACTTCGATCTGAGCCTGAAACCCGCCGACACCGAACTCCAGGTGCTCGCGCACGTGGAGCAATTGCAACGCCCCGAACTGCTCGCCTTCAGCCGCAACCTGACTAATCACTGGCAGAACATGGCCTACGGGCATCGAGTACCACCGGCGTCCATGCAGCAGGAATTGTGCGATGGCTGGCGCGCCTTGTTCGGCCCCGGAGCCGCCCGTTGAGTCGCCGGACACTGTGGTGGGTCGCGGCGTTGATCGCCCTGTTAATCGGGACGCTGAGCGTGTTCCTCTATCTCAAGGCCAAGCCTTATCAGGAAGAAGTCGATCACGGCCCCTCGCCCGCCGCGCAAGCCAATCCTTATCTGGCGGCCGAGCTGTTTTTGCGCGAGCGCGGCCTCATGGTCAGCCATGCCGAAAGCCTCGCGGTACTGCCGCAAATCGACCCTCGCCGTCATACGTTGCTGTTGTTCAACGACCGCTCGCGCATGACTCCGCGTCAGGTTGAGCAAGTGTTGAACTGGACGCGGGCCGGCGGACGGCTGGTGTTCGTCGCCGAATCGCTGTGGGATGAGCAGAGCAAACAAAGCAATGACCTGTTGCTTGATCGGGTGCAACTGCATCAATCCCTGAGCAAGGATCTGAAAGACCTGCCCGCCGACGTGGCGCCAGACCGCTTCCCGCAATTGACCAAACTCTATCTGGAAGACGAAGACGCACCGGCCTACGCCGGCTTCGACACCGACTTCCACCTCGACGACCCGAAGAATCTTGCGCAAGCCTGGGCCAACAGCGCCAAGGCCACGCACATGATGCAACTGCCCTACAGCCTTGGCTCGATCACCGTGGTCACCGATGCCGAGTTGTGGAAGAACAACATCATCAGCCAATACGACAACGCCTGGCTGCTCTGGTACCTGAGTGCCGATACCGACGTCACGTTGATCTACAACACCGAGCACGATGGCCTGCTGACCTTGCTCTGGCGCTACTTCCCGCAAGCCATCGTCGCCCTGCTCGCGTTGATCGGCCTGTGGCTCTGGCACGTCGCGGTACGCCACGGCCCGCTTCAGCGACCCGCTCCGAGCGGACGCCGGCAGTTGCAGGAGCACCTGCGCGCCAGTGCCGATTTCCTGCTGCGCCACAACGGCCAACAGGCACTGCTGCAAGCACTGCAACAGGATGTGTTGCGCCGCGCCCGTCGCCGCCATCCCGGCTTTGATCAATTGAACGTTGCCGAACAATGGCTGGCATTGTCGCGCCTGACCCGGCAACCCACCCGCGCTATCAGCCAGGCCCTGAGCCCGGTGCCGAACCGGCGGATCTCCAGCGCCGATTTCTGCCGCCAGGTCGCCCACCTGCAAACCTTGAGGAACACGCTATGACCGAACAGATCGAGCCCGGCAGCGCCAGCCACGCCGCCCAGCAACGCCAGCGTGCCAGCCAATTGGCGCAAGCGGTGCGCGGCGAATTGCAGAAAGCCTTGATCGGCCAGAACCAGGTGATCGACGACGTGCTCACGGCGCTCATCGCCGGTGGCCACGTATTGCTTGAAGGTGTGCCGGGGTTAGGCAAAACCCTGCTGGTGCGCGCGTTGGCCCGTTGTTTCGGCGGCGAGTTTGCGCGGATTCAATTCACCCCGGATCTAATGCCCAGCGACGTCACCGGCCACGCCGTGTACGACCTGCAAACCGAGCAGTTCAAGCTGCGCAAGGGTCCGCTGTTCACCAACCTGTTGCTGGCCGACGAGATCAACCGCGCCCCGGCGAAAACCCAGGCGGCACTGCTCGAAGCGATGCAGGAACGGCAGGTCACACTCGAAGGCCGCGCCCTGCCCATCGCGCAACCGTTCATGGTGCTGGCCACGCAGAACCCGATCGAACAGGAAGGCACCTATCCCCTGCCGGAAGCCGAGCTCGACCGCTTCATGCTCAAGGTACGCATGGACTACCCGGACGCGGATCAGGAGTTGAACATGGTGCGCCAGGTCAGCCGTTCAACCCGCGCCGACATGCTCGATGTGCAACCGCTGCGCACGGTGTTGCAAGCCAAGGATGTGCAAGCCCTGCAACGCATCGCCAGTGACTTGCCGCTGGACGATCAGGTGCTCGACTACGCCGTGCGTCTGGCCCGTAGCACGCGCACCTGGCCGGGGCTGATTCTCGGCGCTGGGCCCCGCGCCTCGATCGCACTGGTGCGTTGCGCCCGTGCCCGCGCGTTGTTGCGTGGCGGTGAGTTCGTGATCCCGGATGACATCAAAGGCTGCGCACTGGCTGTGCTGCGCCATCGCGTACGCATTGCCCCGGAGCTGGACATTGAAGGGCTGCAGGTCGATCAGGTGCTGCAGCAACTGCTCGACCAGATTGCGGCGCCGCGTCTGTGAAACCCTCACGCCTGCTGTTGATCTGGCTGGCCTTGCTGCTGGCGATCGGCATCGTTCTGGGTACATTGCGGGCGCTGGAAGTCGACATCCCTGCCAGCCTGATATCGATCAACTGGGGGTTGCTGCTGGCGCTATTGGCCCTGGCGGTGCTCGATGCCCTGCGCCTGCAACGCCTGCCAACACCGCACATCACACGGCAAATGCCGGGCAGCCTTGCGCTCGGGCGCTGGGGAGAAGTGCGCCTGGAAGTCGAACATGACTTCAGCGAACCGACGCACATTGAACTGTTCGATCACCCGCCAGCAGGGCTGAGTTTCGAAAACCTGCCGCTGTCGATTGAATTGCAACCCGGCCGGCGCAACCTGCTCGGTTATCGATTGCGCCCGCTCCAACGCGGCCATTTCAGCTTCGCTCACTGCGAAGTCAGCCTGCCCAGTCCCTTGGGATTATGGACAGGCAAACGCCTGCTCGATGTCAGCGACCAGACCCGCGTCTACCCCGACTTCGCCCGACTCTACGGCGGTGAACTGCTGGCCGTGGACAACTGGCTCAGCCAGCTCGGTGTGCGTCAGCGCCAACGGCGCGGTCAGGGTCTGGAATTCCATCAGTTGCGCGAATTCCGTGAAGGCGACAGCCTGCGCCAGATCGACTGGAAAGCCACCGCCCGTCAACGCACACCGATTGCCCGCGAGTATCAGGACGAGCGCGATCAGCAGATCCTCTTTCTGCTCGACTGCGGCCGGCGCATGCGCAGCCAGGACGATGAACTGTCGCACTTCGATCACGCACTCAATGCCTGCCTGCTGCTCAGCTACATCGCGCTGCGCCAGGGCGACGCCGTGGGCTTGATGACCTTTGCCTGCGATCAACCTCGCCATCTCGCACCCGTCAAAGGCGCCGGCCAACTGAACGCGCTGCTCAACAGTGTCTACGACCTCGACACCACCCAGCGCCCCGCCGATTACCAGGCCGCCGCCAGTCAGTTGCTGGCCCGGCAAAAGCGTCGGGCGCTGGTGATACTGGTCACCAACCTGCGCGATGAAGACGATGAAGAACTGCTCGGCGCCGTCAAACGTTTGAGCACGCAACACCGAGTACTGGTAGCGAGTTTGCGTGAGGAGACGCTCGATACCCTGCGCCATACGCCGGTGCAAACGCTACCTGAGGCTCTGGCCTACTGCGGGACGGTGAGTTACTTGAATGAACGAACAGAACTCCATGAGCAGTTGAGTGCTCATGGCGTTCCGGTGGTGGATGTTCGGCCAGCGGAGTTGGGGGCCGAACTGGTGACGCGGTATCTCAGCTGGAAACGAAGTGCCGCACTTTAAACTGTGATCAACTCACGACCGGGACATATACGGCGTCACTGTCCGAGGAGCCATCAGCGTTGTTGAGCCTGACGGCGAGAGAAATGTTATCCGTCATGGACATCGCCCTCCAATGACTCTGATATCGCCCCTTGTGATCGGTAGTGGTTTGGAAGAAGGGACCTCCATTATTTGAGACTTGGATGGTTCTGTTAGGCAACGGCTCTCGAGACCCCTTACTCACGACCAACGCAGTCATGGTTACATAGGTCTGCAAGGGAACCGGATTTGGCGAAGCGACAACGGACTCGACTGCCGCTGGAGGCTCTTGGGCGGTCAACTGCAGCGTTTTCACATCCCAGCCAGCCAGACCGCCCTTTACCGACGCCCATAAAGCACCGCCTGATGTTCCGAAGGTAAAACGACACGTTGCCTTGCCATCGGCATCCGTAGGTGTTGCCGGTATCGATGTATTGTCGTATTTCCACATCACCTCGACATCCGCCAGAGGCTCCCCGGTATTTGCCGAAACCACCGACGCCTGCGCAGTCATTTGCTGGCCGGGATAGCCAGGCTTATCAATGACCAACGCGCTGATCTGCCGAGGCTCGTGAAGGAAAAACCCCATCGAAACCGAATCCGAATTCTGCTCATCTCCCACCGTCGCGGTCAGCTCAAACGCACCGGACGTCGTCGGCACAAAATCGATTTTCGCCACCCCATAAAAATTGGTAGTCGAGGTCACTACGCCGAGATCAGGGCTGCGCCACGTCACGGTCATGCCCACCATCGGCTTGCCGCTGACCACCGAGATGACGGTGATCTGCTCTAACACAGCCTCCTTCCACAGCAGCGTTTTGTTGATCCGCTGGCGCTCGGCGATTTTAACCGTTCGCGAGCCTTGCCCCACCGAAAACGCGTTCACCGGTGACAGGCGCGCCAGCCCAGAGGACGAGAAGCCCAGACCAAAGCTTCCATCCTTGAGATCGCCTACCCTGAATTGGTAGGTCAATCCGGCTTCGCTGAAATACCTGGGTTCTCCGAGCCTCGGTTCTTCAAAACGAATGCCGAGTGCCGCTGGCCCGGACTCCGTCATGCCCAGTGTCAGGTACTGACCCAGCAAGTCACTGCCGTCCAGCGCTCGCACGTGTAGTTCATGTTGACCCTTGCGTCGCGGAAAGAACGTTTGTTGACCCATTGGCTGTTCCGACTGCTTGTCGAAACTGACCATCAGCCCCTCCCAGGGATCACTGGCCAGCGATCTGACTGTCATTGGACGACGATCTACGTAGTCGTCATAACGACTGAGTACCGCTGCGGTTACCGACTCTTCCCCGGCGACCTGCGGCCTGAAGTCAAAGCCGCTCCAGCCATCGGTCGAGGTTTGGATATCGCGAGGATTGCCATCGATGATCCAGCTCACCGGTGCCTGATCCACGGGGCGGTTGGTGTAATGCGAGTACACCTGCACCCACATCCACGCCGGCGCCTGGCCAATGACCGGATCCACCGCCGACTCGCGCCATGCCTCGAGTCTGACTTTGTTGTGAGCCAGTGTCATCGGCTTGGCGATCGCCTCGAAACTCAACTGAGGCAGGGCCAGGGTCAGAGCAAACTCGCCGTGCGTCTCACTGCCGGTGAAGTCCAGCGTCCAGATCGCGCCGCCGTCGTTCAGTGTCTGCGTATGCTCCAGCGGCGGGGCGACGGTCGCGCCCAGTGATTCGGCCGGTGTGCCCGACCAGATCAGGGATGCCTCAAGCCCCACCAACGGGCTCAGTGCCTGAGGTAAAACGTTGAAGCGGTGAACGGCCCCCAGGCACGGATACAAGCTGCGATCATCCAGCGCCGATGGCACCTGATCGAGCAGCAGCGCCACTTCCTCCGTCAGATCCGCAGACATCAGCCGTCCTGCCAACTCGCGAACGTTTGTCTCGCCTTCAAGGCGCAGTTCCAGCTCAAACAGGCTGCTAAGGCTGGTGCTGCTGTCGGAGACCAGTTGCCATTGCGGCCCTGGCAACGTCAATGGCTTGGGCGTTTCCAGGTCTGCGGGCCGCAATCCGATATCAGGATCAACGCCGCGCCAGTGCAGACTGATGTTGCGCCCGAGCCAATCACTGCCGGTAACCGGTTCGACTCTGAGGGTATGAGTCTGTCCACGTCGGCAAAGCACGCCAAGTGTATTGCGTTGAACCTCAGCATCGTCGAGCCAGATTTTCACCTGACTTTTCCAGGGGTTGGTGGCAACGGCCGTGACGGTGAAGGGGTGCTCGACCGACATCGCTTCCGGGTGCGCCTTGAGCCGGGCCGTGATGGTCTGTTCCCCGGCAGTTTTCGGCGTATACAGCAAACTGGCCCAGCCGCCCGACCCAGTGGCACTGTGGACCGGGTCACCGTCGGGAATCACCCATTCGACCAACGCATTGCTGACCGGATCACCATCGCCTCTGGCCACTTCATGCACCGCTTGCACCCGCAGCAGCACGCTCTCGGCCTCGTCGACGATCGGATATTTGTTGGCCTCACGCACCTCCCCCACCTTGATCCGGTTGCGCGCCAGCGACATCGGTTTGGCTACAGATGGCAACAACAGCTTTGAGCAGACCAATGACAGATCAAAGCGACCGTCGAGCCGGTCCTCGCTGGTCAGCGTCCAGAGGCTGTCGCGCCCATCGAACGGAACCGGCTCCTCGAGCGGCGGCCTGACCGTGATCCCCAATTGCTCGTGCCCGACGCCGCTCCAGTGCAGCGACAGATCAGTGCCCTGCAACGGGCTGTCGGCGAGCAGGCGCACGATGACAGGGTGCGCGGCGCCCCGGTTGGGATAACCGGTCACGTCCCACTGCGTTTCTATCTCCTCGACGACGGATCGCAACTCCTTCCACGGATCCGTCGCCAACACCTTGACCGCAAATTCGTGGGTCACTTCGCCACTGGCGTAATAAGGGCTTTCGACCGCTGCCTTGATCACCACATCACCCGCAGTACTCGGTGCAAAATCAAAGTAAACCCAGCCTTGCTCGTCAGTGATCCCGGCCCCCAGTACACCTTGCCCGGACGCCGTCCAGGTCACTGTCCGGCCATCCAGTGCCTGGCCGGTGTAGAACGAAACGACTTGCACGCCGAGCCGGACACTCTGCGCATATTCAAGCACCGGGTAGTAAGCCGCTTCCTGTACCTCGCGAAAGGCCAGGCGGTGATGCCCCAGCGAAACGTCAAGCTCATAAGGTTCGGCGCTGTACTGGTTAACCAGGTTTATCGAAAAATCGTAGCTTTTCTCTTCGCCGATCGCCGGGCAGTCGAGCGACCATGGCGACAGCAGCGCCTGATCGACACCCCATTCAGGATCAGCCTTGACCGCTTCCATCGGGTTGCCGTGGCTGGTCAATGCGATCTGGGTATCCAGCCAGGCGCTGCCGGCTACAGGGGTAAAAGACAGCTTGTGTGGCATGAAAAGAGGGTCGTCCGATGCGCCGCCATGGGATGCCCCCAGGCACAGATACAACATCTGGCCTGGCGTCAGGGTTTCCTCGTCCAGACTTAGCGCCTCAAGCTTCAAGGGCTCCAGTTTCAGTTGAAGGTCGATGCGTGTGATACGCACAACCGAGCGATTATCTGAAGGGTTGCTCGGCACACCGCTGACTTCGAAGGTCAAGGTGTCGCCGCTGTCGAACGCCAGGTGATCCAGCAATTCGCGATAGGCAATCGGATTGAAATCCAACGGCTGTGCCGCCGCCAGAGGAGCGTTATCGTCCTCAAGGCTGCGTAGCGTCTCGCGCTTGAGTTCGATGCTCATCAACTCCGTGTTGCCCTTGAGGATGCGCAACGTTCCGAGCTGGCCCGACCAGTCAGGCCCCGGGCGAAACTCGCACAAAAATGTCAGTTCGTAACTGGCGCCGGTATCGGGCTTTTTAGGCACTGATACCTGCTGTGTAACCGAGCCACCGACCCCCGCCACCAGGAAACTGATAAACGCGCCTTCATACATTTCACTCGTTAAGCCGACTGACCCTTTGTAAGTCCAGTGGTCGAGCTCTTGAGTGAAATCACCGTTGAGCACCAGACTTTGATTCGCTTGGATGACTGGCTCATGCATGATCGCTCGCTCCTTTGGCCTGTTTGTTCAGCCTGGCGTTTTCAGCCTGGGTGACCAGGTCTACGACTTTCTGGACGAAGGTCGGCTCTCCGGCCTTGGCGCTGTAATGGATACGCACAATGAGGTCGGTCAACGACGCAAGCATGGCGGCCTGCAGCCGTTTACCCGACCACGGGACACTCAATCTCCAGCCGGAGATCACGCCAGTGCATTCAAACGGACGGAGCAGTCCTTCATCGGGCTTCATGTTCGTCAGACCGTTGTCAGCGATGCCCACCGACAAGGCTATTTGCTGAGCACTGCGCAAATTGATCACCACATCCAGCGGCGCTACCCCGCCCGGATTGTGCAAGTACTGCACGGACTGCGTGGTTGGCCGGGTCGCCGTCATGCTGCTGATCTGCAGCAAGGTCGCCCGCACATCCTCATAAGGTCCGGTCAGGACCGGCAGTTCGACCTCTACCGAACTGATCTGCCGGCAGAAATGCCCGGGATGATCGCGATCGAACAGCAACTGGGTCAGCCTGAATTCCAGTACCCCGGTGTCTTTCAGTTGCTGCAAGGCATCCGCCCAGCTGGCAATGCCCACCTGAGGTTCCACTTCGTCGTCGAACAACTGTCGCAGGGAAATGGTTTTTACCAGCTCCAGCCGTCGCTCGTGGCGTTGCAGATATTCACGCTCCAGACGCAGCAGATGCCCGCGCAACTGCTCACCGGCGGTCAGCCCATGACGATGGTCGAGCCACACTTGAGGCAAGGGGATTTGCGTATCGTAATCACCGGTTTCGGCGGCCAGCGAAGCCTGGGCGCTGAGGCACAGGCTGATGACCGCATCGTAGGCCTGATAATGCAGCGCCTTGAGCTGGCCGAGCATCCAGCCGAACAGTTCGGCATTGCTCGCACGTTTTTTCAGGTAGTTGTAGACCGTCAATGCCTGACTGTTGGCCCGCAAGGTCTGCGCAAGGCTGGATCGTGCCGCAGCGACCGCATGATTCTGCGCCACGATCTGCTCATCGAGCGCACGCACCTCCGCCATTGCCTGATTACGCTGCAGCGCCCATTCGCCTCGGCGACGCCGGTAACCTTCGGTCGTGGCCTGGCTGTCGGCATCGATCTGCAACAGCGACGAGGCAACCTCCATGCCGAAAGCCGCTGCATCAAACACATGTTCCGGTTTGAAGCCGCCATTGGAGGTGCCGAATATTTTCGGCAACGCCCCGATGACGCCCCCGGCGGTCCTGACGACCCTGGCCTGCAACGCGGAGGTTTTCGACTGTTTCAGGCTCGACATGACCTGATATTCGATCGCCGAGACGTTTTCGTTGTAACGCGCTGCGTAAGCATCCGCCCGCTCCTGCGCCATGGTCCGGCTTTGCTGCAGCGCTGTCACATTCGCCTCCAGTTGGGCGATCGACTGATCCTGCACCGTTTCGACATAGCTGCCCAATTCCACCAGATGGTTTTGCTGCAATTCTTCCTGCTCGGCGCGATCACGCCGCTCCAGCAGATTGAGCACCTGACTGCCGTAATCCTGCAGCGCCTGCACGGCCCGCAGTGCGACTTCGAACGTCACACGCCAGCGGAAGGCATTGACCACCATTCGCCCACCCATCGGTCTCGGCCCGGCCACGCCAGCGGTCGCCAGGTCGCGCAGCAATTGATTGGGATCCGTCGGCGGGCTGAACAGCGCAAGATCCATAGGCCTGCCCTCTTTGGTGAGATTGTGGCGCAGGTTGTGCATCCGTAGTTCAGGCGCGGCATACAGGTCGAGCAGCGACTGATTGATGGGGATTTCAAAGGGCCCACAGGCCAACAATCCGAGCATCGGCGGGGTATCGGAAGCGACCGGGTAATCCGCCAGGCTGAAATTCAGCGTCTTTTCAAAGGCTTCGAGCCGCGGCCGCACAGTGCTCTGCTCCAGCAAGTCGGCGACCTTGGTGGTTTGCCAACGGGTCGCCGTGTTGGCGGTCGGTGCCTTGCCCATCAGAAACCCGGCCTGGACGTAGCACAACTTGGCGGCCACCAGACTGTCGCGGGTCAGTTGCCGGTAATACCAGTCGCCCCAGCTCATCAGGTTTTTCACATAGTCGGTGAATGCCAGAATCTGCATGTGCGCCGGTGCTGCGTAGCCGATGGCATCCGGATCCGTGGGGTTCTGAACTTCACAACCCGGATCGCCTGGAGTTCTGACGATGTCCAGGGGGCGGCAACGCCAGTATGCCGGTCTTGGGTTGGGATAGTCTGGATGTTCCCGAGGATCGGCAGTTGCCTGTGGATCGAACACGTAATGCAGCCAGTTTTGTGCCTCACGGAAGCGCTCTTCATCGCGCAAGCGCGTGGCCATCAAATGCGGCAGATGGAAAAACAGCTCCCAGAAAAACAGGCCATTGGCGCCGTTGAAAGCACCATTGGGCTCAACGAACGGCACCCCGGTGGGCGACGGCTCGGCAATGAACTGAGTGTTCCAGTCCAGCACGGCGTCCACGGGACCATTGGAACGCTGCACCAGTTCCGGGCCAAACAATGAATTGAGCCGGACGAACTTCAGTTGCAAGTCAGACTGATTGAAGGAAAGAAACTGCGCCGCATCGACAGTGTTTTTGCGCAAGGTGGGCGGGACGAAATCCTTGAGGTCGACAATGGTCAGGTCAAATCGCTTATCGCCCGTATAAGCGGTGGAGGAGGCTAATGCAAAAGTGGTCGGGATCGGCCAAGTGCCTTTTTTTCGGCTGAATTCCCATGATTTGGTTACCCATCCACCCGCCTGATCCAGCGCTTGTTCTGGCGGTTTAGGATCTACAACTGTAGCGCCCTCGAGCCACAGCCTCATATTCACCATGGCACTGGCAAGTCCGGTGGGCCTGCAATATCCCTGCACCGTGATCTTGTCTTCATCTCCCACCCGCAACGCCATGACTTGCAGATCCATATGCGGCGTCAGGGAACCCGCCGTCAGGACACGGGGAACGACCGTCACCTGGCTGCTCAGTGGATGCTGAACCGTTTCGTTGCTGACGAATCGATGCTGGAGCGCCAGATCCAGCCATGCCCCACCGTCGCCGGCGACCGGGCGCATCAACACGTCGTAAACCGCATGCACCCTCAGCGGTTTCTCAGGCGGATTGTTACCAGTACCCGCACTTATCTTGCCCGTCAGCAAAACCCCCAGCTTGCCCTTGGGATCCAGATAATCGCGGCGCTCACTCGCAATCAACCGGGTGCCCGGCAAAAGGTTGGTCTGGTATTCCGAACTGTGCAGGCACAGCGGCGCCGACCATTGGCCGTTCTGGGTCATGAACGCCAGATTGATGTCCAGTTTGTAGGGAATATCGATTGAGTCATCTTTCGCTGCGACCTTCACACGCCATTGCGCCCAGACCAGACATAACCGGCCATTCCAGACCACCGGGCGAATATCCAGCACCTCGTCGGCAACGGGGATTTCCACGGCTTGCCATTCACTCCAGGCCGCAGGATTGACCGCCACACTCTGGCTGCCCAGTTCAATCTCGGCCTTGCGCCAGAAGTACTGGAAGGGCTGCACCCGCTGTCGCCCGACAAAGTAATAATTGGCGCGGGCCGGCGTCATGCTGTCCATGTAGCAACTGATCACATCCAGATCGCAGGTTTGTTCGAAGGTCTGCAGGTAGTCCTGCAGCGCCGACTGCACGGAATCGTTGCTCAAGCGTGCCTGATTGAGATTGTTTTCAAGGGTTCTGAACAGGCTGGTCTTGCGCAGGCGTACAAAGGGATTGATGAAGTTTTCCGGGTAACACGAAATCAGCTGCACGGCGGCCCAGTCGGGATAGTTGCTGTACAGCTCCCATTCGAGCAGATGCCGATTGTCGAACGCTTGCTTCTCAAAGCCCGGTTCCAGCTTGCGATACACCGCATGAATGTACTGCTGTGCACAACTGGTCGCTTCGGCTACCCACGAACTGCGCACCTGGTAGGTGTCCAGTGGGTCCATGCGCAGCAGTTCGAACAGATCGGCCGCCGTTTTCAAGAACGGATATTTCGCATTGGCCACCTGGCCAATGCAGTATTCGAGCAGTGCCGCGCGACGTTTTTCCAGCAGCCCGCCAATGTTACTCAATGCCATGATCCTGCTCCTTGGGATATGCTCCGGGGACAACCGTTAGCCAGGCGATACCGCTTACTCCGGTATCGCCTCACCCGCAAAGGTGATGGCATTGATGAACCTGCTTTCGCTATCGCCAGACTGACTCCGAACACTGAAAACGAAGGTGCCTCCGGTTTTGCTGGACACAAAAACCCGCGTGAGTCCCTGTTGATCGGTGAACCCCTGACGGGGTCTGATAGTCGCGGTATCCACTTTTTTCGGAGGTACAGTCTCCCAATACCAATCCACCAACGAGTCGTACGCGCGGTTGCCGTAGAAGTCTTCCAGCAACGCGTAGAGTTCGACTTCCTGGCCTTCCGGCACGACTCCCAAGGGCGTTGGTGACATTTCTGCCAACGGAAAAGTCAGCGTTTTGTGATCGAAGGTGATGTCGATAGAGGGGGCGTAGCGCGGCTCAAACAGATCCAGCCAATACACGGGCGTATCGGTGCCCATGACCTTGCCCGGGGTATAGATGACTAAAAGCGTTCCATCTAAGCCGGTCGCACCTGTTTCAATGCTGCCCAGGGAGGCTCGCCAGTGAACCTTGATGCCGCTCAGCGGCTGACCTTGCGCGTTTTTCACGGTCACCCGATACGTGGCTAGCTCACCTGGCTTGTTGGCCACGACATCGCTGCCATCCACCACGTCACAGGTAATTGAGACCAACTCGTTGAGGTCGCTTGCCACGTGCGCCACTGGCGCCCGCTCACTGGTCGCGCCCAGCAGAGCAAGTTCGGCGGCCTTGGCATAAGCTGTCTTGTCGATGGTTTCGGGCAGACTGCCGATCAGGAAAATCGTCAATGCATCCATGCCGGTCTCGATGGACAGCTCCCGGACGCGCATCAACAGATCGAGTTGGCTGAGGTTTTTCAACACCTTGAGGTTGGTGGGATCGATACGGTCGACACACTCGCGGACTTCCTGCACGCTCCAGCCAAAAAAATTGGCCAGTTTGATGGCGGCGGCCTGTTGCGCCAGCCTCATTGCATCCCCCGTGACATCCGGCAGATCGTTGACCTGACGCAGATAGTCCAACAACTTCTGCGGCGGTTGTTCACCCAGGGCGAAGGCGCGAGTCAGTGTCGTCAAGAAATACAGTGTGCGTATCGTCAATGCGTGCCTGTTGCTCTGACCGAGCCAGGCTTCGTGGCCGTAATCCAGATATTCGTGCAACAGCGCGGCGCTCAACCCCAGCGTCGACACCACTTCACTGCGCCTGCGCACCTGCGCCAGCAGATCGAGCAGCACATTGGCATTGCGGTGCTGTTTTCGGCTTGGCCCCTCTGATTCCACAGGGGTTTGCTCAAGTACGTGTTGCAGTAATTGATGAACCGTGGTGTTTGACCAGCTCAGGATCGGTAGTACCTGCTCCACACCGACACCGGCATACACGGCCAGCGTCTCTTTGACCAACGAAGCCTGAGCATCGCGCGCCTGCAGAACCACACCGGTCATGATGTCGATAAGGGTTTGGCGCAGTGCCCCCTCGACCACCCCCAAGGCACTGTCGACCGCCCAGGCAATTTTTCTGCGGACATCGTCCAGGTATTGCTCGGATGTCCCCCACTGGGGCAATACCAGACCGTAGGCGTCGACAATAGGAACCAGGCCATCGGCGCGGCTCACCAGGAATTCGAGCCAGTCGGCGACCCCTGCAGACGGCACGCCGGCCATCAGAAACACACCGTTGGACAACAATGCGGTCGGCAGCAAATTGCGCAGTTGTTCGAAAAGTTGCTGATCCTGCTCGGACGGTTGCTCCGCCGCCAGCGGTTCGACCGCATGCTGCAATACCCACAACACTGGCAGATCGCTTTGCGCGCACCACTGCACGCAACTGTGCATGGCTTCGATCAGTTCCAGTACATCTGGCGGCCCCTCTGCAACGGTGTGGATACGAGGGATACCCGCCAAGCCATCAACCCACTCGATCCCGCCCAGCACCGACAGCATCAGCACACCTTCGACGGGGGTGATGTTCAACAGTCGGGGCAGTCGAACCAGGCGGTAAAAACTCGAGATGATCGCCGGGCTGCGCGTCAGTGTGTCGGTCAATTCATGTGCCCTGGCCACCGTGGTTGCCAGAACGTAATAAGTCTGCGGGTCAATCGCCAGGCCACGGCACAACTGGCTGATCGTCAGATCAACCTCGCCCGGCGCCGGCGTCACTGGAAACGTAAGGTTGTCGAGCCGCAAGGGCTCGCGGTAATCCGTTCGATCATTGAAGATCTGGTCGAACAGCGAGAGTGCCTCGCCACGGCCGTAGATCGACAGCTCTGCGATGAACCCGGCAAAGTCCGCCGCAGTGCATTCGTAACGCTCACGCAGGGTCTGAAAAAGACCCAGGGCATGCACGACGCCGCTGGATATGTCCATCTCTGACGCAGCGGCGGGGTCCGAAGGCTTACCGTGTTCTACTGCCCGGATCGCAGCCACCAGCAGTGCATCGACCTGATCGAACGGCAAACCGGTCCAGTTGGCCAGACGGACCATTTGGTTTATCCGGTCATAGCGGTTGAAGCCCAGTTCCTTGTCGGGGTCTGCCGTCAGTCGATGGCGAAATTGTGACTCGTCGTCGATCCGCACGGCGGGGGCGGTGTTGTTGTTGATGTACACCGACCCCGACCGTTCACTCTCGGGTTTCTCGGGTTTCTCGGGTATCTCGGGTGTCTCGGGTGTCTCATCCGGGTATTTCACATTGGCTGAGCGCACCGGGGCAGCATCGCGAATCGACAGCAAAGCTTCGATCTGCGTGCTGCTCAACTTGGTTCGCTCGCCTAGAAACTCCACCTGACTAAGGTTCTGGTAACTATCAAGGTCATTGGTACCGAAGTGGCGGTCGAAAAACTCTTTACGATTGACAAAGCTCTCGCGGGCTTCCGTCAGCAATTGCCGCTGATAGGGACCGAGGCGCGTAGCATGAGCGAAGCCGGGACCGGTATGGTTTCCCCGGGCATCGGGTTGTAAAAAATAGGGGTAGGCCAGATCGACACGGTGCTCGAAGTCCCCCACCGACAGGTCATGGGACTGCGCGATAGCATCAATCGTGACCCAATGCTGGTAATACGGCAGACCGTTGGGGTAGCGGGCCTCGATCAATGCGTCTTCAGTCGACTGTCCTGGCTTGGGCTTGTTCGCCGCGATGAACTGCTCCAATACCGCGACGATGATGTCGACCGACGATACCGACTGATAGACCGCATTGACATCGACCTCCAGCGCGAGCAAATCCGTGCGGCGGTTGTGCAACTGATAGTGTTCTTCCTGGTTTTCGGGCTTGATACGGTCACGAATCCAGCGCAGCAAATCGATCAGATACGCTATGGGCGAGACAAGGGACTCCAGTGCATCCGGTGGACACAGTGCAGCAAAGTCGGTACCGATCAGGACTTGATAAGTGGGGCCGTCAACCATGGATAACAAACCGCTGGAGCTGCGTGTTGTCGCGTTCCGATCCCCCGTCAGGGTTTGCTCGATAAACTGACGACGCAGATACGTGGCCATGCTGTTGGCCCCGCGCAAAAACCGCCGGGCGTCATCCGGGCTGAGCCGCTGCTCCCTGACCAGACCCTGAACGCCCTTTTCCACCAAGGGAAAAATCGATCCCCCTTGTTCAAGATACGTCTTGAGATTGTCCAGCCCGAGGTTTTGTGCGTGTTGTTCGTCACCAAACAATTGATCGAACATTTGCAAAGCGGGGCGACGCGAATCAGCCATGATCAGGTTCCTTGAGGCGAAAGCCGGCCGGAGCAACCTGGCGTTTCCACCAGGCTGCACACTCAGTGATTAAGATTTGGCGCTTCGACAGGTCGAGTGTCTACTGTCAGATCTGACAGGTTTTACAACCGTTCGTCGGGTATGCGTTCAAGAACCTTCCACCGACGGATGTGCGCGCTCGACCTCGAAGCGCGCGCTCACGACCCAGTCGGATATCGTCTCGTCGCCCTTCTCATCCGTGAGGCTCTGCCTGAATCGGTACCAATTGCCGGATTCCGGCAATGGTTGCGTCGCCTCCCCATGCCATGTGTCACCGGCAATGGGCAACGGCCCCGTCCACTGCACATCCGGGTTGTACCAACTCACCACGGTTCCAACGCCTTTGCGCCCGCGGCCGGCAAACTGCAGCGGATGACTGACCCAGCGGCCCGCCGCCGGGGCGTCGAGGGTGGGCAGAAAAGTGCCCAGCATGATCGGGCGCAGTGCCTCGACGGAGGCGAACTCCTCCAGCGACGCCACCGCCTCAAGCACGTAAGGCCCGCCGGCAAGGGAACTGAAGTCCTGCGTCACTGACCAGGTGCGATCCTCCTGCACGATGGCGCTGGACTGCAGCGAGTGCGTGGCGTCGGCTAGCGTCACCGTGACCGTGTCGCCAGGCACACCGAAACCAGACACCACCGTGCGTCTGCCGACAGGGTCATCCTCGGTCGGGGTTTCGATCAGCGGTGCAGCCGGGACGACGTCATATTGCCGCGCTTCGCCGAGGTCCGACTCTTGCCGCTGGCCGTTTCCATCGACAAACGTTTGCCGGGCACGAATGGTTGTGCGCCCCACCGGCAACGTCACTTCACCTTCCCAATCGCCTTTGTCGTTCACCAGGATGTTGCTGAGCAGAGGCTCGCTGACACCCTCCAGAAAGACTTCGACCCGTCCGTTCGCCATGCCGCTGCCGGCGATTTTTGCGGTACGTGGCAGCTTCCCGTTTTCCGTCGGTTGGGTGATCTGCGGCGGTAACAACACCACATCGAAATAGCAATGCTCACTGCGCTCGGACGGCCGTTCGTCAAGGATTTGCTGTGCATCGATGGTGTACCTGCGGAATTCCAGACCGGCGAGATCGATCGACCACGCACCGTCTGCATCCAGTGTTTTTTTGGGCCCCAGCAGGCTTTGGAACTGGGCATCCCGCAACTGCATCACCGCACCCTGCATACCGTCATCGCCCTCGACCGTGACATCACGGCCCACCTTGCTGGTCGGGTCCGGATAGGTGATCCGCGGCTGGGACATGGGCCGTCTGACGGTGAAGGTGGCGCTCGCCGGTAACGAGGTCTGCTCCGCGGCAAACTGGGTCACGGTGACGGTATGCTCAACACCCGTCGCGAACGGATCGCTGCGGCGGAATGTCCACTTGTCATTGCTGACCGTTGGCTCATGTTCCACACCGACTTCGTCGCTGAACTGCAGGCTGACCACCGCGCCCGGCCAGCAAGTGCCGCTGAACCTGGGTGAAAGTCCATCTTCGAGCGGGTCGTCAAGACCGGGAGCCAGTGGCGGAATATTGATGTAGTGCGCAACCCAGTTGGGCGAATGCTGCCCGTCCCGGGATTGCCTGATATTGAGGGGATAATTGCGCGTCGGCCCCCATTGCGTTAACGCCGTGCTCGACCATTGACCATTAGTCACCACGGCATCGGGAAAACCTGCATCGGATCCCCCGGGTCTCAACAATTGCACCGTGGCGCCGTGAGAGCCTTTACCCGTGACCGTCGGCTGATAGTCAGGGGTCGATGTCACCTCGCTCACATCGGCTAATACTTTGTTGATTTGGAATGGGAAAGGCTGTGACTCGATCCAGCCACTGGCACCGTCGCGCACTTTTTGCACGATTTGCAGGTTGTAGGTGCCGTATGGCCAATCCGTCGCGGTGGTTGCCCATTGACCCCCGGTTGCCACAACCTCCCCTGGCGGCGTGACTGCATAACCGGGCGCGGTGATCACCACCGTTGCGCCGGCGTGGGCGGAGCCTGAGAACTTGATTGATCCATCAGCCAGGACTTCGACGTTGACGCCGACGAACTTGGCAGGGCGGACCTTGAATGCGCGCGGACCACTTGGCTCGGACCTTCTTCCGTCGACGACGTTGATAGCCACCAGCGAAGTATTGCCTGCAGGCACTTCAACGGAGGCGCTCCAATTTGCCCCCGTCAGTATCAGACTCTCACCGACTTTGATCTCTTTCCCGTCCAGTAAAACCTGAACAGTGCCACCTAAAGCCCCCTTTGAACCGGTTACGGTAAAAACCTGATTCTGATACGAGCCTGGATCTGGCGGAGTAATAACAGGTGCAGTGGTTACAAAAACATCCACGCCTTTCGCCCAACCAGGCAGGTTACTACCGCCATACGACTGCTGTGCGGTAAAGGTGAAGCGGCCGGCTGGCAAATCTTGCAACAGCGTTGTCGACCAATATCCGTTAACGCTGACTTTCGCCTCTCCGTAAAGAACTACGCCAGAATCCGCTTGATAGATCCTGACAGTCGCATCTGGGTATCCTTCTCCTTCAACTAATGGTCGGCCTTGCGTTATCACATCATCTTTTTTCGGTCGAGTAATGGCAGGGACGCCGTAATAATTGAAAACTATCGGAGTCGAGAAGCGAGTGGCATATCCTAATTCCGAATGACGTACCTTGACGCTGTAACTTCTTGGTTTCAGACCATCCGAAAGCTTTATCGACCAGTTATTCAGCGTACCGGTGATCTGCGGACTGAAGCTTTGTCCCGTAAGGTTTTCGACTATTTCAAGACGACCACTGGTAACACCCGTCCCGTAAACAGTCGCTGCGAATTCATCTTTACCAGTGATGACAGGGAGTTTTCTTACAAATACCCGCTTATCTCTGCGCTCGGACCAGTTGCCTTTGTAATTCCACTGCGTAGCGTAGTAACCATTACCCTCAGGTAGATCGGTTGCACGGTACTCATTCCACTGCACGCCCGGATACCATTTACCAACGAGGCAATTGCGGAAATATCCGTTCGGACCGTGGTAATCAATCCAGACTTGGTGTTCTCCGTCAGACTGCGGAATATTGAAGATGATCGAACTGTTGGTATCAACGGTCTCGATGATTTCCCAGAGCTGAATTTGTAATGGTCCGACATATTGCCCATCCGGACTTACACCATTCGAGAGCAGAGGTTCCTGTTCCTGCGGTACAGAGATATCGGCATTCTCTGATACGCCTTCGAGATTCTTATCCTGTGACATGATTTTCCCCTCTCTGCCCCGAGCAATGTTTGAGGGGTATATGTACGCAGGGAAATAAGCAGGTGCCTACCTGTAAAATCTGACAGTCCCGACGGATGGTAATTTTTCCCGCATTGCCGTTCAGAGGCTTCCTACAGCCGCCAACACACGGCTACACCGAGTTGCGCCATTGCCTACACATCCCTCAGAATCCGCCGGCTTGTGCGCCTTGCTGATGCCCCGTAACTTGATCCATGCCGCTGCCAATCAGTGGTCGGGTTTAGTCGCCCGGGGTGTGTCACCAATGTGTATAAGCGTCATCAAGTCGGGAACTCCCTATCCCCCCACTCGATGGTGGCTGTACGCAGGGCGCT
Organism: Pseudomonas sp. Irchel s3f10; assembly: GCF_900187515.1. Taxonomy (NCBI): domain Bacteria; kingdom Pseudomonadati; phylum Pseudomonadota; class Gammaproteobacteria; order Pseudomonadales; family Pseudomonadaceae; genus Pseudomonas; species Pseudomonas sp. Irchel s3f10. The sequence continues at coordinate 182,500 of NZ_FYDZ01000010.1, forward strand.
TCGGCGCGCCGGTTTTTGGTGATACCCCCCGGTCGACTAACCTGCGTCCAGCCGCCACCCCTTCGTTTAGTCGCGAAGTGGTGAAGGCCCTCACTACAAGGGTTATCACTATGTTCAAAGACACTCCAAATCCACCCGAAACCAACTCGGTTTCCCCCTATGAATCCAGCGACTCGAAAAAACTCCACGAGGCCGCCGAAAAAGCCCTCGACCACTACCTCAAACCCAAACCCGACCCGCGCAACTCCGTGGATCGCGGCATGCAGATGTTCATGATCGCGCCCGACCTCAACCCCGAAGCCGTGGCCATTCAGACCTACGAAACGTTTTCTTCGGTGAGCATTCTGCTGCTCGACCTGGCCGACAGCCTTGAAAACAAGCCGCGACACCTGGCGATGGCGATCTATCAATTGAGCGAGATGGGTTTGTTGCTGGCGGAGAAGGCGCTGGATAACGAGCGGGCGATTGCCGTTACCTGACCTTGGAGAGAGGTTGTCTGTACTGACGTTTTCGCGAGCAAACTCGCTCCCACACTCGAAGCATTTCAACTGAAAGAATGCGGATCACTGTGGGCGCGAGCTTGCTCGCGAAGCTTTTGGCGGTTTCCAATCAGGCCGAGGCCGGCAATGGCTGAAAACTGAAGTACTGGCGCAACGCCTCAACCAATTGCCCGTATTCCGGCGGTGGTTGTTGCAGGCTGAAACCGGCGTCGTAGTGCAGCGGGGTCGCGTCTTCGTGGCACCACAGGCAACACGCGGCCAGATCGATTATCTGTTGGCAACCCTCGCCGCAAGGGATTTGCAGCCGCAGATGGAAGTCCACACCCACCATCATCGGCAACTGGCTGATCAGCATCAGCCCGTCTTCGGACACGTTGCCCAGAAAACCGATGGGTTTGTTGGTAACGCTGTTGAACACTCTGAGGAAATACGGCAGCTGATGCCGTTCAATCCGGCGGTCGGTAAACATGCGCAGTTCGCCATGCAAGGCTCCGTCACAGAGCCGCACCTTTGCTTCGGAACGCCCCTGTAGCGCAGGCGCGCTCTCCCCGCTTCCGGTGTGACGGTCGCTACGTCGCCGTCACCTGACCACTTGCCAGTCGCAGGTGTTGCTCCGGGTTTACAGATTCGGCTCTAAACCCGGGTTATTCGACTATAGCTCAGCTTGTACACACGGCCAGATTTTGTATGACAACTGCCATCAGAAGCGGGTCGGGCGCACCACGGCAGCAGCGCTGCGCGTCGGGTAATGGCCCAGGCTCTGCAAGGTTTCCAGACGCGCGCGGGCGCGGTAGGCGTATTCGCTGTTCGGGTACGAGGCGATGATGAACTGGTAGGTCTGCGCCGCGTCGACAAACATCTTTTGCCGCTCCAGGCACTGGCCGCGCATCATCGATACTTCCGGCCACACATACGGGCGGGCACGGCTGGCGCGTTCGACCTTGGACAGTTCGAGCATGACCTGCTCGCAATTGCCGCGGTCATAGGCGCTGTAGGCGTTGTTCAAATGATGGTTCATCGACCAACGGGTGCAGCCCGTCACGGCGAGGACGCTGAGGGCAAGGGCGGCAATGGGTACGAATCGCATGAGGGTTCTCCTGTCTTGTGCTCTTTATCGACCCTTGCCGAGAAATCTTCAGAAGTGTTTGCGCCAATCGTCGTGTTCAATAAAGAAAACAATAAGTAGTGCATTCGAACAATGACTACACCCCAAGAGCATAGTAGCCTTCGCTAGCGCTTGAACTCAGGAGTCTTTGCATGTCCGTCCGTCGTACCAAAATCGTCGCTACCCTTGGCCCGGCCAGTAACTCGCCGGAAGTTCTCGAACAGCTGATTCTGGCTGGTCTGGACGTTGCCCGTCTGAACTTCTCCCACGGCACCCCCGACGAGCACAAGGCTCGCGCGAAGCTGGTGCGTGACCTCGCTGCCAAGCACGGCCGCTTCGTTGCCCTGCTCGGTGACCTGCAAGGCCCGAAAATCCGTATCGCCAAATTCGCCAACAAGAAGATCGAGCTGAAGATCGGTGATCAATTCACCTTCTCCACCAGCCATCCGTTGACCGAAGGCAACCAGCAAGTGGTCGGCATCGACTACCCGGACCTGGTCAAGGACTGCGGCGTGGGCGACGAGCTGCTGCTCGACGACGGCCGTGTGGTGATGCGCGTGGATACCGCCACCGCCACCGAACTGCATTGCACCGTGACCATCGGCGGCCCGCTGTCCGATCACAAAGGCATCAACCGTCGCGGTGGCGGCCTGACTGCACCGGCCCTGACTGAAAAAGACAAGGCCGACATCAAGCTCGCCGCTGAAATGGAAGTCGACTACCTCGCGGTATCCTTCCCGCGTGACGCTGCCGACATGGAATACGCCCGTCAACTGCGCGACGAAGCCGGCGGCACCGCCTGGCTGGTAGCGAAGATCGAACGCGCCGAAGCCGTGGCCGATGACGAAACCCTCGACGGTCTGATCAAGGCGTCCGACGCGGTGATGGTTGCCCGTGGTGACCTCGGTGTGGAAATCGGCGACGCCGAGCTGGTGGGCATTCAGAAGAAAATCATTCTGCACGCACGCCGCCACAACAAGGCTGTGATCGTCGCGACCCAGATGATGGAGTCGATGATCCAGAACCCGATGCCGACCCGCGCCGAAGTGTCCGACGTGGCCAACGCCGTGCTCGACTACACCGACGCCGTGATGCTGTCCGCTGAATCCGCTGCAGGTCTGTACCCGCTGGAAGCGGTTCAAGCGATGGCGCGTATCTGCGTCGGCGCTGAAAAGCACCCGACCGGTAAAACCTCCAGCCACCGCATCGGCAAGGAATTCACCCGCTGCGACGAAAGCATCGCGCTGGCGACCATGTACACCGCCAACCACTTCCCGGGCGTCAAAGCGATCATCGCCCTGACCGAAAGTGGCTACACCCCGCTGATCATGTCGCGCATCCGTTCTTCGGTGCCGATCTACGCGTTCTCGCCGCACCGTGAAACCCAGGCGCGCGCAGCGATGTTCCGTGGCGTGTACACCGTACCGTTCGATCCGGCTTCGCTGGAACCGCACGAAGTCAGCCAGAAAGCCATCGACGAGCTGGTCAAACGCGGCGTTGTGGAAAAAGGCGACTGGGTCATCCTGACCAAGGGCGACAGCTACCACACCACCGGCGGCACCAACGGCATGAAGATCCTGCACGTGGGCGACCCGCAGGTCTGAGTGACGCGCTGAAAAACCAAAGCCCCGGCATGTGAGTGCCGGGGCTTTTTTATGGGCGAAACACAAAGGTGAGGCTGGCGTCTACTGTCAGACCTGACAGTAGACCGCGAACCTTGTTCGGCAGCTAATCGAGTCGCAACCATCCACTCAAGGAGAGCGGCATGAATGACTCGAAACGGTTAGCGCAGGACGACGTTGCACTTGATAAGGATTTCGCAGACGCCGGGATTTTTTTACTTGACCTCCCCCACTTGGGACGTCAATCGATCCTGAATGGCATCCAGGCGCAATATTCCTCTACAGCCGAACGTCTTTATTTCACAGGAGAGGTGCGCGCGAGCGCTGCCGATTCAATGTACCTGTCAGGTTGCTTGAAACCTGATGGCACGCTTGATCCTGACTTTGGAGAGAATGGCGTCACCAGCGGCAATTTTTTAGTACGAACGCAATCCGCCGGTACTTCGATCACTGTGCTCCCTGACGGAAAAATCCTGCTTGTCGGGCGGGTGCTTGGCCAGTCAGTTCCAGCATTGGCCAGATTCACCTCGAATGGCACGCGCGACCTTGAATTCGGTGGCGACGATGGTTACGTGATTCTCAGAATGCCGGACGCCGCCGAAGACTCAGTCCAGCGTGCCGCATCTGACATGAATGAAAGCCAGGACTCATCGACCAGCGTCGTACCACTGGACGATGGGAAAATTCTGGTGGTTCGCACCTATGTCGTCACTCACCAGGCAGATACCCGTGCTTATCTGTTTCTGCTCAACAGCAACGGCTCGCTCGACACCTCGTTCAATCACAAAGGTTATGTCCAGGTCATTTATCCCGGAGCCGATCAGACCCACGTAAAACTGCGCAGTGGATTTGTTGATAAGGACGGGACGATCGTTGTGGCCGGCAGTCTCCGGCCAACCGCCCTGTCAGGAGTGCCATTGATGGCGCGTTACACACGCGACGGACAACCTGATCCTCGCTTCGGCTCAGGTGGATTCTTCACCACGGCACAGGATTTGTCCGAATTCGGTCAACTCAACTCGGTCATTGGCCAGCCGAACAATCGACTACTGGGGATCGGTGCAACCAATGATGGACAAGGTCTTTTGATCAGCCTCGAACCGGATGGAAAGTACAACATTCAGTTCAATGGTGCGAAACCGTTGCTCACCCAACTGGGCCAACACATCACCTACTGGACAGCAGGTGCGATGCAACCCGATGGAAAAATCGTGTTATGCGGCGCCATCAAACCTGCGGACCAGTCATCGCCAGGCGCAGTGGCGCGCTTACTGAGCGACGGCAAACTGGACGAGACATTCCACGGGCGTGGTTGGGCAAGCACTCAGGTAAACGACATGACCACTTTCAATGCACTGACGCTGCAGAGTGACGGAAAAATCGTCGTCGCTGGGTTTCGGCAGGCCGACGGTAACGCTCAGGGCGTGATCCTGCGCTATTTGAGCTGAACAGGTGTTTGCCTGGGCGCCGCCAACGCTTCGGTGGCAATGCTCCAGACCGCAGCTTGTTCTGCGGTGAGGTCTGATTGACGGCAGTTGAACAATCATTCTTGAACAAGTCCCTGCGACACACTTAACCAGAAAATATTCTCTTGACTCAAAGCGTTCATATCATCTGGAGTGAAAGACATGACAATAAAAGAACCGTTTCGCAATATCGCAGCCGGGCAACTGGACCCTTCATTTGGCGTTGAAGGTTTTGCTGAATTGAAGTCCCCAGACCCTAGCTATGACGATTATCGTACCCACGTCGTCAATGTCGGACCCGATAACAAAATTTACGTGGCGGGTCAGTCATCTTCAGGTCTTAACAATCATATTCTGACGTTGGCACGCCTTAATGAAGACGGGCTTATCGACAGTAGCTTTGCTGACAACGGCTACTACCACAATTACTTCTACAGGTCGGACAAATCTATTTTCTACACCGAACAAATCGCTTTTGCCCACGACAGAATTCTATTGATCGGAACGCTGTTTCACTGGCCAATCGACGGTTTAAGGAAAGACAGAGCCGTCGCATGCTTTCACCCGGACGGCTCGATCGATACAGACTTCGGTGAGCTAGGCAAGTTTATTTTTCATGCTTCCAATGATGATGAACACTCACTCGAGCATACCGCTTATAACGAAGACTGTTTGAAGCTCGAACGATCAACATACGCTGGACTACGACAATCCAGGGGACCAACCCTGAACCCACCCAAAACCTGCACAGTGTCCGACGAACACATTCTGATGCTTCATGACTCAGGATCATTCGACGCTATCCATAGTTTCATTATCCGCCTGACCCACCGTGGACAACTTGACAGGAGTTTCAATCAAACAGGATACGTTCGTGTCCAGCACAGCGAGCACCCCTTCCTTTACCTTTACAGCCTGACAATTGATAAATTCAAAAACTACATTAGTGCTGGCTACGTTCGGGCCAATTACAACGGGATTCCTCAGGCAGTTGTACTCACCAGACACTTTAATGACGGCAAGCTGGATACTTCTTATCAGAACGATGGTTTTTTGCTGATCAGCGCCGAAGCTCCAAATCAATTCTTCATTCTTGAAAAAACGATAACCCAGATCAACAATCGAATCCTTTGTATTGGCACGGTGGCTGATAAAAACGACCCCGATTTGATGGCTGGATTATTGATCAGTCGAGAAGCTGACGGCACCGCGAACATTCAATTCAATGGTGGCCAACCGGTAATTACCCGCATGAACGCGTCTAGTACATTCTTGTTCCATGCAGCTTTCCAGTCCGATGGAAGCTTTCTGGTCGGCGGCCTCGCAGACTTGAAGGACAACCCAAATATCCACTATGTCGTTACGCGCTTTTTCTACAACGGCATTCAAGACAAGGACTTCGGAAAAGAGGGTGGCTGGAAAGATTACTTGGAGGCAAAGAATCGTGTTCGCCACACTTGCGTCTTCACCAGCAAAGGGGTTTTGCTTTCAGCTGAAAATAAAGACAACGACATCATCAGTTCCGCCATTGCCCGTGGGCTTATACCTTAATGCTGAGTGAGTTGATCCTATATCCAGCAGGTTTGCGGTTTTTTCGAGGTACCTGCTGGATAAAGTCAGCCCTGATCAGCGCAAGCTCAATGCCGCTTGATAAATCCGCTCAACGCCGCCAATGCTTCCGGCGAGCGCAGCCGTTGGGTGAACAGTACGCCCTCCTCTTCGATCACCCTACGGATCAACTCACGATCCGGCGCCTTCATCAATTGCTTGCTGATACGCACCGCTTCGGCCGGCAATTCGTCGAAGCGCAGCGCCATTTCCCGTGCCTTGCTTAACACCGCATCGCCGCTACCCAACGCTTCGGTCGCAATTCCCCACTGCGCAGCCTGTTCACCGCTGAATCCTTCGCCGAGTAACAACAACTCTGCCGCTTTGGCCTGCCCAAGCAAACGCGGCAGGATCAGGCTGGAGCCGAACTCCGGGCATAAACCGAGATTGACGAACGGCATGCGCAAGCGCGCATCGCGGGCCACGTAAACCAGATCACAGTGCAGCAGCAATGTCGTGCCAATGCCCACCGCTGCACCGGCCACGGCAGCGATCACCGGTTTGCGGCACTCCAGCAAATTGAGCATGAAGTGGAACACCGGGCTGTCGAGGTCGCTCGGCGGTTGCTCAATGAAGTCAGCGATGTCGTTGCCGGCCGTGAAGCATTCAGCGCTGCCGGTGATCAGCACGGCGTTGATTTCAGAGTTTTTGTCAGCCTGTTTCAACGCCTCGGCGAGACGGCTGTACATGGCGCGGGTCAGGGCGTTTTTCTTCTCCGGGCGGTTGAGGCGCAGGGTCAGTAAACCGCGTTCGCGCTCCAGCAGAATGGCTTCGGTCATGGTCGGTCTCGCGTCGGAAAGATCAGCGCTCAACCACGGCTCAAAAACACATCGGCCAGCAGTTGATTGCGCGGCAATCCGGCCAGATACAGGCGCCTTGCAAAGGCGTCGACACTGGCCGTCGAGCCGCAGACTAAGGCCAGGGTTTGCCGGGAAACAAGGCGCAGTTGCGCCAAAGCGGCGGCTGACTCGGCCGCCGTCCATAGCTCGACGCTGAGGTTTTCGCGTTGCGCGGCCAGTGCCGCCAAAGGTTTGGCCAGGTAGTGCGCGTCAGCGTCATGGGCCACGTGAATGACACGAATGGCGCCCTGATGATCCTGACGCAAGGCTTCGCGCAGCACACCGAACAACGGCCCCAGACCGGTGCCGGCGGCGAGCAGCCACAGCGGTCGGTTGTGCCAGTCAGGGTCGTAATGCAAGGCGCCGCCACGCAGTTCGCCGAGGCGGATCGCGTCGCCGATCTGCAGGCGCCGCGCGGCATCGCTGAATTCGCCGGGCTGGCGGCAATCGAGGTGGAATTCGAGAAAGCGGTCTTCTTCCGGCAGGCTTGCCAGCGAATATGGCCGGGCGATGTGATTGATCCACAACACCAGATGTTGCCCGGCGCTGTAGCGCAACGGCCGCTGCGGGGTCAGGCGCAAACGCAACACGCCGTCGCTCAGCCAGTCGAGCGCCTCGACCACGGCCGGGCGACCGTCGGTCAGCGGATCGAAGGTGTGCACCTGCAAGTCTTCGGTTACCTGACACTGACAGGCCAGTCGCCAGCCCTGTTGCCGCTGTTCAGCGCTCAACGCATCCGGACGGTTATCCGCCGGCAGACCTTGCACGCATTGCACCAGACACGCATGACAGCTGCCGGCGCGGCAGCTGTAGGGCACGGCGACACCACGCTGATTGAGGGCATCGAGCAGGTTGCTGCCCGCCGCCACTGACCATTGCTGTTCACCGACGCGAAGTTCAGGCATCGACGTTCTCCCACGCCGCGGCACATCGATTGCGTCCGTCACGCTTGGCTCGGTACAGCGCCTGATCGGCACGCTGCAAGGCGTCGTCAAGGTCATCACCCAGTTCCAGCAGGGTCATGCCCGCCGACAGACTGAGGTTGCGCACGCTCAGCCCCACCAGTTCGACATCGGTGAAGGCGATGCGCAGACGCTCGCAGCAAGCGGTCAAGCGTTCGGCATTGCAATCGGGCAGCAGCACCACGAATTCCTCGCCACCATAACGCGCCAATACATCGCCGTCGCGCAGACACGCCTGCGCAACGCCGGCGAACGCCTGCAACACCTGATCGCCGGCGGCGTGGCCGTGCAGGTCATTGATGCGTTTGAAGTGGTCGAGATCGATCAACGCCAGGCCGTGCACCACGTCGTTGTCCATGGCATTCAGTTCACGCGAGGCGAGGCGCAGAAAGTGCCGGCGATTGAACAACCCGGTCAATTCGTCGGTGGCGACCAGGTCTTCGAGCTGACGCATCATCCCGCGCAGGGTGTCCTGATGCGCCTGCAAGGCAAACCGGCGCTGGCGCTGGCGTTGCCGCGAGACTTGAACGAAGCGTGCGTAAAGCACCAGCCACGCCAGCACCATCGCCAGAATGCACACCTGCAAGGCGGCGAGCGCAGGGTCGGCCAAGAGGAAGTGATAACCGTCCCACAGCGTGATCGCGCAGAAACTGAAGAACACCAGCAGGGTACAGCGGATGAAGGCCCGCCGACTGAGATGGAACAGGCCGAACAGCAGAATCAGTACGTAGAACACCAGAAAGGCGCCACGGGCTTCATCCAGATGCGCGATCAGCCAGGTCTGCCAGCCCAGTCCGAGCAGCACTTGCACTTCGGTCAGGCTGGGGTCGGCAAAGCGTTGGTTGCGCCCGCTCCAGAACATTGCGAACAGCGTCGCCTGACTGATTACCACCAGCGCGCTGCCGATGGCCACGGAACTCAGGGACTGGCCGTAATGACCGGCGAAAAACGCCAGCCACAGCAGCAGCAAAGCCAATCCGTAGGTGGCCGCAGCAAGGGCGAAACGTTTAAGCAAAAGACGTTGAATGGCGTTATGGGTCAATCGTTGACTCACCGTGCGATAAGAGGCTGACCGAGTGTCCTACTCTACAGACCGGCTGCCACTTTAGTGGCGTAGTCGATAAATGACCACCGATTTTCGGGCTCGAAATTTGACGTCAAAAGTGTGGCCTGCGTGTACCGTCAAAAGCCCCTCACCCTAGCCCTCTCCCAGAGGGAGAGGGGACTGACCGAGTCGATTGCTGGAGATACGCCGACCTGAAATACCACGCCGCACTCAGGTCTGAACTACATCAGGATCAACACCTTTCCCCAGCCGAACCCAGGTTTGAACAGCATGGAGATCAGCTCCCTTTCCTGAGTCGAACCGAGGTTTCGAAGACTGCGCAGATCAGCTCCCTTTCCCAAGCCGAACCTAGGTTTGAGCAGCATGAAGATCAGCTCCCTTTCCTGAGTCGAACCGAGGTTTCGAAGACTGCGCAGATCAGCTCCCTTTCCCAAGCCGAACCCAGGTTTGAGCAGCATGAAGATCAGCTCCCTTTCCTGAGTCGAACCGAGGTTTCGAAGACTGCGCAGATCGGCTCCCTTTCCCCCTCGCCCCCTCTGGGGGAGAGGGCTGGGGTGAGGGGGTAGCTCTTGAAGTGCAAACCCGCTGTCCGATATTCGCCCATCCATGCGACCAACGAATGACTGCCGGCGCGTGTACGCCCCACCGAGGCGCGGTATACTGCCGCGCCTTTTTAGCGTCGCGCCAGCAGCCCCGGCGTGCCCGGCCCAAAGGGCCAGCTTCAAGTTGCAAGCTCCAAGCCGCAAGCTCGAACAGTCCGCGTACTGCTCCAACTTGCCGCTCGAAGCTAGAAGCTCAAAGCTGCCCTATTAAAATGTTCCCGTCTTTTAGAGGAGCGCGACTCATGACCGTGATCAAGCAAGACGACCTGATTCAGAGCGTTGCCGACGCCCTGCAGTTCATTTCCTATTACCACCCCGTGGATTTCATCCAGGCGATGCACGAAGCCTACCTGCGCGAAGAATCGCCAGCGGCCCGTGACTCGATGGCGCAGATCCTGATCAACTCGCGCATGTGCGCCACCGGCCACCGCCCGATCTGCCAGGACACCGGTATCGTTACCGTGTTCGTGCGCGTCGGCATGGACGTGCGTTGGGATGGCGCCACCATGGGCCTGGACGACATGATCAACGAAGGCGTGCGTCGCGCCTACAACCTGCCGGAAAACGTCCTGCGTGCCTCGATCCTCGCCGACCCGGCGGGTGCTCGGAAAAACACCAAGGACAACACCCCTGCCGTGATTCACTACTCCATCGTCCCGGGCAACACCGTGGAAGTGGACGTGGCGGCCAAGGGCGGCGGTTCCGAGAACAAGTCGAAAATGGCCATGCTCAACCCGTCCGACTCGATCGTTGACTGGGTGCTGAAGACCGTTCCGACCATGGGCGCCGGCTGGTGCCCACCGGGCATGCTCGGCATCGGCATCGGCGGCACCGCCGAGAAAGCCGCAGTCATGGCCAAAGAAGTGTTGATGGAATCCATCGACATTCACGAGCTGAAAGCCCGTGGCCCGCAGAACCGCATCGAAGAAATGCGTCTGGAGCTGTTCGAGAAGGTCAACCAGTTGGGCATCGGCGCCCAGGGCCTCGGTGGCCTGACCACCGTGCTCGACGTAAAAATCATGGACTACCCGACTCACGCAGCCTCGCTGCCGGTGTGCATGATCCCGAACTGCGCCGCCACCCGTCACGCGCACTTTGTGCTCGACGGTTCCGGCCCGGCTTCGCTGGAAGCACCACCGCTGGACGCCTACCCGGAAATCGTCTGGGAAGCCGGCCCGTCGGCCCGTCGCGTCAACCTCGACACCCTGACCCCGGAAGACGTGCAGAGCTGGAAGCCGGGCGAAACCGTCCTGCTCAACGGCAAAATGCTCACCGGTCGCGACGCGGCGCACAAGCGCATGGTCGAGATGCTCAACAAGGGTGAAACCCTGCCGGTCGACCTCAAGGGTCGCTTCATCTACTACGTCGGCCCGGTTGATCCGGTCGGTGACGAAGTGGTTGGCCCGGCTGGCCCGACCACCGCGACGCGGATGGACAAGTTCACCCGTCAGATCCTCGAGCAGACCGGCCTGTTGGGCATGATCGGCAAATCCGAGCGTGGCCCGACCGCGATCGAAGCGATCAAGGACAACAAAGCCGTGTACTTGATGGCTGTCGGCGGCGCTGCCTACCTGGTTGCTCAGGCAATCAAGAAGTCGAAAGTGCTGGCATTTGCCGAACTGGGCATGGAAGCGATCTACGAGTTCGAAGTCAAAGACATGCCGGTCACCGTTGCGGTGGACAGCAAAGGTGAGTCGGTGCACATCACCGGCCCGGCGATCTGGCAACAGAAGATCAGCGAAAGCCTGGCGGTAGAAGTGCAGTAAACGCCTGAAGCCGTAAAAACAAGGCCGACCCGTCATGTGACGGATCGGCCTTTTTTGTGCCTGCGATTGCATTGGAGATAACTGCTTCGGCGATAAAAAGCCGGGACAACCACACAAATCGGTCTTGTGCACCTGTCAGGTTTGACAGGTTACGCCCGTGGCAATTGTTGATAGCGTCATTTCACTTACGCCACCGCAAGTGCACCGGACGCAATCATGGCCGAACAAGACCTGAGCATCGTTACGCCCTCCATCGCCAAGAGTTCATCGATTGCCACCATCGGTAAAAGCTGGGGCGCCGTGGGGCCGACCGGTGCAGCGTCCTTCGAGCTGCCCATCCCTCTCTCGAGCGGATGGGGTCTGGCGCCGCAATTGTCGCTGACGTACAGCAGCCAGAGCGGTAACGGGTCCTTCGGTATCGGCTGGGGCATGGGGCTCAGCCAGATCAGCCGGCGCACCACCAAGGGTGTGCCGCGTTATACCGAACACGATGAGATCATCGGTCACGATGGTGAGGTGTGGATGCCGGAGCTGGAAGCTGACGGCACGATCAAGTCGCGCTTTGAATCGACCTATGGCGGCAAGGGCATCGGCCCGCACCGCGTGGTCCGTTATTGGCCGCACGTTGAAAGCGACTTTGCCCTGCGCGAGCAATGGCAACTGCAGACCCGTACCACGGAAAACGCCGCGTCGACGTTTTGGCTGATACATGGCGCTGATGGCTCGCTGCACGTCTACGGCAAAACCGCCGCCTCACGCCGTGCCGATCCGGATGACCCGCAAAATATTGCGGCGTGGCTGCTCTGCGAAAGTATGAACGCCCACGGCGAGCATATCTGCTTCGTTTACAAAGCCGATGATCAGGATCCCGACCCGACCCACGACTACCGCGCGCAGCGTTATCTGGAGCGGGTGTGTTACGGCAACTTCACGGCAAGCGAGCGGTTGTTCGCCTGGACCGTGCCAGACCCGACCGAGCTGGATTGGCAGTTTCAGCTGATTTTCGACTACGGCGAGCGCACGGCGTCGCTGAGCGAAATCCCGCTGTATGACGGCGACACACTCGGTCCTTGGCGGGTACGCCCGGACCCCTTTTCGACGTACGGTCAAGGCTTTGAAATCGGCACGCGCCGGCTCTGTCGGCAAGTGCTGATGTTTCATCAAAATCCCGCCGACCTGCGGGAAAAACCGCTGCTGGCGCAACGTCTGCTGCTGGAATACCGCACTGCGCAAAACATCACGCAATGGGACTACAGCCAGATCAGCGCCGCGCACTATCAAAGCTTCGATGCCAGCGGCCAGGTCGAACACTCGCCACCGGTGGAGTTCGACTATTCCACTTTCCAGATCAATAAAAACCCTCAGCGCTTGCTTGAGGCAGATAACCAGCCGGGCGTCGAAGATGGCGGGTTCTATCAATGCGTCGACCTGTACGGCGAGGGTCTGCCGGGGTTTCTCTGCCGTTATGACCAGGCGTGGTACTACCGCGAACCGCTGCGAGCAGCGGCGGGAGGTGATGAGATCGGCTACGGCCCATGGACAGCGCTGAACCGGACGCCAGTGGCCGACCGTAATCGTGCAGTCCAGCACATGCTTACCGACCTGACCGGTGACGGGCGGCTCGACTGGATCACCGCCCAGCCAGGCAGCAGCGGTTTCCGTACATTGAATGCGCAGCGAGACTTCGCCGATTTCGTCCCGTTCACTGCGTTCCCGCTGGAGTTTTTCAACACGTTGGTGCAACTGGGCGATTTGAGCGGTGATGGTCTGAGCTCGATTGCGCTGATCGGTCCCAACTCGGTGCGCCTGTACGCCAACCGCCGCGAAGCAGGCTTCGCCGCCGCCGAGGATGTACCGCATGGGCCGGCCGATGACCGCTTGCCAATCTTCAGCAACGCACCGACCGAACTGGTGCTGCTCGGCAACTTGCTGGGCAGCGACATGCCGGAGCTGTGCCGTATCCGCCATGACGAAATCCGCTGCTGGCCCAACCTTGGCCACGGCAGGTTTGGCGAAGGTCGCAAGATCAGTGACCTGCCGTTCACGTACGAGCAGTTCGATTCTTCGCGGATCCGTGTGGCCGACCTTGATGGATCCGGCGCACCGGCACTGATCTATCTGAAATCCGATGTCTTCGAAATCTATCTGAACCGCGGTGGCAATGGCCTTGAGCAGATACCGGTGAGCGTGCCCTGGCCCGAAGGCGTGCGCTATGACCGCTTGTGTCAGGTGAGCTTCGCTGACCTGCAGGGCTTGGGTTGTGCCAGCCTGATTCTGACCGTGCCGCACATCAAGCCGCAGCACTGGCGCTATGATTTCGTCGCGGTCAAACCGTACCTGTTGACCGCCAGCAACAACAACATGGGCTGCAACGCCAGTGTGGTCTACCGCAGTTCCGCTCAAGAGTGGCTGGATGAAAAACAGCAAATCCTCAAGCGTAAAGAGCTGCCGGTTTCGCACTTGCCATTCGCAGTGCCGGTGGTGGTCCAGCAGCAGCAACTGGATGAGATCACGGGTAACTGTCTGACGCAGCTATTGACCTGGCGCGAAGGCGTTTACGACGGTGAAGAACGCGAGTTTCGTGGCTTCGGCCTGCTGCAGCAAACCGACAGCGAAAGCGCCGACGACGGCGACGAAGGCTTCACCCAGCCGGTGCGGGTCTGCACCTGGTTTCATACCGGGCAATCGATGGATCGCCGCCGTGAGCGTTATTTCAATGAAGACAAGGGCGCCATCGGCCTGGGCAGCACCCTGTTCAGCCTTACCCCGCCCAACGGGGAGTTCGATCAGTCGATCGCCCCGCACGACGCCGATACCGAATACCAGATTGCCCGGGCGTTGGTCGGGTCAGTCGCCCGTATCGAAACCTATGCTGACGCAGACAGCGACGCACCGGGCATCGCCACGCCTCTGGTGGTAGAAGAGCTGCGTTATCGGGTGCGCGAGTTGCGCGCTCAGGGGCAGTACGCCGCCGCTGTTTTGCTGCCACTGCTGCTGGAAAAAATCAGCTACCAGTACGACCGGTTTATCGACGATCCGCTGTGCCGTCATGAGATCAGCCTGCGCCAGAACGAATACGGTTCGCCGACTCAGGCGCTGACCGTGAGCTATGCGCGCCGACTGACTGAAGAGAGCCCACCGCCCTTTACCGATCCAGATGAACAACAGTGGTGGCGCGATGCCCATGACGAGGCACAGCAGTCGTTTTACCTGAACGAAACCCGTGCGCAATACATTGACCTGACTGATCCTCAGCAGTGGCGGCTGGGCCTGCCGTATCTGCAACGTGGTAATGCGCTGGTTTTGCCCAAAGGCACACTGCCAAGCGGCCTCAGCCCGGCACAGGTGTCGTTCGAGCAACTGGCGCGCCATGAGGATTCGCCGCACTGGAACACCGAGCGGGTACTGACGACCCAGTCCATACAGCGCTACGTGAAATTCGACGGCACAGCGCTGGCTGACGGTGAGGCCGAATTCGAGGCCCTGGCCGGGCCGCTGGAATTGGCGCAACTGGACAAGACTGCCCTGGACGCTTATAGCATCCTGCCGCCGCCGTTCAACATCCATGCGGAATTGAGCAAAATCGGTTATACGGCGATGCCGTTTCTATTTGAACCGGCCGCCCCCGCCGGGGCTGACCCGGCGCTGTATTCGGCGCACTTCGGCTTTGCCGAATACGCCGGCCCGGATCGCTTCTACGATGTCCTGAGCTACCGTGAAACCCCTAGTCACGGCCACACCAGGGCTGAATACGACGACTATGGCCTGGCGATCATCCGCGTCGAATTGCCAGATGGCTGCACCACCCACATCACTTACGACTATCACGCCCTGCAACCACTGAGCATCACCGACCCCAACGAGAATATTGAAGAGGTCATCTACGCGCCTTCCCGGCAACCACTGGCCACCAGTTTTCACGGTACTGAAAATGGCATTGCCGCAGGATTCAGGCCGCTGAGTGAATACAGGCGACCCGAAGATCTTCGCCCGGATCCGGCCATTGCCAATCCGGAGGCTGCTGTGCAAAAGGCCGCCAGCACCGTGCGCAAAGATTTGTTCAGCTGGATGGGCAGCGTTGCTGTCACCGCGCAATGGGTGGATCAAGGCTATCTGCTGCCCAGCGGCCATATTCGCGCCAGTGCCCGTCAGCGGCTGGCACGAAGCACCCATCTGACCAGCAACGAAAAGACCTTGCTCGAGGCGATTACCACAGCCCACCGCGAGCCGGTACACAGCGTGATGCTCAGTGCCGACCGCTACCCCGATGAAGAGATCGCGGCGCAGATCCAGATCGTCAAGGCCTGTGTCGACGGCTTTGGCCGGGCACTGCAAACCCAGCAACGGGTTGACCCGGGCATGGCGTACAAGGTTGAAGATGGCTCACTCGTTGTCGAAGATGGCCAGTACGTCGAGGTTCTGGCGAACCCGCGCTGGCGCATCAGCGAACGAGTCGAGTACAACAACAAGGGATTGCCGGTTCGTCAGTTCCGGGCTTTTTTCGCGGATACCCATCGGTACGTCAACGATCAATCCCTGCGCAACCTTGGCCACTTCGATCGGGTGTACTACAACGCCTTGGGCCAGCAGATCAAACTGGTCAACGCCAGAGGCGACATCTCCCGCGAGGCTCACCATCCCTGGTATCGCACCAGAGAAGATTTCAACGACACCGCGCAACCGCCAACCCGTTCGGAATCGCCACGGTCATGACCCGCTCACTGGATTGGCGCACGCCTGCGCTTTCGGTGAACGATGGCCGCGGTCTGCCTACTCGTCAGGTGGTTTATTTGCGCACTGTGGCGCAGGACACACCCACGCCATTGGTCAACCGTCAGCAGCACAACGCGAGCGGGCAGTTGGCGGCACAGTGGGATCCACGCCTGCCGGTGCCGTGCCTGACCACGGTGTACCGTCTGGACGGCGAGCCGTTGAAAACGGACAGCGTTGACGCCGGCTGGCGCCTGATCCTGCCGGGCCTGGCCGGCGAACCGGTGCAGCGCTGGGACGAGCGCGACAGTCATTGGCGCACGACTTTCGATAAGCAGTTGCGCGTAGTCGCCGTCGAAGAAAACGGCGTGGCCGATGTCGATGTGTTTACCTACGCCGATGCCAGCGCCGATCCCCGGTTCAATCGACGCGGACAATTGCTGGAGCAACACGACAACTCGGGTACCCTGCGCACCGACAGCTTCGCCCTCACCGGCCAGCCGCTGGCCGAAATCCGTACCTTTGACGATGGCCAAGGCTTCACCAGCCGTCGTGTGTTCAGCCCGATGGGCGCCGTGCTGGAGCAGACCGATGCCGGCGGCCATCGTCAGAAATCGTGTTATGGCCTGGCCGGGCACCTTCGGCAGGTACAACTGTTGATCAAGGACCAGAGCCAATGGCGGCCCGTGTTGCTTGATGCGCAGTACAACGCCGCCGACCAGATCATCGAGCAGCAGACCGGTAATCTTGTCCTCAGTCGCTGGACCTACGACCCGGCCGATGGTCGTCTGCACACTCAGTCCAGTCGCAAAGACACCGGCGCAGTGCTGCAAGACCTCGAATACTTCTACGACCCCGTCGGCAACATTACCCGCATCGAAGACCACGCCTTCCAGCCGGTCTATTTCGCCAACCAGCTGGTCGACGGTCACCGTGATTTCAGCTACGACTCGCTGTACCGACTGGTCAGCGCCAGCGGTTACGACGACGGCCCGCTCTCGGACATTCCCGACCTGCCGAAACCCACCGACCCTAACAACCGCCTCAACTACATCCAGACCTACACGTACGACACCGGCGGCAATCTGGAGAAACTGGTGCATGTACGGGCCGGCGCCAACCGCACCGTGCAGATGCGCATTGATTCAGTCAGCAATCGCGGCGTGCGCTGGAAACCGGATGATCCGGAGCCTGACTTCGACACACTGTTCGACCGCCACGGCAACCAGCAGAACCTGCAACCGGGACAGGCCATGCAATGGAATGCACGGGGTGAGCTGCAACGCGTGACGCTGATTGCCCGAGACGGCACTGATGACGACGCCGAACACTACCGTTACAGCCAGGGCGTGCGGGTGTTCAAACGCCATGAAACGTACACCGACAGCGCTGTGCATTTTCATCAGGTGCGCTACCTGCCGGGCCTGGAAATCCGCACCAAGGACAACTGCGAAGAACTGCACGTCATCAGTGTGGGCAGTGCCCGCTGCCTGCACTGGGCAAAGAGCCCGCCCCGGGACATCGACATTGATCAACTGCACTACAGGCTCGACGACCATCTGGGGTCCTGCGTGATGGAACTGGATCAAAACGCGCAAGTGGTTAGCCAGGAAGGCTACTACCCGTTCGGTGCCACCGCGTGGATGGCCGTCGGAATGGCAATTGAAGTCAGCTACAAATTCATTCGTTATTCCGGCAAGGAGATGGACGTCAGCGGTTTGTATTACTACGGCGCACGTTATTACGCACCGTGGTTGCAGCGTTGGGTCAGTGCCGATCCGGCGGGGGATGTGGATGGACTGAATCTGTATGGGTTTGTGGGAAACAATCCACTGCGCTACTTCGATGATGGCGGTACGACGAAGACCCCCTCGGAGCAAAAACGAATCATCGATCAAGAAAGGAAATTTCTTTCAGTTATCCCAGGCAGCATGAGAGATGTGCAGAAGGCGTTGGGTGATTTGACCTCTCCTGCAAGCTTTCGACCGAAGATACTGAGCAACTTCCTCTATCTCAGCGGCCGGGCAATCGTTGCATTCGCTGCCGGATACAACACGACAGGTACGCTCCCGGCCAGCATCCCGGGAGAGTTGCAAGGGTTGAGCCTGGGTAATGCCAGCGCAGATAAAGCCAGTTCTATCTACGCCATGGTTGCATCGTCTCTCAATCAAACCATTTTGCCGCGACAGTCGGATCTTGATGTGCAATCACTGCGCGCTAAAAGCGCTGGCACCTCTGCCAGCCCTCTGGACAGCTACACCGTCAGTCCAGCGACATGGCAGGAAAGGTCGGAGAACATAAGGGCTTTGTTCAGCTTCGGCCGTGACGGGGTTGGCGGTGCCCTGCTTCCCGCTGTATCTGAACTGGGCGAGTTGTTTAAGGTGTCGAAAGACGCCACCAAAGCTGAGCAGCTATTGACCCGCTTTGAAATGGACGCTTATGACTCGATGCTCGACAGTTTGCGCGACGCCATCATCCTTTCATCGAAAGCCGCCCACGCTGCACTTGACGCGCTGGGCGTCGAGCAGGTGTATGCAAACACTGCTGATTTCTTGATGGATCTCGCACAAGGGCGCGTGGCAGACACCGACTCTAGAATGGTCAGTCATTCGACAATAAAAACCGATACACAAAGTGCATTGAGCAGCGTCGAATACGCCAGGTCCATACTCGTCCGATACCGTACTTATGTTGCGGACCAAACATTGAAACGAGCGGCATAACGACATGAACGCGCGATCAGCCTTGGTGCATGCTTCTACTCCACAAATCAGTGCATGGGATTCGCGCACATTAGTCGTGAAGAGACTGGATTATCTGCGCAGTGTGGCCAGTGACACGCCTTGTGCCCTTGCGAACCGCCTGCATCACAATGCAGCGGGCCACTTGATCGCGCAGTGGGATCCACGCCTGCCGGTGCCGTGCCTGACCACGGTGTACCGCCTGGACGGCGAGCCGTTGAAAACGGACAGCGTTGACGCCGGCTGGCGCCTGACCCTGCCGGGCCTGGCCGGCGAACCGGTGCAACGCTGGGACGAGCGCGACAGTCATTGGCGCACGACTTTCGATAAGCAGTTGCGCGTAGTCGCCGTCGAAGAAAACGGCGTGGCCGATGTCGATGTGTTTACCTACGCCGATGCCAGCGCCGATCCTCGGTTCAATCGACGCGGACAATTGCTGGAACAACACGACAACTCGGGCACCCTGCGCACCGACAGCTTCGCCCTCACCGGCCAGCCGCTGGCCGAAATCCGTACCTTTGACGATGGCCAAGGCTTCACCAGCCGTCGTGTGTTCAGCCCGATGGGCGCCGTGCTGGAGCAGACCGATGCCGGCGGCCATCGTCAGAAATCGTGTTACGGCCTGGCCGGGCACCTTCGGCAGGTACAACTGTTGATCAAGGACCAGAGCCAATGGCGGCCCGTGTTGCTTGATGCGCAGTACAACGCCGCCGACCAGATCATCGAGCAGCAGGCCGGTAATCTTGTCGTCAGTCGCTGGACTTACGACCCGGCCGATGGTCGTCTGCACACTCAGTCCAGTCGCAAAGACACCGGCGCAGTGCTGCAAGACCTCGAATACTTCTACGACCCCGTCGGCAACATTACCCGCATCGAAGACCACGCCTTCCAGCCGGTCTATTTCGCCAACCAGCTGGTCGACGGTCACCGTGATTTCAGCTACGACTCGCTGTACCGACTGGTCAGCAGCAGAGGTTACGACGACGGCCCGCTCTCGGACATTCCCGACCTGCCGAAACCCACCGACCCCAACAACCGCCTCAACTACACCCAGACCTACACGTACGACACCGGCGGCAATCTGGAGAAACTGGTGCATGTACGGGCCGGCGCCAACCGCACCGTGCAGATGCGCATTGATTCAGTCAGCAATCGCGGCGTGCGCTGGAAACCGGATGATCCGGAGCCTGACTTCGACACACTGTTCGACCGCCACGGCAACCTGCAGAACCTGCAACCGGGACAGGCCATGCAATGGAATGCACGGGGTGAGCTGCAACGCGTGACGCTGATTGCCCGAGACGGCACTGATGACGACGCCGAACACTACCGTTACAGCCAGGGCGTGCGGGTGTTCAAACGCCATGAAACGTACACCGACAGCGCTGTGCACT
>NZ_FYDZ01000010.1:202976-232549 GCF_900187515.1 Pseudomonas sp. Irchel s3f10
ACGGGGTGAGCTGCAACGCGTGACGCTGATTGCCCGAGACGGCACTGATGACGACGCCGAACACTACCGTTACAGCCAGGGCGTGCGGGTGTTCAAACGCCATGAAACGTACACCGACAGCGCTGTGCACTTTCATCAGGTGCGCTACCTGCCGGGCCTGGAAATCCGCACCAAGGACAACTGCGAAGAACTGCACGTCATCAGTGTGGGCGGTGCGCGTTGCCTGCATTGGGCGAAAAAACCACCCGAAGATATCGAAGACAATCAACTGCGCTACAGCCTCGGTGACCATCTGGGTTCATGCACGATAGAACTGGATCAACGTGCCCGGATCATCAGCCAGGAAGGCTACTACCCGTTCGGCGCAACGGCGTGGATGGCGGCCGACCCGGTGGTTGAAGTCGGTTACCGGTTTATCCGTTATTCCGGCAAGGAAATGGATATCAGCGGTTTGTACTGCTACGGCGCGCGCTATTACGCGCCGTGGCTGCAACGCTGGATCAGCGCGGACCCGGCAGGCGAAGTGGATGGGCTGAATCTCTACGCCTTCGTCGGCAACGATCCGATTGGCCATGTCGACGTCAACGGGGAAACCAGGTTGCCGTTTTTGGACGAGATCAATGCCGGAACGGATCGCATCATTGCTTCGCAAAATACGAGCTATGCCAGAAATGCACAGCGCCTTGCAGAAAAGCGTATGGCCCGCCAAATGAATGATCAGATGATGCAGCACATTGAAATCCTCGGGATCACCCAGCGCCGCACAAGCGATGCCGCAAAGCAACTCGACAGAATGGGTTCGGGCAGCGACATTGCCTTGGCGACAACACGCAGAACGCTGGTATTTGTCGCAAGCAAAGCACTCAGTTATGGCGTCGGTCTAACGGTCGGTATCGGTGCTCAGGCACTCGGCGCAGCGGCACCCGGTGTCGGCAACGTGATAGGCGCAGGGATGGGCTTCGCCGCAAAAATCGGGGTCAGCGCGCTCATCGACTACGCGGCCGAAAGAACCGGACTGAGCGCGTCGGTCAATTTGAAAACCTCCAAAGTGTCAGCGAACACTATTATCGAGAGAGCCCAACACAAACAAATGCAGCCACTTGAGTATTTAAACGCCAAACTCCAGGGCTTGATTCCCCGCGACAAAAAATCCGCACTCAAGTTGGTGAAGGAGGTGGGCGCTCAGCTAACGTCGGCGGGTGTGAACAAAACCCTGAATTCACTACCTCCCGCAGCGGCCGGCGCCATCGCTAGCGGAGCCGCGGCGTTATGGACGTTGCCGGAAATTGTCAATGAAACGGCTAAGGCCATCTCTGGAAAATCCAGCGAAAAAATGCTTGCATTCGAAGGGAAAATTCTCGGGCTTGCACAGGCTATCGAGGCGAGTAACGACACGGTCCATGAGTATGCTCACGCACTTGGCAGGACAAGCTTGAACGGCGTTGACCTCAACGATCTGGACGAGGAAACAGCCCGCATCACCGACATGCTCCACGGTCTGGCGTTAACGGTGCAAAAGCACAGAACTGCTCACAGCGCCGCCGCGTAAATGGGCGGCTTTCTGAGCGGGGACAATGTTCCCGCCTGCCGGCATGCTATCGTGCCCGCCCGACTGCCATCCGTTTGCCCAGCATGCTGCCGACTTCCCGTACTGTGCGTCTGTCGTTTTATACCCTGCTGATCATCGCGGGTACCGCGCTCGCCGCGACCCTGGCGATCCGTCACGCCGAACGCCAGGCACTGGAAGAGGACGCCGCCCGCGCCAACCAGCAACTGGCGCTGTATGCCAATTCGTTGCACACCTTGATCGATCGCTACCGCGCCCTGCCCGCCGTGCTCGCGCTGGATCCGCAATTGCGTTCGGCACTGGCCGGCCCCGTCGATGCAGATGAACAAGCGGCGCTGAATCTGAAACTGGAAAAGATCAACGGCGCGGCGCAATCCTCGACCCTTGAACTGCTCGACCACACGGGCCTCGCCGTGGCCGCGAGCAACTGGCGCCTGCCGAGCAGTTACGTCGGCCACAACTATGGTTTCCGCCCCTACTTCAGTCAGACCCGCACCCAAGGCACCGGGCGTTTTTATGCAGTGGGCGTGACCAGCGGGATTCCCGGTTATTTCCTCTCCAGTGCGGTACTCGGCGACCACGACGAGTTCCTCGGCGCGATGGTGGTCAAACTGGAGTTTCCCGAGCTGGAACGGGAATGGAGCCAAGGCAATGACACGCTGCTGGTCAGCGATGCACGCGGGATCATCTTCATCGCCAACCAACCCGGCTGGCGTTATCGCGCGTTGCGGCCGTTGAGCGCCAGCGACATGGCCGAGATCAAAGCTACGCGCCAGTACGACAAACAGTCGCTGCTGCCCTTGACCCACTTGTCGCTGCGCCGCTTCGATGACAACAGCGATCTGCGCCGCGTCGAAGGCCCGCAAGGCACGGCGGATTATCTGTGGGAATCGCTGCCCCTGAGCGCCGAAGGCTGGACCCTGCACCTGCTGCGTCATCCGCAAGTGGCCTTCGAAGACCTGCGCAACGCCGGGCTGGCCGCCGCCGGGGTGTGGCTGGCGCTGGTGTTTCTATTGCTGTTTCTCAACCAGCGCTGGCGCCTGTCGAAAATCCGTCAGCGCAACCGCGAGGAACTTGAACAGTTGGTGGAAGAACGCACCCGCGATTTGCGCACCGCGCAGGACGGTCTGGTGCAATCGGCCAAACTCGCCGCGCTGGGGCAGATGTCCGCTGCGCTGGCCCATGAAATCAATCAGCCGCTGACCGCTCAGCGCATGCAACTGGCGACCCTGCGTCTGCTGCTCGAGCATGGCCGCGTAGACGATGCCTATAAAGCGTTGAAACCGGTCGACGAAATGCTCACGCGCATGGCTGCCCTCACTGGCCACCTCAAGACCTTCGCGCGCAAAAGCCCCAGCGGCTTGCGCGAGCGGCTGGATCTGGCGACGGTGGTTGATCAATCCCTGCAGTTGCTCGATGCACGGCTGCGCGACGAACAGGTCAGTCTGGTGCTGCACCTGACGCGTCCGGCATGGGTGCGCGGTGATGCGATTCGCCTGGAGCAGGTGCTGATCAACCTGCTGCGCAACGCCCTCGATGCGATGCAGGGCAAACCCTGCAAACGTCTGGAAATCCGTCTGGAAGCCGATGAACAATTGTGGCGTCTGAACGTCAGCGACAATGGCGGCGGGATTGCCGAAGACCATTTGGGCCAGGTGTTCGATCCGTTCTTCACTACTAAACCGGTGGGTGACGGCCTGGGCCTCGGGTTGGCGGTATCCTTCGCTATCGTGCATGAATCCGGCGGCCGTCTGAGTGCTGAAAATGGCGACAGCGGCGCGGTGTTCAGCCTGACTTTGCCAATCGATCTGGAGGCACACATCTGATGCTCAATTCAGTGATGGTGGTCGATGACGAAAGCAGCATTCGCAGCGCCGTCGAGCAGTGGCTGAGCCTGTCAGGCTTCGAGGTGCAGTTGTTCAGCCGCGCCGAAGACTGCCTCGCCGCCCTGCCCGCGCACTTTGCCGGAGTGATCCTCAGCGACGTGCGCATGCCCGGCATGGGCGGCCTGGCGTTATTGGCCGAAGTGCAGAAACGCGATGCCGATCTGCCAGTGATTCTGCTCACCGGCCATGGCGACGTACCGATGGCCGTCGAGGCAATGCGCGACGGTGCCTACGACTTTCTGGAAAAACCGTTCAGCCCGGAAACACTGCTCGGCAGTTTGCGCCGGGCGCTGGACAAACGCCGTCTGATTCTGGAGAACCGGGCTCTGCACGAACAGGCTGATAACCGCGCAAAACTCGATGCGACGTTGCTCGGCGTGTCCCGTGGTTTGCAGACGTTGCGCCGGCAGGTGCTGGATCTGGCGACGCTGCCGGTCAACGTGTTGATCCGTGGTGAAACCGGCAGCGGCAAGGAACTGGTCGCGCGTTGCCTGCATGATTTTGGCCCGCGCGCGGCCAAGCCATTTGTAGCACTGAACTGCGCGGCGATTCCTGAACAGCTGTTTGAGGCGGAATTGTTCGGTCATGAGAGCGGTGCATTTACCGGCGCCTCGGGCAAGCGCATCGGCAAACTGGAATACGCCGACGGTGGCACGCTGTTTCTCGATGAAATCGAAAGCATGCCGCTGGCCCAACAGGTGAAACTGCTGCGGGTGTTGCAGGAGCAGAAGCTTGAACGGCTGGGTTCGAACCAGAGCATTCGCGTCGATCTGCGGATTGTCGCGGCGACCAAACCGGATCTGCTCGATGAAGCTCGGGCCGGGCGGTTTCGCGAGGATCTGGCCTATCGCCTGAACGTTGCCGAACTGCGTTTGCCACCGTTGCGCGATCGCCGCGAAGACATTCCGCTGCTGTTCGAAACCTTCGCCCAGAATGCCGCTGAACGCCTGGGGCGCACCTTTCCACCCTTGAGTGGCGCGCAGTTGAGTCATCTGCTCAGCCACGACTGGCCGGGCAACGTGCGCGAACTGGCGAACGTTGCCGAACGTCAAGTGCTGGGGCTGGATGAGCCGGCACCGGGGATTGATCCGGGGCAATCGCTGGCGGCGCAGCAGGAGGCGTTTGAGGCGCAGTGTTTGCGCGCGGCGCTGACCCGGCACAAGGGCGATGTGAAAGCGGTGCTGGAAGAGTTGCAACTACCGCGCCGTACGTTCAATGAAAAGATGCAGCGGCATGGGTTGAGTCGGGAGATGTTTTTGGCTGAGTGAGGCAGGATCGGGATTTTTGGTGTGGCTGAAATCCATCCCCCTCACCCCAGCCCTCTCCCCCAGGGGGGCGAGGGGGAAAGGGAGCCGATCTTCATGCTTTTCGAAACCTGAGTTCGACTCGATATCTCAGGTCGGTGCAACTCGAACAATCCACTCGGTCAGTCCCCTCTCCCCCTGAGAGACTGAGTGAGGCAGGGTCGGGATTTATGGTGTGGCTGAAATCCATCCCCCTCACCCCAGCCCTCTCCCCCAGGGGGGCGAGGGGGAAAGGGAGCCGATCTTCATGCTTTTCGAAACCTGAGTTCGACTCGGTATTTCAGGTCGGTGTACCTCGGATAATCCACTCGGTCAGTCCCCTCTCCCCCCGGGAGAGGGCTAGGGTGAGGGGCTTTTGATCTTCGCCCCCATAAGCGGAAATCCGCTCATCAAACCAGATCCTTCGGCGATATCCCGCTCAGCCGCGCCTGCCACCCCCTCTAAACCGGCCCTCCCCCCGTTGGCACACCTCCTGCTATAGCCCTCGCAGGCTGCGTTTCGACGCGCTCCACAAAAACAATTAAACGAAGGATCCTTCAATGGATAACTCCAACGCCCTGCCACTTGGGTCGGCTGCCGTGCCGGCCAAAGAAAGAACCACCGCCAGCCGGATCAAATCGATCTTCAGCGGTTCCGTCGGCAACATGGTCGAGTGGTACGACTGGTATGTGTATGCCGCCTTCTCCCTGTACTTCGCCAAAACCTTTTTCCCTGCCGGTTCCACCACTGCCCAACTGATGAACACCGCTGCGATTTTCGCCGTCGGCTTTCTGATGCGTCCGATCGGTGGCTGGCTGATGGGCATGTACGCCGACAAGGTCGGCCGTAAAAAAGCCCTGATGGCGTCGGTCTACCTGATGTGCTTCGGTTCGCTGCTGATCGCCCTCAGCCCAAACTATGAAACCATCGGCATCGGCGCACCGATCCTGCTGGTGTTCGCCCGACTGCTGCAAGGCCTGTCGGTCGGTGGCGAATACGGCACCTCGGCGACCTATCTCTCGGAGATGGCGACCAAGGAACGTCGCGGCTTCTTCTCCAGCTTCCAGTACGTGACCCTGATCTCCGGCCAGCTCATCGCGCTGGGCGTGCTGATCGTGCTGCAGAACGTGCTGACCACTGAACAGCTGTACGCGTGGGGCTGGCGTATCCCGTTCGCCATCGGCGCGCTGTGTGCGGTCGTGGCGCTGTACCTGCGTCGCGGCATGGAAGAAACCGAGTCGTTCACCAAGAAAGAAAAGTCCAAGGAAAGCGCCATGCGCACCTTGATGCGCCACCCCAAAGAGCTGTTGACCGTGGTCGGCCTGACCATGGGCGGCACCCTCGCGTTCTACACCTACACCACCTACATGCAGAAGTACCTGGTGAACACCGTCGGCATGAGCATCTCCGACTCCACCACCATTTCTGCTGCCACGCTGTTCCTGTTCATGTGCCTGCAACCGATCATCGGCGGCCTGTCGGACAAGATCGGCCGTCGTCCGATCCTGATCGCCTTCGGTGTACTGGGGACGATCTTCACCGTGCCGATCCTGATGACCCTGCACACCATCCAGACCTGGTGGGGCGCGTTCTTCCTGATCATGGCGGCACTGATCATCGTCAGCGGCTACACCTCGATCAACGCCGTGGTGAAAGCCGAACTGTTCCCGACCGAAATCCGCGCCCTGGGCGTCGGCCTGCCGTACGCACTGACCGTGTCGATCTTCGGCGGTACCGCTGAATACATCGCGCTGTGGTTCAAGAGCATCGGCATGGAAACCGGTTACTACTGGTACGTAACGGCGTGCATCGCGGTGTCGTTGCTGGTGTACATCACCATGAAAGACACCCAGAAGCACTCGCGCATCGTTACTGACTGATCAGGTGTTCACAGCCACTGCAATGGTGGCTGTTCTGGCCCTATCGCGAGCAGGCTCACTCCTACAGGGGAAAACATTCCAAATGTAGGAGTGAGCCTGCTCGCGATTGGGGTCACCGCGTTATCCAGACCTGCATGAATAATTCCTCACATCCGCCGCCAAGCGATTAATCGCTAATTAATGCTGCCCCTTCATTGTGCAATCACCTGATCGATGACCTGCGCGACGCTCGCTTCGACGACGAAAGCGAATTCAATGCGCCGCCCTTAACATCAAGTTAATCGATTGTTTATAGCATTAATTTGCGCTTTTTAATCAATTTAGTTGGCGTAGCATTAAACCCATGCAAGACACACCCGCCAACGAATCTGGAGTAACCGACATGAAAACCAAACTGATCCTCGCCCTGACCCTGTCCGTACTGGCCGCCAATACCTTCGCCGCCGACGGCTCGGACAAAACCAAATCCGCCGACTTCATCAACGGCGCAAGCGCCGCCATCGAAACCAGCCACACCGGCACTTATGCCGCTGACGGTTTTGATAAAACCAATATTGGCAAAGCTGTTGCTGCCGATGGTTTCGACAAAACCAACCTGGGTAAAACGGTCGCGGCTGACGGCTTCGATAAAACCGGCACTGCTGCTGCCATCAGCTAAGTATCAGCAGTCCTCTCACAGCCCGGCCTTTGCCGGGCTTAGTCATTTCTGGGGGATGAAGATTTCTGAATTCCACACAAACCCTTGTAGGAGTGAGCCTGCTCGCGATAGCGGCGGGTCAGTCAAACATCTATCAACTGACACACCGCTATCGCGAGCAGGCTCACTCCTACACGGTTTTTGCGTCTGGCTGGAAATATGCGGGGCGTCCTTGCACTATGGCTGCATCCGAAACTCAGCATCAGGAATTCACCCACCATGCCCGATGACATCCACTTCTACGAACCCGCCAACGGCCACGGTCTGCCCCACGATCCGTTCAACGCCATCGTCGGTCCGCGCCCGATCGGCTGGATTTCTTCACAGGATGCCAACGGCCAGTTGAACCTGGCGCCGTACAGTTTCTTCAACGCCTTCAACTACATTCCGCCGATCATTGGTTTTTCCAGCGTCGGGCGCAAAGACAGCCTGAACAACATCGAGCAGACCGGCGAATTCGTCTGGAACCTCGCCACCCGACCACTGGCCGAGCAGATGAACCAGAGCTGCGCGATGGTCGCGCCTGAGGTCAACGAGTTTGAATTGGCGGGATTGACGACTGTTGCGTCGAAGGTGATTTCGGTGCCGCGCGTGGCCGAAAGCCCGGTGTCCTTCGAGTGCAAGGTCACGCAGATCATTCAGTTGCAGCGCGCCGATGGCGAAACCGTGCCGAGCTGGCTGATCCTCGGCGAAGTGGTCGCCGTGCACATCGCCAAATGGCTGTTGAAGGACGGCATCTACGACACCGCCGCGGCAGAACCGATTCTGCGCGGCGGCGGGCCGGCGGATTACTTCCAGCTGGGGCCTGAGGCCCTGTTCAAGATGTGGCGTCCGGGCGCCACCAAGTAACCCGTTACCAGATCAACTCGGCTTCTTCGGTGACGCCTTTGAGGTTATCCAGCTCATTGATGGCAGCCTCATCGGCGGCGATGGCGCCGGGGAAGACCTGATCATTCAGCAGTTTGTGAAAGCGTGGTGCACCGCCATCGACCAGGGCCTTGACCGCGATTGCCGCGTGATAGCCCTTGTTGCCGCCCAACTCGACGGGGACGACTGCGGAAACTGCTTCGAAGTGTTCGAACTCTTTACGTGCCATGTCACATATCCCGGCTCAGACAAACAAGCCGGACATTAAACCCTCAACCGACGAGTTTGTGTACCGGCGCCGGGCATTGACCGAGGGCTTGCGCCGCCGACACGTCCTTGAAAGTGTGGAAGTCGAGGCTGTTGACCACCAGTTCCTGCACCAGCTCGGCGAAGATTTCCATCGACGGGCTGTTGAAATAGTTGGTCATCATTTGCTGACTGCTCCAGAACCCGGAGACCAGCCACAACTCGGGATCACACTGCGAATGCTGCAAGGCAAAGCTCAGGCAACCGGGGGCGGCGCGGGACGGCTCGATCAACGCGCTCAGGCGTACGCCGAGTTCCGCCGAACGCCCGGCGCGCGCTCGAACGAAGGCCATATGGCTGACGGGAATCTGCTTGGACATGTTCAACCCTCCCAGGGAGTCGCGTGGCAGCCGGGGGACGGGCTGCGACAGGATCAAAGGTTAAGGGCAGCACGCCGGCCGCCGTTAGTCGATTCCTGCCGCCGCGTTGCACAATCCTGCGAGACTGCGCGCAGAACCTGTAACAACCTGTAAAACTGCGTCACACGGTTGTCATACGCGTTTTGTGTAGGAGCTGCCGAAGGCTGCGATCTTTTGATTTTGCCTTGAAGATCAACAGATCGCAGCCTTCGGCAGCTCCTACAGGGTTGGATCGCGACAAGCGCGGGAACACCCCGGGGCAGAATCAGGCAAGCATTTCGCAGGATGTGTCTACCGCTGGCGCTTGCACAAACATATGCTCTGCTCCATTCCACCTCCCCTGCCGAGGATGCCGTGCATGACGTCATTCGATCGTTTTCAAGCCGAACCCAGCGCTGACATGGAAAAACAGCGTGCGGAACTGGCGGCGATAATCCGCCGCAACACCACCGACGATGGCAGCTACGAGACCGCCATCGGCTCGCTGTTCATGTCGCGCCACACCCAGTCCCACGACTTCGCCCCGGTGCTCGCGCAACCGGCGCTGTGCATCATGGCGCAGGGACGCAAAGAGGTGCGGCTGGCCGACGAGTACTTCAATTACGACCCGCTGAATTATCTGGTGGTCTCGGTTTCGATGCCGCTGAGCGGGCGCGTGGTCAACGTTTCGCCGGAGGATCCGATCCTCGCCGTGCGCCTGGATATTGACCCGACAGAAATCACCGCACTGATCGCCGACGCAGGTCCCATGGGCGTGCCGACCCGGCCGACCGGGCGCGGTTTGTATGTCGAGCAGATCGACAGTTCGATGCTCGATGCGGTGTTGCGTCTGGCGCGTCTGCTCGACGCGCCGAAAGACATCGCCATGCTCGCGCCGCTGATTCGCCGGGAGATTCTTTATCGCCTGCTGCGCAGCCCGCAGGGGCATCGCTTGTATGAAATCGCGATTGCCAACAGTCAGAGTCATCGCATCAGCCAGGCGATCAAATGGTTGAACGGCAACTTTGAACAGCCGTTGCGCATTGATGATCTGGCCAAGGAAGTGAATTTGAGTGTGTCGACGTTGCATCACCGGTTTAAGGCGATGACGGCGATGAGTCCGTTGCAGTATCAGAAGCAGTTGCGTTTGCAGGAAGCGCGGCGGTTGATGCTGGCTGAAGGGTTAGAAGCGTCGGCGGCGGGGTATCGCGTCGGGTATGAAAGTCCGTCGCAATTTAGTCGCGAATACAGTCGGTTGTTCGGTGCGCCGCCGTTAAGGGATCTGGCGCGGTTGCGACTTTCGGTGTGACCGGTAGAAGCCCCTCACCCTAACCCTCTCCCGGAGGGAGAGGGGACTGATTGGGGGATATTCAAGAGATTCACCGACTTGAACGATTGGCTTTGAATCCATAATCAACTCGATTTTTCAGGTCGATGGACAGCGCCAGAAACTTCGGTCGGCCCCCTCTCCCTCCGGGAGAGGGCTGGGGTGGGTAAAGACCGGGTACATCCTTTACGTTTGAGACCGGGGACATGGTTTACAGGTATCAATCATGGTCAGGAGGTGCTGACCATGCCCTGGAAACAAGAGTCCCCAATGGATCAACGAGTGAAGTTAATTAGCGATTGGCTCAGCGGCAGCTACACCAAGAGCCAATTAAGCCGGCGCTATGGCGTCAGCCGTCCAACCATCGACAAGTGGCTGGAACGATACGCAGCGTTGGGCGTAGATGGCTTGAAAGAGCAATCGCGCAAGCCGTTGAACTGTCCTCATCAAACGCCCGACGAAATCATTGCCACGCTGCTGGCCAAGAAAAACGAACATCCCGATCGGGGACCCAAGCAGATCATTGGTCGCCTGCGCGATTCCGATCCGCATATCCAATGGCCGGCGGCGAGTACCGCCGGGGAGTGGTTGAAGAAAGCTGGTTTGGTGGTGGCGCGACGGCCGTATCCCCCGCGTCCCCGTGCTCCAACACATTTGCGTCCGGTCGACGCGCCCAACCAGACTTGGTGTGCTGATTACAAAGGGCAGTTCAAAATGCAGGACGGTAATTGGTGCTATCCACTGACCATTACCGATCAGATGAGCCGCTTTTTATTCGTCTGTCGCGCTTTGCCCAGTACGCACGGAGCGCCGACGCGGGAAGGCTTCGAGTGGGCTTTTCGAGAATATGGGCTGCCAGATGTGATCCGCACTGACAATGGAGCTCCTTTCGCATCGACAGGTCTGGCGCGACTTTCGAAGTTATCGGTTTGGTTCATCAGACTTGGGATCCATGTCGAAACGATTACGCCTGGCCGTCCCGACCAAAATGGTCGACATGAACGGATGCATCGAACGCTAAAGGCAGCAGTGCCACCGGCGGAAAACCTGGTGCGCCAGCAGTTGGCTTTTCAGGAATTCATCCAAGACTTCAACCACCACCGACCACACACCGCGCTGGGCATGAAACCGCCGGCATCTGTCTATAGCCCGTCGACACGCGCTTATCCCGGTTACTTGCCTGCTCTTGAATACGGTTCCGATGTTGAAGTACGCAAGGTTCGGTCAAATGGGGAAATTAAATGGAAAGGACAGCTGATTTTTCTAGGAGAGGCTCTGATTGGAGAGGACATCGCGCTGAAGGAAGTGGCTGATGACGCTTGGGAACTGTACCTTTGCAGCCACTGTTTAGGCAGGCTTGAAAGCGGCGCAAAACGCGTTTCAAGCCTGTAAAGGTGTAAACGATGTCCCCGGTCTAATTTGTAAAGGATGTACCGGTCTCTACAGTGAGGGTCGGCTTTTACCCCGCCCGGATCACATGCTTGATCTCCTGAAACGCCGCCAACCCCCAAGGCCCCAGCTCGCGGCCAATACTGCTCTGCTTGTACCCGCCCCACGCCGCCTGCGGGAAAATCACTTGCGGCGCATTGATCCACACCATCCCCGCCTGCAAGGCATTGGCCACGCGATCCGCCGCAGCAGCATCGCTCGTCACCACACTGGCTACCAAACCAAACGGCGTGTCATTGGCCAGCGCAATCGCCTCGGCTTCGCTACTGAAACCGCGCACACACAGCACCGGCCCGAAAATCTCTTCACACCACAGCGCGCTGTCCAGCGGCACGTCGGTGAACACGGTCGGCTGCAAAAAGTAGCCGCGTGGCAGGTCCGCCGGGCGATTGCCGCCGCAAAGCAAACGCGCACCCGCGCTGAGTCCACGGTCGATGTGCCCAAGCACTCGCTGGTACTGCGCCTGATTGACCAGCGCACCCATTTCCACCTCCGCATCGAACGGATCGGCCACACGAATGGCCTGCGCACGTTTCTGCAAGCGACGGAGGAATTCCTCTTCCAGCTCATCAGCCACCAGCACACGGCTGGTCGCCGAACACATCTGCCCGGCATTGAAAAACGCACCGCCACAGGCCAGCTCAAGCGCCAGATCGAGATCAGCATCCGCCAACACCAGCAGCGAAGATTTGCCGCCCAACTCCAGGCTGACGCCCTTCACCGTTTCCGCCGCACGCTGCATCACTTGCACGCCGACCGCATTGCTGCCGGTGAAGGAGATTTTGGCGATGCGCGGATCCGCCGACAATGGCGCACCGACCGCCAAACCTGTGCCGCAGACGAGGTTGAACACGCCGTTCGGCAGACCCGATTCCGCGATGATCGCCGCCAGTTCCAGTTCCGGCAGCGGTGTCACTTCCGAAGGTTTGAGCACCACGCAGCAACCCGCCGCCAACGCCGGCGCGAGTTTCCACGCCGTGGTGACCATGGGGAAATTCCACGGCACGATCAGCCCGACCACTCCGCACGGTTCGCGGCGCAGACGTGCGCTGAAATCATCGCTGGGCAGCGGCACGTTGCTGTCCTGTTTCGCGTCGAGGCCTTCGGCGAGTTCAGCGTAGTACTCGAATGTGGCGATCACGTCATCGACATCGATCGCCGCTTCGAACTGCGGTTTACCGTTGTTGCACGATTGCAGTTTCATCAAGTGCTCGCGACCGTTGCGCACACCATTGGCGATGTTGCGCAGGATTGCGCCGCGCTCGGCACCACTGGTTTGCGACCAGCTCTTGAAAGCTTCGCTGGCGGCCGCAACGGCTTGGTCGACGGCGTGCTCGTCACCGCCATTGACCGTGGTCAGCAGCGCTTCGGTGGCCGGGTTGATCACCCGCAGATGTTCGCGGCCGGCCGACCATTGGCCGTTGATGTAGAGGCCGTCGAGTGTGGTTGGAAAACTGATCATTGCGCCACCGCCTGCATCCACTGGTTCTGGTCGATTTCAATCAGGGTCGGGCCCTGACGATCGCTTGCGCTACGCAACGCGCTGCGCAGTTGTTCGATGCTGCTGATCGCTTCAGCCGCGCAGCCGAGGCCCTTGGCCACAGCGACAAAATCCGGGGTGTAGATATCGACGCCGACCGGCTCGATGGCGCGGTTGACCATGTACTTCTTGATCTCTTCGTAGCCCTGGTTATTCCACAGCAGGACGATCACCGGCACCCGCGCTTCGACGGCGCTGGCCAGTTCCGGCAGGGTGAATTGCAGGCCGCCGTCGCCGATCAGGCACACCACCGCAGGGCGCGCGCCTTCGTCGAGTTGACCACCGAGCCACGCACCAATCGCTGCCGGCAAGGCGTAGCCGAGCGTGCCGTAACCGGTCGAGGCATTGAACCAGCGGCGCGGATGATCCGGGTTGAACGTCAGGTTGCCGGTGTACACCGGTTGCGTCGAGTCGCCGACGAATACGGTGTTGGGCAGCTCATCGAGTACGGTGTCGAGGAAGCGGGTTTGCGCGAGGGTCGGTGCGTCCCAGCTCGCGGCCAGTTCGGCGCGCAGTTTGCCGGCGCGGGCCTGACCCCAATCGCTGCTGCGCTCGCCGAGTTTTTCCTGCGACAGCATGTTCAACAACGCTTGCGCGGCGTTGCGCGCATCGGCCACCAGTGCCAGGTGCGGCGGGTAGTTGCGCACGGTTTGATCGGCGTCGATATCGATGCGCAACAGTTTGCCGGGAATCTCGAAACCGCCAGCGAAAGTGACGTCGTAATCGGTCTCGGCCAGTTCGGTGCCGATGGCCAACACCACATCGGCATCGGCGACCAGCGCGCGGGTGGCAACCAGCGTCTGGGTCGAGCCGATCAGCAGCGGATGGTTGCCCGGCAGCATGCCTTTGGCATTGATCGTCAGCGCCACCGGCGCGTCGAGCAACTCGGCAAGTCGGGTCAGTTCCGGCGCGGCGTCGATGGCACCGCCACCGGCAAGAATCAACGGACGTCTGGCTTCGGCCAGCAGCTCGCTCATGCGTTTGACGGCCGCTGGCGCAGCGCCGGCGCGGTCGATATTGACCGGTACGCTGGCGAGCAATTCATCGGCGTTTTCGACCAGCACGTCCAACGGAATTTCGATGTGTACCGGACGTGGGCGACCGGCCTGAAACAAGGCAAAAACACGCGCCAGCACTACCGGCAATTCAGCGGCGGACATCAAGGTATGCGAGAACGCCGCAACACCTGCGACCAGTGCGTTCTGATTCGGCAATTCATGCAGCTTGCCGCGCCCACCGCCCAACTGACTGCGCGATTGCACGCTGGAGATCACCAGCATCGGGATCGAATCGGCGTACGCCTGACCCATCGCGGTGGTGATGTTGGTCATGCCCGGGCCGGTGATGATGAAGCACACACCCGGTTTGCCAGCGGTGCGCGCGTAGCCGTCAGCCATGAAACCGGCGCCCTGCTCATGCCGCGGGGTGACGTGACGAATGCTCGAACGCGCCAGCCCGCGATACAGCTCCACGGTGTGCACCCCGGGAATGCCGAACACCTGCTCGACCCCATAACCTTCGAGTAACTTGACCAGTACTTCGCCACACGTTGCCATGTCGATTGCCCTTCTCGCTCGCTGAAGACACAGAGCCTTTCTGTAGGAGTAAGCCTGCTCGCGATGGCGTCTGTACATTCAACATTGCGGTGACTGACTCACCGCTATCGCGAGCAGGCTCACTCCTACAAAGAGCCCTTCATGGCTTCATTGGAACGGTCGGCAGGTAGCGGCAACAATCGATTAAAAGTCATACTAGCCATGTCCTCACGTCATACCTTGGATCCTCATGAAACGCCTGCCTCCCCTGCCCGCCCTGCAGACCTTTCTGATCACCGCGCAGTGCTGCAACTTCACCCGCGCCGCCGAGCAGTTGCACATCACCCAGGGCGCAGTGAGCCGGCAGATCGCCGGGCTGGAGGCGCATCTCGGTTATCCGCTGTTTATCCGTCTGGCCCGTGGCCTGGCGCTGACCGCCGAAGGACGTGAATGGATGCCGCGTGTGGAGAAAGTCTTCGGCCTGATCAGCGAAGCCACCGAGCAAATCGGCCTGCAGCGCGAAACCCTGCAACTCAAGGCGCCCAGTTGCGTGATGCGCTGGCTGCTGCCGCGCTTGCTGCAATGGCAAAAAGAACGCCCGGACGTGCCGGTGAAACTCACCGCCTCGCTGCAACACGGCGTGGACTTTCAGCGCGAGCAATTCGATGCCGCGGTGATCTACGGCCCGCCCCCGGACAACTCGCCGGGCGCACTGCACTTGTTCGACGAGCAACTGACGCCGGTCTGTTCACCGGTTTTGCTCAAAGGTTCGCCAGCGCTGAATTCACCGGCAGATCTGCAACAGCATCTGCTGCTGCACCCCACTCACGATATTCAGGATTGGTCGGTGTGGCTGAACGCGGCCGAGCTGC
This sequence comes from Pseudomonas sp. Irchel s3f10, assembly GCF_900187515.1. Lineage (NCBI taxonomy): Bacteria > Pseudomonadati > Pseudomonadota > Gammaproteobacteria > Pseudomonadales > Pseudomonadaceae > Pseudomonas > Pseudomonas sp. Irchel s3f10. Next base: position 218,524 of record NZ_FYDZ01000010.1, read on the forward strand.
GGCTGAACAACCTCGGCAGCGGCCAGCATTTCGAAACGCTGGATCAGGCGATGTCGATGGCGTCACACGGGACGGGAGTGGCGATTGGTGACTGGTCGTTGATCGGCGATGACTTGCGCGCGGGACGGCTGGTGATGCCGTTTGAGTTGAAAGTGAAGACGGGGCTGGCGTATTACGTCGTCGTGCCTGCGGGAACCGAGCCTTCGCCGCAGTTGGAAGAATTGATGATCTGGTTGGTTGAGCAGGCGCATTTGCGGTGAAGCTGTTTCCCCTCACCCTAACCCTCTCCCAGAGGGAGAGGGACTGACCGGGGGATATTGAAGAGGTTCAGCGACCTGAACGATTGGCTTTGAATCCATAATCGACTGGTTTTTTCAGGTCGATGTACAGCGCCAGACACCTCGGTCGGCTCCCTCTCCCTCCGGGCGGTCCGACGTTTCGGGAGGGCTGGGGGAGGGTAAAGCTGTATATCAATACCCGACAGTAAACCGCTGACGCGAATGCTTCGGCGTTTCCACTTCGTCGATCAACGCAATCGCGTAATCGGCAAAGGTAATCCAGCTACGCCCTTCAGCGCTCACCAGCAAATGATCCTTGCCGGCTCGGTAGCTTCCTGTGCGCTCCCCTTCGACAAACTCTGCCGACGGCGACAGGAAGGTCCAGTCCAGATCCTGCTCCTGACGCAACGCCTCAAGAAACGCAGCACCGGCACTGGCTTCAGCTTTGTACTCCGCCGGGAAACCCGCACTGTCGATCACTCGCGTATCGTCCGGCAGCAACAGCGAACCGGCACCGCCAACCACCAACAGACGCTTCACTCCCGCCTGCTTCACTGGCCCAACAATAGCGCTCGCAGGAACAGTCGCGAAATGCGCGGCGGTGATCACCACATCATGACCGGCCACCGCGTCTTGCAGCGCTGCGGCATCCAGCACATCGACATTCTTGCTGACCACACCGGCACGATCACCGATCTTCGAGGTATCGCGGGCGATAGCGGTAACGCTATGGCCACGACGCAGGGCTTCTTCCAGCAGTTGGCTACCGGCGCGGCCGGTGGCACCAATGATTACGATCTTGCTCATGACATTCTCCAGTTGGCTTGAGAGTGCTGCGTTTTCAGATTCGACTTACCACTGCATTTCGCCCTTGGCGACTTTCGCGCTCAGCTCCAGCGAGCTTTCTTCGCCCAGTGTCGGGTAACGCTTTTTCATCGCGGCGATCAGTGCGGCGGAGTCTTTGGCCTTGGCGGTTTCAGCGTCGAACGCCTTAATGTAGTCGGCGGTGAATTTCACGCTGGCCAGCGAATGGTTGCTGTCACCCAGGTAGTGACCCGGCACCACGGTGTTCGGCTTGAGGGTTTCGATCGAGTGCAGGGTTTGCAGCCAGTCGGCGTGGGATTGCGCGGTCTGGGTGTCAGCCATCCAAACATGGATGTTCTCGGCGACAACCACACCACCGACCACGGCTTTGAGCGACGGAATCCACACAAAACTGCGATCCGGTTGTTTGCCGTCGAGGCCGATGACCTGCAATTTCTGCCCTTCGAGCATCAGGCTGTCACCCTTGAGCACGCCCGGCACGATGGTTTTCGCCGGAACGTCGGCGCCCATTTTCGGGCCCCAGAAGGCCAGTTTGCCGGCGACGGTTTTATTGATGTGGTCGACGGTCGGCTGCGAAGCCAGCACCTTGGCGTCAGGGAACGCCTGAGTCAGGGTGTCGAGGCCGAAGTAGTAATCCGGGTCACCGTGGCTGATGTAGATGGTGGTCAGGTGCTTGCCGCTGGCGCGGATCTTTTCCACAACCTGTTCAGCCTGGGACTTGCCGAATTGCGCATCGACGAGGATCGCGTCTTTCTCGCCGCTGACCAGTACCGAAGTCACCGGAAAAATCGCGTTGGTCCCCGGGTTGTAGACATCGAGGGTCAGGTTGGCAGCCGCTGCATGCGCGGCGAAACCCAGGGAAGCGGTGGCGAGCAGAACGCGTTTGAGTGTGGTGAAGCCGATCATCTGTTGCTCCGGTGTCCGAATGCCATGCTTGGCGATGGGACAGAGCTTAGTTGCCTGACTCAGTACAAAAAATGCGATGCTTGAACATAGTTTGTTTCTGAAAGCGGGCAAATCATGGATCGTCTCCAAGCAATGCGGGTGTTTGTCACCGTCGTGGATCTGGGCAGCCAGTCGGCAGCGGCCGATCATCTGGACCTTTCGCGACCAGTGGTTTCGCGTTATCTGGCGGAGCTGGAGGACTGGGTCGGCGCACGCCTGATGCACCGCACCACGCGCAAGTTGAGCCTGACCGCCGCCGGCAGTGAAATCCTGCCGCGTTGCCGGCAGATGATCGAACTGTCGACGGACATGCAGGCCGCCGTCAGCGAACCCCACGACGCCCCGCGCGGGCTGCTGCGGATCAGCGTCAGCACTTCGTTCGGCCAGGCCCAACTGGCGGATGCGATGGCCGCCTACGTCAAACGCTACCCCGGAGTCAGCATCGACCTGCAAATGCTCGATCGCACGGTGAATCTGGTGGATGAGCGGATCGATCTGGCGATTCGCACCAGTAACGATCTCGACCCCAACCTGATCGCCCGACGCCTGACCGTTTGTCGTTCGGTGGTCTGCGCTGCGCCGGCTTATCTGCAAGAACAGCCGGCGCCACAACGGGTCGAGGAATTAAGTCGGCACAACTGCCTGACGCACTCGTATTTCGGCAAGAGCCTGTGGCATTTCGAGGAGGATGGCGAACCGGTTTCGGTGCCGGTACAGGGCAACATCAGCGCCAACGAAGCCAGCACGTTATTGCGCGCGACATTGGCGGGCGCCGGGGTGGCGATGCTGCCGACCTACCAGGCGGGGGTACATATTCACAGTGGTGAACTGGTTCGACTGCTGCCCCATGCGAAGCCGCGGCAGATGAGCATCTACGCGGTGTACGCCTCGCGCAAACACATGCCGGCGGCGCTGCGTAGCATGCTGGATTTTCTGGTGCTCAGATTCCCGGAAAACCCCGAATGGGATATCGGCTTGTAAACCCAATCCCCTGTGGGAGCGAGCCTGCTCGCGAAAGCGTCCGTTCAGCCAACTTTTCAGTAACTGAGACACCGCTTTCGCGAGCAGGCTCGCTCCCACAGTGGCTATCGATGTGCTGAATGGCGGGTTAAATCCTCAAGCACACTCGCTGGCAACTCCCCAGCGCTGACCTATGCTGAAAGTAATACCGCAGGGTATGTCGTTCAGAGGTCAACGCCATGAACATCAAAACAAGAAGGTACGTCGCGATTTTCATTACCTGCGCCGCCACGCTGGCGCTGTACGGCACCGCTGCCTGGCGGGTCGAGCAGTTGCGACAGTTGCCGCGCGAGTATGCAAGCTGCAACTTCGAGCGGTGCATTCCGCACAATGCCACGCTGAATGCATTGCGCTGATATTCAACTGTAGGAGTGAGCCTGCTCGCGATAGCGGTGTGTCAGTCAAACTTTATCTGTATGACACACCGCTATCGCGAGCAGGCTCACTCCTACAGGGGTGTTGTGGTGTCTGTGGATCAGTGCTCGGCCTTGAGGCTGTCGCGGAAAGCCTTGGGCGATATTCCCACCCTACGCCGAAACAGCCGCGTGAAGTTGGTCGGGTCGGAAAACCCCAACAGTTCCGACATCTCGTAAATCGTCATGCTGGTGTACGTCAGCAAGCGCTTGGCCTCCAATAACTGCCGTTCATGCATGATCTGCAACGCCGGTTGCCCGGCCAGCTCACGGCAGGTGCCGTTGAGGTGCGATACCGAAATCCCCAGTCGATGCGCGAGGTCTTCGACCTTCACGTGCTGGCGATAAGTCTCCTCGACCAACTGAATAAAACCATTGAGGTATTCGCGCTGACGCTGCGGACGCTGACTGGCTTTGTGCCGCACGATTGCCTGACGGCTGACCCAGACCATGATCACGCTGACCAACGAATGCATGAGCATTTCACGTGCTGGTTGATGACCGTTGTACTCAGCCTGCAACGCCGAGAACAGGCTGTTGAGGTAATCGCCGTCGTTGCCTGCCGGGTAGTTTTCCGCGCTGGCCAGCGCATGTACCGAATCGCCCAGTTGCGCCTGCAAGTGGTTGATCAGCGGTGTGGCGAGGGTAACGATGAACCCTTCGACGTCTTCGGAAAAACGAAAGCCGTGCACCGATAACGGTGGCAGCACTTGAATCGCCGGGGTCTGGAGTTGCGTGCGTTGTCCTTCGATCTCAAGCTCTGCCTGACCTTTGAAGACGAAGAGTAACTGGCACAAATCAGCATGGCGGTGGGGTTTGATTTCCCATTCATGTTCGCGACTGCGGGAGGAAATGGTTTCACAGTGCAGCAAGTCAGGGGTCGGCCAGTCCAGGCTTTCACCGTAGAGCTTGAACACTGGAATCGAAGGCAGCTCAGGCTTGTTCATCACTTCAATCCAGGCCTCGGGGTTGTGGGCGATAATCGCACCGATTGGCAGAATGTACAGGTATCGGCTCAGTTTTCACCTTCAATTGACAGACCCGCAAGGGAAAAATGCAAGCACTCGATCCATAAAAATCATTCACCGGTCTCGGCCGCGTGAAGCTTGCGAGTCATAAAAACAATGAAAACGCTGAAAACCCAAGTCGCCATCATCGGCGCCGGTCCGTCCGGATTGCTCCTCGGCCAGTTGTTGCACAACGCCGGCATCGATACCCTTATCCTCGAACGCCAGACCCCCGATTATGTCCTCGGTCGCATCCGCGCCGGTGTGCTCGAACAGGGCATGGTAGAGCTGTTGCGTCAGGCTGGCGTGAGTCAGCGCATGGACGCCGAAGGGTTGGTGCATGGTGGTTTCGATCTGGCCCTGGACGGACGTCAGGTGCACATCGATCTGCACGCATTGACCGGCGGCAAGAGCGTGATGATCTACGGCCAGACCGAAGTCACCCGCGACCTGATGGCCGCTCGTCGGGAGGCTGGTGCACCGACGATTTACCAGGCGCGTGATGTCGTTCCTCATGGCATGAAAAGCGACGAAGCTTTTGTCACCTTTGAAAAGGACGGCGAAACCTGGCGCGTGGACTGCGACTACATCGCCGGTTGCGACGGTTTCCACGGCGTCGCGCGGCAGTCGATTCCCACCGATTGCCTGAAAGTATTCGAGCGGGTTTATCCGTTTGGCTGGCTGGGCATTCTGGCGGACACGCCGCCGGTGCATGACGAATTGGTCTACGCCCGCCATGAACGCGGCTTTGCCTTGTGCAGCATGCGTTCGGCCACCCGCACCCGCTATTACCTGCAAGTGCCGGCGGATGAAAATGTCGATGACTGGAGCGATCAGCGCTTTTGGGATGAGTTGAAAAATCGTCTGCCAGTAGAGCTTGCCGAAAAACTGGTCACCGGCCCGTCAATTGAAAAAAGCATCGCGCCGCTGCGCAGTTTCGTCGTCGAGCCGATGCAGTACGGGCGGATGTTTCTGGTCGGCGATGCAGCGCATATCGTCCCGCCTACCGGCGCCAAGGGTTTGAACCTGGCCGCCAGTGACGTGAGTACGCTGTTCAATATTCTGCTGAAGGTTTACCGCGACGGCCGCACCGATCTGCTGGAGAAATACTCGGAAATCTGCCTGCGCCGCGTGTGGAAAGCCGAGCGCTTTTCCTGGTGGATGACTTCGATGCTGCACCGTTTCGATGATCACGACGCTTTCAGCCAACGCATCAGCGCCTCGGAACTGGACTACTTTGTCAGTTCAGAAGCGGGGCGAAAAACCATTGCAGAAAATTACGTCGGGCTTCCTTATGAGGCTATCGAATAGCCTGCTACCGACTTACACTGGCGAGCATCCCCGCTCGCCTGACGATCTGCGGGACTCTCACTGCCCGCAGGTTTTGCCCGTGACCAATCTCAATCACCCCGAAACGCCCAAACCGGCCATTCGCAGCGTGCTGGTCGCGTTGATGATGGCGATCTTTCTTGGCGCGCTGGATCAGACCATCGTTGCTGTATCGATGCCGGCCATTTCTGCGCAGTTCAAGGACGTCAGCCTGCTGGCCTGGGTGATTTCCGGGTACATGGTCGCGATGACCGTGGCGGTGCCGATCTACGGCAAGCTCGGTGACTTGTACGGGCGGCGCAAACTGATGCTGTTCGGCATGGGCCTGTTCACCCTCGCCTCGCTGTTTTGCGGCATGGCGCAGAGCATGGAGCAACTGGTGCTGGCGCGGATCCTTCAGGGCATCGGCGCCGGCGGGATGATTTCGGTGAGTCAGGCGATCATCGGCGATATCGTGCCGCCGCGTGAACGCGGGCGTTATCAGGGTTACTTCAGCAGCATGTACGCGGTGGCCAGTGTCGCCGGCCCGGTGCTCGGCGGTTACATGACCGAATACCTGTCGTGGCGCTGGGTGTTTCTGATCAACCTGCCGCTGGGCCTCGGTGCCTGGTGGGTGGCGCGGCGCAACTTGCGCGGGCTGCCGATTCCGCAGCGCAAACCAGTCATCGACTACCTCGGTACGTTGTTGATGATCATCGGCCTCACTGCCCTGTTGCTGGGCATTACTCAGGTTGGTCAGGGTCATTCGTGGCGCAGCGGTGAAGTGCTTGGCCTGTTCGCCTGTGCGGTGGTGGTACTGGCGGTGTTTGTCTGGCACGAGCGCCGGGCGCGGGAGCCTTTGCTGCCGATGCACCTGTTTGCCAACCGCAACGCGTTGCTGTGCTGGTGCACGATTTTCTTTACCAGTTTCCAGGCGATTTCGCTGATTGTGCTGATGCCGCTGCGCTTTCAGACCGTGACCGGTGCCGGAGCTGACAGCGCCGCTTTGCACTTGTTGCCATTGGCGATGGGGTTGCCGATTGGTGCATTTTTCGCCGGCCGGCGCACGTCGATCACCGGGCGTTACAAACCACAGATTCTGAGCGGCGCTCTGCTGATGCCGATCGCGATTCTCGGTATGGCGTCCAGCCCGCCCGAGGCGACACTGGTCAGTGGTCTGTTCATGTTGCTCTGCGGTATTTCCAGCGGCATGCAGTTCCCGACTTCGCTGGTCGGCACACAGAATTCGGTGGAACAACGCGACATCGGCGTAGCGACCAGCACCACCAATCTGTTTCGCTCCCTAGGCGGCGCAGTGGGCGTGGCGTTGATGTCGGCGCTGTTGCTGGCGTTGTTGCAGGATTCGAGTTTCGCCCATCTGGCGAGCAGTTCGCTGATGAGCGAGGGCCATTCGGGCAACGTTCTGCTCGATGGTTTGAACGCCGCACCGGGGGATGCGCAGAACGCCCTGCGTGCGGAGTTGCTGGTGACATTCCGGCATTTGTTGTGGGTGGGTGCGGCGGTGTCGTTGCTCGGGTTGGCAGCGGCGATTGCGATGCCGAACAATCTGCTGCGCGGGCGTGAGCACGGCGCCAAATAACCGCAACACCACAAAACCCTGTGGGAGCGAGCCTGCTCGCGAAAGCGGTATGTCATTCAACCAGGATGTTGGCTGAGACGACGCCTTCGCGAGCAGGCTCGCTCCCACAGGGGGACGGTATTTCATTCAGGGGCTGTAGTAACCGACGGCGACAAGGAAATGCCCGGCCTTCTTCAGGTAAGCATGTTTGTCCTCGACCTTGCCGGTCACCGGGTTTTTCCAGCGGTATTCATACTCGCCTTCATCCTGCTTGCCGATCAGCGCCAGAATCGGCTCGCCCACCGGTTTGCCATCCGGATCCTTGATCTTGCCAAAGTCGGTGTTGATCAAGCGCAGATTGGTGCCGTGGGCGACGTAGCGCTGGGTGTCCAGATCGACCACAAACACATACAAGTCGTCCTGCAAGTAGCCACCCTTGAGCGAGTTGATCGCCGTCAGCGTGCCCTTCTCGTCTTTGCCCAAATCAGTCGCCGCTTTGTCTAGCAATGCCTTGGCCTGCTCCGCCGAGGCTCGCGGCAAGTAATAACCAACCGCAAGAATTCGCTGGCCGATGCGTTGATAAAACACATGCTTACGCTCGACCTTGCCATCGGCCCAGTTCTGCCAACGGTACTCGGCCTGCTGGATGCCGTTGCCTTCCGGCACTTTCAACGCATCCTTGAAGGTTTTCTGCAGATCCGGGCCAAGCACTTCACTGACGTCACGACCGATCAACGCTGATGAAGGCCCGCCGCTGGCGAGCATCACGCCCTTGGTATCGACCACGAACACGTAGCGATCCTTGTCGACGAACTCGCCCTGGCGGCTGAACGCGGCGAACGCCTTGTCGCCGTTGTCGTGGTAGTAGGCCAGGGCTTTTTCCAGCAAGGCGATGGCGGCCTGACTGTCATCCTTGGCGGTAGTGGCGGCGCTGACCTGGCCGAAACCGGCCAGTAACATCACGCCGAGCCAGGCCACTTTATGCAAAAACCCCATAGCGCATCCCTCGTTCTTGTTGGTGTTTCAAGAGCGTAGACGGCTTGGGGTGATGTACGAGTATTCAGAATGATGCAGGGGATTACAGAATCCCCTGCACTGATCAACAAAGCTTATGGGCGGGAATTGATCTGCTGCTGCAAATTCTGAATTTGCGCCTGAAGGGTGTTGATGTTGCGGGTCATCTGCGCACGGAAGGCGTCGAACTCGGCGGTATTGCCGCCACCCTGCGGAGCCGCCGGGCGGTTGTCCTGTTCGCTTTTGAGGACGACGATTTCCTGCTCAAGACGATCGATCGCCGCGCTCGGGTTGCCCTGTTTCTTCAGTGCCGCGATATCGGCGCCGAGGCTTTTGAACTGGGCGTCAAAGGCCTTCAACTGCGTGTCGACCTTGCTGGTGTCGGCCGGTGTGCTTTTCACGGTCGCCAGCTCAGCGCTCAAGGCTTTGACCTGTGCCTGCAACTGAGTGTTGGCGTTCTGCTGTTCGGTGGTCTGCGTGGTCATCTGTGCCAGGCGTTTGTCCAGATCGCTGGCCTGCCCCGCTACGCCTTGCTGCTGTTTGCTCTGGTCGAGCAGCTTGCCTTCGAGCTGTTTGATTTGCAGCTTCAAAGCCTCGCTGTCACTGGTGACGTTGGACTGACTAGCGACGACCTTGCCGGAAATGTCCTGCAAGCGCCCGGCGGCTTCTTCGCTGATCCGCGCGAAGCTTTCCTGGGTCGCGACCAGTTGCTGCTCCATCAGCGAAATCTGCTGGAAGCTCCACCAGGCGAGGCCGATGAAGGCGAAAAACAATGCGCCGACCAAAGCCCACAACGGGCCGGTGCTGGCCGCCTTGACCTTGACCACGGGCGGCGTACGCGAGTGCACAGAGGTGCGGGCGGTGGTCGGAATGTCATCGTCGTCGAAGTTGTCGGCACGCAGGCTCGGGACATCATCGAAATCGTCGTGGGCATCATTACGCATGGACATTGAGGCAACCTTTGTGAAACGCGGTGATGGCTAAATGCTGCGAAGTATAACCGCCGCAGCCGCAGGGATTGACCCCCAAGCGGCTACACGGTTCATTGCCGCCCGGCCGAATCGTTTCAACGGATGTCCTGAGCTTTCCACCACGCACAGAACTCATCCAGCGCCGACCACAGGCTGACTTTCGGATCGTAGTCGAGATAATGCCGGGCGCGGCTGATGTCGAGGGTGAAATTTTTGTTCATTACCTGCATGCCCAGACGCGACAGGGTTGGCTCCGGACGCCCCGGCCAGAGCTTGCACGCACCCTCATTGAGCGCCGCGACGCTGTAGGCCAGCCCATACGAACGGTACTTGGTGACTTGCGGCACTTCCATTTTGCGCATCACGTAATTGACCACATCCCACAGCGGCACCGGCGCGCCATTGCTGATGTTGTAGGCCTTGCCCAGCGCGGAGCCGGCGGCCAGCAAGCTGCTGAGCATCGCTTCGTTGAGATTCTGCACACTGGTGAAGTCGACTTTGTTCAGGCCATTGCCGATGATCGCCAGCCGGCCCTTGCGCTGCATGTTGAGCAGGCGCGGGAAAATGCTCATGTCGCCGGCGCCGGTAACGAAACGCGGGCGCAGGGCGATGGTTTCCAGGCCGAATTCCTGGGCACCGAAGACCTTTTGCTCGGCCAGATACTTGGTCGCGGCGTAGTGATGCTTGAAGCGCTTGGGCACTTGTTCTTCGGTCAGGTTGAGGTGATCGCGGCCATCGAAATAGATCGATGGCGACGACAGATGCACCAAACGGCGGACGCGCTGCTTGAGACAGGCTTCGACAACGTTTTCGGTGACCTGCACGTTGCCCTGGTGGAAGTCCTGATAGCGGCCCCACAATCCGACGGCGCCAGCGCAATGCACCACTGCTTCGACGTCGGAACACAACTCACGGACCAGATCGGGATCGGTCAGATCGCCGGGGACAAACTCGGCACCACGGCGCACCAGATGTTCGACGCTCTCGGCCCGGCGACCGTTGACCCGCACGTCCAGGCCCTGCTCCAAAGCGAAACGCGCAAAGCGTCCGCCAATGAAGCCGCTTGCGCCGGTGACCAAAATTTTCATGCAAAACTCCAATGAAACCAGCTGCGAGCTTCAAGCTTCGAGCTGCAAGTTTAAAACGGTGCGCAGCGCTGAACTTGCCGCTTGCAGCTTGACGCTCATGGCTGCTTCCAGGGCACCAGCCATTGCGCCGATGAACGCAGCAATTGCTCGGTCAGCAAGCCTAGAAGCTGACCGCCATTGCGCCAATGATGCCAGTACAACGGCACGTCGATCGGTTTATCTGGCAACAGTTCGCGCAACACCCCGCGTTGCAGTTGATCGCGCACTTGCAGTTCCGGCACCAGCCCCCAGCCCAATCCGGCTTCGGTCAGGCGGATAAAGCCTTCCGAGGACGGGCACAAATGGTGTTCGAATCCACCATCGACGCCCAGCGAGGCGAGATAGCGATGCTGAAGAAAATCGTCCGGGCCGAATACCAGCGCCGGGGTGCGCGGCAATTGTTCGGCACGCACGCCGTCGGGGAAATGCCGTTCGATAAACGCTGGGCTGGCCAGCGCGCGATAACGCATCGCCCCCAGCAACACGCTGCGCGCGCCCGCAACCGGACGCTCACTGGCGCAAAGGCACGCGGCCACTTCACCGGCGCGCATGCGTTTGAGGCCGACGGTCTGGTCTTCGACGATCAGATCGAGCAACAAATGTTGTTCGGCACAGAAGTCGCCGACCGCTTCGGCCCACCATGTGGCGAGGCTGTCGGCATTCAACGCAATGCGCAGGCGCTCCGGCAAACCCTCTTCGTCCAGCGCGGGCACCAGGGTTTGCAGGTCGCGTTCAAGCAAACGCACCTGCTGCACATGGTTGAGCAGACGCCGGCCTATTTCGGTCGGCGATGGCGGCGTACCGCGAATCAGCACGGGTTGGCCGACCCGCGCTTCAAGCAGTTTGATCCGTTGCGAGATCGCCGATTGCGACAAGCCCAATACCTGCGCGGCCCGTTCGAATCCGGCCTGCTCGACCACGGCGGCCAGAGCAGAAAGCAATTTGTAGTCGAACATCAGTTTTCCTAATGAGCGATCAGCACTATTGGTTTTTCTTATACAGGTTTCGCCCGGAGAATAGCCAGCAAGCACTCTTTCTCAAGGATCACTCTCATGGCTGGCGAAACTTCACTCTCGACTCTATTGCGCAGCATGAGTCCGCAACTCAACGCCGGTGAATACGTGTTCTGCACCCTGCGCGACGGTGTGTTGCCGAGCGGTCTGGAGGTTGTCGGCAGCTTCCGCGAGCAGGAAGGCCTGACCGTGATTGTCGAACGCTCCCACGCCGAACAGGCCGGTTTCAGCTTCGACTACGTCGCGGCGTGGATAACTCTGAATGTGCATTCGGCGCTGGAAGCCGTTGGCCTCACCGCCGCGTTTGCCACGGCATTGGGCAAGGCCGGGATCAGCTGCAACGTAATCGCCGGTTATTACCACGACCATTTGTTTGTCGGCCAGACCGACGCCGAACGCGCCATGCAAGTGCTGCGCGATCTCGCAGCCAACGCGGAGTAAATCTTATGTGGCAAAGCTATGTGAACGGCCTGCTGGTGGCGTTCGGACTGATCATGGCGATTGGTACGCAGAACGCTTTTGTATTGGCGCAGAGCTTGCGTCGTGAGCACCACTTGCCCGTGGCGGCGCTGTGCGTGGTTTGCGATGCACTGTTGGTGGCGGCCGGGGTATTCGGCCTGGCGACGATTCTGGCGCAGAACCCGACGCTGCTGGCGATTGCCCGTTGGGGTGGCGCGACATTCTTGATCTGGTACGGCAGTCAGGCGTTGCGCCGGGCCTGTTCGAAACAGAGCATGGGTCAAGGCGAGAATCAGACCGTGCGTTCGCTGCGTGCGGTGATGCTCAGCGCGCTGGCGGTGACGCTGCTCAACCCGCATGTTTACCTGGATACGGTGTTGTTGATCGGCTCGCTCGGCGCGCAACAATCGGTGCCGGGCGCTTATGTAGTGGGTGCGGCGAGTGCTTCGTTGCTGTGGTTTTTCACGTTGGCACTGGGCGCTGCGTGGTTGGCGCCATATCTGGCACGTCCGAGTACCTGGCGGATTCTCGATCTGGTGGTGGCGCTGATGATGTTTACCGTGGCTGGGCAATTAATTTTCGCCAGCTGATTTATTCCAAACGGCTCTGGAACCTCTATCCCACACAGTTGTTGCGTGGTTATGGCGCAACCCCGGTGCTATGATCGAAACCCTGCGCCGCAAAGAGTAAAAACTCGCCGGTGCATTTCTGGCCGCCCGTGATCGGCCTTGCGCTCACCGCAACAGACCTGATTAGGAGAATCATCATGGCTTTCGAATTGCCGCCGCTGCCTTACGCACACGATGCCCTGCAGCCGCACATTTCCAAGGAAACCCTGGAATACCACCACGACAAGCACCACAACACCTATGTCGTGAACCTGAACAACCTGGTGCCAGGCACCGAGTTCGAAGGCAAGACCCTGGAAGAAATCGTCAAGACTTCCTCGGGCGGTATCTTCAACAACGCCGCTCAGGTCTGGAACCACACTTTCTACTGGAACTGCCTGGCGCCAAACGCCGGTGGTCAACCAACCGGCGCGCTGGCTGAAGCCATCAACGCAGCCTTCGGTTCGTTCGACAAGTTCAAGGAAGAGTTCAGCAAAACCTCGATCGGCACCTTCGGTTCCGGCTGGGGCTGGCTGGTGAAAAAGGCTGACGGTTCCCTGGCCCTGGCCAGCACCATCGGCGCCGGCAACCCGCTGACCAGCGGCGACACCCCGCTGCTGACCTGCGACGTCTGGGAACACGCTTACTACATCGACTACCGCAACGTTCGTCCGAAGTATGTCGAAGCGTTCTGGAACCTGGTCAACTGGAAGTTCGTTGCTGAGCAGTTCGAAGGCAAAACCTTCACCGCTTAAGCTGCGCGCCAGTCAAAAAACCCGGCTTTTGCCTAATGCCAGTCAGTTAAGCTGACTGGCATTTTTATTTTTGATCGGATACTTCGGCGATTTCAGCCGAATCGCCCGAGGATAAACGCGCTCCTCACGTCGATGCGGCAGAACGTAGTGCGGCGCTGAAGCATGAAGCTCGGCCAAATACTTGGGGATGTTCCCGGAGCGGTCGGCCGAGACGCTGTTGATAAACCCAAGAATCGCCCAGGTACAAGCAGTAAAGCTCATTTCGCACGGGTAAATGCCAGGACAGTGGCGACTCATTTCCACCATCTGATAGCGCAACAAGTTGTAGCCCAACAACACGCCCCACAACTCTTGCTCGATCATCTCGGGTGTCTTGCTGCGCAGCGTATAGCTGCTGTTGAGTAGCGTCTGCTTCATTTCCCGAAAGCCTAATTCGATTTCCCAGCGCTGGCTGTAAAGGTCGACGATTTCATCGGATGGGAAACGCAGCGGATCGGCCATCGAGGTCAAAATCTGACAGACCTTGCCCTTGACGGTTTTGCTCAGGAGTCTTGCGGTCAGGTGCTCCGGCAATCCCGGCCATTGCTTGCGGGCCTGCGGCGAAGTGCTCAGCAAAACAATCGCATCCTGGCGCCCCAAACGCTGGATCACCTCGTACTGCGAGCCTTTTTTCAGCGGCATCAGCCAGTGGCGTTCGACACCTG
>NZ_FYDZ01000006.1:0-338785 GCF_900187515.1 Pseudomonas sp. Irchel s3f10
ATGTGTTAGGCCTGCCGCCAGCGTTCAATCTGAGCCATGATCAAACTCTTCAGTTCAAACATCTTTGGGTTTTTAAGAAACCCTAAACTTGGCTCAGCAATCGTTGGTTACATCTTTGATTTCTCGCTGAGTAACTTGTGATGCTGATAATCTTGTTGACTATCAGTCTGACTCCACAAGCACCCACACGAATTGCTTGATTCAGTTGTTAAAGAGCGGTTGGTTAAGATCTTTCATCTCAACCGAGGCGCGCACTCTACAGCAGCCTCATTTGCTGTCAAGCGGTTATTTTCAGAAGTTTTCGAAGAATTCTTCAACAACTTCAACCACTTGCGCTTCCGATCTCTCGTCAGCGGGAGGCGAATTCTACAGCATTACACGCTGCTGTCAACACCTCTTTTTCAACTTCCTTTTGGCTTCGATGACCTGAAGCAACCTGCTGCCGAAACCTACATAACTCATTGAATCTCAAGGAGTTTTCCGTTTCGACTGCGCCGGAAGTGGGGCGAATTATAGACATCTGAAATCTGCCGTCAACCCTTAATTTAGCTTTTCTATCGATCAGTTGAAAAAGGCCTCTTCTATATAGACGTAACTCGATCGAGTGCGCAGTATATTGCCCAACACCAATAATAATGCCTTGCTCTCACCTTGGACGATGCCACGCAATGAATGACCAGCCACGATCTCTTGCCTCAATGCTGTTCCCGGTTGGCCTGCTATTAATAGCCATGGCGTCGATCCAGTCCGGCGCCTCTCTGGCCAAAAGCATGTTCCCCATCATTGGCGCTCAGGGAACCACCACGCTGCGCCTGATCTTCGCCAGCGTGATCATGCTGTTGATACTGCGTCCATGGCGCGCCAGGTTAACCGCCAAATCATTGCGCACGGTCATTGTCTATGGCATGGCATTGGGCGGTATGAACTTCCTCTTCTATATGTCATTGCGCACGGTGCCGTTGGGAATTGCCGTCGCCCTCGAATTTACCGGGCCACTGGCCGTAGCCATCTATGCGTCCCGCCGCGCCATCGACTTTCTCTGGATCGCCTTGGCCGCCGCCGGCTTGATGTTGCTGATTCCAACAGGCGCAGCCAACGCTGGAATTGATCTGGTAGGCGCCGGGTATGCACTGGGAGCAGGTGTCTGCTGGGCGCTATACATTCTGTTCGGCCAGAAGGCTGGTGCCGATAATGGTGTAACGACCGCAGCATTAGGAGTAATGATCGCAGCACTGTTCGTCGCCCCTATCGGCATCGTGCATGCAGGTGCCGCCCTGTTGACTCCCTCCCTGATCCCGATTGCCATCGGTGTTGCCATCCTGTCCACCGCCCTGCCCTACACACTGGAGATGGTCGCCCTCACCCGCCTGCCTGCACGCACGTTCGGCACATTGATGAGTATCGAACCGGCCTTCGGAGCGTTATCGGGCCTTCTGTTTCTGCATGAATTCCTCACGCTGTCACAATGGATGGCAATACTGTGCATTATTCTGGCATCCGTCGGCGCCACCATGACCATGGGTAGCGCTGCGAAACCCGCCATCGCCGCTGATTGAACGAGGTTTTTACGAAGGTCTGGCAATTGGCGCGCATTTAGGCCATGTTTAGACCCGTAACCCAATGCCAGACATGGATTTTTTCGGACAGGGATTTCAAAACGCTTAAAGCGCAAGCGAACACAGGCAAACCCGAGCGTCAGACTCGTGGCCGCTATAAGGACGGTAATGAAACGAATTTTGATACTGATCGCCATACTGGCTGTTGCGGGTTGTGCGGCGACTTCGGAAACTCAGGTAAAACGCGGGAAAAAAGGGCTGCACATCAACTGCTCCGGGCTATCGTCCTCCTGGGACAAGTGCTACGCCAGTGCCGCCAGTGCCTGCTTGCCGAAAGGCTACAAGGTCATCGCCAAATCCGGTGACGCCGTGGAAGAACCCGGCGACTACCCGTTCGGTCTCAATCCTGCGGGCTACACCAGTCGCAGCATGATCGTTATCTGCAAATAGATCAGCGCTGCCCGGCAATCTGCCGGCCGATCTCTTCATGGCTGGACTTCAGCACAGCTTGCTGAACGTCCGGCGTAGCCAACATGCGCGCTACCACCAATGCGCCGACGCATTGCGACAATACCGACCACGCCAGGGTATCGCTTTCCAGTATCTGCGCCCAACGCGCCTGAAGCCGACAAATCCACAGCTCGGCCTGTTCGCGCACCTGCACATCCGATCGGGCAATTTCTGCCCCCAGCGCCGGCAACGCGCAACCGGCCTCAGGCTGTTCTACGTGGGCCATGCTCAGATAGTGTTTGAGACAGCGCGCCAGTCGCTCACGATCCTGCGTGCCCTCGCCTCCCAGTCGCTCAAGGCTTTGCCCCAACTCGCGCTCGACGATGGCGGTGAACAACGCATCCTTTGACGAAAAGTGACTGTAGAACGCCGCACCACTCAATCCGATAGCCTTCATCAAACCATCGACGCCCACCGTGGAAAAACCCGAGCGCTTTGCTGACAGCGCGCTGCTCTGCAAGAGTTTTTCCCGGGTTTCCAGCTTGTGACTGGCGGAG
Organism: Pseudomonas sp. Irchel s3f10; assembly: GCF_900187515.1. NCBI lineage: Bacteria > Pseudomonadati > Pseudomonadota > Gammaproteobacteria > Pseudomonadales > Pseudomonadaceae > Pseudomonas > Pseudomonas sp. Irchel s3f10. Next base: position 2,564 of record NZ_FYDZ01000006.1, read on the forward strand.
TAACGCATGTGTTTGCCCTCGAATCGACTGCCTTGACGTTGCCTGAATCCTAGCATAACGTTCGTTCACTTAACGATCGTTTAATAAAGGGATTCACCCATGAATAACAAGAAGGTCGTATTGGTTGTCGGCGCCGGCGATGCCACGGGCGGAGCGATTGCCAAGCGTTTTGCCAAAGAGGGATTCATCGCCTGCGTCACCCGACGCAGCGCCGACAAACTGCAACCGCTAGTGGACGCGATCAAGGCTGAAGGCGGCGAAGCCCATGGCTTTGCTTGTGATGCACGCAAGGAAGAAGACGTCATCGCCCTGATCGAAGACATCGAAACCCGTCTCGGGCCGATCGAAGCCTTTGTCTTCAATATCGGCGCCAACGTGCCATGCAGCATTCTTGAAGAAACCGCGCGCAAGTATTTCAAGATCTGGGAGATGGCCTGCTTCTCAGGCTTCCTCAATGCTCGTGAAGTGGCCAAACGCATGGTCTCTCGCCAGCGCGGCACGATTCTCTTCACCGGTGCCACCGCCGGACTGCGCGGCGCTTCCGGATTCGCCGCATTCGCCGGCGCCAAGCACGGCATCCGCGCACTGGCGCAAAGCATGGCGCGGGAACTGGGGCCGATGAACATCCACGTCGCCCATGTGGTGGTCGATGGTGCGATCGACACCGATTTCATTCGCAACAGTTTCCCCGAGAAGTACGCCACCAAAGATCAGGATGGCATCCTTGACCCCGAGCACATCGCCGAGAACTACTGGTATCTGCACAGTCAGCCACGGGATGCCTGGACGTTCGAGCTGGATCTGCGCCCCTGGAACGAACGCTGGTAAGACCCCCGCCATAACAATAACGACAGAGACGCGAAAATGACCAAAACCGTGGAGTTCTATTTCGACCTCGGCAGCCCTGCCACCTATCTTGCCTACACCCAGTTACCGAAGATTTGCGCCGAAACCAACAGTGAGCTGATCTACATCCCGATGCTGCTCGGTGGCGTCTTCAAGGCAACCGGCAACGCATCGCCGGCGATGATTCCGGCGAAGGGTCGGTATATGTTTGAGGATCTGGACCGCTACGCGAAACGCTACAGGGTGCCGCTGACATTCAATCCGCACTTCCCGATCAACACACTGATGTTGATGCGTGCCGTCACTGGAATCCAGTTGCGGCAGCCAGAACGCTTTGAGGCGTTTATCGATTGTCTGTTCTCGGCGCTATGGGTTGAAGGACGCAGTCTTGACGAGCCCGCGACTGTCGCCGCCGTGCTGAGCGAACACGGTTTCGATCCGCTTGAAGTGCTGGCACTGACTAACGACGAGTCCGTCAAAGCCATACTCAAGGACAACACCGAAACTGCGGTTAAACGTGGTGTGTTCGGTGCGCCCAGCATGTTTATCGGCAAGCAGCTGTTCTTTGGCCAGGACCGGCTCGATTTCGTTGAAGAAGCCTTGCGCCAAGGCTAGGCGATCATTCAGGCGCTGGTAACAGCGCCTGAATTCCACCTGATCAGATGGCGGCAGTGCGGCTGTTCAGCCATTCCAGCGCGGCACCATCAAGTAACGGGCTCAGGCGCTCACGCACTTGCGCGTGATAGTCGTTGAACCACTGCTTCTCTTCCTCCGTCAGCAGCGCCGGCAGCAGGCAACGCGTGTCGATCGGGCACAGCGTCAAGGTTTCGAACTTGAGGAACTCACCGAATTCGCTGCTGCCCGCCTCGCGGTTCATCGCCAGGTTTTCGATACGCACGCCCCAACGACCCGGACGGTAAGTGCCCGGCTCGATCGAAGTGATCATTCCCGGCTGCATGGCCGTCTGCGGTGCAGGCGCGGCCTGATACGCAATTACCTGTGGACCTTCATGGACGTTGAGGAAGTAGCCAACGCCGTGCCCCGTGCCGTGACCATAATCCACACTTTCTGCCCAGATCGGCGCACGGGCAATGGCATCGAGCAGCGGCGAGAGAATGCCTTTCGGGAACTGTGCTCGCGACAGGGCAATCACGCCCTTCAACACGCGCGTGCAATCGCGCTTCTGCTCTTCGCTCGGCGTACCGACCGGCACCATCCGCGTGATATCCGTGGTGCCGCCCAGATATTGACCGCCCGAGTCGATCAGCAACAAGCCGTCGCCCTCGATCACCGCGTGCTCTTCTTCGGTAGCGTGGTAATGCGGCATGGCGCCGTTGGCGTTGAACGCGGCGATGGTGTTGAAACTCAGCGATACATAATCCGGACGACGTTCGCGGGCAGCGGTAAGCTTTTCGTCGATGGTCAGTTCGGTAATGCGTTCGCGGCCCCAGGCCGATTCCAGCCAGGCGAAGAATTCGCACAGCGCCGCACCGTCCTGCTCCATCGCTTGGCGGATGTGCTGAGCATCGGCTTCACTTTTCTGCGACTTGGCCAACGTGGTCGGGTTCAAGCCTTCGACCAGCTTCACGCCGCTGTCGAGGTTATCCAGCAAACCACTGGTCACTCGCGCCGGATCAACCAACAGGCTCGCGCCACTCGGCACGTCACGCAGGGCATCAGCGACTTCTGTGTAATCACGCAGCGTGACACCATCCGTCTCCAGTACCGCGCGCAAATCTGCGTCGACCTTGCTCAGCGCTACGAACAACGTGGCCTGCTGCTGACCGATCAAGGCAAATGAAACAAACACCGGGTTGAACGACACATCGCCACCGCGCAGGTTGAACAGCCAGGCAATGTCGTCGAGAGTGGCGATGAAATGCCAGTCCGCCCCGCGCGCTTGCAAGGTTTCGCGCAGTTTGGCGAGTTTCTCGCCACGGCTGACCGTCGCTTGCGGTGGCAGATGCTGATAAATCGGTGCATTCGGCAGGCTCGGGCGATCGCTCCAGACTTCCTGCAGCAAATCGATGTCAGTGCGCAGACGTGCACCGCGCGCTTCCAGTTTGCTGCTCAGGGTACGCGCCGACGCCACCGCCATCACCGCACCGTCAACCGCGACCACACCACCTTCCGGTGTCTGCTCGGCGAGCCAGTCCAGCGGGCTCGGTTGACCCGGTTGCAACTTGACCAGCTCGATGCCGCTGCCCTTGAGCTCCTTGGTCGCCTGTTCCCAGTAACGACTATCGGCCCAGACACCGGCGAAATCAGCGGTGACAATCAAAGTGCCAACCGAACCATGGAAGCCCGACAACCACTGCCGGCCCTGCCAGTAACCCGGCAGGTATTCCGACAAGTGTGGGTCGGCGGATGGCACCAACAACGCATGAATGCCTTCGCGGCGCATCAGTTCACGGGTGTGCGACAGGCGCTGGGGCACCGATCCTTCGGTCGAGGTCTGGGTACTCATCATGTCTCCTGCTAATCACTTCATCGTTATTGTTCGTAGCCGTGAGTCGGCTGGTTTAAAGCCCTGTCGCCCAGAATGCCGGAGCACTGGCGCAGGCGGTCTTGATCAGTTGAACGGCCTTGTCGACATCTTCGGCGGTGGTGAAACGGCCGAGGCTCAAGCGAATGGTGCGACCGGCCAGATGCGCGTCATGCCCCAACGCCAACAACACGTGGGACGGCGCGTTACTCGCCGAATTGCAGGCCGAGGTCGCGGAAAACGCGATCGAATGACTCAACGCCGCGCTGTTGAATTCGCCTTCGCTGAAGGTCAGGCTCAAGGTGTGCGGAATGCGCTGAGTGGCACAACCATTCAGACGCACGCCTGGCAAACTCAGCAGATGTTCGAGCAACCGCTCGCGCAATGCGACGATGGTTTTTTTCTCGGCCTCGAATGCCTCGGCGGCCAAGGCAAACGCTGCGCCCATCCCGGCAATCTGGTGCGTCGCCAACGTCCCGGAGCGCAAGCCACCTTCGTGACCGCCGCCGTGAATCTGCGCCTGCAAACGCTGTTGCGCGCGCGGGCCGACATACAACGCGCCGATGCCTTTGGGACCGTAGAGTTTGTGCGCGGAAAACGACATCAGATCCACCGGCCATTGCCTCAGATCGATGGCCACTTTGCCGGCACCCTGCGCCGCATCGACGTGGAACAATGCCTCGCGACTGCGCACCACGGCGCCAATCGCTTGAACATCGTTGACCGTGCCCAACTCGTTGTTGACCAGCATCAGCGACACCAAAAAGGTGTCCTCACGCATGGCCTCACTGACCGCTTGCGGTGTGATCAGGCCATCGGCGTCCGGCACCAGATAAGTCACGGCGATGCCGGCGTCCTGCAACTGGCGGGCGGTATCAAGGATGGCTTTGTGTTCGATCTGACTGGTAATGATGTGGCCGCCGGACACCCCGCGCGCCTGCGCCACGCCTTTGAGGGCGAGGTTATTGGACTCGGTGGCACCGGAGGTCCAGACAATCTGTTCGGCATTGGCGCCGACCAGATCGGCGACTTGCCGGCGGGCCTGCTCGACCGTGTGCCGGGCCTGCTGGCCAAACGCGTGGGAGCTGGAAGCCGGGTTGCCAAAGTTACCGTGAAACCCCAGACACTCGATCATCACCTGGATGACCCGCTCGTCGACCGGGGTGGTGGCGGCGTAATCGAAATACAACGGACGTGTGTTCATAAAAGACTCGCAGAGCGTGTTCCGGGATCAGGAGGCTCGTGTCTGCAAACGGTACGGCGCAGCCTTGTGAGCTGCGCGTCGGTTCGAGAGCGTCATCAATACCTGATCGGATGCCGTTAAAGAAGAACAACTTCATTCAAAGTGCGTAGGAACGCTCCTGAAGTCGAGCTTAACAGGCATCCGGCCTGCGGTTGAAGCGATGCGTCAGCTAAAGCTTTCGAGAAGTAACGGGTACAGCGAAATCACCAACAGCGCCGCCATACCCCAGTTGAACACGCGCAACCAACGCGGATCCTTCAGCACATTGCGCAACAACGTACCGCAGGCCGCCCAGACGCCGACACTCGGCAGGTTGATGATGGCAAACACCGCAGCAATCACCACGACATTGGTGAAATAGCCCTGCATCGGCGTGTAGGTGCTGATAGCACCGATGGCCATGATCCAGGCTTTGGGATTGACCCACTGAAACGCGGCCGCGCCAAGGTAGCTGATCGGCTTCGCTTCGCCTTCGGCGCTATCGCCGACCGGCCCCGAGTGGGCGATTTTCCACGCCAGATACAGCAGATACGCCGCGCCGACATAGCGCAGAACCGTATAGAGAATCGGATAGTTCTGAAACACCGCGCCGAGGCCGAAGCCCACCGCGACAACAAGAACGAAGAAGCCACAGGTAATCCCGAGCATATGCGGGATGGTGCGGTTGAAACCGAAATTCACCCCCGATGCCAGCAACATGGTGTTGTTCGGCCCCGGCGTAATCGAGGTGACAAGGGCAAACAGGGCAAAGCCCAACAGCAGGTCAAGCGAGAGGGTCATGGCAGGCAATCCATCAGGGTCATTCAGGTGTTGACCCTATCCCACGCCGCCCGGCAAGCCCACGGACAGTTGGGGAAAACTTCTACCAGTACAGTTTGTTTTCAGCTAGGACGACCATGCAGCTGTACGGCACGTTCGGCACTCATTTCAGCTTTTTTGTCGAACTGGGTCTGACCGAGCAATCGCGCTTTTTTCGCGTGGTACTCGTCGAAGGACAAGCCGCTGCGGTTCAGTGCTTCCATCGCCAATTCGCGGGATTCTTCATCGGTGTAAGGGCGCAGTTCCGGCGAAACGTGTCCGGCACAACCGGCGAGTACGGAGACAGCGAGCAACAGGGAAACAGTCAGTAAACGATTCATGGGAGCGTCCTGGCGAACAATGGGGAGTCGATGGACAAAGGCTACGCCCGGGCACGCTCACGCAGAAATCAACGCTTTCAATAGTGGCTATCAGGAATTCGACACAAACCGCCGTATATCTCCTAACGATCTATAAATATCAATTAAGGTTCTTTTACGGAATAACAAACAGCCTTTATAAATCCATCCATGCGCTGAGCACTGTTGCTCCAGCAACTGTTGCTCAGCCAACACCGATTCAACAAAGCGCCTCGCTACTCACAGGGGCGACCGCCACGCTAACGCTCAACGCCTTGTAAACCGGGGCTTCCAGGAATTGGTACAGCGTTTGCTCAGACCCAGTGACTCATTCACTGCTCGCTGAGCAACTGTTGAAAAAGGAACTGATCATGTCGCGTCCCCTGAAAGTCGTCGCCCTCTCCGGCGGCACCTGGCGTCCGTCCCGTACTCTGGTGCTGACCCAAGCCTTGCTCGCCGAACTGGCCGGGCACCTGACCATCGAAAGCCATTTGATCGAACTCGGTGATATCGCTCGCCCGCTCGGCGCTGCGCTATCGCGTCAGGAACTCAGTGCCGAGGTTGAAGCCGAGTTGCAGGCCATTGAACAGGCCGATCTACTGGTCGTTGCCGCGCCGGTTTATCGCGGTTCCTACCCGGGTCTGCTCAAGCATTTGTTCGACCTGATCGACCTCAATGCACTGATCGACACGCCGGTGCTGCTCGCCGCAACCGGCGGTAGCGAACGTCATGCGTTGGTGCTCGATCACCAGTTGCGCCCGCTGTTGAGTTTCTTCCAGGCCATGACGTTGCCGATCGGCGTGTACGCCACCGAAGCCGACTTCGCCGATTACCAGATCACCAGCGAACTGTTGAAAGCGCGCATCCGCCTGGCCGCCGAACGCGCCGCGCCGCTGTTCGCCACCCAAATCAAACCCTTGCTGAAAATCGCCTGAGGAGCCGTTCATGGATGTTTTCTGGTTCCTGCCGACCCACGGTGACGGCCACTATCTGGGCACCACCCAAGGTGCGCGCCCGGTCACGCTCAATTATCTGAAACAGGTGGCGCAAGCCGCTGACAGCCTTGGTTACCACGGCGTGCTGATTCCCACCGGGCGTTCCTGCGAAGACTCGTGGGTAATCGCTTCGGCATTGGTGCCGCTGACCGAACGCCTGCGGTATCTGGTGGCGATTCGTCCGGGGATCATTTCCCCGACGGTTTCGGCGCGCATGGCTGCAACCCTTGACCGGCTGTCCAACGGGCGCTTGTTGATCAACGTCGTGACCGGCGGCGATCCGGACGAGAACCGTGGCGACGGCAGCTTCCTCAGTCACGCCGAGCGTTATGAAGTCACCGATGAGTTTCTGAAAATCTGGCGGCGTGTGCTGCAAGGCGAGGCGGTGGATTTCGACGGCAAACACCTGAAGGTGCAGAACGCCAAAGCACTGTATCCGCCGGTGCAGAAACCCTATCCGCCGCTGTACTTCGGCGGTTCCTCCGATGCCGCGCATGATCTGGCCGCCGAGCAAGTCGATGTCTATCTGACCTGGGGCGAACCACCGGCCGCTGTCGCGGAAAAACTCGCCGATGTGCGCGAACGCGCGGCGCGGCATGGGCGCAAGGTGAAGTTCGGCATCCGCCTGCATGTGATCGTGCGCGAGACCGCCGAGGAGGCCTGGAAAGCCGCGGACAAACTGATCGAACACATCAGCGACGAAACCATTGAAGCGGCGCAGAAATCCTTCTCGCGCTTCGACTCCGAAGGTCAACGGCGCATGGCGGCGTTGCACGATGGCCGTCGCGATAACCTCGAAATCGCCCCGAACCTGTGGGCCGGTGTCGGTCTGGTACGCGGCGGTGCCGGTACAGCGCTGGTTGGCGATCCGCAGCAAGTGGCGGCGCGGATCAAGGAGTACGCGGATCTGGGCATCGAGAGCTTCATCTTCTCCGGTTATCCGCATCTGGAAGAGGCATACCGCTTTGCCGAGCTGGTGTTCCCCCTATTGCCCGAGCCTTACGCCAGTCTGGCCGGGCGTGGTGTGACCAATCTGACCGGGCCGTTTGGCGAAATGATTGCCAATGATGTACTGCCCACGAAAGCCTCGGCGTAAACCGAACCCCGGCTGATTGAATTCAGGAGTGTTGGTGTGACCGCCAAACCACAAAGTACTTTGTTATCCCCGCTGCAGACCGCCCGCCAACTGGCCGCCGAGTTTGCCCTGACTGCCGTCGAACGTGACGAACGTGGTGGCACGCCGAAGGTCGAGCGCGATGCCCTGCGCGACAGTGGCTTGTTGGCCCTGAGCATTCCCACCCGCTACGGCGGCCTCGGCGCCAGCTGGAGTGAAACCCTGCAAGTGGTCCGCGAGTTCGCCAAGGTCGACAGTTCGATCGCCCACGTTTTCGGTTTTCATCATTTGATGCTCGCCACCGTGCGCCTGTTCTCGCGACCGGAACAATGGCAGCCGTGGTTCGAACAGACCGCGCGGCAGAACTGGTTCTGGGGCAACGCATTGAACCCGCTGGACACCCGCACCGTGGTCAAGAATCTCGGTGGCTGGCGCGAATTTTCCGGGAAGAAAAGCTTCTGTTCCGGCGCCAGCGATTCACAGATGCTGATTGCCTCGGCGGTCGATGAAAGCGCTGGCGGCAAGTTGCTGATCGCGGCGATTCCCACCGGGCGCAGTGGCATCACCCTGCACAACGACTGGAACAACATCGGCCAGCGTCAGACCGACAGCGGCAGCGCCACGTTTGAACGGGTACGCGTCGAAGAGTCGGAATTGCTGCTCGATCCCGGCCCGCTGAGCACGCCGTTCGCCTGCTTGCGACCGCTAATCGCGCAACTGACCTTCACGCATATGTTTCTCGGGATTGCCGAAGGCGCTTTCGAAGAGGCGCGGCAATACACCCTCAGCGAAACCCGGCTCTGGCACAAATCCACGGCGCGCGATGTGCGTGAAGATCCCTACGTGCTCGCGCATTACGGCGAGTTCTGGGTAGCGCTGGAAGGCATTCGTCTATTGGTCGAGCGTGCAGCGACGTTGCTCGATGAAGCCTGGGCCAAAGGTGCAAACCTCAGCGCCGAAGAGCGCGGTCATGTCGCCACAGCGATTGCCACCGCCAAAGTCGCCGCCAGCCGTCAGGGCCTGGAGATTTGCAGCCGCTTGTTCGAAGTGACCGGCGCGCGTTCGACCCACGCCTCCCTTCGTCTCGACCGCCACTGGCGCAATCTGCGCACGCAAACCCTGCACGACCCGCTGGATTACAAACTCCATGAGCTGGGCGACTGGGCGCTGAATCAGTCGCTGCCGGTGCCAACCTTCTATTCCTGACCTGCCTGCATTTGAACTAAAAAGAAGGACGAGCCCATGCAACTGCTGACCCTACCGCCCTCCCCCGCGCTCGCCACGTCGATCCGCGCCACTGCGCAGGTCTTCGAGGATCCTAAATCCCAGGCCCTGCTCGCGCATTTGCAACAGGTCGCGCCGAGTGAAGCCAGTGTGCTGATCATCGGCGAGACCGGCACCGGCAAAGAGCTGGTGGCGCGGCATATTCATAACCTCAGCAATCGCCGTCATCGGCCGTTTATCGCGGTCAATTGCGGGGCGTTTTCCGAATCGCTGGTGGAAGCGGAATTGTTCGGACATGAAAAAGGTGCGTTCACCGGCGCACTGAGCGCCAAGGCCGGATGGTTCGAGGAAGCGGATGGCGGCACGTTGTTTCTCGATGAGATCGGCGATCTGCCGATGGCGATTCAGGTCAAGTTGTTGCGTGTTTTGCAGGAGCGCGAAGTGGTGCGGCTCGGCTCGCGCAAAAGCATTCCTATCGATGTGCGGGTGCTGGCGGCGACCAACGTGCAGCTGGAAAAAGCCATCAATGCCGGCCATTTCCGCGAGGATCTGTATTACCGCCTCAATGTGGTCAATCTGGAATTGAGTCCGTTGCGCGAGCGTCCCGGCGATATTCTGCCGCTCACTCGCCATTTCATCGAAGCCTACAGTCAGCGCCTCGGTTATGGACGCGTGAGTATCAGCCCCGGCGCCGAGCAAAAGCTGCGCGCTTACAGTTGGCCGGGCAATATTCGTGAGCTGGAAAACGTTATCCACCACACCCTGCTGATCTGCCGCAACGGTGTGATCGAACGCGATGATTTGCGCCTGTCGAACCTGCGCATCGATCGCCCGGACGATCATCACAGCAGTGCCGATGATTCACCGGAGGCGTTGCTGGAACAGGCCTTTCAAAAACTCTTCGCGCAACAGGCCGGCGCGTTACACGAAAAAGTCGAAGACGCCTTGCTCCGCGCGGCGTATCGCTTCTGCCATTACAACCAGGTGCACACCGCCGCGTTGCTCGGTCTGAGCCGCAACGTCACCCGCACGCGACTGATCAAGATCGGCGAACTGGCAGTGAACAAGCGGCGCCTCACGGAAAACCTGCAGGGCGAGCGCTTGATCCAGTTGTCGATCTAGCCCACCAGGTGGCAGTGCAGCGCATCGTCGTGACTGCGGGCGATGCTGCTCAGCACCTGAAATGAATTGAAGGTGACGGTTTTCGCCTGATGGGTGTGAATCAGTTGCCAGAAATCCTGCTCGCCGCTCTCGAAGCTGCGAAATGCCGCCTCCCCCGCCTCGCGGGACTGCCATTGCAGAAAACTCAGCACCCGCCGGCCGTCATCGCTGGCTTGCACACTGGCGCTGACAAAACCGGCATAACGCACGGCCAGGCGCTCGGTCTGCATCGATAACGCGGTCACTAGGGCGGGTTGTTGGCGTGGTTCGATTTCAAATTCGATCAATTGGGTAAAACTGCGGTTGTTCATGGAAAGCCCCCACTCAGCGTAAGACGAGCCTTGCGACTCGAAGACCTGCAGGGTAAAACCTCCAGTTAAGTCAAGGTCAAGAGCTGTCTTCAAATGATCAGCAAAGAAAACGTGCACAAACAGTTAACGGTTGGCGAAGTCGCAGCGCGCAGTGGCGTCGCAGTCACCGCCCTGCACTTTTATGAATCCAAAGGTTTGATCAAGAGCCAGCGCAACGCCGGTAACCAGCGCCGTTATCCGCGTGAAGTGCTGCGTCGGGTGGCGTTGATCAAAGTCGCGCAGCGGCTGGGGATTGCGCTGGCGGAGATTGGCGAGGCACTGAAAATCCTCCCGCAGGATCGTGCGCCCAGCGCGGCCGACTGGAAAATCCTCTCGCAGCAATGGCGCCGCGAGCTGGATGAACGGATCGAGCAACTGACGCTACTGCGCGATCGTCTCAATGGCTGCATCGGTTGCGGGTGTTTGTCGATGGAGGCCTGCCCGCTGCGCAATCAGGGCGATGTGCTGGGTGAACAGGGACCGGGGCCGCACTTTCCCGAAGACTGACGCTCGTCGGGCAAAAATCTGCATGGCGAGGACAGTTCTATAGTGAATCTTCCACAAATCCGGTGGAGCCACATCTCATAGAACAACAATTCAGGGAGAACGTCATGAGCGTAAAACCCATTCCCGAGGGGTATCACAGCATTACCCCGTATCTCGGCATCCACAAAGCCGCCGAGGCCATCGATTTCTATAAAAAAGCCTTCGGCGCCACCGAAGTCATGCGCCTGGACATGCCCGACGGCGGCATCGGCCACGCCGAACTGCGCATTGGTGACAGCGCGATCATGCTCGGCTCGCCGTGTGATCAGGGGCCGTTGAGTAATCCGGATCAAGCCGTGTCGGTTGGTTTGCATTTGTATGTGACCGATGTCGACAAGTCGTTTCAGCGAGCACTGGATGCCGGGGCGACGACGGTGTCCGAGGTCAAGGATCAGTTTTACGGTGATCGCAGCGGGACGTTGAAGGATCCGTATGGGCATCTGTGGTTTCTGGCCTCGCGCAAGGAGGATCTGACTGAAGAGCAGATCAAGCAGCGGGCGATGGAGATGTTTCAGCAGGGTTGAGATTTTGAGTGTCTGGACTGGCCTCTTCGCGAGCAAGCTCGCTCCCACAGGGTTTCGTTGGGTGGCATAGATTGTGGTCACACCGAAAATTCCTGTGGGAGCGAGCCTGCTCGCGAAGGGGCCGCTACAGACAACGCAGAACCTCATCAACACACTTCATGAACCCGCCCCCCACGCTTTGCCCCTTGCCGCAAACGCCGAACGATTTCAGGATGCAGCCAACCAGCCCCCTGAACAAGGATCAGCCCGATGTTTGCCGGATTCCGCAAAGACCAGCGCCACGTCAACGGTGTGGATATCGCCTACCGCCTCGGCGGCAGCGGCCCCGGCCTGCTGCTGTTGCACGGGCACCCGCAGACCCACGTGATCTGGCACAAGATTGCCGAACAACTGGCCGAACACTTCACCGTGGTCGCCGCTGACCTGCGCGGTTACGGTGACAGCAGTCGCCCGGCGGCCGATGAGTTGCACATCAATTACTCGAAACGCGAAATGGCCCGTGACAATGTCGAGTTGATGCAGTCGCTGGGCTTCGAGCAGTTTTCGATCCTCGCTCACGACCGTGGCGCGCGGGTCGCCCATCGCCTGGCGCTCGATCACCCCGCTTCCGTGCAGCGCATGATGCTGCTCGACATCGCGCCGACCCTGTCGATGTATGCGCAAACCAACGAAGCCTTTGCCCGCGCCTACTGGCACTGGTTCTTCCTGATCCGCCCGGCGCCACTGCCGGAAACCTTGCTCGAAGCCGATCCCGACGCGTATTTGCGCAGCGTGATGGGCAGCCGCAGCGCCGGGCTCAAGCCGTTTACCGATGCAGCCTTCGGCGAATACCTGCGCTGCCTGCAACAACCCGGCAGCGCTCGCGGTATCTGCGAAGACTATCGCGCCAGCGCCGGCATCGATCTTGAGCACGACCGCGCCGACATCGCTGCCGGTAATCATCTGAATCTGCCACTGCGCGTGTTGTGGGGCGCCGAAGGCACGGTCGGGCGCTGCTTCGATCCGCTCAAGGAATGGCAGCAAGTGGCGAGCAACGTCAGCGGCCAGGCCTTGCCCGCCGGCCATTACATTGCCGAAGAAATCCCCGAACCGTTGCTCGCCGAAGCCCTGGCCTTTTTGCGCTGAGCCGAGCCGCCGGATCTCGGTGCTATGCTGGCGGCTTCTGTCGCCAGTGTTCGTTTTGACATGTCCCAGAAGAAAGACACCGTGCCCCTGCCCGAAGACCTGCGTGTGCTGCTCACCGTGATCCGCAAAAACGGCTTTGCCGCCGCCGCGGATGAACTTGGCCTGTCACCGGCCTATGTCAGCAAACGCATCCAGATTCTTGAAACCACCCTCGGCACTCGCCTGCTGCACCGCACCAGCCGGCGCGTCTCGCTGACCGAGGACGGCGAGCGCGTGCAACGCTGGGCGTTGCGCATTCTCGATGATTTCCAGCAACTGCACGACGAATTGTCCGACGCCCACGACAGCCCGCGTGGGCGTTTGCACATTTGCAGCAGTTTCGGTTTCGGTCGCAATCATGTGGCCCCGGCGGTGTCGTTGCTGGCCGAACGTTATCCAGAACTGGAGATTCGCCTCGACCTGTTTGACCGGGTGGTGGACATCATCAATGAAGGCTTCGATCTGGAGATCCGCGTCGGCGATGACCTGCCCGGCCAGCACATCGGTCGGCGTCTGGTCAGCAATCGGCGCGTGCTGTGTGCCGCCCCCGGTTATCTACAACGCCGCGGTACGCCGCAAACGCTCGACGAACTTCAACAACACGATTGCCTGGTGATCAAGGAACGCGACAACGCCTTTGGTATCTGGAATCTGGATCGCGATGGCGGGCAAGACAGCGTGCGCGTCAGCGGGCCGTTGTCGTCCAACAACGGCGAGATTGTTTTGCAATGGGCGCTGGATGGGCGTGGGGTTTTGTTGCGGTCGTTGTGGGATGTGAAGCCGCTATTGGAGCAAGGACGCTTGGTGCAGGTGCTGGAAGATTACAGCCAGAGTGCCAATGTCTGGGCGGTGTACCCGACACGGCTGGCGCATTCCGGGAAATTGCGCGCGTGTGTGGAGTTTTTGCAGGAGCATTTCAAAAGCCTGTCGCTGTAACCCGAAACAACACAAAACCCTGTAGGAGTGAGCCTGCTCGCGATAGCGGTGTGTCAGACACAACAATTCTGACTGATCCGCCGCTATCGCGAGCAGGCTCACTCCTACAGGGGATCAGTGGTGTGTCAGCAAAGCCAAGGGTTGTTGGCCAGGTGTTGGCGTTCGAAGGCCTTGATCTGTTCGCGGCGTTGCAGGGTGCTGCCGATGGCATCCAGGCCGAGCAGCAGTGCAGTTTTGCGCAGGGTATCAATCTGGAATTCGATCACCGTGCCATCCGCCAGACTAATCCGCTGAGTCTCCAGATCAATATTGACCCGCGCCGTTTCAGCCTGACCGACAAGCTGTCCGATGCGTTGCACCTGCGCCTCTTCCAGAGTGATCAACAACACCCCGTTACGCTGGCAATTGTCGTAGAAGATCCCGGCGAAACTGCTGCCGATCAACGCGCGGATGCCCATCTGCTGCAAGCCCCAGACCGCATGTTCGCGGCTCGATCCGCAGCCGAAATTCGGCCCGACCAGCAGAAAACTTGCGCCCTGCCACGCCGGTTTGTTCAATACGAAGTCGGGGTCAGGGCTGCCATCGCGCAGAAACCGCAGATCGAAAAACACCCCGCGATCCAGCCCTTGCCGGTCGATGCCTTTGAGAAACTGCTTGGGCATGATCACGTCCGTGTCGACATTGGCCGCCAATAACGGTGCGGCCTGACCGCTGACTTGCGTGAAGGGTTGCAGGCTCATGGGCGTTCTCCAAAGTGGCGGATATCGGTGAGTCGACCGCTGATTGCCGCCGCGGCGACCATTGCCGGGCTCATCAGATGAGTGCGGGCGCCGGCGCCCTGACGGCCTTCGAAGTTGCGGTTGGTGCTGGATGCGCAGCGGTCGCCGGGGGCGAGGACGTCGTCGTTCATCGCCAGGCACATCGAGCAGCCGGACTGCCGCCATTCGAACCCGGCGTCGATAAAGATCTGCGCCAGACCTTCGGCCTCGGCCTGCGCGCGGACTTCGCTGGAGCCGGGGACGATCATCGCCCGTACATGCCCGGCAACGTGCTGACCGTTTACGACGCTGGCGGCATCGCGCAGGTCTTCGATTCGCGCATTGGTGCACGATCCGATAAAGGCATGGCTGATGACGATATCGCTGAGCGCCATGCCCGCTTCCAGGCCCATATAGTTGAGGGCGCGGCGCATGTCCTGACGCAGGATCGGATCGCTGATCGCTTGCGGATCCGGCACCCGCGCACCGATCGCGGCAGCCTGATCGGGGCTCGTGCCCCAAGTGACCATCGGTTCCAGCAGACTGGCATCGAGGTGTATCTCGCGGTCAAACCGCGCTCCGGGATCACTGCGCAGTTCGCGCCACTTCTTCACGCCCCGTTGCCACAGCTCACCTTGCGGCGCGCGCGGCTTGCCCTTGAGATAAGCGAAGACCTTGTCATCCGGCGCCATGAATGCGCCGCGCGCGCCGGCCTCGACAGCCATGTTGCAAATGGTCATGCGCGCTTCAACGCTCAAGGCATCGATGGTCGAGCCGCAGAACTCGATTGCGTAACCGCTGGCCCCGGACGCACCAATGCGGCCGATCAGGGCCATGATCACGTCTTTGGAGGTCAGTCTCGGTGCCAACTGGCCGTCGACGGTCACACGCAGGCTTTTCAGACGTTTGTAGACCAGGGTCTGCGAGGCCAGCAGGTGTTCGATCTCGGATGTGCCGATGCCGAAACCGAAGGCGCCGAGCGCGCCATAGGTGGTGGTGTGGCTGTCGCCAGCGGCGATGACCATCCCCGGCAAAATGAACCCTTGTTCCGGGGCGATCACATGTTCGATGCCCTGACGTTTGTCGAGGATGTCCAGCAACTCGATGCCGAAGTCGCGGCAGTTCTCCGCCAGATACGACACTTGCCGGGCGCCGCCCGCGTCAGGCATTGCCGCGACGCGCACAGGCGTGGTCGGGTTGACGTGGTCGACCACCGCCAGCGCCGTGCCCGGCCGCCAGACGTCGCGCCCGGCGGCACGCAAACCGCTGAACGCCTGCGGGCTGGTGTATTCGTTGATCACCTGTCGATCGATATACAACAGGACATGGCCCTGATCGTCGAGGCGGCACACCGTGTGCGAATCGATGTGTTTGTCGTAGAGGGTTCTGGGAGTCATCAGGGCGCTCACTCAGGGAATCGGGTGATTCCCATGATAGGCAGCGCGGGTCGGCCATCAATTGGCAGAGAGTGATGGCGTCATACATGAATCGTGTTTGATCGGCCGGACCGCAAAATCCTGTAGGAGCTGTCGAGTGCAACGAGGCTGCGATCTTTTGATCTTGTTTTTAAAGATCAAGATCAAAAGATCGCAGCGTGCCGCAGCTCCTACAGTGGAATCTCTCACACCCGGGGAACTGGGAAACATTTGCTTTCATATCACCTTTCGGGATTTTCCGCGCTCATCCGTCCTATATAGATGCAGGCCGTTCGCGTAGGCAAAAGCCACGTCCGGTCTATCGGGGTCCCCGTGCTGCGAAGCCCGTAGCCACGCGCCCTTTCACCGCTATCAAGACGCGCAATCATGTCGAAGAAATCCCGCTCCAAACTGTGGTTCCTCGTTCATAGCTGGCTGGCGTTACCGATCTGGTTCTTTGTGCTGATCGTCTGTGTCACCGGCACCCTGGCCGTGGTCAGCCAGGAAATCGTCTGGCTGGCCAACCCGCAGATGCGCGCCAGCCAGCCTGCGGACGATGCACCGTTGCTCAGCTATGACCAGATTCTCGCCGCCATCAAGAAAGCCGAACCGCAAACCGTCGTCCAAAGTATCAGTCGCCCCGACGAATCGCATTTCGCCCTGGATGTCGCCGTCAGCTACCCCGACGGGCGCGCGCAGACCGTTTACGTCAACCCGTACACCGGCGTGATTCAGGGCGGCGCACCGGATTTCAACTTCAAGGCCTTCACCCGCGCCCTGCACGGCTGGTGGCTGGTGCCGTTCACCAATGGTTACAGCTGGGGCTGGTACCTGGTGTCGTTCCTCGGTCTGCCGTTGCTGGCCTCGCTGATCACCGGGCTGGTGGTCTATAAACGCTTCTGGAAGGGTTTCTTCAGCCCGACCCTGCGTTTTCGCCACGGTGCGCGGATTTTCTGGGGCGACTTCCACCGTCTGAGCGGTATCTGGTCGATCTGGTTTATTGCGGTGATTTCGGTCACCGGTACCTGGTTCCTGATCGAGGCGATGCTGTTCGATAACCACATCTCCATCTCCAGCGAGCCGGTCATTCCGGCGATGGCCCGTGAGGCCGTGCCGATCTCGGCCGATGGCACGCCACCGCCGCGCATCAGTCTGGATCGGGCGATCGAAGTCGCCCAGGAGAAAATCCCCGGCCTGGAAGTCAGCTCCGTCAGCTTGCCGGGCAATGCCTACAGCCATATGAGCCTCGGCGGCCGTGGTTGGTATCCGCTGATGTTCCAGACCGCGACGCTCAACCCGTTCAACGGAGACGTGGCGGCTTCGCGCCTGTTGTCCGATCGCACTTCGCTGGAGTTCGTCACCGAATCCATGCGCCCCCTGCATACCGGTGATTTTGGCGGGCTGTGGATCAAGCTGATCTGGTTCTTCTTCGGTTTGTTACTGAGCATGATGGTGCTCAGCGGCTTGTTGATCTGGACTAAACGCACCGCGCTGGCCACCGCCAATGCACTCAAGCGTGAGTCGAAGAAGTCCCGCGTTCAGGCGCAACCGGCCATGAACCGTGAAGCATCGGAGGTCAACCTGTGAGCAAGTCCAATGCTGCGCCGCAACCGTCGCGCCTGAGCCTGTTCTGGCACAAATGGCGCTTTCACATCAACGTGCTGTTGCTCCTGATCCCGCTGGGTTTCATGCCCAAGTACTTCGCCGATGCCGCGCTGTTTCGGGGTGACATCGGCCTCGGTGAACGAGAAGTCGGCGAAGTCACCGTCGGTCCCTGGAGCCTGCGCCTGGCCGAGTTGCGCAACGAAGCGCCGCGCCTCGAAGGCCCGGCCGGCCATATGAAAGGTTTCAACGCCGCCCTCTGCGATGCCTGCATCGACCAGGTCAAAGCCACCTACCTGCGTATCGGCAAGCCCCGCAGCCTGCGCGCCGCCGGGGTGATTTTCTTCGGTACGCCCTACCGCATGGGTGCGCAATTGCCAGTGCCGGAAAAAACCAAAACCGACGCCGAACTGTGGATCACCATGGAAGGCTGGGACGGCAGCATGCATCAGGCTTCGATCCCTCTGAGTCAGGCCTCCCCCGCCACCATTGCCTGGTTGAACCAACAAGGAGCCAAACCATGACCCGCCCTTTCCGCCTGCGGCTGAGCGCCGTGCTGCTGGTGCTCGGCGCCGGCTTCAGTGCCAGTGCGCTGGCCCACAACCCGATGTGCGAATGCAAAGCCATCGACGCCGAGCAGATCAAATGCACCGGTGGTTTTTCAGACGGCAGCGGCGCGCCGGGCGTGACCCTCGATGTGATCGGTTATGACGAAACCATTCTGGTGCCGGGCAAGCTCGGCGCCGATTCCACGCTGACGTTCAAGAAGCCTGGCGCCGAGTTTTACGTGCTGTTCGACGCCGGTCCAGGCCACGTGGTGGAAATCGACCAAGCGGATATCGAAGCCCCATGAGCACGCCAACCACACAAATCGTGCGTCCGGCCGGTGCCGGCCATGAAACCCTCAATGTGCTGCTGTTGTGCCTGTTGATCCTTGCGGTCGCAGGTTCTGTGGTCGCGTGGCGCGGGGTTTCCCATGAGCCTGAGCCGGTTGCGTCCAATCAACTCGACGCGCGCCGCGACCTCAGTGCCTCGGAACAAGGCATCTACGCCGACCTGCGGGTGACCCTCGATGAAATCCGCTTGCTGCGCGAAGAACAGCAAGCCCTGCCGACACCGCAGAATCTGGCCGACGAAGGCTTTGCGCCGTTTGCCCAGGATGCGAGTTCGGTCAGCCGTGGCGGTCATGCCTGGCAGTTGCTGGCGAACAGCGCTTATTTCGGCCACAGCCAGAACCCGACCGTCGCCGGTTCATTCGTGATGTTGCTGAGCAGCGATGACAAGGCTGCGCCGGACATCTGGCTCAACCGCGATGCCAATCTGCAAGCGCCGACCGAACTGACCGAAGCCGCCCTGTCCGGCTCTGGCTGGAAACAGATCGTCGCGCAATACGATGCCGGGGTTACCCGCGAACATCGCCATTGATTCCTCGCCCTCATCCGAGAGAAGACCGTTTGCCCATGTCTATTTCATCGCCTCGCCGTCCATTGTTGCGTCTGTTCCTGCTCGGCCTCTGCGCCTGCCTGCTGAGTCCACTGGCCAGCGCCGATCAGGCCAAACGCCTGCGCATCGGTATTACCCTGCACCCGTATTACAGCTATGTGGCGAACATTGTCGGCGACAAGGCCGAAGTCGTCCCACTGATCCCTGCCGGTTTCAACCCGCACGCTTATGAGCCAAGGGCCGAGGACATCAAACGCATCAGCGGGCTGGATGTGATCGTGCTCAACGGTGTCGGCCATGACGACTTCGCCGACCGCATGATCGCCGCCAGCGAAACGCCGAACATCAAGACCATCGAAGCCAACGAGAACGTGCCGCTGCTGGCCGCCACCGGGGTTGCCGCACGCGGCGCCGGCAAAGTGGTGAACCCGCACACGTTCCTGTCGATCAGCGCCTCCATCGCTCAGGTCAACAACATCGCCCGCGAACTGGGCAAACTCGATCCGGACAACGCCAAGACCTACACCCAGAACGCCCGCGCCTATGGCAAACGCCTGCGGCAGATGCGCGCCGATGCCCTGGCCAAACTGACTCAAGCGCCGAACGCAGAACTGCGCGTGGCCACGGTGCACGCGGCTTACGACTATCTGCTGCGGGAGTTCGGCCTGGAAGTGACTGCTGTGGTCGAACCGGCGCACGGCATTGAGCCGAGCCCGAGCCAGTTGAAGAAGACCATCGACCAATTGCGTGAACTGGACGTGAAGGTGATCTTCTCGGAGATGGATTTCCCCTCCACTTACGTCGAAACGATTCAGCGTGAGTCCGGGGTGAAGCTGTACCCGCTGTCGCACATTTCCTACGGCGAATACACCGCCGACAAGTACGAAAAGGAAATGACCGGCAACCTCAACACCGTGGTGCGGGCGATTCAGGAGTCGGGCGCATGACTTCCAGAGAAAACCTCAACCTCCCAGACGCCGAGCACCCTGTGGGAGCGAGCCTGCTCGCGAAGGCGCCGGATCAGCCGACATCTTTGTTGAATGACACACCGCTATCGCGAGCAGGCGAAGGCCTACAGGTTATTGGGCCGACGCTGGATTTTGCGCAGGTTTGTCTGACGCTGGGGCGCACGACGATTCTGGACAAAGTCACCTTCCAGGTGCAGCCCGGCAGCGTGCATGCCCTGGTCGGCCCCAACGGAGGCGGCAAGAGTTCGCTGATCAAGACCCTCCTCGGGCAAATGCCGCATCAGGGCCGGCTCAGCCTGCAATGGCCCGGCGAACCCGGCATCATCGGTTATGTGCCACAGGCGCTGGAGTTCGATCGCGGCTTGCCAATGACCGTCGACGACTTCATGGCCGCCATGTGCCAGCGACGCCCGGCGTTCCTCGGTTTGAGCAAGCGTTACGCCGGTGCCATCGGCGAAGCGCTGGAGCGCGTCGGCATGCAGGACAAACGCAAGCGGCGCATGGGCGCGCTGTCCGGGGGTGAACGCCAGCGAGTTCTGCTCGCACAAGGGCTGATCCCGGCGCCGCAATTGCTGGTGCTGGATGAGCCGATGTCGGCCCTCGATGAAGCCGGGATTCAGGTGTTCGAGCGCCTGCTCAATGACTGGCGCGCGGCGGGCATTACCGTGCTGTGGATCGAGCACGATCTGGAAGCGGTCGGGCGCCTGGCCAGTCGCGTCACTGGTCTTAACCGTCGTGTGCTGTTCGATGCCACACCACAAGAGGCGCTGACCCCGGAACGTCTGCTGACCTTGTTCTCGACCCATCCACGGAGCGCTGCCTGATGAGTTACGAAGCCTTTCGTTTGATGGTGCAAGGCTGGGCCTCGTCCGGTTATCTGCCGGAAGCGCTGGCCTACGGTTTCGTGGTCAATGCGTTGCTCGCCGGCCTGTTGATCGGCCCGGTACTCGGCGGCCTCGGCACGCTGGTGGTGGTCAAGCGTTTCGCGTTTTTCTCCGAAGCGGTGGGCCACGCGGCGCTGACCGGTGTCGCCATCGGCATCCTGCTCGGCGAACCCTACACCGGGCCGTACGGCAGCCTGTTCGGTTACTGCCTGCTGTTCGGCATCCTGCTCAATTACCTGCGCAACCGCACCGGCCTGGCGCCGGACACCTTGATAGGCGTGTTTCTGTCGGTGTCGCTGGCACTCGGCGCGAGTCTGCTGCTGATTCTCGCCGGCAAGATCAATGTGCACATTCTCGAGAACGTGTTGTTCGGCTCAGTGCTGACGGTCAACGGCAACGATCTGGCGGTGTTGGCCATTGTCGGTTCGCTGGTCATGGCTCTGGCCTTGCCGTTGTACAACCGCATCATGCTCGCCAGCTTCAATCCGCAACTGGCAGCAGTGCGCGGGGTGGCAGTGAAAACCCTGGATTATCTGTTCGTGATTCTGGTGACGCTGATCACCGTGGCGGCGGTGAAAGTCATCGGTGCGATTCTGGTTGGCGCACTGCTGGTGATTCCAGCGGCAGCGGCGCGCTTGCTCAGCCAGTCGCTCAAGGGTTTCTTCTGGTGCTCGGTGCTGATCGCCACGGTCAGCACGCTGTGCGGGATTCTCGCGCCGATCGTGTTTGACCTGCCGATTCCATCCGGCGCCGCGATCATTCTGGTTGCCGGTATTGCCTTCGCCCTCGCCGCCATTGCGCGCGGGGTTGTCCCGAGTTTGAAAGGGAATCTTGGATAAATGACTTTTTCACTGCGAAAACTGACCTTGGCCATGACCCTGTGCGGCTTGGTCTGCTCGCCTTTGATGGCTGACGAAGCCGCTAAACCACTGCGCGTGCTGGCCTCGTTGCCAATCACTTACGGCTTGGGTGAAGTACTGCTCAAAGGCACTGACGTCAACCTTGAACGTGCGGCACCGGCGAACCTGCCGGGCAGTCGTCAGAGTGCCTACTTCACCGGGCGTGGCGCTCCGGCCCTGAGCAAACTGGCAACCGGTGCCGATGCCGTGATTGGTGTGCGCTCGCTGTGGCCAGATGATCAGTTGTACCCGATCGCCCGCCGCAGCAATATCCGCATCGTTGAAGTTGATGCGGCCCGCCCGGTCGACGGCGCCCTGCCGGGCATTGCCGTGCAACCGGATCTGAAGGTCGACGGCTTGAACAGCCAGCCATGGCTGGCCAGCAACAACATGGGACGCATGGCGGATGTGATGGCGGCGGATCTGGTGCGTCTGGCACCTAGCGCCAAGCCTGCGATCGAAGCGAATCTGGCGACGTTGAAGCAGCGTTTGTTGAAGCTCAGCGCCGACAGCGAAGCGCGGCTGGCCAACGCCGACAATCTGAGTGTGATGAGTCTCAGCGATCACTTTGGTTATCTGATCGGCAGCTTGAATCTGGAACTGATCGGCGAGGATTCACGGCCGGATGCCGAATGGACGGCTGAGGATCTGAAAAAACTCACGGCAACGCTCAAGGACAATGATGTCGCGGTGGTGCTGCATCATCGGCAGCCATCGGAGCCGGTGAAAGCGGCAATTGCCGAGTCGGGTAGTCGTCTGGTGGTGTTGAGCACGGATGCGGCGGATCCGGTGGCAGAGCTGGAAGGCAATGTGGATTTGGTGTTGAAGGGTTTGAGCGGGGCTTAATTTCAGCTGAAACCGCGTTATCGTTCATCGCGAGCAGGCTCGCTCCTACAGGGGGAGCGCATTCCAAATGTAGGAGTGAGCCTGCTCGCGAAGAGGCCTGACCTGACAACACAAATACAAGACATGAAAAAACCCGCTGACTGTCACCAGTCCAGCGGGTTTGTTTTTGCCCGGGCGCTTATTGCGCGGCGGCCTGCCCGTCCATCTTCTGGCGCAGGCTCAGCGGACGCATGTCAGTCCAGACCTCTTCGATGTAGGCCAGGCATTCCTTTTTCAGGCCGCTCTTGCCCACAGTGCGCCAGCCTTCTGGCACGGCTTTGTAGTCCGGCCAGATCGAGTATTGCTCTTCGTGGTTGACCACGACCTGAAAGAGGATGTCCTCGCGGTCGAATACTGACGTCATGCTGGTTCTCCATCGTTGTAAGGGTGGGCTGCACGAGGGGTGCAGCCGGGTATGTAGAAAGAACGTTCGGCGCGGCGAAAAATTTACAGCGACGCGATGGCGGCGGCCAAAGCGCGACCGAAGATTTCCGCAACATGGTCGATTTCAGCTGCGGTAATCACCAGCGGCGGCAGGAAACGCACCACCGCGCCATGGCGACCGCCAAGCTCCAGAATCAGGCCGCGCTTGAGGCATTCGCGCTGGACCAGCGGCGCCAGTCGCGCAAACGCCGGCGGATGACCGAGCGCATCCGGTGTGCCGTTCGGCTCGACCAGTTCGACCCCGAGCATCAGGCCACGACCGCGAATATCGCCCAGTTGCGGGAAGTCGCGCTGCAGGATGCGCAGGTGCTCACTGAGGCGCTCGCCCATGGCAGCAGCGTGTTCGCAGACCTTGTGCTCAACCAGATAACGCATCACCGCAGAGCCTGCCGCCATGGCCATCTGATTGCCACGGAACGTGCCGGCGTGCGCGCCCGGTTGCCAGGTGTCGAGCCAGTCGCGATAGACCACCACGGCCAACGGCAGGCTGCCGCCGATGGCTTTGGACAACACCACCACATCCGGGGTGATGCCGGCGTGTTCGAAGGCAAACATTTTGCCGGTACGGGCGAAACCGCTCTGGATCTCGTCGACGATCAGCGCCACACCGGCCTTCTCGGTGATCCGGCGCAAGCCGCGCAACCACTCGATGTCCGCCGGAATCACACCGCCCTCGCCCTGCACCGCTTCGACGATCACCGCTGCGGGCAATTGCACGCCGGCTTCGGGATCGTTGAGCAGGTTTTCCAGGTAACTCAGGTTAGCCTTCACGCCTGCTGCGCCACCGAGGCCGAACGGGCAGCGGTAGTCATACGGGAACGGCATGAACTGCACGCCATTGCTGAGCAAGGCGCCCAACGGTTTTTTCGGCCCCAGGCTGCCCATCAGGCTCAGCGCGCCCTGGCTCATGCCGTGATAACCACCGGAAAAAGACAGCACGGTGCTGCGCCCGGTCGCCGTGCGTACCAGCTTCAATGCCGCTTCCACAGCATCGGTACCGGTCGGGCCGCAGAACTGGATTTTCGCTTGCGCCGCCAGGGCGGGCGGCAGCAGACCGAACAGATCCTGGACAAACTGATCCTTGACCGGCGTGGTCAGGTCGAGGGTGTGCAGTGGCAATTCATCGGCCAGTACCTGCTGGATCGCTTCGATCACCACCGGGTGGTTATGCCCCAGCGCCAGCGTGCCGGCACCGGCCAGACAGTCGATGAAGGTGCGCCCTTCGACGTCTTCGACGTACAGGCCTTTGGCGCGTTTCAGGGCCAGCGGAATACGTCGTGGATAACTGCGGGCGTTGGATTCCTGTTGAGCCTGACGGGCCAGCAATGGCGATTCACTGAACTGGTACAACGTTTCGGCCGGCGCCGAAGTAACCCGAGCCGACGACTCTTCGATAAGGCTGGTGGCGACTGACATCTCTCGACCCCTCAATTGGCTATGGATAGTGACCAAAACAGCACACCGGACAGTGCGCATTCCGATCGCGGGGCGCACTTGCAGGTTTTCCTGTTCTGGAAACGCTTAAGGGGCCCGAGGATTTAGCCCGTGATCGAGTTGTCAGACCGGCGATGCCAACGACTTGTGCATGGGCAGGGTCTGCAAGCCTTGGTATTCGAAGGGCGGCGCAGACTCGCGATAACCCAGACGCCGATAAAAAGCGCGGCCGGTGCGCGTGCTGTTGAGGTCAGCGTGAAGCACTCCGCGAACCCGCAACCAGCCCTCCAGATCCTGCATCAGCGCCCGCCCGACGCCGCGCCGAAAGGATTCCGGCTGCACGTAACACAATGAAATGTCGCCACCGGCCTGGGCCATGCCGACACCGACCGGTTTGTCCGCCAGCAATGCGATACACAGATAGAAGTGCGGGTCGGCGAGCCGGGCACTGATGAAATCGGCGGACTGCTGGCCGATCCAGTCACTGACCAGTGACGGGTGGTTACGGTGATCGAGTGCACAACCGATGCGAATCGAACGTTCGATGATGCGGCTGATGATACCGGCGTCGGCCAGGATGGCCGGACGAATGCAGATGGGTGCTTCCATGGCGCAGTTCCCTCAATCCATTGAGTCAAAGCTGCGTTGACCTTACCCCCAGGCCAAGCGGATAGCGAACGTCGAGAGGTTACATTTGATGTGTCTGGCGCGATTTACTGTAGGAGCTGCCGAAGGCTGCGATCTTTTGATCTTGATCTTGAAAAACAAAATCAAAAGATCGCAGCCTTCGGCAGCTCCTACACAGGCTGTGCAGGAATCAGACAGGCTGCAACGGCATGGTCAGTTCGACGCGCAGGCCATCCGGGCGGCTGTCGAAATGCAGCGCACAGTCGCAACGCTGGACGATCGCCTGAACAATTGCCAGACCGAGACCACATCCGGTGCTCTGACCGTTGCGCCAGAAGCGTTGCGTCAGGTGTTGCAGATCATCCGGCGCGATCCCCGGGCCATGGTCGCGCACAACAAACCGTACGCGGTTGCCAATGGTTTCCAGGCTCAGCTCAACCGCACAGTCCTCGGCGGTATGACGCAGGGCGTTGTCGAGCAGATTGCGCAGCGCCGCAATCGACAGCACGGCCGGCATCTGTAGCGCTGCAGCGGAAAGCTCGGTCGGCAGTTGCAGTTTGATGCGCAGGCGCTCGCCACCCGTGGCGTCTTGAATCGCCAGGCGTGCCACTTGCTCGGCGCTGCATTGCGAACCGTCATCGAACGACAGACTGCCCTCGACCCGCGCCAGCAACAGTAATTGCTCGAGGGTGCGATGCAAGCGATCGGCACCCTCCTCGGCCCGCGCCAGCGACTGATCGCGGGCATTGCCGTCGGTCATGCGCGCAACTTGCAGGTGGGTCTTGATCGCTGTCAGCGGACTGCGCAGTTCATGCGCCGCGTCACCGGTCAGGCGCCGCTCGCGCTCGATGGTTTTGCCGATACGCTGGAACAACTGGTTCTGTGTTTCGAGCAGCGGCTTCAATTCGCTGGGAAAAGTCTGAATCTGCAACGGCTCGAGCGAGTCGGCGTTGCGCCGCATCAGCGCTTCACGCAGACGGTTGAGCGGCGCCAGACCTTGGCCAATGCCCAGCCACAACAGACACAGACAGCCGAGCAGCGCCACGCCCACCGGCACCGATGCCGCCAGCAGAATCGACATGTTCAGGGCTTCGCGCTCGATCTGCCGATCCGCGGTGGTAATCCGCACATCGCCGCGGGCCAAGGTGAAGCTGCGCCACGGTGCTCCGTCGATCATCTGGTCATGGAAGCCCATCTTCTCGGCTTCCAGCGCCTGTTCGGGATTGTTGTGGCTGCGCGCGAGAATTTCCCCGCGCAACGAACTGACCTGACAGGCCATGCCGCCGGGGATATTCAGTTGTTCGGCACTGAAATGGGTGCCCTCGCCTTTGCTCGGCAGTGTCGGCAACTGTTCCAGCAGCCCGGCGACCATACGCGCCGACGCCACCAGACGCTGGTCGAGGGAAAACATCATCTGATTGCGCAGGTCACTGAGCATCCAGGCCGCCGCCAACGCCCAGATCAGCGCAAACGCAGCGCCGAGGGTCAGGCTCAGGCGCAGTCGCAGGCTCATCACTTGTCTTGCTCTCCACCGTCGGCCGGGCCAAGGCGATAGCCCAGACCGCGGACGGTTTCGACGATGCCTTTACCCAGTTTGCTGCGCAGGTGATGGATGTGCACGTTCAGCGCGTTGCTTTCCAGTTCATCGTTGAAGCCGTAGACGCTGTCTTTCAACTGTTCGGTGGACAGCACCCGCCCACGATTGTGCAGCAGCGCCTGCAACAGCGATTGCTCGCGGCGCGACAGGTCCACCGGTTGCCCGGCCAGCATGGTTTCGCGGCTGCTCGGGTCGTACGTCAGCGCGCCGTGCTCGATCAGGTTGACGCTGCGCCCGGCAACCCGGCGCAACAGGGTTTGCAGACGGGCGAACAGTTCACGCAGATCGAACGGCTTGAGCAGGTAATCGTCGGCCCCGGCCTGCAAGCCATCGACACGGTCGGTCACCGAGTCGCGCGCGGTCAGGATCAGCACCGGAATCTCCAGGCCGCTCTGCCGCAGTTGTTGCAGCAATTTGAGGCCATCTTCGTCGGGCAGGCCGAGATCGAGCACCATCACGTCGAATTCGGCGACCTTGAGCATCGCCCGCGCTTTCGATGCAGTGTTGACGTGCTCGACGGTCAAACCCTGAGCCGTAAGACCGGCAACGATGCCACTGGCAATCAGCTCATCGTCTTCGCAAACCAGTACGTGCATGGGTGCTCCGTGGATAAAAAAGGCGAGTGAAGCAGGCGAGGATTAAGCGGCAATTATGACCGTCACCGGTGTTTACGCAAAGCCGGGCAAAAACATCGGGGCGCCACCTGACGCTGGGACTCACTCGGCTCTGAAACTTTCCCACTAATAAAGAAACACTTTCTCCCTATGTAATAACCCTTCGATCATTTAGTTTTCGACCGGTAAACACCAACAACTTTAAAGGGACTTAATAAACATGCCTAACCTGACAAACTTCGTCGCGATCGATTGGCGTTCCGGTCCTGATCGTATTTATTTCTTCTTCAAAGACAGCAACACCTATTCCCGATTCGATATCGGTGACAATAAGGTATCCGCCAACTATCCGGCATTGGTCGGCAGTAACTGGGACAGCTTTGGCCCCCATGCCAAAGACTTGCGTTTCGGACTGACAACCACTTCATTCGGCTGGAACACCTCGTCCGATGAAGATATTGCCTGGTTGTTCTTCTATCAGGGAACCACACCCGTGGTGTGTAAATACAACCAGGACAAGGACAAGGTCGATGCCTTCTATAAAGTTGCCGATTCGATCTGGAAGCCGATACTGCCCTACTTCGACAAGATCATCGCCGGTACCTGGTTCCAACTGACCGGTCACCCGTTTCTGTTCAGGTTCATCCTGAACGACGGACACTATCTATCGTTTAACTACAAGGCAAAGACCCTGACTTACAAATCCTTCGGAGATTATCAACTTGGGGCGCTGAAACCGTACAAGGACCGCATCATCACGGCAGCGCAAAATGACCGGACTTTCGCCGACAGCTACTGGTACATTTTCCTGACCGACAACCAATACCTGACTTACAACATTCAGTCCGACCGTCTGGTCTCCGGCCCGCAAACCATCAACGACCAGAACTGGCCAGGACTGCTGCGCGGCTGATTGGCCGAAACCGGAGGGCCTTGTAGGATAGGGTTAATTATCGGTTAATCGCCGCCGCCCATTCTGCACCTCACTTGCACAGGGACAAGGCTCCTCCATGCGTCATTTTTTTCTCTTTTTTGCTCTGCTGATTTCCAGCCTGGCCCAGGCCGGGAACAATCCATTTGATACCAAACCGGAGTTTCTGCCGGTCGACAAGGCGTTCGTGCTCACCTCCGAACGTCTTGAATCCGGTGAAACCCAGCTGTTCTGGCAAATCACCGACGGCTATTACCTGTATCAGAAACGCTTGAAATTCGATGGACTGAGCGCGCAGCAGCAGCCCGCACTGCCTGAAGGCGAATCCCACAGCGACGAGTTTTTCGGTGAGCAACCGGTCTATCGCCAAGGGCTGGAAGTGAAAATCCCGGCAACCGCCACAGGCCAGATCAAGGTCAGCTATCAGGGTTGTGCCGATGCGGGGCTGTGCTATCCGCCGCAAACCCGGGTGATAGACCTGGGCGGCAAGGCCGCGGTGGCCGCAGGTGCAGAAGCACCCGATCAGGCCTTGGCCAGCAGCCTGCAACAACGGGCGCTGGGCTGGAGCCTGTTGGTGTTTTTCGGCCTCGGACTGTTGCTGGCCTTCACCCCATGCACATTGCCGATGCTGCCGATTCTGGCCGGCATGGTGGTCGGCAGTGGTGCCACCCCGCGTCGCGGTTTCGCGCTGGCCGGTAGTTATGTGATCTGCATGGCGCTGGTATATGCGGCGATGGGTGTGATTGCTGCGCTACTCGGCGCGAACCTGCAGGCGTGGTTGCAGAATCCGTGGCTGCTCGGCACGTTTGCCGCGATCTTCGTGGTGCTGGCCTTGCCGATGTTCGGCTTCTTTGAACTGCAATTGCCGGTGGCCCTGCGTGATCGCCTGGAACACGCCTCGCGCAGCCGCAGCGGTGGCAGCCTGATCGGTGCTGGCGTGCTCGGTGCGTTGTCCGGTCTGCTGGTCGGCCCGTGCATGACCGCGCCGCTGGCCGGTGCATTGCTGTATATCGCGCAGAGCGGCAACGCGCTGCACGGTGGCTTGATCCTGTTCTCGCTGGGCATCGGCATTGGTGTGCCGTTGCTGTTGCTGGTGACCGTGGGCAATCGCTTCCTGCCCAAACCCGGCGCCTGGATGAACCTGCTCAAAGGTGTGTTCGGTTTCCTCTTCCTCGCCACCGCGCTGTTGATGCTGCGTCCGGTGCTGGATGCTTCGTTGTGGCTGGGCCTGTGCGGTGCACTGTTGTTGATCGCCGCGTTTTGCGCCTGGAAACAGTCCGAAGGTTTTGGCCGCGTCGCGCAGTTGTTCGGCGCCAGTTCGTTGTTGCTCGGGCTGTGGGGCAGTTTGCTGGTGATCGGTGCGGCAGGCGGCAGCGATGATCCGTATCAGCCTTTGCAGGTCTACAGCGCCGGCCGCGCCAGCGCAGCGCAGCCATCGGCGCATGACGCGTTCACCACGATCAAGGAGCCGGCGGCGCTGCAACGCGAACTCGATGCCGCCAAGGCTCAGGGCCAGTGGGTGCTGCTCGACTACTACGCCGACTGGTGTGTCTCGTGCAAGGTCATGGAGAAGCAGGTGTTCGGCAAGGACAAGGTCATGCAAACGTTGAGTGACGTACGCCTGCTGCGCCTCGATGTCACTGCCGACAATGCCGCCAGCCGTGAATTGCTCAGCCGCTACAAAGTGCCGGGGCCACCGAGCTTCGTCTGGATCGGCACGGATGGCGAAGAACGCCGCAGCCAGCGCATCACCGGCGAAGTCGATGCCGATACATTCCTGCAACGCTGGGCTACCACCCGGGACGCCAATTAATGCTGACTTTGACCCTCGGCACCTTTGCCATTGCGCTTAATCACCTGCTGCTGATCAGTGCCCTGGCGCTGGCGACCTTTGTCGGCTGGCGGGTGGCCAAGCGTGGTGGCGATAACCCCGAGTCGGCGTTGTTCAGCCTGTTTCTGCTCGGGATGCTCGCGGCGCGTGTTGCCTTTGTGTTGCTGTACTGGTCGCACTATCGCAATGACCCGTGGCAGATCATTGATTTGCGTGACGGTGGTTTCCTCGCCTGGCCGGGCGTGATCGTGCTGCTGCTGGTGGCGCTGTATCGCGGCTGGCGCCGACCGGGCTTGCGTCGCCCGCTGGGTTTTGGTGTGGCCAGCGGTGTGGCGTTCTGGCTGTTGGCGACGCTGGCGCTGAATATCTATGAACAAGGCACCCGGCTGCCGGACATCTCGCTGCGCAATGCGGCTGGGGAAACCATCCAGCTCAGCGACTATCAGGGTGGCCCGCTGGTGATCAATCTGTGGGCGACCTGGTGTCCTCCGTGCCGGCGCGAGATGCCGGTGCTGGAAAACGCCCAGCAGCAACGACCCGACCTGACCTTCCTGTTCGTCAATCAGGCCGAAAGCATGCAAAGCGTGGCGACGTTTCTGGAAACCCAAGGCCTGAGCCTGAACAACGTGCTGTTCGACCGCAGCGGCCGGCTGGGTCAGGCCGTCGGTTCCATGGCCCTGCCGACTACGCTGTTCTACAGCCCTGACGGTAGGCTGCTGAGCAGTCACCTGGGCGAGTTATCCAAC
Source organism: Pseudomonas sp. Irchel s3f10 (assembly GCF_900187515.1). Classification (NCBI taxonomy): domain Bacteria; kingdom Pseudomonadati; phylum Pseudomonadota; class Gammaproteobacteria; order Pseudomonadales; family Pseudomonadaceae; genus Pseudomonas; species Pseudomonas sp. Irchel s3f10. Next base: position 33,387 of record NZ_FYDZ01000006.1, read on the forward strand.
GCCAGCCTCGCGCGCGCCTTGGAAAACTTCGACACCCCAACCCCGAATTCGAACCCGGCCACTGCACCGGCCACCTCTGCAAGGAAACTGCCATGCCCCGCCTCCGCCACCTGCTGACGCTGACTCTGGGCAGCGCCCTGCTGCACTTGCCGTCGGTGCAGGCCGCTGAAGAATTGCCTGCGGCGATCAAGCAAATCGAAGCCAAAGGCGCGAAAATCGTCGGCCAGTTCGACGCCCCCGATGGTTTGCGTGGTTATGCGGCGCAGTATCAGAATCGCGGCATGGCGCTGTACCTGACCCCGGATGGCAAACACGTTTTACTCGGTAATCTGTACGACGCCGACGGTAAGGACTTGAGCAGTGAGCCGCTGCAGAAACTGGTTTACGCGCCGATGGCCAAGGAAGTCTGGGCCAAGTTCGAAGCGAGCAACTGGATTCAGGACGGCAACAAGGATGCACCGCGCACCGTGTACCTGTTCAGCGATCCGAACTGCCCTTACTGCAACATGTTCTGGGAACAGGCGCGGCCGTGGGTGAAATCCGGCAAGGTGCAACTGCGGCACATCATGGTCGGCATCATTCGTGAGGACAGCCCGGGCAAATCGGCCGCGTTGCTGGCGGCGAAAGATCCGGCCAAGGCGCTGGAAGATCACGAAAAGGCTGGCAAGGGCAGCTCGCTCAAAGCATTGAAAGAGATTCCGGTGGCCGTGCAGAGCAAACTGGCGGCGAACATGCAGTTGATGGAAGACCTGGATTTGCAGGCCACGCCGGCGATCTTCTACATGGATGACAAGGGTGAGTTGCAACAGCAGCAAGGCGCGCCTGCGCCGGACAAGTTGGTGAAGATTCTCGGGCCTAAATAAGCAAAATCAAAAGATCGCAGCCTGCGGCAGCTCCTACATGGAAAGCGTTTTCTGTAGGAGCTGCCGCAGGCTGCGATCTTTTCAACGGCGGCCAGCCAGGAAAGCAAACAACGCCTCGGTGACAAACTGCGGATTCTCCAGATTGGAGATATGCCCCGCCTCCGGCACCAGCACCCACGGGCAACCGATCAACTCCGCCATTTCCTTTGTTTCCGACGGTGGTCGCGGTTTGTCCTGATCGCCGCACATTACCAGCGTGGTCGCCGCATTCAACTCGCCCAGACGTGGCAACAAATCATCCCGGCCAAAGGTGATACGCCCCATCGGTACGATGCTTTCGCGTAAACGATCCGAGGAGTACGCCGCCAGTTTCGCGCGAAAATCCTGATACAGCGCCGACTGCGGATCGATACCCGGACGGAAGAAGATCGGCACGACGATGTCCAGTAATTGCTCGGAGATCTCGCCGGTTTCTTCGATCTGCTTGAACAGCGAGAAGTAGTACTGACGTGTAGGCTCGGGTTCGACACCGACGTAGGTGTCCATCAGCACCAGACCGTTGATGCGCTGCGGTGCCGACAGTGCGAGACGCACGCCCCACATGCCGCCGACCGACAGCCCGACGAGGGTGACCTGATCGATGTCCAGATGATCGAGCAAGGCCTGCGCCTGACGGGCGATGTCATTCAGGGACGTCGTGCCTTCAGGCAACCGGCCCGATTCGCCATGGCCCCACAGGTCCAGCGCAATCACCCGATAGTGCGGCGACAAAGCGGCAATCTGCGGTGCCCACATGGCCTGATCCCATAGATAGCTGCCGGCCAGCAACACCGCCGGGCCTGAGCCTTGATCAATGTAATGCAGCGCTTGTCCGTCAACCGTGAAAAAAGGCATCGACCACCCCCGCGACAAAAAAAGAGAACCGGCAGACTGAGCTGCCGGTTGCTGGTCGTCAACCTTGGAAATGTACATGAATGTACCGGCCTCATCGCGAGCAGGCGAAGGCCTACAGGGGAACGCATTCCAAATGTAGGAGTGAGCCTGCTCGCGATGAGGCCATTGCAGGCGCTAAAGAACTAGAAGCCCTCCAGCTCCGCCATCAGATCATTCAACCGATCAACCTTCTCCTCGGTAATGTCACTCGCCGCCAGTCCATCAATGTACTCAGCCAATTCCTCCACCGTGCTGCACTCGAACATCGCACGCAGCGGCACGTCGCGCTGCAGGGTTTTCTGCACCCGCGAGGCGATCTGCGTGGCCAGCAACGAGTGCCCGCCCAGCTCGAAGAAGTTGTCGCATACACCGACCTGCTCGACCTTCAACACCTCGGCCCAAATGTCCGCCAATGTCTGCTCGAGATCATTGCGCGGCGCCAGATAATCCTGACTCTGCAACTGGCCAATCTCCAGCGCCGGCAACGCTTTGCGATCGAGTTTGCCGTTGGCATTCAGCGGCATCTGGTCGAGCCATAACCAGTGCAGCGGCACCATGTATTCCGGCAGTTCGGCGCGCAGGCGCTGCTTGATCCGCTCCAGGCGTTCGCTCGGATTGAGTGCCGAATCGGCCGCAACCAGATAGCCGACCAAGTGCTTGCCGTTGACGCCTTCCTGCACCCCGACCGCGCCATCGCGCACCTCCGGTTGTTCATGCAGACGCGCTTCGATCTCACCCAGTTCGATGCGGTAACCGCGAATCTTCACTTGATGGTCGACGCGGCCAACATACTCCAGCACTCCGTCGCTACGACGCCGCGCCAGGTCACCGGTGCGATACAGACGCTCGCCCGGCGCACCGAACGGGTTCGGCACAAACACCGGTGCGGTGCGTAACGGGTCGCTGACATAACCACGTCCGACGCCCGTGCCCGCCACGCACAACTCACCCACCGCGCCCAACGGCACCAGGTCCAGCGCGCCGTCGACCAAGTACAACAAGTTGTTGTCGGTCGGCGTACCGATCGGCAAGTAACTGCCGCGCGTCGACGCCAGGTCGACACGGAAGAACGCCACGTCATCGGAACATTCCGCCGGGCCATAAGCGTTGACCAGACCGATGTCCGGGTAACGCAGCAGCCATTGGTGCGCCAGTTCCGGCGGCATCGCTTCACCGGTCGGCAACATCCAGCGCAGGCCATCCAGACTCAAGCGATCCGAGGCGAGCATGCCTTGAATCAGCGACGGCACGCTCTCCAGCACGGTGATGCCCTGCGCTTGCACATGCACCAGCAACCCTTGCGGATCGTGGGCGATGGTGTTCGGCACGATGTCCACGCGCGCGCCGAACAACGGTGCGGCAAGGAACTGCCAGACCGAAATATCGAAGCTTTGCGAAGCGGTCTGGGCGATCACGTCGGCGTCACTCAGATTCAGGTAAGGCACCTTGCTCAACTGGTTATTGAGCATGCCGCGCTGCTCGACCATCACGCCTTTTGGCAGGCCGGTCGAGCCCGAGGTGTAGATCACGTAGGCGAGGTTGTCCGGGCCGCTGTAAATGCCCAGGTTCTGCGCCGAAGTCGCTGCCGCCTGAATCTCCTCCCACACCAGCAAGCGCGGGCGATTGGCGCAGCTGAATTCATCCAGCAACGTCTGCGCCTGCTCAAAGCATGCTTTGGAGCAGACCAGCACCGGTGTGCGGCTCAGCTCGATGATGCGCTGCAGACGCTGGCTCGGCAGGCCCGGATCCAGCGGCAGATAACCCGCGCCAGCCTTGAAGCTGCCGATGATCATGCCGAGCAGATCGATATTCCGTTCGGCGAGCAAGGCCACCGGTTGATCCATCTGCACACCCGCAGCGACCAGTGCATGGCCGAGTCGGTTGGCGTTGTGGTTCAGTTCGGCATAGCTCTGCTGCTGGTCAAGGCATGTAGCGGCGATGCGCTGCGGATGCGCGGCAACTTGAGCTTCGAACAGCGCAACGTAGCTCTGCTCCAGCGGATAATCGTGGGCACTCTGGTTGCAACCGTGGAGCAGGAAGTCCTGTTCCTCGGCGCCCAACAGCGGCAGATCGGCCATGTCGCCATGGAAGCCATCGACCAGCGCCAGCAGCAAACGCTTGAACTCGCCGAGCATGCGCTCGATGGTCGATTCGTCGAAATAGCGCTGGTCATACGACAGGTGCAGACCGAGGTCATCGCCCGGGTAGCACACCGCCGTCAGCGGGAAGTTGGTGTGCGTACGGCCCGAGTCCGAGGTTGCGTTCAGGCTCTGCGCGCGATCGAGCACCGAGACTTCCACCGGGGCGTTTTCGAAGACGAACAGGCTGTCGAACAGCGGCTGGCCCTTCGGCAATTCGCTCTGTTCCTGAATGTTCACCAGCGGCAGGTATTCGTACTCGCGCAGTTGCATGTTGCTGTCGAGCAAAGCACTGAGCCACTGACGCACACTGCTGCGCTGATCGTCCTCAGGCATTTTCACTCGCAGCGCAATACTGTTGATGAACAGGCCGACCGTGCGTTGCATTTCCGGCATGTCCACCGGACGCCCGGCGACGGTCACGCCGAACAGCACGTCACGATCGCCGCTCATGCGCCGCAGCACCAAGGCCCACGCTGCTTGAGCAAAAGTGTTGATGGTCAGTTGATGGGCCTGAGCCAGTTCACGCAGACGCGCACCGTCCTCGACATTGAGGCGGGTATAGCGGTCGCCAACGATCATGCCGCCGCTTTCACCGGCATGTTCGCGCAGGAACGGACGATCGCTCGGGATCGGCGTGGTGCGTTCGAAGCCGCGCAGGTTCTGCTGCCACCACTGCCGCGCTTCGGCCAGGCTCTGGCGTTGCAGCCAACCGATGTAATCGCGATAACGCGGCGGCACGCTCAATTGCGCTTCGCGACCTTCACCGAGAGCGGTGTAGATCTCGAAGAAGTCGTTCATCAGCAACGAACGGCACCAGGCATCGATGAGGATGTGGTGGTTGCTCATCATGAACCAGTAGCGCGCCGCGCCGACCTTGATCAGGCGCAGGTGGAACGGTGCCTGATTGAGCAGATCGAAACCGGCCTCGCGCTCGCTCTTCAACAAGGCTTGCAGCTTGGGTTCCTGCTCGGTGTCGGCAATGGCGCTCCAGTCCAGATACTCGATCGGCGTGCGACCCGGGGTGTGAATCACTTGCAGCATGTCTTCGCCGACGTTCCAGCAGAACGACGCGCGCAACGCTTCGTGACGGGCGATCACCGCTTGCCACGCCTGGGCGAAACGCTCGGCGTCGAGTTCGCTGTTGATGCGGTAGCGATCCTGCATGTAGTACAGACCGGTGCCCGGTTCGAGCAAGGTGTGCAGCAACATGCCTTCCTGCATCGGCGTCAGCGGATAAACGTCTTCGATGTGCGCGGCCGGCACCGGCAAGGCATCGAGTTGCGCCTGAGTCAGTCTGGCCAGCGGGAAGTCCGACGGCGTCAGCCCACCGGCCTCGTCTTGCAGGCAATGGGCGATCAGGCTTTGCAGCTCGCCGAGGTAAGCGTCGGCCAGATCGTTGATGGTTTGCGCATCGTAACGCTCGGCGCTGAAGGTCCAGCGCAGGAGCAATTCACCACCGTAAACCTGACTGTCGATACTCAGTTCGTTCGGCAATGGCGCCTGCGGATCGTGGGCGGCACCGACCGCTTCATCCAGCGGACGGAACAGCGCATCGCTGCCGAAGCTCTGGTCGAACTGGCCGAGGTAGTTGAAGGTGACCGGCGCCTGCGGCAACGCGGCCATGCTGCGCTGGCTGAGGTCATCGGCGAGATAACGCAGCACGCCATAACCCAGACCTTTGTGCGGCACGGCGCGCAGTTGCTCCTTGATCGCTTTGATTGATGCGCCCTGCCCGGCGGCTTCTTCGATGTTGTGCGGGGTCAGACGCAGCGGGTAGGCGCTGGTGAACCAGCCAACGGTGCGGGTCAGATCGATCTCGTCGAACAGGGTTTCGCGACCGTGGCCTTCCAGTTGAATCAGCGCCGACGGTTGACCGCTCCAGCGGCACAACACGCGGGCCAGTGCGGTCAGCAACAGATCGTTGACCTGCGTGCGGTAGGCACTAGGCGCCTGTTGCAGCAACTGTTTGGTGTGCTCGACATCGAGACGCACACTAACGGTTTGTGCGTGACGATTCTGCTGGCCGCCCTGTGGATTTTCACAAGGCAGATCGGCATTCGGGCCGGCCAGTTGGGTCTGCCACCAGTTGAGTTCTTCGCGCAGGGATTCGCTGCCGGCGTAGGCCTGCAAGCGCGCCGCCCAATCCTTGAAGGCGCTGGTTTTCGCCGGCAGTTTCACCGCTTGTTCGGCGTCGAGTTGGCGATACACCGTTTGCAGATCGTCGAGCAGAACGCGCCACGACACGCCGTCGACCACCAAGTGATGGATCGCGATAAACAGGCGTTGCTGACCTTCAGGGCCGTCGACCAGCAAGGCGCGAACCAGCGGGCCGTTTTCCAGATCAAGGCTGCGTTGCGCATCAGCGAACAGTGCGGTGCACTTGTCCATCGAGGTCACGCGCACTTGCCAAAGCACGGCTGCATCAGACACCGGTTGGTGCGTGGCTTGCCACTCGCCATTGGCCTCGGTAAAGCGCAGACGCAAGGCGTCATGCTGCTCGATCACCGCCAACAACGCCTGCTCCAGACGATGCGGTTCGAGGGTCACGGTCGGCTCCAGCAACAACGCCTGGTTCCAGTGCTGACGCTCAGGAATTTCCGTATCGAAGAACCAGTGCTGAATCGGCGTCAGGCGCGATTCACCCGAGACCAGACCTTGTTCGGCCGTGACCTGCTCAGTGCGGCTGGCCACAGCGGCCAAAGTCTGCACAGTCTGATGCTGGAACAGATCACGCGGGCTGAAATGAATGCCCTGCTGCCGTGCGCGGCTGACCACTTGGATCGACAGAATCGAATCGCCGCCCAATTCAAAGAAGTTGTCGTTGAGACCGACCTGCTCGACGTTGAGCACTTCGCACCAGATCTGCGCCAAGGTCTGTTCCAGCTCATTACTTGGGGCAACGTAGTCCTGACGATTCAACTCAGGATCCGGCGCCGGCAAGGCGCGGCGGTCGAGTTTGCCGTTGGCGGTCAGCGGCATGCTCGCCAGCAGAATCAGATGGGTCGGCACCATGTAATCCGGCAGTTGCGCCTTGAGGTGCGACTTGAGGGCTTCGCGCAGCTCGGCCTGCCTAGCTTCGTTTTGCTCAGCGACATCGGTGACGAGGTAACCGACCAGTTGCTTGCCGCTCGGCGCATCCAGAGCCAGCACCACGGCTTCGCGGATCGAATCATGATCGAGCAGACGGGTTTCGATTTCGCCCAGTTCGATACGGAATCCACGGATCTTCACCTGATGGTCGATCCGGCCCAAGTATTCCACCAAACCATCGGCACGCTGGCGCACCAGGTCGCCGGTGCGGTACATGCGCCCGCCATCGGTGGCGAACGGATCCGCGACAAAACGTTCGGCGGTGATGCCCGGTCGATCGTGATAGGCCTGTGCCAGGCCGGCGCCGCCGACAAACAATTCACCGGTCGCACCTTGCGGCACCAGCGCCAGATCGGCGTCGAGAATGTACGCCACGCGCACACCGATCACGCTACCGATCGGCACACTGCCGGCGCCCTCTTCCAGCACTTCCGGCGCCAGACTGGCCAGTGGCATGACCACGGTTTCCGTCGGGCCGTAAGCGTTGAAGAACATCGCCGGTTTGAACGCCGCGCGAATCCGTTGCAGGTGTTCACCGGTCAACGCCTCGCCGCCGGTGATGATCATCCGCACCGGAAGGATTTCATTTTGCGTCGAGAGAAACTGCGCCAACTGGCTGCCGTAGCTCGGAGTGAAACCGAGCACGTTGATTTTATGCGTGCGGATCAAACCGCAGATTTCTTCCGCGTCCCACTGACCCTGCGCACGCAACACCACCTGCGCACCGCTGAGCAACGGCACCAATAGGCGCTCGGTGGCAGCGTCGAAGTTGATCGAATAGAAATGCAGTTCGCAGTCGTCGGGGCGCATGCCGAAACGCTCGATCACCGCCTGGCAGTGCATGGCGATTTCGCCGTGGGCGACCACCACGCCTTTCGGTTTACCGGTCGAGCCCGAGGTGTAAATCAGGTAGGCCTGATGCTGCGGCAGGCTGATAAATGGCAGCTCAGTGGCCGGGTAAGCGGCGAGTGCTGCGCTGTCATCTTCCATGCACCAGCGCGCCACGCTCGGCGGCAGATCACCGAGGGCTTTGAACATCGCGCGATCACTGAGCAGCAAGCCGATGCGGCTGTCTTCGATCATGTAATGCAGACGGTCGAGCGGGTATTCCGGGTCCAGCGGCACATATGCACCGCCAGCCTTGAGAATCGCCAGCAGGCCGATGACCATTTCCAGCGAACGCTCCAGCGCCAGACCGACCCGCACTTGCGGGCCGACACCACGCTCTCGCAGGGCCCAGGCCAGACGATTGGCGCGGGCATCGAGTTCGGCGTAGCTCAGGGTCTGCCCGGCGAAGGTCAGGGCCGGGGCGTCTTTGCGCGCCAGCGCCTGTTCGGCGAACAGGTGATGAATGCATTGATCGAGACGATGCTCGCCCGGCTCGATGCCAAGGCTGTCGAGCAGATGCTGTTGCTCCGGAGTGTCCAGCAGCGGCAATTCGCTGAGACGTTGTTGCGGATCGGCGATCAACGCTTCTAGCAGATTGCGCCAATGTTTGGCCATGCGTGCGATGGTCGGTTCGTCGAACAGATCGGTGCTGTAAGTCAGGCAGCAACCGAGGCGATGGTCGAGGTCGGTGACTTCCAGGTTGAGGTCGAACTTGGTCGCCCGCGCGTCGTTGGCCAGATATTCGACGGTCATCCCGGCGAGCATGCGGCTCTGCTGGAATTCCCAGCGCTGCACGTTGCACATCACTTGGAACAGCGGGTTGTACGCAGCACTGCGCGGCGGTTGCAAGGCTTCAACCAGATGATCGAACGGCAGATCCTGATGCGACTGGCCTTCGATCACGGTGTGACGCACCTGCTCGAACAGTTCGCCGACCGACATCATGCCGTCGAGCTGGCAACGCAGAACCTGGGTGTTGAGGAACGCCCCGATCAGCCCTTCGCTTTCCGGACGGATGCGGTTGGCTACCGGCGCGCCGATGCGCAGATCGGTCTGGCCGCTGTAGCGGTATAGCAGGGTGGCGAGTGCGGCGGTCATGGTCATGAACAGGGTCAGACCGTTTTGCGCATTGAACGCACGAACCCGCGCCGCGAGGTCGTCGCTGAGGTCGAAGCGGAACAGTTCGCCCTGATGGCTTTGCACCGGTGGGCGCGGACGGTCGCCGGGCAATTCCAACAGCGGATGTTCACGACCGAGTTGCGCGGTCCAGTAGTCGAGTTGACGCTGACGCTCGCCGGACTCCAGCCAGTTGCGCTGCCAGACGCTGTAGTCGAGGTACTGCACCGGCAGCGGCTCAAGCGGCGAATCGCGATCATCGACAAACGCTTCGTACAGCGCACTGAGTTCGCGGGCGAAGATGTCCATCGCCCAGCCTTCCGTGACGATGTGGTGCAGGGTCAGAACGAAGTAATGCTCGTGCTCGGCGGTTTTCACCAGGCAGGCGCGCAGCAGCGGGCCGGTTTCCAGGTCGAACGGCAGATGCGCTTCGTCATCGGCGAATTGCTGAACCTTTTGCTCGCGCACATCGGCGGCAAGTTTTGAGAAATCCTTCCAGCCCATGCGTACGCCGGTTTCGGCATGCACCTGCTGACGGGCGACGCCGTCGACGCTCGGGAACGTGGTGCGCAGGGTTTCGTGGCGCAGGATCAGCGCTTGCAACGCCGCCTCGAAACGCTCGACATGCAACACGCCGCGCAGACGCGCCATGCCGCCGACGTTGTACGCCGGGCTGTCCGGTTCCATCTGCCAGAGGAACCACATGCGTTGTTGCGAGTACGACAACGGCACCGGTTTGCTGCGATCAACCTTGTCGATCGGCGGCTGCTTGTTGGTGCGGCCGCTGGCCTGGATCAGGCGAATCTGTTCGGCAAAATCGCCGAGTTCGCTGTGTTCGAACAAGGCACGCAACGGCAGTTCGACGTCACAGGCCTGACGGCTGCGCGAGATGATTTGCGTGGCCAGCAGCGAATGACCGCCGAGGGAGAAGAAGTCGTCGCGCAGGCCGACTTGTGCCAGACCGAGCACTTCGCGCCAGATCGCGGCGACTTGCTGTTCAAGCTCCGTGACCGGCTCGACATGTTCGCGCACTTGCCATTGCGGCTCGGGCAAGGCGCGGCGGTCGAGTTTGCCGCTGGGGCTTAGCGGCATTTCATCCAGACGCATCAGTTGCGCCGGGATCATGTATTCCGGCAGCTCGGCGGCCAGTGCGGTTTTCAGGCGCGTAATTTGTTCGTCTGCAACTTCGCTCGCATCGGATGCGGTGAAGTAGCCGATCAGTTGCGCGCCGGCAGCAGTTTCTCGCACCAGCACCACGGCTTGGGCGACACCGTCCTGTGCGAGCAAGCGTGCTTCGATTTCTTCCGGCTCAACGCGAAAGCCACGCAGTTTGACTTGCTGATCGAGACGGCCGAGGTATTCGATCACGCCGTCGGACGTCCAGCGTGCGCGGTCGCCGGTACGGTACAAACGTGCGCCCTGCTCGCCCAGCGGATCGACGACAAAACGCTCTGCGGTCAACGATGGACGGCCGAGGTAACCACGGGCCAGACCGATGCCGCTGATGCACAACTCACCCGGCACTCCGGCCGGCGCTGGATTGAGATCGGCATCGAGAATGCGGCAGATCACATTGCCCAGCGGACGGCCAATCGGCGAGCGCTCGCCATCGGCCGCGGTGCAATGCCAATGGGTAACGTTGATTGCGGTTTCGGTCGGGCCGTAACGGTTGTGCAATTGCACCGCGGGCAGTTGCGCCAACACGCGGTTGCGCAGTTCGGCCGGCAGTGCTTCACCGCCGGAGAATACCCGGCGCAGGCTGGTGCATTCGGCGCTCAGCGGCTCGTCGATAAACAGCGAGAGCAGCGGCGGCACAAAGTGCAGCGTGGTCACGCCATATTCTCTAACGAGCTGGGCGATGCGATGCGGATCGCGGTGTTCACCCGGGCCGGCGATCAGCAGGCGTGCGCCAGTGATCAACGGCCAGAAGCATTCCCACACCGACACGTCGAAACTGATCGGCGCCTTTTGCATCAGCACATCGGTTTCATTGAGGGCGTAAGCGTTCTGCATCCATTGCAGACGTTCGGCCAAAGCAGCGTGGGTGTTGCCGACGCCTTTCGGCTGGCCGGTGGAGCCAGAGGTGTAAATCACGTAAGCGAGGTTGTCGCCGTGCAGGTGCAGGCCTGGCGCCTGGCTCGGCCAGTTTTCCAGGTGCAACGCATCCATGGCGATCACGCTGACGCCATCGCTGGCCGGCAAACGCTCGAGCAATTCAGTCTGGGTCAGGAGCAATTCGACGCCGCTATCGCTGAGCATGTAGGCCAGGCGATCCGCCGGGTAATCCGGGTCCAGCGGCACGTAGGCGCCACCGGCCTTGATGATCGCCAGCAGGCCAATCAGCAGTTGCGGCGAACGCTCGGCGGCGATGGCCACGCAGACATCCGGACCGACGCCTTTGTCGCGCAGGTAGTGCGCGAGGCGGTTGGCCTGCGTGTGCAGTTCAGCGAAGTCGAGGCTGCCACCGTCCCACACCAGCGCGGTGCGTTCCGGGGTCTGACGCGCCTGTTCGTTGAGCAGTTCCGGCAGCCATTGTTGCGCCGGGGTGCACGGTGCGACGCCCCAGTTTTTTTGCTGATCGTGTTCGCCGCCGGTGAGCAATTGCAGGTCGCCGATGGCTTGCTCCGGACGTTCGCAGACGTCGCGCAACAGGTTGCTGAAATGCTCGGCCAGACGCTCGATAGTCGCGGCGTCGAACAGTTCACTGGCGTAGTCGAACGACAGGGTCAGACGACCGTTACGGTCTTCTTCGCTGTGCAGTTGCAGATCGAACTTGGCTTCACGGCTGTGCCACGGCAGTTCTTCGGCGAGCACACCCGGCAGACGCTTGAGTGCGCTCAGATCGCGTTGCTGATGGTTGAACATGACCTGGAACAGGCCTTGTTCGCGGGCCTGCGGGAAGGCTTCGAGCAATTGTTCGAAGGGCAGATCCTGATTCGCTTGTGCACCGAGTGCGGCTTGGCGGGTCTGGGCCAGCAGCTCGACAAACGCCAGGCGCGAATCGATTTGCGCACGCAGCACTTGAGTGTTGATGAAGAAGCCGATCAGGCCCTGGGTTTCCAGGCGCGGACGGTTGGCATTCGGCACGCCGATACGAATGTCGCGCTGACCGCTGTAGCGATGCAGCAGGCTCTGGAATGCCGCGAGCAACAGCATGAACGACGTCGATTGGTGAGCCTGAGCCGTCTGGCGGATCGCATCGCTGAGGCTCGCGCCCAGACGCACGGAATGACGCGCAGCGCTATGCGTTTGCTTGGCGGACCGTGGATAATCGGTGGCCAATTCCAGCGCTGGATGCTCGTCGCCAAACTGCGCTTTCCAGTACGTCAGTTGCCGCTCGCCTTCACCTTGCGCCAGCCATTGGCGCTGCCAGCTGCCGTAGTCGGCGTACTGGGTTGGCAGTGGCGCAAGGCTGGCCGTCGCGCCTTGCGAAGCGGCGGCGTACAGCCGCGAGAACTCGTCGATCAACACGTTCAGCGACCAGCCGTCGGCGATGATGTGGTGCAGCGTCACCAGCAGTTGGTGATCTTCGTCGTCGAGACGCACCAGCGTCACCCACAGCAGCGGGCCTTTTTCCAGGTCGAACTGAGTACGCGCTTCGTCTTCGCGGATTTGTTGCGCACGGACCTCGCGCTCATGGGCCGGCAGGTCGCTGATGTCGATCAGTTGCAGATTGAATTCGGCGGCGGCAGCGACTTGTTGCAGGGCCACGCCGTTGCGTTCGAAGAAGCGTGTGCGCAGGGATTCATGGCGTTCGATCAGTTGCTGGAAACTGGCGCGCAAGGCGTCTTCGTCGAGTTCGCCACGCAGACGCAGCGCACCGGGAATGTTGTAGGCGCTGCTCTGCGGGTCGAGTTGCCAGGTGATCCACAGACGGTTTTGTGCCAGCGATTGCGGCATCGGCTCGCTGCGCGACAACGCGGTGATTGCACCTTGGGCGCTGCCGCCGTCCTGCTGTTGTTGGGCCACGGCAGCGGCGAATGCCGACAAGGTCGGGGCTTCGAAGAGCAGGCGCAGGTTCAGCTCAAGAGCGAGTTCTTCGCGAACGCGGGCGATGACTTGCGTGGCGGCGATCGAGTTACCGCCGAGCAGGAAGAAATGATCGTCGGCGTTGACCTGTTTAACGTTGAGTTGCTCGGCCCAGATGTTGGCGATCAGCGCTTCAAGTTCTGAGGCGCTGGCTGCCGTGTCCTCGGTTGCGGATTTGGTCGACGGAAATACTGCGTAGCTGTCAAGGCTGTCATCGGCCAGACGATTACGGCACGCCGAACGCTGCAATTTGCCGCTGGAGGTTTTCGGTAGCGCGCCCGGATTGAGCAGCACCACCACGCTTGGCGCCTCCTGATACGCCTCGGCCACGGCTTGACGAATGGCCTTGATCAGCGCTTCCGGTGGCAGGATTTTCTGCACGCTACGGCTGATTTCCGCGGCGATGCCGATGCCCTCTTCGCCGTCCTGAGTGACGGCGAATGCAGCTACGCGGCCCTTGCGCACCACTTCCACTTCGCTCTCGACGGTCTTCTCGATGTCCTGCGGATAGAGGTTGTGGCCGCGCACGATGAGCATGTCTTTCAGGCGACCAGTGACGAACAGTTCACCGTTCCGGATAAAACCCAGATCACCGGTGCGCAGCCAGGTACGACCGGCGTGCTGAACGAAGGTCTTGGCGCTGGCTTCGGGGTTGCGCCAGTAGCCGAGAGCAATGCTCGGGCCGGCGGCCCAGACTTCGCCCACCGCGTTATCGGCGAGTTCTTCGAGACTGCTCGGCTCGACGATCAGCACAGCGTGTTCCGGCTGGCTGATGCCGCAACTCATGATCGGGCTGCCTTCGCCCGGCTCGGCACGGTTTTGTGCCAAAGCCTGATCGTCGACGCGCAGCGCCGGGATGCCGGTGCCGCGCGGGGTGCCGGCGACGAACAGTGTGGCTTCGGCCAGACCGTAGGAGGCCATGAAATTGTCTGCGCTGAAACCGCACGCGGTGAACTTCTCGGCGAAGCGTTCGAGGGTGTCGAGACGGATCGGCTCGGAGCCGGAATAGGCCACGCGCCAGCGGCTCAGATCGAGACGCTCAAGCGCCGATTCGCTGACCCGCTCGCTGCACAAGCGATAGGCGAAGTCCGGCCCGCCGCTGATGGTGCCGCCGTACTCGCTGATCGCTTCCAGCCAGCGCAATGGTCGGCCGAGGAAATACGCCGGCGACATCAGGATGCACGGCACGCCGCTGAAGATCGGCTGCAGCAGGCCACCGATCAAACCCATGTCGTGGTACAGCGGCAGCCAGCTGACGATGACGTCGTCGGGGTTCACGTCGATGCCGAAACCGTGACGGATCAGCAGTTCATTGGCGACCAGATTGCCGTGGCTGACCTGCACGCCTTTGGGCAGTGCGGTGGAGCCGGAGGTGTATTGCAGGAAGGCGATGTGATCTTGCGGTAGGCTCGGTTCGACCCAGTTTTCGGCTTGAGCGCTGTCGAGCGTGTCGACGCACAACAGCGGCGGCGCACCTTCGATCTGCTGCAACGCGTCGCGCAGGTCGGCACTGGTCAGCAGCAGACGGGGTTCGGCGTCGGCAATGATCGAAAGCAAACGCTCCTGATGGTGACGGCGCGCCGATTCTGGCGGATAGGCCGGCACCGCAATTACACCGGCGTACAGGCAACCAAAAAACGCCGCGACGTAGTCCGGGCCGCTGGGAAACAGCAGCACCGCGCGATCGCCGAATTCCGCTTGGGCCTGCAACGCCGCCGCTATCGTGCGCGCACGTTCATCCAGTTCGCGATAACTGAGTACCACAGCCTGCTCTTCGCTTTCGGCAAGAAAACGCAAGGCCAGCCGATCCGGCGTCAGGGCCGCGCGGCGCTGGAGGGCTTGGACCAGGGTGCTGGGGAGTTCGAACGCGTCGGTCATGAGGTTTCCTGCCTGAATTCGGCTTGCTAATGGAATCGGGTTGCTGCGTCACACCCTTCGAAGGGCATGCAGGGCGCGGTCTGTGCCGACCGCGCAAGGCATCGGAATGCTGTCTGGCCGGGGATGTGCACCCGGAACCATTCACCAATGAGAACGGATGACGTCTTGAAATAATTAGTCGGCGGGCGGGATCGCCAATGGGGCCGGGGTGTGGCGGCGTGTCGCAGTTCTCAGAACGCACCTTTGTAGCGCATTACTTCTCTTTCTCAATTGACAATCATTATCATTCAACATAATTTGTCGCTCGATGTGTAGGACGGCCCCCTCCCCAGGCGTCCCACTAACCTATTGGCAGCAAGGTGATTTCCATGACGGAACAAGTATCCACAAGCAGGTGCGATTCACCGCTACTTCAGGCATTCGTCGACAATCGACTGATTCTGGTCAAGATTGCAGCGCGCATTACCGGCTGCCGGTCGCGCGCCGAAGATGTGGTGCAGGATGCGTTTTTCCGACTGCAGTCGGCGCCACCGATCACGTCGTCGATCAAGGCTCAACTGAGTTATCTGTTCCAGATCGTGCGCAACCTCGCTATCGATCATTACCGCAAACAGGCGCTGGAACAGAAGTACTCCGGCCCTGAAGAGGAAGGGCTGAATGTGGTCATCCAGGGTGCTTCACCGGAAACCTCGCACATCAACTTTTCGACTCTGGAAAACATCGCCGACGCACTGACCGAGCTGCCCAGCCGCACTCGCTACGCGTTCGAGATGTACCGCCTGCACGGCGTGCCGCAAAAGGATATCGCCAAGGAACTCGGCGTTTCGCCAACCCTGGTCAACTTCATGATTCGTGATGCGCTGGTGCACTGCCGCAAGGTCTCGGGCAGCCGTCGGGATGCGGTGATTGCGGGCCGTCGCTAAGACCGCGTCGCCAGATAAAAAAGATCGCAGCCTTCGGCAGCTCCTACATGGAAATGCATTCCTCTGTAGGAGCTGCCGAAGGCTGCGATCTTTTGCTTTAAATCACCTCAGGCCAATTTGCACCGATCAAAAAACCGCTCACGCCCCAGGATCATCAGCGCCGCACGCTTGTGCGGGAAGTCGAACTCTTTCTCACAGTGAAAGCACTGATTCTGCATATGGCCGATCATCTTCGCGTTGTCGGCCCGAGGCTCAGCGACCACACGCTGAGTGCGCGGATCATCGAGAAACAGGTAATGCACCAGCGCCGATAACCAACTCGCCACTTTGTGTGGCCCACGGTGATCCTCTTCACCGACCAGCATGTGAATACCGCGATCGTAATTGTCGGCGTCATAAAACGGCGCAATGCGATCTTCCTTGGCCCAGTAGGCTTCGAAATAGGCAAACGGCTGATCATCGAAACAGCCGATCAGCGTCAACGTGTGCGGATCGGCATCGAGCTTGCTCAGGTACTCGCGGTGCTTCTCGAGACTGCCCTCTTCCTGCCAGAAACTGGCAACGCGCGGGCTGTTCTGCCAGCGATTGAAGCGCGGCAGGTCTTCTTCGATTTCTACCGTGCGCAGGGAAATCCACGCACCAAGACGCGCATCGAAACGCCGATACACTTCACCCCGCGGCTTCACCGGGCGCAGCGGATGACGCTTGCCCTGGCTGATGACCATTTGCTGCGGGTAGCTGCCGGTCAGCGAAGTGCCGAGCCACGGTTGCGGCAATTGCCAGAACAGCGTGCGTTCGCAGCGGTATTCACCCGCCACTTCGGTGTTCACCAGCAAGCCACTGAGCAAGGCTTCGGTCGGCGGCTGATCCAGTTGCCAGGTCAATTGCTGGCACGCCGGATCCCGGGCGAACAGCCAGTAACAGGCCGCCCATAACGCCTGCCCGGGCGGCAGCGCAAAGCGCTCATCGAGCTGGATCGGCCCCTTGACCTCCCGATCAAGACGCAGGCGGATCAGCGGTTGCCCGTCCAGGCTAAGGCTCAGACGGCTTTCAGTTGCATCAGCGATCAGTTGACTGCCCGAAGGCAAGGCCAGGGCAGTCAGGTCATTCAGATTGGACATGGGTCGGGCTCACGATAATCGTCGACAGTTCAACGATGTGACGTGAGCCGAAAGGGGAAATTTAGGCTTTGCGGAAAATCAGTGCCTCAGCGATGAGGCACTGGCACCACCGCAATTTTATAGGGATCGAAAATCTTCAGCATCTCGCCATTGTCGCGCAGGCCTTGCAGCAGTCGGGCAAACGCAGGGCCGGTAATGGGCGCCGTCGGGCGAAGAATGGCGTAATGGTGATAAACCTGATCGATGCGTTGCGACACCAGCAACTCGTCGCGCACCTTCTCGTTGCGCAGCAGGTAATCGCTCAGGTACGAGCGGGTCACCAGGGCAATATCTGCACGCGAGCGCAGCACCATCAGCAGGTTGCTGTCATGGGAATAGGTCAGCGTGGCGTTGAAATTCTGCGCGAGAAACTTTGGATCGGCATTGAAGTTGGCGAATTCGTAGTGATAACCGCTGAACAGCGCCAGACGCTTGCCGGTGAGGCTCGCAAAGTAACTTTGCTGACGACCGTCTTCGCGTTGCGCAACGAAAATCTCCGCATCCTCAAGGCCCATATCGACATCCGTGTGGGGAATTTCCTTCCAGCCCCAATCGGGATTCTCGAAAATCGCCATGTCGATCCGGCCCTGCTTGAAATCCCCGAATCGCCGCGGAATCGAGGTCGGTACCAGGACAAACTGATAGTCGCTTTGCAGGCGATTAAGGGCCTCGACCAGTTGCGGCAAGAGGCCTGTATCGGCACCGTTTTCCGGGCGAATGGTGTAGGGCGGAAAATGCGCCGCGCCCACCCGAACCAGTTGCGCTGCCTGAGCGGGCAATACCCATGATGCAGCCAGCGCTGCGAGCATCAGCCCCGCGGCCGTCCGGATTGGCAAAGACTTCAAAACACCCCACTCCCCGAAAAAATACCGATCAATGCATTCAAGCTAGGCGGTTTCGCCCAGTTAGCCAGTTTCCCGGCCGGATAGAAAGTCGCTCAACGCTCTTCGAGGACCAGAATCAGCGCCTCATCCGCCAGCTGATCGAGGCTCAAACTGCCACCTGCACGGAACCAGGTGGTGGTCCACGACAGTGCGCCGGTGAGGAAACGTCGAGTAATAAATACATCACCGCGGATAAATCCGGCGTCCTTCGCTTCACCCAGCACTTGCAGCCATATGTCTTCGTAAACGTCACGCAAAGCGAGAACCTTGGCCTGGCCGTCTTCGGACAACGAACGCCACTCGTAGACCAGCACGGCCATCGCCTCGCCGCTGCCGCCCATGATTGATTGCAATTCGCAACGGATCAGCGCCAACACGCGCTCACGCACATTGTTGGCATCGGCCAGTGCGGCGCGCATCAATGCAGTGTTGTAGCGGATGGTTTCTTCCATCACCGCACGGAGAATTTCATCCTTGCTTTTGAAGTGATGAAAAATACTCCCCGACTGGATGCCGACTGCGCCGGCCAGATCGCGCACCGTAGTGCGTTCGTAGCCTTTGTTGCGGAACAGGTGAGCGGCCACTTGCAGCAGTTTGCCGCGGGCGCTGTCCGGGTCGGTCAACTGGCCTTGATCGACCAATTCGCGCATGACCCTCAGGGCTTTTTGCTCGTCCACCCGTTCTCTCCTACAGTCGATCAGTCTGTTGCCCCCTGAAACCGCAGGGTTGCGCGCAATTTAAGCCGCCAACGACGACCAAGCAAGCGCTTGGGCAGAAGATAGTTTCAACTGTTTACAAACCAAGCGCTTGCTTGGTAGCCTCCAGACACTTCTGTCGCAGGTTGCTGAGTCGGAGATAAAAATGCCAACCACCGTTCGCATCGGATGCGCCAGCGCATTCTGGGGTGATACATCGACCGCCGCCGCGCAACTGGTGGAAGGCGGCAAGCTCGACTATCTGGTGTTCGACTACCTCGCCGAGATCACCATGTCGCTCATGGCCGGCGCACGCATGAAGGATCCGCAGGCGGGGTTCGCCAGTGACTTCATCGAAATCCTCACGCCCCTGCTGCCACAGTTGGCCGAGCAGAACATCCGCGTCATCAGCAATGCCGGCGGAGTCAATCCGCAAGCCTGCGCCAACGCCTTGCAAGCAGCCTGTGACAAAGCCGGCATCAAGCTGAAAATCGCCGTACTGCTCGGCGATGATCTGCAACCCCAGCTAAAACACCTCAGCGGCATCAGCGAGATGTTCAGCGGCGCCCCGCTGCCGCCGATGTGCGTGTCGACCAACGCCTACCTCGGTGCCCCCGGTATCGTCGAAGCCTTGCGCCTGGGCGCCGATATCGTCATCACCGGACGGGTGGTCGACAGCGCCGTGGTCAGCGCCGCGCTGGTGCATGAATTCGGCTGGTCGTGGCATGACTACGACAAACTCGCTCAGGCCGCGCTGGCCGGGCACATCATCGAATGCGGCGCACAATGCACCGGCGGCAATTTCACCGATTGGCGTGAAGTGCCGGATTACGAACACATCGGCTTTCCCATCGTCGAAGTCAGCGCCGACAGCCAATTCATCGTCAGCAAACCCGAGGGTTCCGGTGGACTGGTCACACCGCTGACCGTCGGCGAGCAGATGTTGTATGAAATCGGCGATCCACAGGCCTATCTGTTGCCCGACGTGGTCTGCGATTTCAGCCAGGTCAAATTGCAGCAGCAAGGCAAAAACCTCGTTCATGTCCACGGCGCCAAAGGCCTGCCGCCCAGTGACAAATACAAGGTCAGCGCCACGTACCCGGACGGTTTTCGCTGCACCGCGAGTTGCCTGATCGCCGGTATCGATGCGGTGGACAAGGCGCGGAGGGTCAGTCAGGCAATCATCGCCAAAACGGCGGAAATGTTCAGCCAGCGCGGTTGGCCGCCCTACAGCGAAACCGACATCGAATTGCTCGGCAGCGAAGCCACCTACGGCCCCCATGGCCAGCGCCACGACAGCCGTGAAGTGGTGATCAAACTCGCCGTGCGTCACCCGAATAAACAGGCACTGGTGCTGTTCTCCCGGGAAATCGCCCAGGCCGCCACCGGCATGGCACCAGGCCTGACCGGTATCGTCGGCGGGCGGCCGACGGTGTATCCGCTGATTCGTCTGTTTTCATTCCTGATCGATAAAAGCGCCTGCACCTTGCAGATTGATCTGGCCGGCGTTCGCCATCCTTGTGCCCTGCCCTCATTGGCAGCGCTCGACAGTGAAGATTTGCCGATTGCCCAGCAACCGCCGAAACCTCAAGGCCGCGCCGATGCCAGTGTGGCGCTGGTGAAACTGGCCGTGGCGCGCTCCGGTGACAAAGGCAATCACAGCAATATAGGCGTGATACCGCGCAAACCCGAATACCTGCCGTGGATCGCCGAAGCGCTGACCCCGGCGGTGATGGTCGACTGGATGAGCCATGTGCTCGATCCGGTCCACGGCCGGGTCGAACGCTGGTATCTGCCTGGCACCCACAGCCTGAATTTTCTCCTGGAAAACGCTCTTGGCGGTGGTGGCGTGGCCAGTCTGCGCATCGACCCGCAAGGCAAAGCCTTCGCCCAGCAACTGTTGGAAATCCAGATCCCGGTGCCGCAGAGCATCGCCGAACAGCTCGACTAGAGGATGGTTTGCATGGCTTACGCGTCGATTTTCAACGCCGATCTGTTCAGCGGCCAGACCATCATCGTCACTGGCGGCGGCAGCGGCATCGGTCGCTGCACCGCGCATGAACTGGCAGCGCTCGGCGCGAATGTGCTGCTGGTCGGGCGCAAACCGGAAAAACTGCAAAAGGTCGCCGTGGAAATTGCCGAAGACGGTGGCCGCGCACACTGGAAGGCCTGCGATATCCGCGATGAAGAAGCGGTGAAACAACTGGTCAGGGAGCTGATCGCCGAGCATGGGCCGATTCATGGTCTGGTCAACAATGCCGGCGGCCAGTACCCGTCGCCATTGGCTTCGATCAATCAGAAAGGTTTCGAAACCGTACTGCGCACCAATCTGGTCGGCGGATTTCTGATGGCGCGGGAAGTGTTCAACCAGTCGATGAGCAAACACGGCGGCAACATCGTCAACATGCTCGCCGACATGTGGGGCGGCATGCCCGGCATGGGCCACTCCGGCGCGGCGCGTTCGGGCATGGACAACTTCACCAAAACCGCCGCGTTCGAATGGGGTTATGCCGGCGTGCGGGTCAACGCGGTGGCGCCGGGCTGGATCGCGTCGAGCGGCATGGACACTTACGAAGGCGCGTTCAAAGCGGTGATTCCCACCCTGCGTGAACATGTACCGCTCAAGCGCATCGGCACCGAGTCGGAAGTCAGCGCCGCGATTGTGTTTCTGCTCAGCCCGGCGGCGGCGTTCATCAGTGGCAGCACCTTGAAAATCGATGGCGCGGCCAGCCTCGGCAGCCGTGCATGGCCACTGCACAAGGCCACTCACAGTGAGTCGTTCAATGGCTTCCACCGGGCGTACCTTCCAGACGTGTTGAAGGACAAGGAGTAAGCCATGCCGCAGATCCAGTCCCGACTCGACCCTCACAGTGAGGCGTTTGCGCGCAATCGTGCAGCAATGCTCGCAGCCATCGAGCAAGTGCAGCAGCTCGAACAAAATCTGCTGAATAAAGCAGCCGAAGCGAAGGAGAAATTCGACAAGCGCGGGCAATTACTGCCGCGCGAACGCCTGAACCTGTTGCTTGATCCCGGCGCGCCGTTTCTCGAACTGGCCAGCCTCGCCGGCTACAAGTTGCATGACGACAAGGACGGCAGCTCGGCCGGTGGCGGGCTGATCGCCGGTATCGGTTACGTCTGCGGCATCCGCGCGATGATCGTGGCGAACAACAGCGCGATCAAGGGCGGCACCATCTCGCCGAGCGGCCTGAAAAAATCCCTGCGCCTGCAACAGATCGCCCAGGAAAACAAACTCCCGGTGATTACCCTCGCCGAAAGCGGTGGCGCCAACCTCAATTACGCCGCAGAGATTTTCGTCGAAGGCGCACGCAGTTTTGCCAATCAGGCGCGGATGTCGGCGCTGGGTTTGCCGCAGATCACCGTGGTGCACGGCTCGGCCACGGCGGGCGGTGCTTATCAACCGGGGTTGTCGGATTACGTGGTAGTGGTGCGCGGCAAGGCCAAGCTGTTTCTCGCCGGTCCCCCGTTGCTCAAAGCCGCCACCGGCGAAGTCGCCACCGATGAAGAACTCGGTGGTGCAGAGATGCACGCACAGATCGCCGGGACGGCTGAATACCTCGCGGAAAACGATGCCGATGGCGTGCGTCTGGTCCGCGAAATCCTGCGCATGCTGCCTTGGAATGAGCAACTGCCGTGGCTGCCGGAGCCGCAATACAAAGAACCGCTCTACCCGATCGATGAATTGCTCGGGCTGATCCCCGACGATCCGAAAAAGCCTTATGACGTACGCGAAATCATCGCGCGCATCGCCGACGAGTCCTGCTTTCTCGAATTCAAGGGCGAGTTCGATCAACAAACCATCTGCGGCCAATTGAAGATTCAGGGCCGCGCCTGCGGGTTCATCGGCAACAACGGCCCGATCACCCCGAACGGTGCAAGCAAGGCTGCGCAGTTCATTCAGTTATGCGATCAGAGCCAGACACCGCTGCTGTTCTTCCACAACACCACCGGTTTCATGGTCGGCACCGAATCGGAGCAGCAAGGCGTGATCAAACACGGCTCGAAACTGATTCAAGCGGTGGCCAACGCGCGGGTGCCTAAACTGACCATCGTCGTCGGCGGCTCTTACGGTGCCGGCAACTATGCGATGTGCGGACGCGGCCTCGATCCGCGCTTCATCTTCGCCTGGCCGAACAGCCGTACGGCGGTGATGGGCGGCGCGCAGGCCGGCAAAGTCTTGCGCATCGTTACCGAAGCCAAACAATTGAAAGACGGATTGGTACCCGATCCGAAGATGCTCGACATGCTCGAACAGGTCACCGCGCAGAAACTCGACAGCCAGTCCACCGCGCTCTACGGCAGCGCCAACCTGTGGGACGACGGGCTGATCGATCCGCGCGACACGCGCATCCTGCTCGGCTATTTGCTCGATATCTGCCACGAAGCCGACATTCGCACGCTGCAACCCAACAGCTTCGGCGTCAGCCGGTTCTGACCGCCACGGATCTTACGGAGAACAATAAAAAATGATCTTCACCCCGGAACACGAAGCCCTGCGCCGCACCGTCCGCCAGTTCGTCGAGCACGAGATCAATCCGCACGTCGATGAATGGGAAAAGGCCGGGCGCTTTCCCATTCACGAAATTTTCCGCAAGGCTGGCGACCTCGGTTTGCTGGGCATTTCCAAACCGGAAAAATTCGGCGGCATGGGTCTCGATTACAGCTATTCGATTGTCGCTGCCGAAGAGTTCGGCACCATTCATTGCGGCGGCATTCCGATGTCGATCGGTGTGCAGACCGACATGTGCACGCCCGCCCTCGCCCGCTTCGGTTCCGATGAGTTGCGCGAAGAGTTCCTGCGCCCGGCGATCAGCGGCGAGCAGGTCGGCTGCATCGGCGTTTCCGAAGTCGGCGCCGGCTCCGATGTCGCCGGGCTGAAAACCACCGCGCGCAAGGACGGTGATGACTATGTGATCAACGGCAGCAAGATGTGGATCACCAACTCGCCGAGTGCTGATTTCATCTGCCTGCTCGCGAACACTTCGGACGACAAACCACACATCAACAAGTCGCTGATCATGGTGCCGATGAACACGCCGGGGATCAGCCTCAGTTCGCACCTGGACAAGCTCGGCATGCGCAGCTCGGAAACCGCCCAGGTGTTTTTCGACAACGTGCGCGTGCCGCAGCGCAATCGCATCGGCCACGAAGGCGCCGGGTTCATGATGCAGATGCTGCAGTTTCAGGAAGAACGTCTGTTCGGCGCGGCGAACATGATCAAAGGCCTGGAATATTGCGTCGACAGCACCATCGAGTACTGCAAGGAGCGCAAGACCTTCGGCAATGCGTTGATCGACAACCAGGTGATCCACTTCCGCCTCGCCGAATTGCAAACCGAAATCGAATGCCTGCGCGCACTGGTCTATCAGGCCACCGAGCAGTACGTGAAAGGCCAGGATGTCACGCGGCTGGCGTCGATGGCCAAGCTCAAGGCCGGGCGCCTCGGCCGCGAAGTCAGCGACAGCTGCCTGCAATATTGGGGCGGCATGGGCTTCATGTGGGACAACCCGGTGGCCCGCGCCTATCGTGATGTGCGATTGGTTTCGATCGGCGGGGGTGCTGACGAAATCATGCTGGGGATCATCTGCAAACTGATGGGCATCCTGCCGGGGAAAAAGAAATGAGCAACCTGCCGGAATGCCAGACGCTGTTGCTGGAGCTGCATGGCGGCGTGCTGCACATCACCCTCCATCGACCGGACAGCCGCAATGCGATGAGCCTGCAGATGGTCAGCGAATTGCGCGCGGTGCTGACGGCTGTGCGCGATGACCGTGCGGTTCGGGCGTTGGTGCTCAGCGGTGCCGGTGGGCATTTCTGTGCCGGCGGCGATATCAAGGACATGGCCAACGCCCGCGCTCAGGGCACCGAGGCTTACCGCGATCTGAATCGCGCGTTCGGCGCCCTGCTGGAAGAAGCACAGCACGCGCCGCAAGTGCTGATCACGGTGCTGCAAGGCGCGGTGCTTGGCGGCGGTTTCGGGCTGGCCTGTGTCAGCGATATCGCGATTGCCGATCACCAAGCGCAATTCGGCCTGCCGGAAACCAGCCTCGGCTTGCTGCCAGCGCAGATTGCGCCGTTTGTGGTGCAGCGTATCGGTCTGACCGAAACCCGCCGATTGGCGCTGACCGCTGCGCGTTTCGATGGGCATCAGGCGCGGCGTCTGGGGCTGGTGCATTTTGTCGAGCAGGATGCGCAGGCGCTTGCCGAGCGGCTCGATGAGGTGTTGCAGCATGTGCTGTGTTGCGCGCCGGAGGCGAATGCGATGACCAAGAAATTGTTGTTGGCCAGTGCCGGGCAGCCTTCGAGTGAATTGCTTGATGACGCGGCGCAGTGGTTTAGCGAAGCGGTGACTGGCGACGAAGGGATCGAGGGCACCATGGCTTTTGTGCAAAAGCGGAAACCGCGGTGGGCTACCTGAAAGCATCGCGAGCAGGCTCACTCCTACATTTGGAATGCGTTCCCCTGTAGGAGTGAGCCTGCTCGCGATGAGGCCATCACATTCACCGCCAAATACTCAGGAAGATCACCATGCCCGCCATCCACAAAATCCTGATCGCCAACCGCGGTGAAATCGCCTGCCGCATCCAGCGCACCGCCCAAGCGCTCGGCTACCGCACTGTCGCCGTCTTCAGCGACGCCGACGCCGAGGCCCCGCACGTGAAAATGGCCGATCAGGCCGTACACATTGGCCCCGCCCCCGTGCAGCAGTCGTACCTGAACATTCCGGCGATCCTCGACGCCGCCCAGCGTAGCGGTGCCGACGCGATTCACCCCGGCTACGGTTTTCTCTCGGAAAACGCCGAGTTCGCCCGCGCCTGCGAACAGGCCGGGCTGATCTTCATCGGCCCCAGCGTCGAAGCCATCGAATTGATGGGCAGCAAACGCCGCTCGAAAATCGCCATGCTCGAAGCCGGCGTACCCTGCATCGCCGGTTATCAAGGTGCCGAACAGGACGACGCCACCCTCCTGCGTGAAGCCGAGCGCATCGGCTATCCACTGATGATCAAGGCCAGTGCCGGCGGGGGTGGGCGCGGCATGCGTCTGCTGCACAGCGCCGCTGACTTGCCGGCGCAACTGCGCACCGCGCGCTCCGAAGCACTGAACGGTTTCGGCAGCGACGAATTGATACTCGAACAGGCCTTGATCGAACCACGGCACGTCGAAGTGCAGTTGTTTGGCGATCAGCACGGCAACCTGATCTATCTCGGCGAACGCGATTGTTCGATCCAGCGCCGCCACCAGAAAGTCATCGAAGAAGCGCCCTGCCCGGTGATGACCGCCGAACTGCGCCAAGCCATGGGTGAAGCGGCATTGAAGGCCGGGCGCGCAGTCAACTATGTCGGCGCCGGCACCGTGGAGTTTTTGCTCGACGCGCGTGGGCAGTTCTACTTTCTGGAGATGAACACACGCCTGCAAGTCGAGCATCCGGTGACTGAGTTGATCACCGGGCTGGATCTGGTCGCGTGGCAATTGCTGGTCGCCGAGGGGCAGCCGTTGCCACTGACTCAGGACCAGGTCCAGCTCAACGGGCATGCCATGGAAGTACGGCTTTACGCCGAAGATCCCGCGCAAGACTTCCTCCCGCAAACCGGTCGAGTGGAAGCCTGGGAGCCGGCGCTGCAGCAGGGTGCGCGAATCGATCATGGCTTGCTGGAAGGACAATCGATCAGCCCGTTCTACGACCCGATGCTGGGCAAACTCATCGCCTTTGGCGCCACTCGCGAAGAGGCCCGGCGCAAACTGTTGCGCGCGGTACAGGACACGGTGTTATTGGGCGTGCAAAGCAATCAACGCTTGCTGGCCAGCCTGTTGCAACATCCGCAGTTCATCAGCGGCGAATTCAGTACCGCGTTCATTGCCCGCCACTTCAGCGAACACCCTTGTTTGCACCGCTACATTCCGGATGCCGAGGAACTGGCGATCGCAACAGTGCTTTTCTATCAATCCAGCGCCCTCGCCCACCGCGCGCCGCTCACCGGCTGGCGCAACAATGCCAGTGTGCCGCTGCATTATCGACTCGGGCTTGATGATCAGAACTGGACAGCGCAACTGCTCGCTCACGCGCAAGGCGCCTTCACCGTGCAGGTTGCCGAGCGCACGCTCGAGTTAACACTCATCGATCAGGACGCGCAGTCGCTGATACTGGAAATCGACGGTTTGCGCCAGCGTCACGCGTATCGACTGGTTAACGGGCACCTTTGGCTGTTCACCCACCCCGGCAGTCTGCGCCTGGAGGATCGAACTCACGCGGTAATCGACAGTCAGACCAGCGTCAGCTCCGGCACCCTGAAAGCGCCGATGGACGGTGCCATCGTCGACGTTCTCGTCAGCGAAGGCAGCCCGGTCAGCAAAGGTCAGTTGCTGGTGGTACTGGAGGCAATGAAAATGGAGCATCCGCTGAAGGCCGGCATCGACGGCGTGCTCAAGCGGGTGCAGGTCAAGGTTGGCGATCAGGTAAAAAATCGTCAGGTTCTGTTGCAGGTCGAGTAGTCACCCACACACGCTTGCGGGTTTTGACTACGCTCTGAGTTATCAGAACGCGGAAATCAGGAACCCTGCGATGCCCCACTGGCTGGTCATAGATCTGGAAGCCACCACCGATGAGGGTGGCTGGCCGGTCACCGAAATGGAAATTATCGAGATCGGCGCCACCTTGGTCGATCGCGCCGGGCGCGAGCAGGATCACTTCCAGCGTTTCGTCAAACCGACGCGACGGCCGTTGCTCACGCCTTTCTGTCGTGAACTGACACACATCACCCAAGCCAATATCGACTCGGCACAGCCGTTGACTGAAGTCTGGCCGGCGTTCGAACGCTGGCTCGCGCAACATCAGACGCGCCTCGAAGGCTGGGCCAGTTGGGGCGATTACGATCGCAAGCAATTGCTCCAGGAATGGCAACGCCTGCAGATCGACAGCGCCTTGAGCCATGTGCCGCACATGAACCTCAAACAACGCTTCGCCAAGGCTCGACGCCTGGAGCGGCCCCTGGGTCTCAACGGCGCACTGCAACTGGCTGGCATGCAGTTCAGCGGTCAGCAGCACCGGGCGCTGGAGGATGCGCGCAACACCGCGCGGCTGTTGCCACTGGTCTTGCCACTCTAGGGTCAACTCGAGAACTCATCGGACAGACGCCGGGCAGGTGACGGCACCAAAAGCCTTGTGCATACTGGCCGCCTCCAATTTTTAGCCCTTTTCGAGGAATCGCCCATGTTTAAAGTCAACGAGTACTTCGACGGCACCGTCAAGTCGATCGCCTTTGGCACCGCTGAAGGTCCGGCGACCATCGGCGTAATGGCCCCGGGCGAATACGAATTCGGCACCGCTCAGCGTGAAATCATGCATGTGGTTTCCGGCGCACTGACCGTCAAACTGCCCGACAGCAGCGACTGGGAAACCTTCGCCGCCGGCAGCCAGTTCAACGTCCCGGCCAACAGCAAGTTCCAGCTGAAGGTAGCGGTCGACACCGCTTACCTGTGCGAATACCGCGGCTAAAACAACGGTTTCACTGCACCAATGAAAATGCCCGTGTCCAAGGACACGGGCATTTTTCGTTGCCGTGACGGCTTATTCGAGAATCTCCACTGGCATCCCGACTTCAAGCCGACCATTGCTGTCATTCACCAGATTCTGGCCGAACATCGCGCCGTCGGCTTGAGCGCGATATTTCTGCAAGGTTGCCAGCGGCTCGCGATCGGCACTGCGCTCACCGGTTTCCGGGTCGATGGTGGTGAGAATGCAGCGCGAGCACGACTTGACCACGCGGAACTCGACATCGCCAATGCGAATGCGCTTCCAGCCATCTTCGGCATACGCCTCACTGCCTTCAATCACCAGATTCGGCCGAAAGCGCAACATTTCCAGCGGACGCCCGACTCTGTCCGAGAGATCCTGCAGGGACGCCTCGCCGATCAACAGCAGGGGAAATCCGTCGGCGAATGCGACCTGATCGTCATCCTTGCCGAAACCTGCCTGAGTCATGCGGGCACGATCCAGCGGCACCTGCACCAGACGGGTCGGCTTGCCGATGAAATCGCTGACCCAGCGCGCTGCTTCTTCACCGGCATCCGGCACGCGCAAAGTGTCACGCCAGATCGTCACACCGCGCAGTTCGGCGTCATTGCCCGGCAAGGCGATGTCGATGGGAGAGTGTTCAGGTGCGTTCAAGGTCAGACCGCCCTGCACATTCCACAGCGCCGACAACTGACTCATCTTCGCTTCGGCGCGCTGGGTCAGGAAGCGGCCGCTGGCTTCGTCCACGAGCATCCAGCGTCGGTCACCATCAAGCCCCAGCTTGTCGAGATCGGCGCTTTTTAGAACGTCGACTTTGCCGGATTTCAACGGGTAACGATAAAGCGCGCTCAGACGCAGCATGGCCAACTCCCTGGAGAATAAAAACGCCACCCTATACGAGCTTTATCCGCGAATCAAAGCCAGAGTTTGTACAGCGCAAATCCCTT
Organism: Pseudomonas sp. Irchel s3f10; assembly: GCF_900187515.1. Classification (NCBI taxonomy): domain Bacteria; kingdom Pseudomonadati; phylum Pseudomonadota; class Gammaproteobacteria; order Pseudomonadales; family Pseudomonadaceae; genus Pseudomonas; species Pseudomonas sp. Irchel s3f10. Next base: position 62,463 of record NZ_FYDZ01000006.1, read on the forward strand.
GTGGGAGCGAGCCTGCTCGCGAAAGCGATATTCGATTCAACCCATGTGTCGAAATTGAATCCGCCATCGCGAGCAGCCTCGCACCTGCAGGGTTGCGTTATCAGGCCGGAACTTCGTCGAGCATCAGGCGCTGGCGCACCACGTCAACCAGTTTGTCCGGCTGGAACTTGGAGAGGAAGTTGTCGCAGCCGACCTTCTTCACCATCGAGTCGTTGAAACTGCCGGACAGCGAGGTGTGCAGCACCACGTACAGACCACGCAGACGCGGGTCGTTGCGGATTTCGGTGGTCAGGCGATAGCCGTCCATTTCCGGCATTTCCGCATCGGTGAAGATCATCAGCAGCTTGTCGGTCATGTTCACGCCGGTATCAGCCCAGCCCTTGAGCATGTTCAGCGCCTTCAGGCCATCGCTGGCAATGTGCATTTTCACGCCGAGCTGACCGAGGGTGTCACGCAGTTGCGAGAGTGCTACGTTGGAGTCGTCCACCAGCAGCACTTCACGGCCACGGGCGCGTTCCAGTACCGGATCTTCAAGCTTTTCACGCGAGACCTTGGCGTTGTATGGGACGATTTCAGCGAGGACTTTCTCGACGTCGATGATTTCCACCAGTTGATCGTCGACCTTGCTGATAGCGGTCAGATAATGCTGACGCCCGGCACTGGTCGGCGGCGGCAGAATGGCTTCCCAGTTCATGTTGACGATACGATCCACGCCACCGACGAGGAAGGCCTGCACCGAGCGGTTGTATTCGGTGACGATGATCGTGCTGTTCGGACCCGGCACCAATGGACGCATGCCGATCGCCTGCGACAGATCGATCACCGGCAGGGTCTGACCGCGCAGATTGACCACTCCGCACACAAACGGGTGACGCTGCGGCATCAAGGTCAGCTTCGGCAGTTGCAGCACTTCCTGAACCTTGAACACGTTGATCGCGAACAACTGACGCCCGGCCAATCGAAACATGAGAATTTCCAGGCGATTCTCACCCACCAGTTGCGTGCGTTGGTCTACCGTGTCGAGAATGCCGGCCATCAATGACTCCTGGGCTTGTTCTGATGAATTCACTATGTGAGGTTATCGGCGGCAAGTGGCGGTTCTTGATTGCCAAGCCAGACCCCGTCAAAAATGCCATGATCGGGCATTGATGTCACATTAACATCATGTTTTACTGGCGCAGTGATTTTCATCTGCTACATTCTCTGCGGCGCGACCTCGGTTTGCACGGTAGGTTCCCGCGCCTAAGGGATTCCCCTAGTAACAATCAGGCCCAACCTGATATTCGCAATATCCAATAGCCATTAATGTGACGCCATTCTCATTGCATGAACGGAGTCAGGCTATTGTGTGCGATCGCAATTCAGCGGAAACAAGCCCTCTGGAACCCCTCAGTCTGTGCACCTGCACGTCTGGGCGCGATCTCCCGACGATCCATGACCGTCGCCACAAATGGCATTCCCCCATCAGACATGACGTTGTGGAGATAAGCATGCCGATCGACCGTAAAGAGTGGGCGCAAAGGTTCCCCGAATTTCTTGTCGAGGCTGAAACGCTCCTGGCCAAGTCCGAAGAATGCCTCAGCCATTTGCAACTGATCAGCAATGACAAGGACGCCATCGACTGCATGCTCAGCACCCTCCTCAAGCTCGCGAGCAGGGCTGAAGCACTGGCGCTTGAAGCCATTTGCGAATTCTCCCTGCACATTTACAGCTTGCTCAATCTGGCGCAGGATCACGTCGATCTGCACGAACAAGCCCTGGATGCCTTGAAGGATTGCTTTACGTTGATGGCCTGGCAACTTGAATTGGTCGATCAGAGCACCGGACAGCTGAGCCTTGATGAAAGCGAGCAGATTTCGCTGATTGAAGCGTTCGCCTTCCAAGTCGGCCAGCCGCAATTTCAGCCAGCCCTTTCTCCCAAACGTTTGCCTCTGCCGAGCTACGCAGAGCGACAAGCCTGACAGCGCGCCTCCCTGTCCCAGGAACTCGTCGCCTTACACAGCCCTGTCGTTATTGAATAGTTCATACCTGCCAGCGACAAATCGAATTAAATAATCACGCCTGACTCAAGCGGATATTTTTCGCCGGACTCAGGGTTTGCCTGTGTCTGAAGAGCACAACTTCAGGTAACGCCGATATCTTTTAATCGACTTCTCCATTATGGAACTCGCGTCCAACATGGCGTAATTCCTGACCCTTTGGACATATATAGCAAACGCGACCAACGGTATGTTAAGTGGTATTATGCCGCCCACTAGTTGCTTTCAAGTTAATGGCACAGTGACTTCAGAGACAGCCATCCAGCAAAGTTGGCGGCCCAATACATTCACTGAACCGCGTTGAAATCAATAACATAATTGACAGCATTTTCAGACAGAGATCCGCCAGCCACCGGCCGGTCTGCCCGCAGCGAACATCCATTGGCTCCATCCGCTATGTACGCCAGCCTCAAGTCAATCTCCACATGGCCACCCTCCCGGGAAAACGCACGCCGGTTCACGCTCATACTGTGTGTGGCAGCCACACTCGGGAGCCTGTTGACCTATGGTTTTTCCGCGCAACTTTGCCTGGGGCTGCTATTGCTGAACATCGCAGCCACCGCCTGCGTCTGGGTGCAATATCGGCTGTCACGCAAATCGATCAAATTTCAGCCACAGGAACTCGCTGATCGCCTCCTGGAAGTCCAGGAAAACGAACGTCACCGCCTCAGCCGAGAGTTGCACGACGATATAGGCCAACTGCTGACCGCCGCAAAACTGCAGAGTGACTGGCTCAAACGGCGCATGCCGGAAGACTTGCAGGAACAATGCACAGCGCTGTGCGACACGCTCGAAGAAACCCTCAACAAGGTGCGCGACGTTTCGGCCATTCTCAATCCACGCCAGTTGACCAGTCTGGGTCTTGAGGCGAGCCTGCGTGCACATCTGCTCAAGACAATGGCCAATACCAGCGTGCACTGGAGCCTTGATTGCCAGCAACGCCTCAATGGCATCCCGGAAGAAATGGCCGTCGCCGCCTTTCGCATCACCCAGGAGGCAGTGACCAATATCCTGCGACATGCGCAAGCGAAGAATCTGGTGATACGCGTACAGCGCCTGCCGAAAGGCTTGACGCTGATGATCAGCGATGACGGTCTGGGGTTTGCCCCGGCGGCCAATCCTGGTCGTGAAGGACAGCGGGGCATGGCCGGGATGGCCGAACGGATCGAGCAATTGGGTGGCACCCTGAGCGTCGTCAGCGAGCCGGGCAAAGGCACTCGAATCGAAGCACTTTTCCCCTGGGCGCCCCGTGCACTCGAGCGGGCCAGTACGAATAAGGTTATGCGTTGACTTGCAACTTACTTCTGGTGGATGACCACTCGCTGATCAGGGCCGGCGTGCGTGCTCTGGTGCTGGATATTCCCGGTTACGCGGTGATTGGCGAAGCCAATGACGGCTCGCAACTGCTCGAAATGGTCGAGCAACTGAGCCCCGATATCGTGCTCCTGGATATATCCATGAAAGAAACCGGCGGCCTTGAAGCCCTGCAACGGCTCAAGCGTGTGCGGCCGCAAAGCAAGGTGCTGATCCTGTCGATGCACACCGACCCGGCGTTGATCATGCAGGCGCTGGAGTCCGGCGCCTATGGCTACCTGCTGAAGGACACCACAGCCACTGAACTCGAACACGCACTGGAAGCCTTGCGCAACAACGAGCGCTATTTGAGCCCCGCCATCGCCCACACCGTGATCAACCAGGCATTGACCCGCAATCAGAAGCAGCAGCCGGAAACCGCCGACTCGCACAACCTGACCGCGCGACAACTGGAGATCCTGCGCCTGATCGTGCGTGGCAAATCCACCCGGGAAATCGCCAACGGACTGGGCCTGAGCATCAAAACCGTCGAGACCCACCGCTCGCAGATCATGAAGCGTCTGCAAATCTACGACGTGGCAGGCCTGGTGCTGTTCGCCGTACGCGAGCAGATCATCAGTCTTGATGACTGATTGACGATTTAATGGTCAATAGCGGCGAGTCCTTTGGCAGATGGACCTGCAGCGCCGCCGGACGCGCCTCGAAACGCATGCTGTCGCCTTCCAGCGGCTCACCATCAAGATTGATGTAAAGCCCTTCGGACATTTTGATTTCGACCCACGGCAATCGGGTTCGCACGAACATGTTGTCGATGCCGAAACCGTCGCTCAGCAGGTTCTTCAATGTACCGACAAGCTCCTGGGGCGCCGGCAGAATGCTGATATCCAGCAGTCCATCGTCGGCCAGCGCTTGTGGGCACAACACATGCCCGCCTCCGGCCTGACGGCCATTGCCGATGCCCAACGCCAGCAGCTCGCCGCTCCAGTGAAAATCAGGGCCTTGCAACTCGCCGTATGCGGCATGCAGTTCGCTGAATCGTGACAAACCAGTGAACAGATATGCCGCTCCCCCCAGTACTTTTTTCAGATCCTCTGAAGTATTGGCGGTGACCTGACTGCCGAAACCACCGGTGGCCATGTTGAGGAAGATTTGCCCGCCCACCTGACCCAGATCAATATCACGCGGCGCCACCTCCAGAAGCTCGAGGGCCTCCGCCGGTTCCAGCGGAATGCCCGCGGCACGGGAAAAGTCGTTGGCGGTTCCCAAAGGCAAAAGTACCAGGCTGGCTTTGTGCGGATGCGCCGCGAGTGCTTCGGCAATATCGCGCAACGTGCCGTCGCCACCCCCGGCAATAATCTGTGTGTAACCCTCCGCCAGTGCTTGCTCCACCCATCGCTGGGCATCCCCCGCCTCCCAGGTCAGGCGTACAGCCAGGTCCCAGCCTTGTTGGCGCTTGTTCTCGACCGCGGTGCGAACCGCCTCGTTGAGTGCCTGCTTGCCATGCAGGATCAACAGTGCCCGGCGTTCACTCATAGCGTCACTCCCTGAATTGACTTGGTTAGGTCATCTTGACCGCTGAAGCACGCAAAAGAGCCACCTGTGGCCTAATTAATTCAAGCTCGGCAGAGCGGCGTCCTACACAACCGGTATTTTTTCTTACAAAACATGAGGAATCGGCTCAATTGACCATGCATGGCCATTGGTTCACCGTGTGCTGGCGGTATCAATCATCAATCCAACAACACAAGGAAGTGCAGGTAATGAATGGATACGCCCCCAGGGCTCCGGACAATTCGATTCGTATAAACGTCGGCCAGCATGCATTTGAAGCAACCAGTGGATGTTTTTATGCCAAGCCATGAAGCCAGAATTCCAGTGAGCCCGGTCGCCCCTCTCGGCGAAAGTCGCGCGAATCAAAAGCCCAATTTCAAAAACAGCGCCAAGACCACCGGAGAAGTTCATATGGAACCTCGCGTGACCGAACTCGAAACGCATTTGAAATACATTCGACGGGACATGGACGAAGTCCGCAGTGACGTCAGGACAATCAAACACCGTCTGGCCTACTCTGCAGGCGCGACCGCGGTAGTGCTGGGTCTGTTGGGTTGGGTGGCGAATAGCCGATTCGACCAGCTTGTGACACTGGTCAGCAGCTGACCGAATTGCACACGCAGGTGTCGGCTGAGTCGTCCGGCACCTGCGCACGCACAACGGGATCAGCCGAGGAGGTCACTCAGCGGAATAAATGCGACCTGGTCTCCTTCGCTCAGCGTGCGGCCCTCCAGGACCTCCACCAGACCGTCCGCCCAGGCTGCGCTGCGTAGCACACCGGAACTCTGATTGCGGTAGACAATCGCCCGCCCTTGCTCGAGACGTCCTCGCAGGTATTCACGGCGATTGCCCGCAACGGGCCAGGCAAAGCCCGCTGGCACCGGGAATTTCAGAGGCTCGACGCTCTGCACACCCTGACGACGCAACAGATAAGGCCGAGCCAGCAGCGCAAAGGTCACCAACGTAGACGCCGGGTTGCCCGGTAAGCCGATGACCGGCACATCGCGAAAATGTCCGAATGTCAGCGGTTTCCCGGGTTTGATGGCCAACTTCCAAAGGGCCAACTCGCCCTCTTCTCGTAAGGCTATGCCGAGAAAATCAGCTTCACCCACCGATACACCACCAGTGGAAAGTATCAGGTCAACATCCTGCAGATCCGTCAAACGGGCACGGGTCAAGGACAGATCGTCCGGGAGAATTCCGGCATCGATCACTTCACAGCCCAAACGTTGCAACCAGCTGCACAGAACCACGCGATTGCTGTTGTATATCTGCCCCGGTCCCAGCGGCTGACCCGGCTCGACCAATTCATCTCCTGTGGAGATCACCGCCACTCGAACCTTGCGTACTACCTTCAGGCCAGCGCAGCCCAATGACGCGCAAAGGCCTTGCTCGATAGGACCGAGCCGGGTGCCAGCCGTCAGGATCAACTCGCCTGCGGTTGTTTCCTGGCCTTGCGGGCGAATGTTCTGCCCGATTGTCATCCGCTCGATGAAGCGCACACAGCCATCGGCCTGAACCTCCGCGTTTTCCTGCATCTCTACACAATCGGCACCCGATGGAACCGGTGCACCGGTGAAGATCCGCACACACGTTCCAGGCTGCAAGGGTTGAGGAAATTGTCCGGCGAATACTTTTTGACTGACCGGCAGTGGGGTACCCGTCCAGTCGGCCAGATTGAGGGCATAACCATCCATGGCGCTATTGGGCCAGGGCGGTAGATCCAGGGTTGAAACCAGATCTTCGGCCAGCACTCGACCCTCGACCCGAGCCAGCGGCAAAAACTCATGCTCGACAATGGGCGAGGCCTCGGCCATTTCCAGCAGACGCGCCAGCGCTACCTCGACCGGCATCAACGAGCCCGTTTTGCCCGTTTTACCCGCGCGATTCACAAGGTGCCGCCTGTTTCAAATGAGGTACGAAATTGCATGGTCGATGGCGGGCGTCCAGTTGCTCACCCAGAATGCCATCCCACCCTGTACGCACAGCATTGGTCGAACCTGGCAGGCAGCAAACCAACGTGCCATTGGCCAGACCGGCCAGCGCTCGGGATTGCACGGTCGAGGTACCGATATCAGCCACAGATATCTGCCGGAACAACTCGCCGAAACCATCCACTTGCTTGTCGAGCAGGCATGCCACGGCTTCCGGCGTGCTGTCGCGACCGGTAAAACCGGTGCCACCGGTGATCAGCACAACTTGCACTACATCGTCGGCGATCCAGTTGGCAACTTGCGCGCGAATTTTATAGAGGTCATCTTTGAGCAGAACCCGCTCTGCCAGATGGTGACCGGCGGCCGCCAGGCGATCGACGAAGACTTGGCCTGAAGTGTCGGTTTCCAGGGTTCGGGTATCGCTGACAGTCAGCACCGCAATATTAAGCGGCACGAAAGGTACATCAGCCTTGGCTTTCATAGGCTCGTCCAGTTGTAGGAGAAACAGCCCGGTGTTATATCACAGCGCCCCATTTCTTTGCCGCCCCTCTGGAGAGCTGCCATGACTGTGAATTCGCAACTGCCGCCCTGCTCCATTCTGCTTTTGGCGGGCGGGCGCGGCCAACGTATGGGCGGTCAGGACAAGGGTCTGGTCCAGTGGCAGGGTGAACCGTTGATCGCGCACTTGCAGCGACAGACTCGTCCGCTGACCGATGACTTGATCATTTCCTGCAATCGGAATCGCGAGCGTTATGCACCGTTTGCAGATCAATTGGTGGGAGATGACGAAGAAGATTTTCCAGGCCCCTTGGCTGGTATCCGCGCAGGCCTGAAAGCCGCGCGTCACCCCCACCTGCTGGTACTGCCCTGCGATGTCCCGAGGATCGATGCCACGTTGCTGCAGGACATGCGCGAAACCGCCAATCTGAATCATGACAAACCTTTAATGTTGCGCCATGACGGGCATTGGGAACCTCTGCTCTGCGTAATTCCGGTGGCCTTGTTGCCGGCCTTTGAGGCAGCGTGGAGTGCTGGGGAGCGCAGCCCCGGACGAGTAATGCGCAGTCTCGGCGCCACCGCGTTGCAATGTCCCGACAATGACCCGCGACTGGCCAACCTCAATACCCCCGAACTGTTAAATGCGCACAACACTGTGTCAGACTGACACCATTCAAGGAACTCTCACGCCTTGTATACGTCTCAAGCTCAGTAACCAAAAGAATTCCCATTCGGAGACACACCCATGACTCAACGGACCCTCGCCACTTTCATGCTCGCACTGGGCCTTGCCACCCTCGCCGGTTGCTCGTCGCCTACAGTGATCACCTTGAATGACGGTCGCGAAATCCAGGCCGTCGACACCCCGAAATACGATGACGATTCGGGCTTCTACGAGTTCAAACAGCTGGACGGCAAAGAAACTCGCATCAACAAGGATCAGGTTCGTACCGTTAAAGAGCTGTAAGCTCTGGGTCGATACCGGATACAGAAAAGCCCGCATTGATTGCGGGCTTTTTCATGGGCGCTCGAAAAACGGCTTCGACATCACCATTGCAACGTGATCCGGCTCTCGAACTCGCGCTCTGCGCCGGTAACCGGATCAATGAACCGCAACCCCTGCGCCAGCAGTTTCAGCGGATTGGCGTAGTCGTCCTCGACGTCCTTCAACACATCCGGATAAAACGGATCGTTGCAGATGCTCGCGCCCAACGCCGTCATGTGGACACGCAGTTGATGTTTTTTGCCCGTCACCGGAAACAAGCCGTAGCGCCACAGATCGCCATTCTTTTCTCTGACCTCCACCGCCGTTTCGGTATTGCTGGCACCGGCGCCTTCCTGCATGCGGAAAAACGGTTCGCCATCCACCAGACGGCTCTTGTGCACCAAAGGGAACTTCAGATCAGGCAGCGCCGGGGCGATGGCTTCATAGCGCTTGTCGATCTGCCGCGTCGGGAACAACGACTGATAGGCTGATCGGGTTTGCGGATTGGCCGAGAAAATCACCAGTCCCGCCGTATGCCGGTCGATGCGGTGCAGCGGCACCAGGTGCGGATTGTCCAGGCGACGAATCAGCCTGCGCAACAAGGTTTGCTCAACGTATTCGCCGGCAGGCGTGACCGGCAGAAAATGCGGTTTGTCAGCCACTACCAGATGTTCGTCGGCATACAGGATCGACTCGACCACCGGGATCGGCTTCTCGTCCGGCACTTCACGAAAATAGTGAATCCGCAGACCTTCCTTGTAGGGCAAATCCTCCGGGATCGGCTGGCCATTGCCGTCCAGCACACGTCCCCGAGCGATGCGGTCCAGCCACTGCTCACGGTCGATGGCGCTGAAATGCTCGCACAGGCAATCGAGTACGGTCAGCCATTTACCGGGCGGCAGATAAAGTGTGCTCGCCTGATTCTGAGCAGCAGAGAATGTAGATGTGGACATACGGAAATCGAACCCTCAATGCAGGGCGGCATTATCCAGCAGTGAGGGAAACGAACCTAGCGCAGAATGTTCAGGCCGGAATTGTTTTCAGCGCTGCGGCATCGGTGAATTCCTTGAGCCAGCGCAAGACATCGACTGCGTCCCAGCGTCCCGGATCGTATAAGGCGTAAAGCAACCCCTGATAACCGACCACATCCAGTTGCTTGTGGTAACCGGCACGCTGAAACAAGGCCTCGATCTCGGCAAAGCAGGTGTTGAAGTGCAGTTTGTTGAAGGGCGTCTTGCCTTCGGTGACCAACCCGTCCAGGCGCAATTCGAGAACGGCCTCGCGCACCACGTCAACCGACATCCGGTTCACGCTGTTCTTCAACTGTTCGACATTGACCACGGTTCATCCCTCTGACGCATTTACTGTATGAACATACAGTAACCGAACAATCCGCAAAATGCCAAGGAATGGATGGCAGCGGCGACCGGCGGGATGAACCACAAAAGCGGGTTAACCCAGAAACGCGACGACCTCATCAGCGCTGAATGGCCAGCCCAGTTCAGCCCCGGTGTCGACACGACGCAGCACCGGAATTCGCAGGCTGTATGCCGCATACCAAGACTCATCCTCAGCAATATCGACCAATTCAACCAGCAGGCCATGCTCGACAAGAGGCATCAGTTCGGCCTCGGCGACTTCACACAAATGGCATCCAAGGGTGCCAAACAGCTGACATTCAGGAGGCATGATTGCTCAACCAAAAAATGAGTGGGCCTATTCTAGGCCCCACCTGAAAACCCGTCGAGCCACCGCCGCCCAAAGGCTCCAGCGCCCCGACAAAGGTTCACAGGCAAAACCCTGACGCAAATCAGTCCGCAGAAAAACCTTTTACGCGATCCTCCCGGACTTTTTACCTCTACGCTTGAAAAGCCTGAATCTGACATCGGAGTGTCCAGTGTTTGCCAATCTGTTGATCATCCTCGCCTCGTCCCTTGTGGTGATTGCCCTGTTCCGTCGCCTGCGGTTGCCACCGGTTCTGGGTTATCTGTGCGTAGGATTGCTGGTCGGACCGAGTGCGTTCGACTGGGTCAACGAGAGCGAACACTTGCCCGACGTCGCGGAGTTGGGGGTGGTGTTTCTGTTGTTTTCACTGGGTCTGGAGTTCTCCCTGTCGAAGATGATCGCGCTGCGCCAGGTAGTGTTCCGTCTCGGCAGTCAGCAGGTGCTGGTCAGCACCGCGCTGCTCGGGCTGCTATTGATGCTGTTGGGCATGCCGATCACACCGGCGCTGTTGCTCGGCGCCGGGCTTTCGCTGTCATCGACTGCGATTGTGACCAAAGAGTTGGGCAGCCTTGGCGAGGTGTTCAGCAGCCACGGCCAGAATGCCGTTGGTGTTTTGCTGTTTCAGGACGTTGTCGCGGTATTGCTGCTGACATTGGTGCCCGTGTTCGCCGGCAGCAGCGAGCAAGCCTGGTACTGGGCGCTGCCGCTGACGCTGGCAAAAACCGTTGTGCTGTTTGTCGGGCTGCTACTGGCCAGTCGCTGGATACTGCCGAGGTTGTTCCATGAAGTGGCGGCGTCACGCTCGGCCGAGTTGTTCGTGCTGCTGGCACTGGTGATTGTGTTGTTGACCGCCTGGCTGACTCACCTGCTGGGCCTGTCCCCCGCCCTCGGTGCATTTCTGGCGGGCATGTTGCTCGGTGAAAGCCACTATCGTCACCAGATCGAGGCCGACATCCGGCCATTTCGCGACATCCTTCTAGGTGTGTTTTTCGTCAGCATCGGCATGCTGATCGACCTGCAACTGTTCGTCAGTCACAGCCTGCTGATTCTCGGACTTACCGTCGGTTTGATGGTGATCAAGGGCATCGTCGTCGCCTTGTTGGTGAAGTGGCGCGGCAGTGACAGCGAAACAGCGTGGCGCAGTGGTCTGGCGTTGGCCCAGGGAGGCGAGTTCTGCTTTGCACTGATGGCGCAGATGCAACAAAACAGCATGATGCCCGAAGGGCTTGGCAACCTCCTGCTCGCGGCGACGTTCTGCTCGATGCTGCTGACGCCATTGTTGTTGCGCGCAGCACCACGCATCGCTGCAGTGCTGCACCGCAAACCCAATCAAGAGGCACAGATCGAAGAGATCAGCGCGCTCAACGCCGACCTCAACCAGCACGTGGTGATTTGCGGCTACGGCCGGGTCGGCCAATCCATCGGTCGTTTCCTGCGCAATGCCAAACAGCCTTATATCGCGCTGGACAATGACCCGGTACGGGTCCAGGAAGCCGCCAGTGGGGAAAGTGACGTGCATTACGGCGACTCGTCGCGCGGCGAACTGCTGACTGCCGTTGGCCTGCTGCGCGCACGACTCTGTGTGATTGCCGTGGATCAAACCGACGTCGCCCTGCGCATTCTCAAGGAAGCACGCCGCCTCAATGATCAGGTGCCGATTCTGGTGCGCACCCGCGACGACAGCCAATTGGCGGAGCTCAAAGCCGCAGGCGCCACCGAAGTAGTGCCTGAGCTATTGGAATCCAGCCTGATGCTCGGCTCTCACGCCTTGATCATGCTCGGGTTGCCGGCGCGTCAGGTTCAGGAAAAAGTCGATCAGGTGCGAAGTGACCGTTATCGCCTGCTCCACGGCTTTTACCGTGGAGCCGACGATGAAGAGACCTAATCCTGGCTCACTGCGCCGATCTTGTGCAGCGACAGATCCGCGCCGTAATACTCTTGTTCCTGACTCAGGCGCAGCCCGTGCAACGCCTTGATCACGCCGTACACGACGAAGCCACCGATCAGCGCCACAGCGACACCGAGCGCGGTGCCGATCAACTGGCTGATCAGGCTGACGCCGCCAATACCGCCAAGCGCTGTCTGGCCGAAGATCCCGCAGGCAATCCCGCCCCAGACGCCGCACAAGCCGTGCAATGGCCATACGCCCAACACATCATCGATGCGCCATTTCACCTGCGCGGCGGTAAAGCACCAGACGAACAGCGCGCCGGCAATTGCACCGGTCACCAGCGCCCCGACCGGATGCATCAGATCGGAGCCGGCACAGATTGCGACCAACCCGGCCAATGGGCCGTTGTGCAGAAAGCCCGGGTCATTGCGCCCGACGAGCAGCGCCGCCATGGTGCCGCCAACCATCGCCATCAACGAATTGACTGCTACCAGACCACTGACGCCCTGCAGAGTCTGCGCGCTCATCACGTTGAAGCCGAACCAGCCGACAATCAGAATCCACGAGCCCAATGCCAGAAAGGGAATGCTCGACGGTGCGAAGGCCACCAGGCGACCGTCGCGATAACGGCCATTGCGCGGCCCCAGCAACAGCACCGCCGCCAGCGCCAGCCAACCGCCCATGGCATGCACCACCACGGAACCGGCGAAATCATGGAAAGCGGCACCGAACTGCGCCGTCAGCCACGCTTGCAGACCGTAGTTGCCGTTCCAGATCATGCCTTCGAAAAACGGATAGATGAACGCAACGATCAACGCCGTGGCGCACAATTGCGGCACAAAACGCGCGCGCTCGGCGATACCGCCGGAAATGATCGCCGGGATCGCAGCGGCAAAGGTCAGCAGGAAGAAAAACTTCACCAGTCCATAACCGTGATCGGCACTCAACACCGCCGCCGGCTGCATGAAGGTCACACCATAGGAGATCCAATAGCCTATAAAGAAATAGGCCAAGGTCGAGACGGCGAAATCACTCAGAATCTTCGACAGCGCATTGACCTGGTTTTTCTGACGGACCGTACCAACCTCCAGAAAGGCGAAACCGGCGTGCATCGCCAGTACCATCACTGCACCGATCAGAATGAACAGGGTATTGGAGCTGTGAACCAGGGTGTCCACAGCGCTTTGCAGATTTTCCATAAGCAGGCAGACCTAAAGGCGAAAAAGGCACCAAAGCGGTTCATGCGCACATTTCATGCACCAAGTTGCGACCGCGCAGTCATGGAACCGGATGTCCCGGCGAACTGCTTTGGCGCACAAGGTCGATGTCCTGACACGAACCGGCATTGTTTGGGATAAGGTTTCTCAAGGCGCACGCCCGGCAACAGCGCACAACCGCAGGACGACGCACCACGACACAGCAAAAGTTGTACCAGTCATTTGTACTGAACCTTCGCGCAAGGCTCATACTCGAACGCTTCAGACGTCACTTACGGAGATCCACCCATGGCCAGCATCAAGGCAAAGACTGCTCAAGAAATCCTCATGAACGACTTCCAGACCCTGGTCGCCGACACCGAACGCTTGCTCGAGCACACCGCCACCCTGGCCGGCGATCAGGCCGATGAGCTGCGCGAGCAGATCCACGACAGCCTGCTGCGCGCCCGCGAAACCCTGAAACTGACCGAAGACACCCTGCGTGATCGCGGTCAGGCTGCGGTCACTGCCACTGAAGATTACGTGTCGGCCAACCCTTGGCAGGCCGTCGGCATTGCTGCCGGTGTCGGCTTCCTGATCGGCCTGCTGGCCACTCGGCGCTGATTATGTCGATCGGTGAATCCGGCCCGACTGCGGGCACCGCCTCTTCCACGCGGCGCTTGGGCGCCGCCGTTCTGGGTCTGCTGCACAGCCATGTCGAGTTGTTCGGCATCGAATTGCAGGAGCAGAAATCACGTACCGTCAGCCTGTTGCTGTTTGCAGGTCTGGCCCTGGTCTTTGCCCTGTTGTTGCTGGTGGGGTTATCGACCTTGGTGATGATCGTGTTCTGGGACACGTATCGTTTGGCCGCGATCATTGGCCTGTGCGTTTTCTATACCTTGGCCTCGATCTTTTGCGGGCTACGCCTCAAGGCGGCGATCTTCGATGAATCCTCGCCTTTCCACGGCACGCTCGAAGAGCTGGCCAACGACCGGGAGCGCCTGCTGCCATGAGCCTGCCTGAACTTCCACATAACAGTTCCCGCCGGGAAATGCGCAAGGCGCTGATACGTCTGCGCATGGAAATGCACCGTCAGGAAATCCGCCATGAAGCCGGGCAGGTGCTGCAACCTCTGCAACGCGTGCGCGGCATGACGCAAAGCTTGCAGGGCGGTTTCGGGATCAAGCACGCGCCGTTATGGGGTGTGGCAGCGGTGACGCTGCTGGGTTTCATCACCGGCAAAGGTGCCAAAAGCGGCGGCGTGGGGGGTTTGACCCGATTGGTTCGTCTTGGCACAAGTCTTGGCCCGCTGATCAAAATGGTCATGCAAAACTCTGGCAAACGCTGAAGTACCGCATCTGGCCACATTCTTGCAACATTCTCGGGATGGACCTCTTTTACCAAGAGGTTCAATCCTGAACGCCTATCCGGTCGACAGGTTCAACCAGAACAAGAACGACTAAGGAGGCTCCGTGATCGACGGGCAACCGCTCGCCTGCTTTCAACCCTTCATCGATACCGCCACCGGCCGGATTGCCGGCGTCGAAGCACTGGGCCGGCTGCGCCAGGCCGATGGACAACTGGTGTCGGTCGGGCCGCTGTTCGCCGACCCGCGCACTCCCGCCATCGCCTTGCGCCGTCTCGACCGACAGATCCGCGACAATGCCTTGAGCCGCCTGCATGAAGCGCCCTCGGACTGGTTTCTCAGCCTCAACATGTCGCCGCGCTGGATCAGCCGCTTGCGCCCCGAACAAGCGCTGCCAAGTCTCAAGCAAATCGCGCGACACCTTGTCGATCCGCAGCGCATCGTTTTCGAGATCACTGAACTGGGCGGCAACGGCCAACGTCTGGCCGAAGTGGTCGCGCGTTATCGCGAGGCCGGGGCACGAATCGCCATTGATGATTTTGGCGCGGGCTATTCACAACTGGATCGGGTGCTGGCGCTGCAACCGGACATTCTCAAACTCGACATGCGCCTGTTTCAGGCCGCCGCACTCGGTGGGCCGAGCAGTGATGTGGTCAAGGCGTTGGCGCAGATGGCCGAAAAGACCGGTTGCTGGATTATCGCTGAAGGCGTCGAAACCGAGGCGCAGTTGAATTTCGCTCTGGAGTGCGGATCGCGGTACGTGCAGGGTTTTCTGTTCGCTCGGGCGCAGGAAGCTTTTTATCCCACAGACGCTTTTGTGCAACGCTTCGCCGAACTACGTCAACGCTATGTCCGGCAGAAACTGGCAGAACGGGCCCGCTTGATGCAAATGCGTCAGCAACTGGGCGAATTGATGACCATTCTGCAAAACTGGGCGCAAGCCCACGCACCGCTGAGCGCATTGCCACAGCTGGACGCCTTTCCATGGCTGCTGCGGTTCTATCAATGCGACCGTCACGGCACGCAACTGACACCTAATCTGGAATGGCGGCACAGTGGCTGGATCGCCGACAATCGCTATCTGGGGCACAACTGGTCATGGCGTCCGTACTTCTATCATTTACTCGCTGAAGGCTGGGAGGAGCGGCGCCTGACGCTGTCCAACACCTACCGCGATGCAACCAGCAACCAGTATTGCCTGACGGCCGGGCAGTTCTTCGACAATGGCGAACGTCTGCTGCTGATCGACATTGATGCTGCAGGGCTGTAGTTGCGCTTGCAGGCTCAGAGCCGAACCGGGAAGCTAGGGCGAGCGTTGCCCATTAAGTTTCCACACCACAGCGGGAAACTGATTGGCCCCCCAGTCACCTGTCGGAGAGAATCAGCCTTGGATTGGCAAACCCTGCTCAACCGCGAACGTCTCGGAAAGCCCCTGCATAGCCCGCAAGAACTTGGCCGCAGTCCTTTTCACAAAGACCATGACCGCATCATCTTCTCCGGCGCCTTTCGGCGTCTGGGCCGAAAAACCCAAGTGCATCCGGTCACCAGTAACGACCACATTCACACACGCCTGACCCACTCGCTGGAGGTCAGTTGTGTCGGCCGCTCGCTGGGCATGCGCGTCGGCGAAACACTGCGCAGCGCCCTGCCACAATGGTGCGACCCCAGCGATCTGGGCATGGTGGTGCAATCGGCATGTCTGGCCCACGACATCGGCAACCCGCCGTTCGGTCACTCCGGTGAAGATGCCATTCGCCATTGGTTCCAACAGGCAGCCGGGCGTGGCTGGCTGGACGGCATGAGCGAAGCCGAGCGCGGCGACTTCCTCAATTTCGAAGGCAACGCCCAAGGCTTTCGCGTGCTCACTCAGCTTGAGTACCATCAATTCGACGGCGGCACCCGCCTGACCTACGCCACCCTCGGCACCTATCTGAAATACCCGTGGACGGCCCGTCACGCCGACTCCCTCGGTTACAAGAAACACAAGTTCGGCTGTTATCAGAGCGAACTGCCGCTTCTGGAGCAAATCGCTCAGAAGCTGGGCCTGCCGCAACTGGAAGAGCAACGCTGGGCGCGCCATCCGCTGGTCTACCTGATGGAGGCGGCGGACGACATCTGCTACGCCTTGATTGACCTGGAAGACGGTCTTGAAATGGAGTTGCTGGAGTACGCTGAGGTCGAATCGCTGTTACTCGGATTGGTGGGCGATGATCTGCCGGAAACCTATCGTCAGCTAGGCCCGCAGGATTCACGACGACGCAAGCTCGCAATCCTGCGTGGCAAGGCCATCGAACATCTGACCAACGCAGCGGCGCGAGCGTTTGTCGAGCAACAGGACGCACTGCTCGCCGGCACGCTGCACGGCGATCTGGTCGAGCACATGCATGGCCCGGCCAAGCGCTGTGTGTTGAACGCCAAGGACATTGCCCGCAAGAAAATCTTTCAGGACAAACGCAAGACCCTGCACGAAATCGGTGCCTACACGACGCTGGAGATTCTCCTCAACTCGTTCTGCGGCGCCGCGCTGGAGCAACACAACGGTCGCACACCATCGTTCAAGAGTCGGCGCATCCTCGACTTGCTCGGTAATAACGCACCGGATCCGCAGGGTTCTTTGCATACGTCGTTTTTGCGCATGATCGATTTCATCGCCGGCATGACCGACAGCTACGCCAGCGACATGGCGCTGGAGATGACCGGTCGTTCCAGTCACTGACCCGAACGCATTCAACCTGCCGATAGCGTCGGCCGGTTGAATGCGCAATGATCACTTTCCTGACCGGGAACCTGGATTGACACTTGCCTATTTCAAATAATTCTGTGGCAGGATGCAGCGGCGAAAAATACAAACAACAAGCGACTGTCCCGACCATTTAAACATTGAACAAAAAGCCATTTACAGCCAGCACTTGCAAAACATTCACGACCAACTATAAGCCGATGAACACCCTGCACTTCCTTACGTCATACCTAGTTTGATCGTAGTCCCTTTCCTCATTAGCTGTAGGAACAATCCGATAACACGACTGGAGCCAAGTCAGCTCATGCGAGCGCTCATTCAACTGAGCTAAGGTGCGCGCTTTATTCGTGCTTGTATGGGACTTGATTATGAACTCCGTTTTTATTGTCGACGATCACCCGGTCATCCGTCTCGCCGTTCGAATGCTGCTGGAACATGAAGGCTACAAGGTCGTCGGCGAAACCGACAACGGGGTCGATGCCATGCAAATGGTGCGCGAGTGCATGCCGGACCTGATCATTCTCGACATCAGCATTCCAAAACTTGATGGCCTGGAGGTACTTGCCCGCTTCAACGCCATGAGTTCGCCGCTCAAAACCCTGGTGCTGACTGCTCAATGTCCGACGTTATTCGGTATTCGTTGCATGCAGTCCGGTGCTTCCGGGTATGTCTGTAAACAGGAAGACTTGAGCGAACTGGTCAGTGCGATAAAAGCGGTGCTGTCCGGTTACAACTATTTCCCCAGTCAGGCGTTGAATCCGGTTCGCAGCGACGATACTCGTTATGCAGAACTGGAACTGTTCAAATCCGTCAATGATCGCGAATTAATGGTTTTGCAGTTATTTGCCCAAGGCCGTACCAACAAGGAAATAGCCAAGGGCATGTTTCTCAGCAATAAAACGGTCAGTACCTATAAAAAACGCTTGATGCAAAAACTCAAAGCCAAATCCCTTGTAGAACTTATCGAGATGGCCAAACGCAACGCACTCGTGTGAGACCCCGCATGCCCAGTCGTTTGAAAGACTATTTAATTGCATTGAGCACAGGTCTGTACCTGAGCGCCAATGTGTTTGCCATGCCCGTTGATTCACCGGACTATGCCTTGCTCAGCCGATCGGCAGGCGAGCCGGTGCCGGTTGTATTGGAACAGTCTCAACGACAGTGGCTGCAAACGCGCGACGAGTTGATACTCGGAACGTCCGCTCCTGACTATCCACCGTTCGACATGACCGTCAGCGGTCACGATTATGAAGGTCTCACCGCCGACTATGTCGGGCTTGTCGCTCAAGCCACCGGTTTGCCGGTCAAGGTCAAACGTTTTGCCTCCCGGGATGCTGCCATTCGCGCTCTGGTCGATGGTCAGATTGACCTGCTCGGGACAGCCAACGGCTATGAATCCGCCAATGCCAACCTTGCGCTGTCCGAACCGTATGCCAACGATCAACCTGTGCTCGTTACCCGCGAAGGCGAAACCCGCAGCCTGAGCAAAGGTCTGGCAGGATTGCGCCTGAGCATGGTCTACCACTATCTGCCTCTGCATGAGGTCAAGGCGCTGTATCCCAAAGCGCTCATCACCTGCTATCCCTCTTACCAGAATGCCATTAACGCCGTGGCCTTCGACCAGGCCGACGTGTTTCTCGGCGACACGATCTCCACCCACTACATGATCAACAAGGGCTACCTCAACAACGTGCGCATGGCCAATTTCGGCAAACAGGAAGCCCAGGGGTTCAGCTTCGCCGTACGTCGAAACAATCCGCAGTTATTGAATATCGTCGACGCCGTGCTTAAAGCGGTGCCGCGTAGCGAGCGCGAGAACATTGCCAAACGCTGGAGCGCCGGCAGCGACCTGCTGCTCACCGACCAGAAACTGCAACTGACCGAACGCGAAGAAACATGGCTGCAGCAGCATCCGGTAGTGAGCGTGGTGGTGAATGAGGCCTATGCGCCGCTGACCTTCTTCGATGACGCAGGCAATTTTCGCGGGATCAGCGCCGATCTTCTCGAACTGATTCGCCTGCGCACCGGCCTGCGCTTCGAGGTCCACCGCAGCCGCAACGACGCCGAGATGATCAAACAGATCGATGACCACCAGGCCGATCTCATCGCGGCCTTGCTGCCGACCGCCGAGCGAGAAAAAACCCTGAGTTTCAGTCGGCCCTATCTGGAAAACTCCTATGTGCTGCTGACGCGCAAGAGTGCCGACAGTCCGACTAACCTGGGTCAGCTCAAAGGCAAGCAACTGGCGATCGCCCAAGGCAATCCCCTGGTCGAGTACCTGCGACGCGAATTTCCACGGATCCAGTTGATCGAAACGGCAGATACCTTCAGCGCCGTCTCGCTGCTCGCCAAAGGCCATGTCGACGGTGCGGTGAATTCACTGGTGATCGCCAACTACTTCATTTCTTCGCGAATCTTCGAGCAGGCGCTGCAGATCACTACCACCATCGGTACCGGTCAGGCCGAGTTTTCTCTGGCAACCGCACGTGACAACACGGAACTGGGCTCGATCATCAACAAAGCGCTTCTGAGCATTTCCCCGGAAGAACTCGGCGTCATCAACGGGCGCTGGCGTGGATATTCCAGCGCCTCGCAAAACATCTGGCGCAATTACCAGCGCCTGTTCTATCAAGTGATCATCGGCGCCTGCCTGCTCCTGTTGCTCCTGCTTGCCTGGAACGCCTACATGCGACACCAGATCAAACAACGCCAGGCGGCTGAGCGGGCCCTTAACGATCAGTTCGAATTCATGCGCTCGCTGGTCAACGGTACGCCGCATCCGATCTACGTACGCGATCGCCAGGGTCTGCTGCAAAGCTGTAATGACAGCTATCTCGAAGTGTTCAATGCCAAGCGTGAGGACGTGATAGGCAAAAGCGTCATGCAGGGCACCCTGAGCAACGCTTTCGAGGCCCAGGCCTTTCATGCCGATTATCAGCGAGTGGTCGCCGAAGGCACTGCGCTGGTGCTCGACCGGCCTCTGCACATCGGCAAACGACGCCTGACGATCTATCACTGGATACTGCCGTACCGGGACTCCAGCGGCGACGTGAAAGGCATCATCGGTGGCTGGATCGACATCAGCGAACGCCGACAGCTGTTTGAGGAACTGCGTGCGGCCAAGGAACAGGCAGATGACGCCAACCGGGCGAAAAGTACATTCCTGGCCACCATGAGCCATGAAATCCGTACGCCCATGAATGCGGTGATCGGCATGCTTGAACTGACGCTCAAACGCATCGATCAACACCATCCGGATCGCTCTTCGATCGACACTGCCTACCACTCGGCCAAGGATCTGTTGGGTTTGATCGGCGACATCCTCGACATCGCACGGATCGAATCCGGACGCCTGAGTCTGTGCCCGGAACGGGTCAATCTGGTGGACACAGTAGCGTCTGTCGCAAGAATCTTCGACGGCCTGGCCCGCCAGAAGAATCTCGCTTTGCAAGTCATCTTCAATCCGCCGGATCTGGCGGTCGATGTATGCCTGGACCCACTGCGTTTCAAGCAAGTGCTATCCAATCTGATCAGCAACGCCATCAAATTCACTGAGCAAGGACACATCAGAATCAGCGTCGACCTCATGACCACTGATGTGCCTGGGCGGGCTCTGATGCAATTGACCGTACAAGACAGCGGTGCGGGTATCAGTGCAGAGGATCAGCAACGATTGTTCGAGCCCTTTGCCCAGGCAGAAAATAGCCCTCAGCAAGCCCGAAGTGGCGCAGGTCTGGGACTGGTGATCAGTCGCAACCTGTGTGAAATGATGGGCGGCCAGTTGCAATTGAGCAGCCAGCCCGGCATCGGAACACAGGTCTGCGTTTCCCTGCCACTGGACAGCTTGCCGGCACAGGCGAGCGCGGCCAGGGATGAGCCAGCGATCAAGACCTCGCAGACACCGCTGCGCGTTCTGGTGGTGGATGATCACCCGGCCAATCGTTTGTTGATGTGTCAGCAACTGGAATTTCTCGGCCATCACTTCAGCATCGCCGAGAACGGCTGTAGCGGACTCGAACGCTGGAAAGAAGGCGCCTTCGATCTGGTGATTGTCGATTGCAACATGCCTTTGATGAACGGCTATGAACTGACGCGCGCCATTCGCCAGCATGAGCTGCAGAACCGCCTCCCACCTTGCTCGGTGTTGGGTTTCACGGCGAATGCGCAACCTGAGGAAATCCAGCGTTGCAAACAGGCAGGCATGAACGACTGCCTGTTCAAGCCCCTGAGCCTGAGTCTGCTCAGCCAATGGATCGACGGCATCGCAGCGGCGTCGCCCCCACCGGCATTCAACCTGCGAAGTCTGAACATGTTGACGGGCGGCAGCCCTGCCCAGGCCCGGCGCTTGCTGGTTGAACTGCTCAAGAGCAGCGGCCTCGACCGACAGGAACTGCTCGCGCTGTCGCCGCAGGATGATCGCGGAGCCTTGGCGGTGGTCGCTCACAAGATCAAGGGGGCCGCACGCATCGCTCAGGCATCACGGGTAATCGAATGCTGCGACGCCCTGGAGCTCGCCTGCACGCAAGACTTGGCGACAAACGAGATCGCTCGTCGTTGCGAGGCGATCAACCGGGCGATGCTCGAACTGGAGCAGGCCTTGCAGCAACAATTGGCATTGTCCGATCAAGGCACGATTAGCGTGCCTTAACTATGCTTGGCGCTGAGCAGTGAGTTAAACATCATGGAGAACCTGAAATGCCCAGCCCACTGCGCCCGGAACAGCGCCGGTTCCCGCTGCACGTGCACATCAGTGTCATGTTCACGTTTCTCCTGCTGCTCACCGGCGTGGTGCTGGGGTTGTTCAATTATCGCCAGACCACGCAGATCATCCTGTCGAGCAGCGACAAGCTGTTCAGCCGGATCGAACAGGACGTGCGCCTCGACCTGTCCGCCACCTATCAGCCGATCCGCCATTTATTGAGCCTGTTGGCGGTCAACCCCGCTACACAGGCCTTGGCCCTGGAACAACGATTGCCGCTGCTCAGGCCGTTCAGCCAGTCGCTCAGTGATAACCCGAATCTGGCCTCGCTGTATCTGGGTTACGCCAACGGTGATTTCTTCATGGTACGCCCGCTTCGCACCTCGGCGATCAAGGCCCAGCTCAAGGCTCCAGAAGCGGCGGCTTATCAGGTGTGGAGCATCGAGCATGACCCGCAAGGGAAAGTGCGCTCGCAATCGCTGTTCTTCGATCAGGCCCTGACCCCGATCGGCCACCAGGAAAATACCGACGACCCTTATGATCCGCGCAACCGCGCCTGGTTCACCAATGCCCGCCAGCAAACCGAACAGATCACCACCGAACCCTATGTGTTTTTTTCAACCCACAATGTCGGCACCACACTGGCCCGGCGCAGTGGTGAAAACGCAGTGATCGGTGCCGACCTGACGCTGGCTGCACTGTCTGCGACCCTGAGCAAACATGTGGTCACGCCCTCTACTGACATTGCCCTGTTCGATGCCGACGGTAACGCCGTGGCATACCCCGACAGCAGCCGTCTGATCGTCGACGACAGCTCCACGCATCTGGCCAAAGCGACCGACCTGAGCCCGAGCCTGCACGCGTTGCTGTCCGCGGAGCACACGGGCAAGCGACTGGAAGTCGATGGCCGGCAATGGATAGTCGCACGCAGCAGCATTGAGGAAGGTGGCCCCAAAGGCTTGCAGTTGGCACTCCTGGTACCGGAAGA
The DNA here is from genome assembly GCF_900187515.1 of Pseudomonas sp. Irchel s3f10. NCBI lineage: Bacteria > Pseudomonadati > Pseudomonadota > Gammaproteobacteria > Pseudomonadales > Pseudomonadaceae > Pseudomonas > Pseudomonas sp. Irchel s3f10. The sequence continues at coordinate 85,389 of NZ_FYDZ01000006.1, forward strand.
CGAATTGCTGGTCGATGCCTATCGCATGCGCTGGCAAGGCGCGTTGATTACCTTGGCCACCTTGCTGTTGTGCCTGCCACTGGGTTGGGCAATCTCGCGGATTCTGGTCAAACCGCTGCATGCGCTGGTCAAGGAAGCCGACGCGATCCGCAGTTTCGATTTCAATTTTCCGCTGACTCGACGCTCGCCGGTACTGGAAGTCGACCAGTTGAGCGTGTCGATGGCGCGGATGAAAGACACGTTGGCGAGTTTCTTCCGCATCACCGACACTTTGGGCGCCGAAACCCGATTCGCCCCATTGCTGCAACGGGTGCTGTTCGAAACGGTGCAGATCGCCCAGGCGCAGGCAGGGTTGATCTATCTGCGTGAAAGCGACAGCAGCCGTATGGAGCCTTACGGGTTGGTGATCGATGGCACGCCTCAGGCACTGGAAGCGTTCGACATTCAGGGCCACGACCTGCAACAAAGCACAGGCCCGGCGTGGTTCGAACAATTGGTCAGCGCCAACAATGTCGTCAGCAATTTCGGCGTCGATCAGGCCGCCGATCTGCAGAAAGTCCTGTTGGTGATGCAATCGCCACGGGTTCATCTGATCGGCATCCGCCTGCACAATCGCCACGACGAAACCATCGGCCTGTTGATCCTGCTGGTCAACGACAGCGGCACGGCAGCCGACCTGGAAAAACTGCGCCCCGACCGCATCGCTTTCTTGCAGGCAGTGTCAGGCGCTGCCGCAGTGAGCATCGAGAGCCAGCGCCTGCAAGCCCGCCAGAAGCTGTTGCTCGACGCCTTTATTCAGTTACTTGCCGGCGCCATCGACGCCAAGAGTCCTTATACCGGCGGGCATTGTCAGCGCGTGCCAGAGCTGACGCTGATGCTCGCCCAGGCAGCGGCCGCCAGTCAGGCGCCGGCGTTCAGTGCCTATCAGCCAAGCGAGGATGAATGGGAAGCCTTGCACATTGCCGCATGGCTGCACGATTGCGGCAAGGTAACGACGCCGGAATACGTGGTCGACAAGGCGACCAAACTGGAAACCATCAGCGACCGCATTCATGAGATCCGCACCCGTTTCGAAGTGCTCAAGCGTGATGCCTGGATCAGCTTTTGGCAGGCGCGGGCCTTGGGCGGCGATGAGACAGCACTGGCGCAATTGCGCGACGCCACACTGACGGCGCTGGACGACGATTTTGCGTTTGTCGCGCGTTGTAATCTGGGCAGTGAGGCCATGGCCGAAGCGGATCTGCAACGTCTTGATCAACTGGCGCAACGCACCTGGATGCGCACCCTTGACGACCGACTGGGCGTGTCATGGGAGGAAAACCGGCGGCAGGCACGCACGCCCCCACCGATCTTGCCGGTCAGTGAAAAACTTCTGGCAGACAAGCCCGAGCACTTGCTCGAACGTGACCCGAACGAGTTGATTCCCGAAGACAATCCATGGGGCTTCAAGCTGGATGTACCGCGCTACAAATACAATCGCGGCGAGCTGTATAACCTGAGCATCAGCCGCGGCACCCTGACCCGCGAAGAGCGCTATGTGATCAATCATCACATGGTGCAGACGATCATGATGCTCAGCCACCTGCCCTTCCCCGGCCACCTTGACAGCATTGCCGAGATCGCCGGCGGTCATCATGAAAAAATGGACGGCACCGGTTACCCGAAACGCCTGAAGCGTGAGGACATGAGCCTGCCCGCGCGGATGATGGCGATTGCCGATATCTTTGAGGCGCTGACCGCAGCCGACCGCCCGTACAAGAAAGCCAAAACCTTGAATGAAGCGTTGGCCATCATGGCGACCATGTGCCGCGAAGCGCACATCGATGCCCAGCTGTTTGGATTGTTCATCAATGAAGGCGTGTACATGCAGTACGCCGTGCGTTTTCTCGATCCCGCGCAGATCGACAAAGTCGATCCGGCCAGCCTGTTGCACAAGGCTGGCCTCACCGCGTGATCAGCAGTCGGTCAAACGCAGGAAAATTGCCGCCAGTTGCTCGATACCGGCCTGATCCTGCGCGGTAAAACGCGCCAGTTTCGGGCTGTCGAGGTCGAGTACACCGATCAGGCGACCGTCCTTGACCAGCGGCACCACCAGTTCACTGTTCGAAGCGCTGTCACAGGCGATATGGCCGGGGAATGCATGCACGTCTTCAACCCGCTGGGTTTGCAGAGTGGCCGCCGCCGCACCGCACACACCACGACCGAACGGAATACGCACACAGGCGATCTGGCCCTGAAACGGGCCGAGCACCAGCTCTTCGTTGCGGTTGAGGTAAAAACCCGCCCAGTTCAAGTCATCGAGTTGGTTGTACAGAAACGCCGAAAACTGCGCGGCGTTGGCGATGAAATCGCGCTCGTCCGCCAGCAGCGATTCCAGTTGTGCGGCCAACATGCCATAGCCTTCGAGGCCCTGGCCGCTTTGTTGCAAATCAATCATGCCTTGTGCTCCAACAATTTCAGTCCCACCCAGTAACGGGCGAATTGGTACGCGCAACGTCCGTTGCGATTACCGCGGCCGGTGGCCCAACGCACGGCGAGGATGTCCAGTGCTTCATCACGCTGCCAGCTCAGTCCGGCCTTGGCGGCCAATTGGCCGATCCAGTGCTCGACGACGTTGAGGAAGTGTTCTTGGGTAAACGGGTAGAACGACAGCCACAGACCAAAACGGTCCGACAGCGCGATCTTGTCTTCCACGGCTTCGCTCGGGTGCAGTTCGCCGTCGACGCGTTTCCAGTTTTCGTTATCGCTTTCCTTCTCCGGCACTAGGTGGCGACGGTTGGAAGTGGCGTACAGCAAAACGTTGTCCGGGGCCTGCTCAAGCGAGCCGTCGAGCACGCTTTTGAGCACGCGATAATCGCCTTCCCCGGATTCGAACGACAGGTCATCGCAAAACAGCACGAAACGTTGCGGCAGTTTACCGATCTGCTCGACCACCCGCGGCAGATCCGCCAGATGATCGCGCTCGATCTCGATCAGGCGCAGGCCCGCGGCGGCGTGTTCCGCCAGCAACGCGCGCACCAGCGACGACTTGCCGGTACCGCGCGAGCCCCAGAGCAGCGCATGGTTGGCCGGCATGCCATCGAGAAATTGCTGGGTATTGCGCCCCAGTTGCTCCAATTGACGGTCGACACCGATCAGGTCGGACAGGCGCATGTCGAGGCTGACCTCCAGCGGCAACAGGTAGCCGCTGCGCCCGTCGCGCTGCCAGCGCGCAGCCAGACAAGTGCCCCAGTCGATCACCGGCCGATGTGCCGGCAACAACGGTTCGATCCGCGCCAGAACCGACTCGGCGCGTTCAAGAAAAGCATTCAATCGGGAATCCACGTCTTCTCCTCGGGCACGTTCACAGTGATGATGACGATCCAGCGACGACGCACAGATCAGAATTCACCTACCAAGCCTTGTTACAAGGCGATTCGGGAACCTCGGTATCCATACATGATCGACTATGCTTGAGCAGCGAAGGGAAACGGAAGTGGTTCAACACCCCATGGATATCAAATTCACCCACCGGCTGTCTTACAAGCAAGCCAGGCTTACCGTGCTGGTCGGGTTCATTCTGGGCACGCTGCTCAGCCTGCTGCAAATCGGCATCGATTATGCCAGCGAAGACGCCTCCATCAACCGGGAAATCCTGTCGTTGCTGGAAATCAGCCATAACCCGGCCTCACGGATTGCCTACAACATCGACGCCGAACTGGCGCAAGAACTGACCCTGGGCCTGTTGCGCTCACCGGCGATCATTTCTGCGCAACTGATCGACAACAACAGTACGGTGCTGGCCAGCGTCAAACGCCCGGAGCTGCAAAGCGGCTATCGGGTGATCAGCGATTTCCTGTTTGGCGCCAAACGCCAGTTCGAGGATCGTCTGTACCTGGATCATCTGCCCAACGAATCGCTGGGGGTGTTGAGCCTCGAGGTTGACACTTATGCCTTTGGCAGCCGTTTCCTGCGCCGGGCCGAGATAACCCTGCTCAATGGTTTCGCCCGCAGCCTGATTCTTACCGGCATCCTCTTGGCGCTGTTCTACGTGATGCTGACCAAACCGCTGGTGCGAGTGATCCGCGAACTCAGCGGACGCGACCCACGCAGCGCCGAGCCGACCACGCTGGAGTGCCCGTCCGGCCACAGCAACGATGAAATCGGCGTGCTGGTCAAAGTCGCCAACCAGCAATTCGAGAATATTGCCACCGAGATCCAGCAGCGGCGCAACGCCGAAAACCGCCTGACCGACTACCTCGGACAACTGGAAAACATCGTCTCGGCGCGCACCGCTGAACTCAAGGCAATCAACTCACGGCTCAGTCAGTCCAATCAGGAACTCGAAGTCGCCCGCAGCACCGCCCTGGAAATGGCCGAGGCCCGCTCGGCGTTCCTCGCCAACATGAGCCATGAGATCCGCACGCCGCTCAACGGCCTGCTGGGGATGATCGCACTGTCACTCGACGGCCCGTTGAATGCCGAGCAACAGCAACAACTGTCGATCGCCCACGATTCGGGCAAGGTGCTGGTGGAATTGCTCAACGATATCCTCGACCTGTCGAAATTCGATGCCGGGCAACTGGAACTCGAGCACATCCCGTTCGACCTGGGCTCCTTGATCGAAGACACCGCCAACCTGCTCTCACAGAATGCCGCGCCGAGCGTCGAGCTGACCTGCCTGATCGATCCGCACTTCCCGGCTCTGGTGCTGGGCGATCCGACCCGCGTGCGGCAGATCGTCAGCAACCTGCTGTCCAACGCGCTGAAATTCACCCGTTTCGGCCGGGTGGACGTGCGCTTGTCGACCTACCAGGATGGCGTGCGCATCGAGGTCTGCGACACCGGCATCGGTATCGCCCAGGACGCGCAGCTGAAAATCTTCCAGCCGTTCACTCAAGCGGGCGCCGGCATCACTCGCCAGTACGGCGGCACCGGGCTGGGGCTGGCGCTGACCTACAATCTTTGCGAAGCGATGCAGGGGCGCCTGACCATCAGTTCCGAGACCGGGTTTGGCAGTCAGTTCTGTGCCGAGCTACCTCTGCCCTGCCATACCCGCGCGCTGGCACCTGCGCCGTTGCACGGGAAAATCCTCGCCATCACCGCTGCCAGCAGTGGCTTGGCGGAGCTGCTGCAGAGCCTGCTGCCGGTGTGGGGACTGACATACGAGCAGCGCACCATCGATGACTCACTGCTGGGCCTGACGCCGGACGTGGTGATCACTGATTGTCCGGAGTGTCTGTTCGGCCTGCGCCCGACGCTCGTTGCGCCGATTTTGCTGGTGACCGCCTACGGCAGTTTCCTGCCGAGCGAAGAAGCGGCCGCGCTCACACCTCTGCAACAACAGGCACGACCGTTGGCGCGCAACGCGCTCTACCAGAACCTGCGGCGCACGCTGCAACCGGACGTCGTTGCCATTAACGATGCGCAGCTCGAAACCGCTCCCTCGGTGCTGCGCGGGCGGGTGTTGCTGGTGGAGGACAACCCGGTCAATCAACTGGTGGCCAAAGGCATGCTCGGCAAACTGGGCTGTGAGGTCATCGTCGCCGCCCATGGTGCCGAAGCGCTGGATCAGTTGGAGTATCACGAATTCGATCTGGTGCTGATGGACTGCAACATGCCCGTGATGGATGGCTACGAAGCCAGCCGGCAGATCCGCCAGAGCGGGCGCTGGCCAAACCTGCCTATCGTCGCCCTGACTGCCAACGCGATGTCCGAGGAGCGCGAGCGCTGCCGTGCGGCAGGTATGAGCGACTATCTGGCCAAGCCGTTCCGCCGCGAAGAACTGGCGGCACTGCTCGATCAGTGGATCCCGACTACGACAGCGCTTTGATCTGCCCCAGCAAGTGATCGAGACCGTCACGCAACTCATTGAGCCGGTCCAGATCAACCCCGCTGTCGCACAGTAACCGAGCCTTGAGCGGCCCGACCTGCTCGCGCAAGGCTTGCCCTGCCGGTGTCAGGCTCAGGTGCACTTCGCGCTCGTCACGCGTCGAACGCTGGCGCTGCACCCATTGCAACTGCTCGAGGCGCTTGAGCAATGGCGTCAGCGTGCCCGAGTCCAGTGCCAGGCGCTCGCCCAGCGCCTTGACCGTCGGTTGCTCCGGCGCAGTTTCCTGCCATTCCCACAACACCAGCATCGCCAGATATTGCGGATACGTCAGGCCGAGCTGATCGAGCATCGGCTTGTAGGCGCGAATCACCGCCCGGGAAGCGGCGTACAACTTGAAGCACAACTGGCTGTCGAGCTTCAGCGAATCGACCGGCAGGCTGTTCATTTGAGCAGGGCTTCGATCTCGCCGCTCAGCTCCTGCGGCTTGGTGGTCGGGGCAAAACGCTTGACCAGTTTTCCGTCCTTGCCAATCAGGAACTTGGTGAAGTTCCACTTGATGCCCTGGGAGCCAAGCAGACCCGGCGCGCGTTTTTTCAGTTGCACGAATAGCGGATGCGCGTCGGCACCGTTAACGTCGATTTTCTTGAACAGAGGGAAGCTGACACCGAAGTTCAGCTCACAGAATTCACTGATCGCCCCTTCGTTACCCGGCTCCTGCTTGCCGAACTGATTGCACGGAAAGCCCAAGACCACCAGACCCTGGTCCTTGTAGGTCTGCCACAGTTCTTCGAGGCCTTTGTACTGCGGGGTGAAACCGCATTTGCTGGCGGTGTTGACCACCAATACCGCTTTGCCGGCGAAATCGGCCAGGGTCTTTTGCTCACCCTTGATCGTGGTGCAGGGGATGTTCAGCAGGTTGTCGCTCATGGCATGGGGCTCCGCAGACAGTCGGGAAAGACCAAACATAGCGAGCAATTAAATTGTGTGCAATTTAATTATCGAATAACAAGGCGACCCGAGGGTCGCCTTCAATCGTTTATGCGCGCGGTTCGAGGTTCAGACACACCGAGTTGATGCAATAACGCAGACCGGTCGGTGGCGGACCGTCGGGGAAAACATGACCCAGATGCGCATCGCAGCGCGCGCACTTCACTTCCGTGCGGATCATGCCGTGCGTGGTATCACGGATTTCCGTCATCGCGCTTTCGCCGATCGGCGCATAGAAGCTCGGCCAGCCGCAGCCGGAGTCGAATTTGGTCTTGGAATCGAACAGCGCTTCGTTGCAGCAAACGCAGTGGTAGACACCGTCGGTCTTGGTGTCGTTGTATTTGCCGGAGAACGGGCGTTCGGTCGCACTGAGACGACAAACGTTGTATTGCTCGGGGTCGAGCATCGCCCGCCATTCTTCCAGGGTTTTTTCCAACTTTTCCATCATCACACCTCAGCGGCTGAAAAAGCCCGATCTGTACCTTTTCCACGGATCGGGCGGCACGTATGATTGCGCCTCGTCACGCACCAGTCTGGCAGCCAGACCGGGCGCATTCAAACGGATTATGGGAGCCACGGCTCAAGACGTCCGCCTGTGTGAAAACACAGGAATCCCAGCACGGTTGTCCATTCGCCGCCTGGATCGTTCATTTTCGGGATCACATCGCCATGCAGTTCAGCAAATCGAACAAGCTCGCCAACGTCTGCTACGACATTCGCGGCCCGGTGCTCAAGCACGCCAAACGACTGGAAGAGGAAGGCCAGCGCATCCTCAAGCTGAATATCGGCAACCCGGCGCCGTTTGGTTTCGAAGCGCCGGACGAAATTCTTCAGGATGTGATCCGCAACCTCCCGACCGCGCAAGGCTACAGCGACTCCAAAGGCCTGTTCAGCGCGCGTAAAGCGGTGATGCAGTACTACCAGCAAAAGAATGTCGAAGGTGTCGGCATCGAAGACATCTACCTGGGCAACGGCGTGTCCGAGCTGATTGTGATGTCGCTGCAGGCGCTGCTCAACAACGGTGACGAAGTGCTCGTGCCGGCCCCGGACTATCCGCTGTGGACCGCCGCCGTCAGCCTCGCCGGCGGTAACGCCGTGCATTACCTGTGCGACGAAGGTGCCGACTGGTTCCCGGATCTGGCCGACATCAAGGCCAAGATCACCCCGAACACCAAAGCCATGGTGATCATCAATCCGAACAACCCGACCGGCGCGGTGTATTCGAAGGAAGTGTTGCTGGGCATGCTGGAAATCGCCCGCGCGCACAACCTGGTGGTGTTCTCCGACGAAATCTACGACAAGATTCTGTATGACGATGCCGTGCACATCTGCACCGCATCGCTGGCGCCGGACCTGCTCTGCCTGACCTTCAACGGTCTGTCGAAGTCGTACCGCGTGGCCGGTTTCCGCTCTGGCTGGATCGCCATCTCCGGGCCGAAACACAACGCCCAGAGCTACATCGAAGGCATCGACATGCTGGCCAACATGCGCCTGTGTGCCAACGTGCCGAGCCAGCATGCGATCCAGACCGCATTGGGCGGCTATCAGAGCATCAATGATCTGGTGCTGCCGCAGGGTCGTCTACTGGAGCAGCGCAACCGCACCTGGGAATTGCTCAACGACATTCCCGGCGTAAGCTGCGTCAAGCCGATGGGCGCGTTGTATGCGTTCCCGAAAATCGACCCGAAGGTCTGCCCGATCCACAACGACGAGAAATTTGTCCTCGACCTGCTGCTCTCCGAGAAGCTGCTGGTGGTTCAGGGTACGGCGTTCAACTGGCCGTGGCCGGATCACTTCCGCGTGGTTACCCTGCCCCGCGTCGACGATCTGGAAATGGCCATCGGCCGTATCGGCAACTTCCTCAAATCCTACCGCCAGTAACCGGCCAGCAGTGCGCAATGGTCAAACGTTGCGCACTGTCTGATTCAGCAACACTTCTGCGTTATACCTCCGCGCACGCCTTCTACACTTGCGATTCATACCGGTTACCTGCGTCCGGTGTAATGACGACGGGTCGCGGCTGGCCGTCATCCCTATCGGTATCTGTCGTGGGAAATATGCCGTGCACCGAAGAATCTGCTGTAGGACACAGTTTGAAATAGTCACTCAGTTGAATACCCCGGTGCAGCACCTTATATACCCCGCAGTACGCTACATCTTTAGCTTGAGGAGATTTCTACAACCATGATGCGCATCCTGCTGTTTTTGGCCACTAACCTGGCGGTCGTGCTGATAGCCAGCATCACCCTGAGCCTGTTCGGCTTCAACGGGTTCATGGCGGCCAACGGGGTTGATCTCGACCTTAGTCAGCTGCTGGTTTTCTGTGCGGTCTTTGGTTTTGCCGGCTCGCTGTTCTCGCTATTCATCTCCAAGTGGATGGCGAAGATGAGCACCGGTACCCAGATCATCAGCCAGCCACGTACCCGGCATGAGCAATGGCTGCTGCAAACCGTCGAGCAACTGTCCCGCGAAGCCGGGATCAAGATGCCCGAAGTCGGTATTTTCCCGGCCTATGAAGCGAACGCGTTCGCCACCGGCTGGAACAAGAACGACGCGCTGGTCGCGGTCAGCCAGGGCTTGCTCGAGCGTTTCTCACCCGATGAAGTGAAAGCCGTACTGGCCCACGAAATCGGTCACGTCGCCAACGGCGATATGGTTACGCTGGCGCTGATCCAGGGCGTAGTGAACACCTTCGTGATGTTCTTTGCGCGGATCATCGGCAACTTCGTCGACAAGGTCATCTTCAAGAACGAAGAAGGCCAGGGCATCGCCTACTACGTGGCGACCATTTTCGCCGAACTGGTACTGGGCATTCTGGCCAGTGCGATCGTCATGTGGTTCTCGCGCAAGCGCGAATTCCGCGCCGACGAAGCCGGCGCACGTCTGGCCGGCACCAGCGCGATGATCGGCGCACTGCAACGCCTGCGCGCCGAACAGGGCCTGCCGGTGCACATGCCGGACACCCTGAACGCCTTTGGCATCAACGGTGGCATCAAACAGGGCTTCGCCCGCATGTTCATGAGCCACCCGCCGCTGGAAGAGCGTATCGACGCGTTGCGTCGTCGCGGTTGATCAGATTGGCGTAAAAACAAGAGGCCCGCAGTGATGCGGGCCTTTTTTGTTCCTGCCAATAATGGATTGTTGCTGATGGCCTCTTCGCGAGCAGGCTCGCTCCCACACGAGCCTTGCGAACACCCATCCAATGTGGGAGCGAGCCTGCTCGCGAAAGGGCCGGCACTGTCAGCAAAAATCTATCGGGAAGAAACGCGGTAAACCCGCTCCTCAAGCCGCGTCACACCCGCCTGCAGGAACTTCCCGCTCTCCCCCAGCACATCCTGCTCTTCCAGCACCTGCACCTGCCAGACATCCCCCAGCAACCGCTGCACCTCATCATCCCCCACTGCAAACGGCGGCCCCGGGATCTGCGCCTGATCGTAATCCAGCGTAATCAACAGCCCTTGTACCCCTTGCGGGAGAATTTGCTGAAGATGCGCCGCATAAAGCTCACGCATCGGCGCCGGTAAGGCAATCAGCGCGGCACGGTCGTATATCGCCGCGCAATCGGCCACATCACTCGCTGTCAGCGCAAAGATATCCCCGCACCACAACTCGATAGCGTCACCGCGATAGACTTTGAATACGCCGTTCTCGCTGATCTGTGGCTGTATCTGATGCTCACTGAAAAAGTCCTCGATAGCCTTTTCCGACAGTTCGATTCCGAGCACCTGATGACCGCGCCCTGCCAGCCACGCCAGATCCAGACTTTTCCCACACAAAGGCACGAGCACTCGCGCCGTTTCAGGTGCCGCCCAGTGCCGCTGCAGATACGGGTTCACCTCGGGCAGATGAAAACCAATCTGCCCGGAAGCCCACTTCTTGTGCCAAAACTCAGGCTGCATGTATCACTCCCAATAATTCGATCAAAAAGCATCAAAACTTATATTAGATTTAGATCAGTGAACTGACTGAAGATGAGTTCATCTTAACGCTCAGGAACCCATCATGTTTCCCAGCCTGTTTATTTCCCATGGTTCGCCCATGCTGGCGCTGGAGCCCGGCGCCAGTGGCCCGGCGCTGGCGCATCTGGCCGCCGAATTACCGAAACCCAAAGCCATCGTGATTGTTTCTGCGCATTGGGAAAGCCACGAACTGCTCGTCAGCAGCCATGCGCAACCGGAAACCTGGCACGACTTCGGTGGTTTCCCCCGCGCGTTGTTTGAAGTGCAGTACCCGGCGCCGGGCAATCCGCAACTGGCTGCGGAGGTCGCCGCACTGTTGACTGCCAACAATCTTCCAGCACGCCTCGATCCGCAACGCCCGTTCGATCACGGTGTCTGGGTACCGTTGTCGCTTATGTACCCGCAAGCAGATATCCCGGTGGTGCAGGTCTCCCTGCCGAGTCGTGCTGGCCCGGCGCTGCAAACCCGGGTCGGCCGCGCGCTGGCGAGTCTGCGTGATCAAGGCATTTTGCTGATCGGCTCTGGCAGCATCACCCACAACCTGCGTGAACTCGACTGGCACGCCGGCCCGGAAAGTGTCGAGCCATGGGCGCGGGATTTCCGTGACTGGGTGATCGAGAAGCTCGCGGCCGACGATGAGGCGGCGCTGCATGATTACCGCCAGCAGGCGCCAAATGCAGTGCGTAGCCATCCGAGTGATGAGCATTTGTTGCCGCTGTATTTTGCCCGGGGCGCGGGCGGTGAGTTCAGCGTGGCGCACAAGGGCTTCACGATGGGTGCGCTGGGCATGGATATTTATCGTTTCGGTTGACGCCTTCGCGAGCAGGCTCGCTCCCACAAAGGCAAAAATCAGGCAAAAAAAATCCCCGAACCAGTCGGGGATTTTTTATGTTCGATCAATCAGCCCAAGGGCGGATCAATCTTCGCGATAGCGACGCAGTTTCAGCTGCTTACCGGCAACGCGAGTGTCCTTCAGTTTGGTCAGGAGTTTGTCCAGACCATCTTCCGGCAGCTCGACGAGGCTGAAGCTGTCACGCACCTGGATGCGACCGATCGCTTCACGGGCCAGACCGCCTTCGTTGAGGATCGCGCCCAGCAGGTTTTTCGCAGCGATACCGTCACGCGCACCCAGCGCGGTACGGCAACGAGCACGGCCTTCGCCCAGAGGCATTGGCGCGCGACGCTCGCGGTCACCACGATCAGGACGATCACCGGTGCGCTCAGGACGGTCGCCACGCGGTGCGTTATTCGGCACCAGTGGACGTTCCTTCTCGATCGCCGCCAGGTTCAGCGCTTGACCGTTGGTGGCTTTGCGCAGCAGCGCAGCAGCCAGGGCACGCGGGGTGCAACCGATGTCTGCAGTCAGACGATCGAGCAGCTCACCGTGAGTCGATTCGGCATCAGCGACCAGCGGCGACAGGCTGTTGGTCAGTTTCTTGATGCGCGCATCGAGAACAGCTTGAGCGTCCGGCAGGCGAACTTCAGCGACTTTCTGACCGGTTACACGCTCGATCACTTGCAGCATGCGGCGCTCACGTGGAGTCACCAGCAGCAGTGCACGACCTTCGCGACCGGCACGGCCGGTACGGCCGATACGGTGAACGTAGGACTCTGGGTCATACGGCATGTCAACGTTGAACACGTGAGTGATGCGCGGAACGTCCAGACCACGAGCAGCAACGTCGGTCGCGACAACGATGTCCAGACGGCCATCTTTCAGCGAGTCGATGACGCGCTCACGCTGGTTCTGGGCGATGTCACCGTTCAGCGCCGCGGCTTTGTAGCCTTTGGCGTCGAGGGCGCTGGCCAGATCCAGGGTCGCTTGCTTGGTGCGCACGAACATGATCAGAGCGTCGAAGTCTTCCACTTCCAGCAAGCTGAGAACGGCCGAAGTCTTCTGGTCAGCGTGAACCAACAGGTGAGCCTGTTCGATCGCGGTAACGGTCTGGGTCTTGGTCTGGATCTTCACGTGTTGCGGATCGCGCAGGTGGCGTTCGGCAATGGCGCGGATCGACTGCGGCAGGGTAGCCGAGAACAAAACGGTCTGACGGGTCGCTGGCAGAGCCTTGAAGATGACTTCCAGGTCATCCATGAAGCCCAGTTTCAACATTTCGTCAGCTTCGTCGAGAACCAGGTGGTTCACGGTCGACAGAACTTTTTCGTCGCGACGCAGGTGGTCGCACAGACGGCCCGGAGTGGCGACAACGATCTGTGCGCCATTACGGATTGCTTTCAGTTGTGGGCCCATCGGCGCGCCGCCGTAAACGGCCACAACGGTAACGCCCGGCATTTGCTTGGCGTAGGTTTCGAAAGCGGTTGCTACTTGCAGCGCCAACTCACGAGTTGGCGCCAGGATCAGGGCTTGCGGTTCGCGCTTGGCAGGATCGATGCGGTGCAGGATAGGCAGTGCGAACGCGGCGGTTTTACCGGTACCGGTTTGCGCCTGGCCAATCATGTCCTGGCCGGCCATGATGATCGGGATCGATTGCTGCTGAATCGCCGAAGGCTCTTCGTAGCCGGTCGCTGCGACGGCTGCAAGAATATTCGGGTTAAGATTAAAAGCGGCGAATCCGCCGGTTTCCTGGGTCATGGGTCTGCCTCTAAGTGCATCCGCAAAGACCCATGCTCCAAAGCTGCGCATGCCGTGTTGAGACTCAAGAGTCGCCCTGGCAGCTTTGTCGGCGGGGATTTGCGAAAACGAATGAATGAAAAAAAGAATCGTCCGGGAAGAGCCCGCAATGCGGACGTGCAGCCGAAGCTGACTTCGGGAAATGCGCTACCTAAACGCGGCCCGGTTAAAGGCCGGCGCGCACTATACCGGATTTTGCCCAAAAAGGGAGCTTTTTTTATCGTCAAAATACCTGTGTCACCGCTGTGTAACGGGGTTTTGCGGATAATCGCGCCAAGGTCTATTTTTCAAAGGCCCGGCCCTGCGGGCGATGACGCTTAAACGATTCATCGATGTGCGGCATACCGCCGCTGCACCCGCCCTTCCCGCCTGAGGATTTCGCCATGAATCAGCCCTGCCCCGGCCGCGTCAGCCGTGAACGTCGTGGTCACGTCCATCTGATTGGCCTGGATCGAGCGGCCAAGCGCAATGCTTTCGACCTCGACCTGCTAAATGACCTGAGCCTGGCCTACGGTGAGTTCGAGGCCGACAGCGAAGCGCGGGTGGCGGTGGTGTTTGGTCATGGCGAGCACTTTACCGCTGGTCTGGATCTGGTCAACGCCAGCTCGGCTTTGGCCCAAGGCTGGCAGGTTCCGACCGGCGGATGCGACCCGTGGGGTGTTTTCGTCGGGCCACGGGTAAGCAAACCGGTGATCGTCGCCGCGCAAGGTTACTGCCTGACCATCGGTATCGAGTTGATGCTGGCGGCAGATATCAATCTCTGTGCGAGCAATACCCGTTTCGCGCAAATGGAAGTTCAGCGTGGGATCTTTCCTTTTGGTGGCGCGACTTTACGTTTTCAGCAGATCGCCGGATGGGGCAATGCGATGCGCTGGTTGCTGACCGGCGATGAGTTCGATGCTCACGATGCGTTGCGCCTAGGGTTGGTGCAGGAAGTGATGGCCAGTGAAGACCTGCTGCCGCGAGCGATTGCGTTGGCCGAACGGATTGCCCGGCAGGCGCCGTTGGGGGTGCAGGCGACGTTGATGTCGGCGCGGCAGGCTCGGTATGAAGGTGAAACGGCGGCGGCGCAGGGTTTGCCAGCGCTGGTGAAGAAGTTGCTGGCCAGTGAAGATGCCAAGGAGGGGGTGAGGTCGCTGGTGGAGCGGCGGCCTGGAGTCTTCAAGGGGATCTGAAAAATTTGGCGCCTGCCATGACGCCATCGCGAGCAGGCTCACTCCTACAAGGGAACGCATTTCAATGTAGGAGTGAGCCTGCTCGCGATAGGGCCAGCAAGGCCAGCAGCCTCAGGTGGCCGGGCGAATACTGTTGATCAACGACTGCAACGAATACCCCAACCGCGGCGCCAGCGCTTCGGCCCGGGCAGTCAGCGCCTGCATGTCCAGCACCTGATCGAGGTCCGCCGGGACAATCAGAATCACATTGCCCTCCTTCACCGGCAGCTCCCAGTAATGCCGGTGATAGAGCCCACGCAACAACGCCGCACCCAACGGCTTGCCATCATCGGTGGCCCACTGGTTGATCACCAGCCAGCCACCCGGATTCAGACGTTTCTGGCAATCACCGAGAAAACTCCAGGCAAGATGCCCGACGCCCGGGCCGACATCGGTGTACAGGTCGACGAAAATCAGATCCGCAGGCTCTGCCGTTGGCAGCAATTCAAGCGCATCGCCGACGCGGATATACAACCGTGGATCATCATCCAGGCCAAGGTATTCGATGGCCAGGCGCGGCACATCCGGACGCAGTTCAATGGCTTCGACATCGTCCAGCGGCAGAAACTTGAGGCAGGCCTGAGTCAGCGTTCCAGCGCCGAGCCCGAGAAACAGCGCACTCTCCGGCTGCTCATGGCACAACGCGCCGATCAGCATCGCCCGGGTGTAATCGTATTCGAGCCAGCTCGGGTCGGCGGTGAACACGCAGCTTTGCTCGATGGCATCGCCGAACTCGAGAAAGCGGTAATCAGCCACTTCCAGCACGCGAATCACGCCGAACTCATCCTGTACTTCGGCGAGCAGATGCTCGACGCGCTCCTCAGTCATTTCGTCTCCTGATGGTCACCGGGCGCGGTGACGCGATGGCACCGCTGTGGCGCCGTGGCAAAGCGGCGATTGTCGGCGATGGGGCGGGAGCAGGTCACGCACTAATTGCTGCTAACATGGCCTTCCGTGCGTAGAACCTTAGAGACCGTGATGAGCCAACCGTGGAGCCCTGACAGCTGGCGCGCCCTGCCGATCCAGCAACAACCGCAATACCCCGACGCCGCGCACCTGCGCCAGGTCGAGCAAACCCTGGCCAGTTATCCGCCGCTGGTGTTTGCCGGTGAAGCGCGCGAACTGCGCCGACAGTTTGCCGAAGTCACCCAGGGCCGAGCCTTCCTGTTGCAGGGCGGCGATTGTGCGGAAAGCTTCGCCGAGTTCTCTGCGGCAAAAATTCGCGACACCTTTAAAGTGTTGCTGCAAATGGCGATCGTCATGACCTTCGCCGCCGGTTGCCCGGTGGTCAAGGTCGGGCGCATGGCCGGTCAGTTCGCCAAGCCGCGCTCGGCCAACGACGAGACCATCAACGGCGTGACCCTGCCGGCCTACCGGGGCGACATCGTCAACGGCATCGGTTTCGACGAGAAAAGCCGCGTGCCGGATCCGGAGCGTCTGCTGCAGTCCTACCACCAATCCACCGCCACGCTGAATCTGCTGCGCGCGTTTGCCCAAGGCGGTTTTGCCGACCTGCATCAGGTGCACAAATGGAATCTGGATTTCATCGCCAACTCGGCGCTGGCCGAGAAGTACAGCCACCTCGCCGACCGCATCGATGAAACCCTGGCATTCATGCGCGCCTGCGGCATGGACAGCTCGCCGCAATTGCGTGAAACCAGCTTCTTCACCGCCCACGAAGCGTTGCTGCTGAACTACGAAGAAGCCTTCGTACGCCGCGACAGCCTGACCAACGATTACTACGATTGCTCGGCGCACATGCTGTGGATCGGTGACCGTACCCGTCAGCTCGACGGCGCGCACGTTGAATTCCTCCGTGGCGTGAACAACCCGATCGGCGTGAAAGTCGGCCCGAGCATGGACCCGGACGATCTGATCCGCCTGATCGACGTGCTCAACCCGGACAACGATCCGGGGCGCCTCAACCTGATTGCGCGGATGGGCGCAAACAAGGTCGGCGATCATTTGCCAGCGCTGATCCGCGCGGTGCAGCGTGAAGGCAAGCAAGTGCTGTGGAGTTCCGACCCGATGCACGGCAACACCATCAAGGCCAGCAGCGGCTACAAGACCCGCGACTTCGCGCAGATCCTTGGCGAGGTGAAGCAGTTCTTCCAGGTGCACGAAGCGGAAGGCAGTTATGCCGGCGGCATTCACATCGAGATGACCGGACAGAATGTCACCGAGTGCATCGGTGGTGCGCGGCCGATTACTGAAGACGGGTTGTCGGATCGCTATCACACCCACTGTGATCCGCGGATGAATGCCGATCAGTCTCTGGAATTGGCGTTTTTGATTGCTGAAACCCTCAAGCAGGTTCGCCGCTAGACCGCGTCGCCTGAAATCGCTAGCAGGCTAGCTCCCACAGGGGATTTGTGTCGTATACAAACCCATGTGGGAGCGAGCCTGCTCGCGAAGAGGCCGGTTCAGTCGCCCCCAATCTGTGCCAATGCCACCCGCAACCGCGCCGCACTCTCACGCTGACAATTGAGCTGCACCCGCGCCAGCCCCAACCAATCCGCCATCTGCCGCAAGTTCAGCGCCAGCGCCAACATCCCCTCCTCATCCAGTCCCGGCTCTTCCTCGTGCACCGCATGCACCGCCAACTGCCCCGCCGCCCGCTCGGCACGCAGATCAACCCGCGCGGCAATCCGCTCGTTGTGCAGAAACGGCAACACGTAATAGCCGTAGACCCGCTTGTCCTGCGGCGTATAAATCTCCAGCCGATAGCGGAAATCGAACAAACGCTCAGTGCGGCTGCGCTCCCAGATCAACGAATCGAACGGCGACAACAGCGCACTTGCCATCACCTTGCGCGGGACTTTCGGCTCCGGCAGGCAATAGGCGATCTGCCGCCAACCGGCGACTTCGCACAGCTGCAATTGCCCAGCCTCGACCAACTCCGCCAGACGTGGACGCGCATCCGCCGGATTCAGGCGAAAGTAATCGCGCAGGTCTTTTTCGGTGCCGACACCCAATGCCTGCGCCGCATGCAACAGCAAGCCACGCTGCGCCTCAGCCTCATCAGGCAATGCTTGCTGCAGAATTGAAGAGGGAATCACCCGCTCCGGCAAATCATACAAACGCTCAAAACCACGCCGCCCCGCCACCGTCACTTCACCCGCCGCGAACAGCCACTCCAGCGCATGCTTTTCCGCGCTCCAGTCCCACCATGGCCCGGCCTTGTCTTCGCGGGTCGACAAACTGCCGGCGCCTAACGCGCCCTGCTCTTCCACCGAACTCAAGACCCGGCGAACCACGTCCTGCTGCTCACGACCGAATTTCGCCAGTTGCTGATAGATATCCTCGCCGCGCCTGGCTCGCTGCATCCGCCAAGCCATCAACGGATACATCGACAGCGGCAACAATGACGCTTCATGTCCCCAGTATTCAAACAGCGTACGACGTCGCCCCGAACTCCAGGCAGCCTGGTCGAGCAAATCAGCAGAGTAGGCACCGAGACGGGAAAACAGCGGCAGGTAGTGCGAGCGCACCACGGCGTTGACGGAGTCGATTTGCAGCAGGCCCAGCCGTTCGATCAGCCGGTTGACGTGGGTGGCCTTGACAGTCGGCGGCTGGCGCCCGTTGAAGCCTTGGGCCGCCAGCGCCAGACGTCGCGCCTGTTTGAGGGAAAAGGATACTGTTGCGGGCATGAGCATCTCCTTGTCTGCTCGCAACCTACCTCACTCGAAGTTGGTTTGTGTAGCGCTCTGCTCATCATTTATGCAGCGGGTCATTTATGCATCGGGTCATCCCAGAACGGCCGCACGGCTTCGTGTTCAACGTCGGCACGACTGACGCCGATGTCCTTCAACGCTTCGTCGCTCAGACTGGCGAGCAACTCGCGTTCACGGTGCAGTTCGTACCAGCGGCTAAACTTGTGCAGCAGGTCGGAAACGATATGGCCGTGGCCGGAAAATTTTGCTTCGTCTACATACTCTCTTTGACCTTTCATCGTGTTGCCTCCTTTGTGGATGGCTCAAGTCTCACGCCGGCGCTAAGATCAATCCAACGAATGTTTCTGATGGCATGCATCACGGAGATTCATCAATTGTCGGCTTACCCCAGTATCGATACCGATGTCCTGCGCACCTTTGTCGCGATTGCCGATCAGGGCGGCTTCACCCGCGCCGGCGAAATGGTCAACCGCACACAATCGGCGGTGAGCATGCAGATGAAGCGTCTGGAAGAAGATGTCTTGCAGCGACAGTTGTTCGAGCGCGACGGCCGCCAGGTGCGCCTGACCGCTGAAGGCCAGGTACTGCTCGGTTACGCGCGGCGCATCCTCAAGTTGCACAGCGAAGTGTTCAACACCTTGCGCGAGCCGCACATGGTCGGCACGGTGCGCATCGGCACGCCTGACGATTACGTGATGCGCTTTCTGCCGGGGATTCTGTCGCGGTTCGCGCAGTTCTATCCGCTGATCCAGATCGAAGTGCATTGCGAGTCGACCAAGCAATTGTTGCAACGCACCGATCTGGACTTGTCGATCGTTACCCGCGAGCCGGGCAACGAGATCGGCCAGTTGTTGCGCAAGGAGCGTTTCGTCTGGGCCGAAGCGCAGAATTTCAGTGCCCACGAACAAACCCCGCTGCCCCTGGCGATGTTCAACAGTGATTGCTTCTGCCGCTTGTGGGCGTGTAATGCGCTGGATGCGATGGGCCGCGATTACCGCATCGCTTACAACAGCACCAGCCTCTCGGCGTTGATGGCAGTGGTCAGCGCCGGTCTGGCGATCACCGCGCAACTGGAGAGTCTGATCACCCCGGACATGCGCATTCTCGGCGCCGCCGAGGATCTGCCGCTGCTGCCCGAGGCCAGCATCATGCTGATCCGCAACCTGAACAATCCGTCGCCGATCACCGAGTGCCTGGCCGAGCACATCGTCGAAGGCTTCAAACTTTAAACGCGAGCATCACCGCACACAGCACCAGGAAACCGCAGAACAGCCCGCGCAGGAGTTTTTCCGGCATCGCGTGGGCGACTTTCACTCCCCAACTGATGCTCGCTAGGCCACCGATGGCCAGCGGCAGACCGATCATCCAGTCCACTTCGTGGTGCACCGCGTAGGTCACCAGGGTCACGCCGGTACTGGGCAAAGCCAGCGCCAGCGACAAGCCTTGAGCAACCACTTGCGTGGTGCCAAACAGGCTGGTCAGCACCGGCGTTGCCACCACCGCGCCGCCGACACCGAATAAACCGCCCATGGTCCCTGACGCCGCGCCGAGCACGCCAAGCCACGGCCAGGAATAGCGCATTTCAGACGTCGCAGCGGGTGGCTTGCCGAACATCTTCAGCAGGTTGTACGCCGAGAGCACCACCAGGAACGCGACAAATCCGATGCGCATGGTTTGCGCATCAATGCCCACCGCCCAGATCGAACCGATCCACGCAAAGCAAAAACCCATCACCGCCAAGGGCAGCGCGTGCCGCAGTTCGATGCGATTGCGCTGGTGATAACGCCATAGCGCCAGCATCACATTGGGTACAACCATGACCAGCGCCGTGCCTTGGGCGATCTGCTGATCGAGACCAAACCACACGCCAAGCAACGGAATGGCAATCAAACCGCCGCCGATGCCGAAGATGCCGCCAAGTGTGCCAAGTGCGGCGCCGAACAGCAGGTACAACACAAACTCCATCACAGCAAATTCCTCTCACGTCAGGCGATTCATCCTACGCAGTCACGGCTGGCGGGGAAACGCATAGCAACGCACAATGGCTATGCCGATTTCGCACAGGCGTTGCCAACCATGAATCCCAATCAATTGACCGATCAACTCGGGCTGTTTCTCGATGTGCTGGAGAGCGGCAGTTTTTCTGCCGCTTCGCGCCGTCATCCGCTGACACCTTCGGCCGTGGCGCGCCGGATCGACAGTCTGGAAAGCGCCGTTGGCAGCCAGTTGTTTGTCCGTAGCACCCATGCCGTGCGCGCAACGCCGGCAGGCCTGGCGTTTGCCGAACGCGCGCGGCGGATAGTCGCCGAATTGCAACTGGCCCGCGCCGAAGCTGTGTCGCTGAGCAGTGCGCCGGAAGGCTTGATTCGCATCGATGCCCCCGCCGCGTTCGGGCGCCGACATCTGGCGCCGGTGATTGCTGACTTTCTTGTCCTGTACCCGGGGCTGGACGTGCAGTTGCACTTGATCGACAGTTTCGTCGACATGGGCGGCTCGAACCTGGGCAAAGTCGATCTGGTGCTGCGGGCCGGGCAGATGGCGGATACGCGACTGGTGGCCACACCGCTGGCGAGCATGGTGCGCATTGCCTGCGCCAGCGCCGATTATCTGCAGCGCCGAGGCATGCCAAACACGCCCGCGCAGTTGCATGAACATGATGGCCTGGACTGGGAAGGCCTCGCCCCACCCTTCGCCTGGCGCTTCGAACAGGACGGGCAGATGCAATTGCACCGTCCGGCGCGCATCCGCATGAGCGCCAACAATGCCGAGGCCCTGGTCTGCGGCGCTCTGGCCGGCTTGGGCATCGCGCATCTGCCAACGTGGCTGGCCAGCGAATACCTGTTGCGCGGCGAACTGTTGCCACTGTTCTGCGAAAACGGCCTGCCGAAACCGGAGTCCACCGGCATCTACGCGCTGCGCATGGAGCAACAAACCAACTCGCGCAGCCGCTTGTTGCTTGAATATCTCAAGACCCGCTTCAGTCCGGTGCCGCCTTGGGATCTGGCGTTGCAGCGAGATCTGGGCAGGCATTAAACACGGAGAATTATCTGGCGCATTAAAGATTCGAGCGCTAGATTCATGCCCATCATCGAACAAGGCTTTGACATGACTTCCGAACGCGACACCTGCGACGACCTGCTCCTCGACAATCAGGCGTGCTTCGCCCTGCATTCCACTTCGCTGATGATGACCAAGGTCTACAAGCCGCTGCTGCAAGCCTTGAATCTGACCTACCCGCAGTACCTGGCGATGATGGTGCTGTGGGAGAAGGATGGTTTGACCGTCGGAGAAATCAGCTCACGGTTGCTGACCGATCCAGGCTCGCTGACGCCGCTGCTCAAACGCCTGGAGGCTGAAGGCTTACTGAGTCGCACGCGCAGCCGTGAGGATGAGCGCGTGGTGATTGTCGAGTTGACCGAACAAGGCCGCGCGTTGAAAGAAAAAGCCCAGACGGTCCCGCAATGCATCCTCGGCGCCAGCGGCTTCTCCCTGGAACGCCTGCAAAACCTGCAAGCAGAGTTGCAGGCGCTGCGCAGTCACTTGCAAGAAAGCCTGATCTGACCTCCACACAGTCCCTGTGGGAGCGAGCCTGCTCGCGAATGCGTAGTGTCAGTCGATATGAATGGTGACTGATACAGCGCATTCGCGAGCAGGCTCGCTCCCACATTGATTTCATCGCCAGCAAAATATTTTTACCGCCTGATCTACCGCGCAATCCGCTCTAACTCAAGCCTTACAGCCACCCTCTCATACCCGCCCCTCCGTGGAAGTGCAGCTTTTTCAAAAATTTATCTTGCACACTAAATATTCGCGCGATACATTCATCTCGCACTTACTTAGCGCGCAAACAATTAGCGCACAAAAACATACTCAATGAGGCTCACACCATGCAAACTCTCTACACCGCAATCGCAACCTCCACTGGCGGCCGTGATGGTCGTGCGATCTCCAGCGACAACATCCTCGACGTCAAACTCGCCACCCCGAAAGAACTCGGCGGTGCCGGCGGCGCGGCGACCAACCCAGAGCAACTGTTCGCGGCTGGCTACTCGGCCTGCTTCATCGGCGCTCTGAAATTCGTCGCCAGCCAGACCAAACGCAAAATCCCTGACGACGCCTCGATCACCGCCCACGTCGGTATCGGCCAGATCCCTGGCGGCTTCGGTCTGGACATCGATCTGCACATCAGCCTGCCAGGTCTGAAACAGGCCGACGCTCAAGCGCTGGTCGACGCTGCTCACCAGGTCTGCCCGTACTCCAACGCCACCCGCGGCAACGTCGATGTGCGTCTGCACGTCACCGTTTAACTGCTGATACCTCAGGCCCGAACAGGAAATGAACATGCACACTTTCAGCAAAGTCTTGACCGGTACCCTTCTCGCCCTGTCTATCCACAGCGCTTTCGCCGGTGATGTCGAACACAACACTCAGGCATTTCTCGATGTGCTGAATGCCGGCACCGGCAAACCGATGGAACAGCTGACGCCCAAAGATGCCCGCGCCGTGCTGGTCGGTGCGCAGTCCGGGGTCAAGTTGACGCTGCCCAAAGCGGACGTCAGCGAGAAGGCCATCCAGGTCGATGGCCAACCGTTGAGCCTGACCATCGTCCGGCCGGCCGGGGTCAAGGGCGAGCTGCCAGTGTTCATGTTCTTCCACGGCGGTGGCTGGGTGCTGGGTGATTTCCCGACGCACGAGCGGCTGGTGCGGGATCTGGTGGTGGGTTCGGGAGCGGCGGCGGTGTTCGTCAATTACACGCCTTCCCCGGAGGCGCATTACCCGGTGGCGATCAACCAGGCTTACGCCGCGACGAAGTGGGTCGCCGAGCACGGCAAAGAGATCAATGTCGACGGCAAGCGTCTGGCCGTGGCGGGCAACAGTGTCGGCGGCAACATGGCGGCTGTGGTTGCACTGATGGCCAAAGACAAAGGCACTCCGGCGATCAAATTCCAAGTGCTGCTGTGGCCAGTGACGGACGCCAATTTCGATACCGGCTCCTACAATCAGTACGCCGAAGGGCACTTCCTCACGCGCAACATGATGAAGTGGTTCTGGGACAACTACACCACCGACGCCAAGCAGCGAAACGAGATCTACGCGTCGCCGCTGCGGGCCACCACTGCACAACTGAAGGGCTTGCCGCCCGCGCTGGTGCAGACCGCCGGCGCCGATGTGCTGCGTGATGAAGGTGAAGCGTATGCGCGCAAACTCGATGAGGCCGGCGTGGCGGTGACGTCGGTGCGCTACAACGGCATGATTCACGATTACGGTTTGCTTAACGTGGTCAGCCAGGTGCCGGCGGTGCGTTCGGCGATGCTGCAGGCTTCGCAGGAGCTGAAGGAACATCTGAAATAACCGCAGTCCCATTGTGGGAGCGAGCCTGCTCGCGAAGGCGTCCTGTCAGACAACACTTCATTGAATGACACACCGCTTTCGCGAGCAGGCTCGCTCCCACAGGGGTAATGTGAATCTCAGAACCCAGGCACAAAAAAGCCCGACTCAATGGTCGGGCTTTTTCTTTCCGTAAAAAGCAGTGCTTATTTGGCACGGCCTTTGTAGGAACCGCCTTCGCGGGTGTCGATTTCGATCTTGTCACCGATTTCGATGAAGTCAGCAACTTGCAGCTCGGTACCGTTAGCCAGCTTGGCTGGCTTCATGACTTTGCCGGAAGTGTCGCCGCGAGCCGAACCTTCGGTGTAGTCAACTACGCGCACGATGGTGGTCGGCAGCTCTACGGAAACCAGACGCTCTTCGAAGAAGATCGCTTCGCAAACATCGGTCATGCCTTCTTCAACGAAAGGCAGAACAGCTTCGATGTCTTCAGCGTTCAGCTCGTACATGGTGTAGTCAGTGGTGTCCATGAACGTGTAAGTGTCGCCGCTGATGAAGGACAGGGTCGCTTCTTTGCGGTCGAGGATCACGTCGTCCAGTTTGTCGTCAGCGCTGTAAACGATCTCGGTCTTGTAACCGGTCAGCAGGTTTTTCAGCTTGGTCTTCATGATCGCGCTGTTACGGCCCGACTTGGTGAATTCAGCTTTCTGAACCAGCCAAGGATCGTTCTCGAGACGGATCACGGTACCGGGTTTCAGTTCTTTACCAGTTTTCATTGCGAATATCCGAATTTGGATGGGATTTACAAAAATCTAGGCCGCGTATCATATCCAATTTAGGTAAAACTGTACCAGCGCTGCGGCAAGATCGGCCTGCAAGCCTTGTTCCAGACACCACGCCTCGGCATTCTCCTGCAGTTCTGGCCAATGATTACGGGCCGCGAGCCAGTGTTCACCGATTGGCCGGCCGGCGCTCCAGGCCTGCCAGAGACCGTTCATCGCCTCGGCAGCGGCCGGTGAAAGGCCTTTTGTATAGAGCGCGAGGAAGGCGTCGAGCTTATCCAGATGGATGTCTTCGTCCTGCTGATAGATGTGCCAGAGCATCGGTCGCCCCGCCCATTGCGCGCGGACGAACGAGTCCTCACCGCGCACCGCGTTGAAATCGCAGCACCAGAGCACGTGATCATATTGATCCTGTCGGACGAACGGCAGCACTTGTACGGTGAGCGACTGACGCACATGAATCGCACCGACCGCCAGGGCTTCTACCTCGAGCCAGCGCGCCACATCACCCAGAATCCGCCCTTCCGGCACCAGCAGATGAGTCGGCGCGGTGTCCGCGGCCAAAACGTCCAGCCAACTGGCCAGCCCGGCATTCTCGTAGGCAAACAGCGAAATCAGCTGGGCGTCAGGCGCACGATCGATCCCGAGGCCTTGCAGGAATTGGCGCTGAGCCTCGGCATCCTGCTGAAATTGCCGACGCTGCTCGAGCAATCCTCGCTCACGCAACAGCCCGCCAGTACCCGGTTGAAATCCCGGAAAGAAGAAGAACTTCTGCACCGATTTGTATTTGACCGACGGCAACCCGTGACAGCCGATCACCCAGTCTTCAGCGCTGAGATAGTCTAGGTTCATCCACAGCGGCGGCTGTTCACGCCCTGCCATCGCGTCCATGTAATCACTCGGTAACTGACAGGCAAACGCGGCAATCACCACATCCGCCGCATCCGTGTGCACCCACTCAACCGGCCAGTGCCGCACTTCGACGCCTTGTTGCGATTGCTGTGCGGCGCTTATATCGATCGCCGGGCAAATGCGTTCGAATGCGCGCAGATCATCGACCCACAAGCGCACCGCCAAACCATGCTCAGCCACCAATTGCCGAGCCAGACGCCAGGTCACGCCGATGTCGCCAAAGTTGTCGACCACGGTGCAGAAAATATCCCAGCGGGGTTTCAATTCAGGCATTCAAGACTCCCGTTGGCAAAAGCGCCGATTGTCCGCATAAATGACCTCGCGCAGAAGAGCCGACGGCGATTAATCTTCGTGCGACAATCGCTACTTGCCCGTCATCATCCGCCAGGAGGCAGCCATGCCCTACCGTCCCAACCCGCGCCGTCCTTTGCCTGTTCAGCTTAGCGCGCTGCATTTGACCGGCAGTATTGCCTTGGGCATGTGGCTGGGCTTCGTCGCCATTGCGCTGACCTGCTGGCTGCTGTCGCATTTGCTGTTCAAAGAACAACTGGCACCGGTTGCCCAGGCGGTGCAACAACTGGCCAATCCACCGGCGGTGCAGGTGCAGCCGGATATCCCGCCGCAGAGCCCGCTGTTCCAACAGTACGAAGAAAACCTGCGCAAGAGCGAGCAGCAAGTGCGCATGGATCAGGCTCGCAGCAGCATTCGTAATCAGTCGAATCCAAAATGCCAGTTCTGGTTGCAACAGGATCAGACGGCTCCCAGCGAAAAATCCCGCGCCAACGTTTTGCAATTCTGCGATTGATCATGAACAAGCACATCGTCCACCAACTGATTCTCGACAAACTGCGCATCGATCTCGACATCGCCGAACGCGCCGCGCAAACCGCTTACGAAACCGCGACCCACGAAGAAAACATCGCCGAGAACAAGTACGACACGCTTGGGCTTGAGGCGTCGTATCTGGCGGCCGGGCAAGCAAAAAGAGTCGAGGAAATCCGTCAGTCACTGGCGCTGTGCCAGAACCTGACGCTGCGTGCCTATGACGAAAACCGTGGCATCGAAGTCGGCGCCCTGCTTGGTCTGGAAGATGAAAAGGGTCGCGAGCAATGGCTGTTTCTGGCGCCCGATGCGGCAGGCCTGAAAGTCGATGTGGTCGGTCAGCCAATTACCGTCATCACCCCTCGCTCGCCGCTGGGCAAAAGCCTGCTGGGCAAGTGCGAAGGTGATGAGGTGGAGATTCTGGTGGCAGGCACCCGGCAACAGTTCGCTGTCACCGAGGTGCTCTGAGGCAATTGCTTAGTGGACGGGCAGTTCGACGCCGTCGAACAGCTCTTCCAGTTCCTGCTTGTTGTGGCACTGGATGGCTTTGGCCATGACTTCGCGAGTCAGGTGCGGGGCGAACTTCTCGATGAAGTCGCACATGAAACCACGCAGGAAAGTGCCACGACGGAAGCCGATCTTGGTGATGCTCGATTCGAACAATTCGCTGGCATCCAGCACCACCAGATCGCTATCGAGTTTGGTGTCGACCGCCATTTTAGCGACGATGCCCACGCCCAGGCCCAGACGCACGTAGGTTTTGATCACGTCGGCGTCGGCCGCAGTGAACACCACTTTCGGCGTCAGGCCGCGATGACTGAAAGCTTCGTCGAGTTTCGAACGGCCAGTGAAACCGAACACGTAAGTCACGATCGGGTATTCGGCCAGTGCTTCCAGGGTCAGCTTCGGCAGCTTGGTCAGCGGGTGGCCCTGGGGCACGACCACGCAACGGTTCCAGCGATAGCACGGCATCATCACCAGATCGCCGAACAGCTCCAGCGCTTCGGTGGCAATGGCAAAATCGACGGTGCCGTCAGCAGCCATTTCGGCGATCTGCATCGGCGAACCCTGGTGCATGTGCAGCGCCACGTCGGGGTATTGCTTGATGAAATTGCTGATCACCGGTGGCAGCGCATAACGTGCCTGAGTGTGAGTGGTGGCGATCGACAGGGTGCCTTTTTTCTCGTTGGAGAATTCCTGGGCGATCTGCTTGATACTCTCGACCTTGCGCAGAATCTCACCGGCAGTGGTGATGATGCGCTCGCCGGCCGGGGTCACGCGGGTCAGGTGTTTGCCGCTGCGGGCAAACACTTCGACGCCGAGTTCGTCTTCCAGCAGGCGGATTTGTTTACTGATGCCCGGTTGCGAGGTGTAGAGGCTTTGGGCTGTAGCGGAAACGTTGAGGTCGTGGTGCGCCACTTCCCAGATGTAGCGCAATTGTTGAAGCTTCATATGTATCCCTCAAAGCAGGTAGACGCCACGGGCATCAGCGACGGTATATAACTATATTAATGGTTTGGAGAATAAATCTAGAACTTTTTTATCAAAGCGCCATTATTCCTGCTTCAGCGATCCTCCCGCCGCCGGCGCTCCACTAACGGCACCAGATAAACCGGCACCTTGGCCAATTGCAGGACCCGCGCCGCCGTGCGCCCCAACGGTGTTTCCGCGCCCACCCCATGACTGTGACTGCCGACGATCAGCAAATCGACAGAGAGTTTTTGCACCTGGTCGAGGATCACCTGTGACGGATCGCCCTGCACCACGCGCACCGCGCGAATCCGCTGCAGATCCTGCTCACCTTCATCCCCGAGTTCTTCGCGAAAACTATCCAGCACCCGCTGCTCGATATTGGCGATGACTGTTTTCAGACCCTGGCTGTGAAATTCGTTCAATGCCTGCTCGTCCAGATAACTTTGCAACACCGATTCGGCAAACAGCCCCATCGGCTCCACCGCGTGCACCACATACAAATCGGCATTGAACGTTCGCGCCAACGCCAGGGCATGCTGCATCACTAACGGGGCGTACAGACCGAGGTCAGTGGCATACAGCATCGAACGAATCATATGACCTCCTCGCGTGCCAACATGGCGGAGATTTGATTCAGCTTAGCAGTGCCTTGGCGACTACGACGGGCGACGCAACGTCTTGAACCAAAGGGCTTTAGATCGACGGTTCGTTGCTGATGCCGTGCGGCACGTGGCCAGTGGCAACGACTTCGCGGGCGAGTTCGCAGTGGCCGGCCTGATCGTCGAAAAACACGTCGGCGGCAAACGCTTCGAGGAATGCCGATTTGGTCAGGCCGCCGAGGAACAGTGACTCGTCGAGGCGAATGTCCCACTCACGCAAGGTGCGGATCACCCGCTCATGCGCTGGCGCCGAACGCGCGGTGACCAGCGCCGTACGGATCGGGCAATCATCGTCGGGGAATTCCCGCTGGAGCAAATTGAGCGCCGCCAGAAAGCCTTTGAACGGCCCACCGCGCAATGGCTCGCGGGCCGACTCACGCTCCTTGGCCTGGAACGCTTCCAGCCCGCCGGACTGATAAACGCGCTCCGATTCATCGGAAAAAATCACCGCATCACCGTCGAAAGCGATGCGCAATTCGTCGCTGGCCGCGCGACTGGCGCCACCGGACAGAATCGTTGCTGCGGCGAAACCGGCGTCCAGTGCCGCGCGCACGTCTTCAGCATGCGTCGACAAAAACAGGTCGCAACCGAAGGCTTTCAGATACGGATACGGACTGCGCCCGCCGACAAACGCCGCGCGGGAAATCGCCAGACCGTAATGGTGAATCGAGTTGAACACGCGCAGGCCGGTGTCGGCGCTGTTGCGCGAGACCAGAATCACCTCGACCCGTGCGCGGCCGAGGCGACTGTTGAGCGCCAAAAGTTTTTCCACCAGCGGGAAGGCATCGCCGGGTGCCAGAATTTCGTCTTCGTGCTCGATCTGATATTGCCGATAGGCTTCAACGCCGCTCGACAGATAGACCTTGTGGCTCTCGCTCAGGTCGAACAAGGCGCGCGACGAAATCGCCAGCACCAGTTTGTCATCGATGTTCTTGGCCATGCCTTCCCCCAGAGCGACCGGCTTAAACGTTGCGCCGGTCGATAAAACTTAAATTGCGATACAACGCTTCGATGCGCGGCAACTCACAACCCTCGGCTTTCGCTGCCGCCAATGGTCGAGCGTAGATCGCTTGCAGCTCCAGCGGCCGTTTATGTAGAAAGTCGTGGTACATGCTCGGCCAGTAGTCGGGCATTTTCTCGGTCATCATGAACAGATAGTCGGCGTATCCCGGCGGTATATCGTGGCCACAGGCCTTGGCGCCTTGCACCACTTCGGCCATCAACGCCTGGATCAACGCACGGCTGTCGGCATCGGCCATCAACGGCGTGGTGCCTGCACCGAGCAACACCGAGAGTCCGTTGTAGGGAATATTCCACACCAGTTTCTGCCAGCGCGCCTGTTGCAGATTGGGCATTGCCTGGGAATCGATTCCGGCAGCGCGGAACAACCCGCAGCCCTCCTCGACAATCACCATGCGCGCGCCATCATCCATGGCCGGGCCGCTGTGATAGCCAACGTTGACCGCGCCGAGCGCCTGATGGGTGACTTGTCCGGGACCTTCGCGGTGTACACAGATCAGGCACAAACCGCCCAGCAGATGCAGGGAATCGGGGAGCAGTTCACGCAAACTGTCTTCGACGTCGAGACCGTTTTGCAGCACCAACACTTTCGCATCCGGTTTGGCCGCTTGAATGATAGAAGGCGCGAGGCCGGCGTTGCTGGTGGTTTTTGCCCCCACCAACAGCCAGTCACATTTGGGCATGTCTTCGGCCGACGAATAGGCCTGCGCCGGATGCAACGTCAGCGGGCCATGCACCGCGCTGTTGATTTGCAGACCGCGCTCAGCCACCGCCGAAAACTCGCTGCGCAACAGAAAGTGCACATCGAAACCGGCACGCGCCAGCATCACACCGTAAAAACCCCCAATTGCGCCGGTACCGATAATCCCTACGACCGGTTTATTCACTGCCCCCATCATGGCAACTCCTCTGCAACTCGACCCAGTGCCTGCACCAGCGCCGCGTTCAACGCATCGGCCGTCAGGCGCGTGTGCAATGCCCCAAAGAACTCACCGTCGCGCACCACAAACAGCGCCGGCAAATGAAAGACCTGATAGCGCTCGACCAACCCGCCGTTGTCGCCGGCATCGATCCAGCACAACTGATTGATGGCTAGATCAAGTCCCGGCAACACCTCGCGGGCATAACGGCAACTGGCGCAGCCGACACTGGTGAAAATCACCAGCGAAACGCCGCTCATCGCCAATAGCCGTTGATCGGCGTCGAAATCGGTCAGTTCGGATTCGACCACTATACTGGGGGAAACAATGTCAAATGACCGACACAGGGAGTCTGTGCTCATGGGACGTTTCATTCCTCATCCGGACGAGGTGCCGGTTGAATTAACCTTGCTCAAGCCTGAGTGTATTTCCAGGCAACAGCTGCACACTATCAGCCTCGGCGGCATCGCTTGCAATTACCACCGTGCCTGGCGTCATGGCACAGCGCTGCAAGTGCGCATGCCGACACTCAACGCCGACATCTGTTATCCGGGCTATGTGGCATGGTGCCTACGGCGTAAAAAAGGCTATCTGGTGGGCATCGCCTTCACCGATGAGCAGACGCTGTTCAGCGCGCGAATGGGTGAACAAGTGTGTCAGATCGAGCGCTACTGCCGCATGCACGAAACCCACGATGACCTGCAGGAAATTCAGGCGGTGGCCCTGCAATGGGTCGAGCAACATGCCGACGAGTTCTCCCACGACAGCGTGCGCAAGGCTTTTGCGCAGCCAGCGCTGGACTAAAGCACCTTTTGCCCATTGTCGAGCAGGCGCTTTACGCGCTAAGGTTCCGCTCCCCGACGCGCTTTAATCTGCTGTGCTCCGCCGCGCGGGGATCGCTGGCGGCCGGCACCCGTGACCTGACGAGTAAACGATGGCTGATTTACCGATCAACGACCTAAACGTCGCCTCTAACGAGACCCTGATCACTCCCGATCAGCTCAAGCGTGATATCCCTCTGAGCGATGCTGCCCTGCGCACCGTCACCAAGGGCCGCGAAGTCATTCGCAACATTCTTGATGGCACCGACCACCGTCTGTTCGTAGTGATCGGCCCGTGCTCGATCCACGATATCAAGGCTGCCCACGAATACGCCGATCGCCTCAAGGTGCTGGCGGCGGAAGTCTCCGACACCCTGTATCTGGTCATGCGCGTGTATTTCGAAAAGCCACGGACCACCGTTGGCTGGAAAGGCCTGATCAACGATCCGTACCTGGACGACTCGTTCAAGATCCAGGACGGTCTGCACATCGGTCGTCAGTTGCTGCTGGATCTGGCCGAAAAAGGCCTGCCAACCGCGACCGAAGCCCTCGACCCGATCTCCCCGCAGTATCTGCAGGACCTGATCAGCTGGTCGGCCATTGGCGCGCGTACCACTGAATCGCAGACTCACCGGGAAATGGCTTCCGGCCTGTCCTCGGCCGTCGGCTTCAAGAACGGTACCGACGGCGGTCTGACGGTGGCGATCAACGCCTTGCAGTCGGTCTCCAGCCCGCATCGTTTCCTCGGTATCAACCAGGAAGGTGGCGTGTCGATCGTCACCACCAAAGGCAACGCCTACGGTCACGTGGTGCTGCGCGGTGGCAACGGCAAGCCGAACTACGATTCGGTCAGCGTTGCCCTGTGCGAACAGGCGCTGAACAAGGCGAAGATCAAGCCGAACATCATGGTCGACTGCAGTCACGCCAACTCCAACAAGGATCCGGCCCTGCAACCGCTGGTGATGGAGAACGTTGCCAACCAGATCCTCGAAGGCAACCAGTCGATTATCGGTTTGATGGTCGAGAGTCATCTGAACTGGGGTTGCCAGGCGATTCCAAAAGACCTCGCCGACCTGCAATACGGCGTGTCGATCACCGATGCCTGCATCGACTGGTCCGCCACCGAGAACACCCTGCGCAGCATGCACGCCAAGCTCAAGGACGTGTTGCCGAAACGCCAGCGCAGCTGATCAGCGTTTTACTGGCATAAAAAAACGCCGGGCATTGCCCGGCGTTTTTGTGTGTGCGATTCAGATCTTGGCGGCGCGGCGCTGATGGCGCTCCATGTAGCGCTCGACGTAAGAGCAGGACGGGATCACCGTGTAACCCATCTCTTCGGCGTACTGCAGCGCGCTCTCGGTCAGCGCTGCGGCAATGCCACGGCCACGCAGGGCGTTAGGCACGAAGGTGCGATAGATATCCAGGGTCTGTTTCCCCAGATCCATATAGGTCAGGTAGGCACGATGACCGTCCACATTGGTCTCGAACTGATGACCAGCCTGGTCATGGTGGATGGACAACGCCTCGCTCATCACTACTCCTCGCGGGTCTTGAATTCTGACCCCTACCTTACCGATGTTTTTCCGGCGAAGGAACATCTACGCCACCCCGTGCCTGATGGACACCGAGAAGAGCCACACCGATCTCGCGCAACCTGGCACCTGATAAATAGTAGGCACCATTGGCAAAAATGCTCAAGGTACGCTCGTCATCAAGCGAGTTGGCGTGGGTTGCTCCGATGGACGCAGGGTGGGCCTGGAAGAAGATCTTGCCAAACCGGTCACCTGAACATTGCCGGATGTTGAGACTTAAGACGTGCAGCCTTTTTTAAAGTCACCTCAACATGCACAAAGATAAGCGAAGCAGCACGCAAATTCGGAACAAAAGTGTCGACGTATTCATCTAGAAAGACTTTAGCCAAGACTGCAAAAACAGCACGTGGCAACGGGAACTTTTTCGCATTAACTCGCTCAGCTCGGGGCTTGCAGCTGTATATTTTTTAAACAGCGCAGTTAAAAGTTGCTCGAAAAAGAATCAACGCCTACAATTTTTTTTGCTTCTTGCCTTACGTCAGTTTACTTACTACAAGTAATGGGTAGTATGTACGCCGGCTATTTCCTCAATCGTGAGGAGACAGCCACTTAATTGAAAGTCCTTGAAGGGGAACACGATGAACAACGTTCTGAAATTCTCTGCTCTGGCTCTGGCCGCAGTTCTGGCTACCGGTTGCAGCAGCGCATCGAAAGAAACCGAAGCACGTCTGACCGCTACTGAAGACGCAGCTGCTCGCTCCCAGGCTCGTGCAGACGAAGCTTACCGTAAAGCTGATGAAGCTCTGGCTGCTGCTCAAAAAGCACAACAGACTGCTGACGAAGCTAACGAGCGTGCTCTGCGCATGCTGGACAAAGCTAGCCGCAAGTAATAATCCTTCGGGGTTGTTATCGAGCCGACCCGATTTTTCGGGTCGGCTTTTTTATGTCCGATGCTTTTCCCCGGGCAATAAAAAACCCGCCGACGCTCCACGCATCGGCGGGTTCTGCACCCCGACTTATTGCTGCAAGTCGATCGGTGTACTCGAGACCATAGGCGCCGAGGTACTCGGTGTGCCGATTTCCGTTGGCAGGCCATCTTCGGCTGCGACCACATCACGCACCACATCCCAGTTCACACGCAGGTTGCTGGTGACGTCTTCACGCTTGAGCATCGCGTTGATCACCGCAGTGTGCTTGTCGACCACTGACGGGTTGCCCTTGTCGTCGATCGGCGTGTGCGCTTCCAGATAGACCTTGCCGCCACTGCTGCCGAACTTGTAGGCATCGTTGAGGATGCGTACAGACGTACCGACCGGGACCATGCCGGCCATTTCCAGCACGTTGTTGTTGAACATGCGGAAGCAGCCGTGGCTCGTGCGCATGCCGATACCGAATTTCTTGTTCGAACCGTGGATCAGGTAACCCGGCGTGCCCAAGGTGAACTTGAACGGACCCAGCGGATTGTCCGGGCCGGCCGGTACTACGTTTGGCAGCGGATCACCGTCGGCGGCGTGTTCCGCCTTGATCGACGCTGGAGGCGTCCAGGTCGGGTTTGGCGTCTTGGCGATGATCGAGGTGTGGGCGATTGGCGAGCCCCAACCTTCACGACCGATACCCAGCGGGAACGTATAAACCACGTTCTTGCCTTTCGGGAAGTAGTAGAGGCGGTATTCGGCGAGGTTGATGACGATGCCTTCACGCGGGCCCGGCGGCAGAATGAAACGGGTCGGCAAAACGATTTCGGTGCCAGCGCCCGGCAACCAGGCATCGACGCCCGGGTTGGCCGCGACCATTTCCGAGTAACCCAGATCGTACTTCGTGCCCAGATCGGCGAAAGTGTCTTCGTACTTGGCTTTGATCACCTGCACTTGGCCGATGATGTCTTCACCGGGTGGTGGCAGGGGAAACTCCAATGCAGCAACGGGACCGGCCACACACAGGGCGGCAAGTGACAGGCAGCGGGTGACGGCAGGAAAGCGCGGCAACATCCGGAAAATCCTTCGCATGATCAACAAGGGTATAAGGGCGCGATTGTACACCGCACTTTGAATATTGGGGGAGACAGCCCGATGGACCGCGTCAGGCCTTGAAAAGATCGCAGCCTGCGGCAGCTCCTACAGGTGTACGCCCTTCCTTGTAGGAGCTGCCGCAGGCTGCGATCTTTTGACCTTAAAGCTCGAAACGCAGCTCCGGCCAGATCGGCGAGGTGCCGCGCTTTTGCGATTCCAGAATAGCCCGGCACAACGAACACAGGCGCTGATCCTGAAACACCCGGCGATCCACACTCGACCAGCGTGGCTGCGCTGGCAACAGACTGCCGCACAGAGTGCGATCAGCCGAGCCACCGAGTTCGAGTTGCCGCGTCACCAGATGCACCCGCACTTCCTGGCAGGCGAACAGATCCAGCTGCTCGTCAGGCTCGATCAGTTGGTAGGCAAACAGGGACCAGGCAGAACGCGACATCGGGGGCTCCAAATAAGGGGGCGCCACATTAGCCGAAAGCCTGCCCTTAGAAAAGCCTCATAACAGCGGTTTTAGCGTCGGCCAGACATTTTCCAGCAACTTGCCCTGAGCCCCGGCCGCCGGGTGCAGACCATCGGCCTGCATCAGGTCCGGATGACCGCCCACGCCGTCGAGGAAAAACGGCACTAGCGGGATCTTTTTATCGTCGGCGAGTTTGCCGTAGACCTCGGCGAAGGCATCGGTGTAACGCTTGCCGTAATTGGGCGGCAGCTGCATGCCGAGCAACAGCACCTTGGCCCCGCTCTGACGCGAGCTGTCGATCATCGAGGCAAGATTTTGTTGCAATTGATTTGGCGGCATTCCGCGCAAGCCATCATTGCCACCCAGTTCGAGGATCACCAGTTCCGGCTTATGCTCTGCAAGCAGCGCGGGCAGGCGCGCCTGGCCTCCGGCACTGGTGTCGCCGCTGATGGAGGCATTGACCACTTTGTCGTCGAAACCCTCCTGTTTGAGCCGTTGTTCGAGCAACGACACCCACCCCAAGCGGGTATCCAGTCCGAAACCGGCGCTGATACTATCGCCAACGATCAGGACAGTACCCGCCGCTGCGTTCTGGGCCATGCACATCAAGGCCAGGCCAGCACTCAAAAACCACACACGCATCGGATTCTCCATGGGCGCAAGCATTCTCACCGCGAAGAACCTCAGCAAAGTGGTTCCCAGCGCGGAAGGTGAACTGACTATCCTGCACGAACTCAGCCTGGAACTGAACAAGGGCGACAGCCTGGCCATCGTCGGCGCGTCCGGTTCGGGTAAATCCACCCTCCTCGGCTTGCTCGCCGGTCTCGATCTGCCGAGCAGTGGCGAAGTCATTCTCGCCGGCCAGGGCCTGAGCAATCTCGACGAAGACCAGCGCGCACGCATTCGTGCCGAGCATGTCGGTTTCGTCTTCCAGTCGTTCCAGTTGCTCGACAGCCTCAATGCGCTGGAAAACGTCATGCTGCCGCTGGAACTTGATGGCCGCAAAGATGCGCGCGAGCGTGCAACCGAATTGCTCCAGCGCGTCGGCCTCGGCCAACGCCTGACGCATTCACCGCGCCAACTCTCTGGTGGCGAACAACAGCGTGTGGCGATTGCCCGTGCCTTTGCTGCCGAGCCTGACGTGCTGTTCGCCGACGAACCCACCGGCAACCTCGACAGCCACACCGGCGAGCGCATCAGCGATCTGCTTTTCGAGTTGAACAAGGAACGCGGCACCACCCTGGTGCTGGTGACCCACGACGAACGCCTGGCCCATCGCTGCCGGCGCCTGATCCGTCTTGAAGCCGGGCTGTTGGTCGCCCCCCTGGAGCCTTGATGGCACGTTTGCCGCTGTTGCGCCTGTTCAGTCTCGCCATTCGCCAACTCATGCGCGATGCCCGCGCCGGGGAATTGCGCGTGTTGTTTTTCGCTTTGGTCGTGGCGGTGGCGGCGAGTACCGCCATCGGCTATTTCGGCGCCCGCCTGAACGGCGCCATGATGCTGCGCGCGACTGAATTTCTCGGCGCCGATCTGGTTCTCGAAGGCAGCTCTCCGGCCCGTGAAGAACAGATCAGGAGTGGTACTGAGCTGCGCCTGAATCACGCGCAAGTGGTGGAGTTTTCCAGTGTCATCGCCACCGACAACGGCATTCAGCTGTCGAGCATCAAAGCCGTCGACCGCGCCTATCCGCTACGCGGCGAACTGAAGAGCGCGCCAGCGCCTTTCGCCACCGAAGAAACTGGCGATGAACCGCAACCCGGCGAAGCCTGGGTCGAGGCACGCCTGCTGACCGCACTGGATCTGAAGATCGGCGACAGCATCGATGTCGGCATGAAGACGTTGAAACTGGCGCGCGTGCTGACCTACGAACCGGATCGCGCCGGCAACTTCTATAGCCTCACGCCGCGGGTCATGATCAACCTCGACGACCTCGCCGCCACCGGCGTGGTGCAACCCGGCAGCCGCGTGAGTTACCGCGAACTTTGGCGCGGCGAACCACAGGCACTGGAAACCTATCGGCAACTGATCAAACCCGGGCTCGCCGCCAACCAGCGGATTCAGGACGCCCGCGATGGCAACCGGCAGATTGGCGGTGCACTGGGCAAAGCCGAGCGCTATCTGAACATGGCCAGTCTGGTCGCCGTGCTGCTGGCCGGGGTCGCGGTGGCGTTGTCGGCCAACCGTTTCGCCAGTCGCCGCTTCGACGCAAGTGCCTTGCTGCGCTGCCTCGGATTGTCGCGGCGGGAAACCATGGTGCTGTTCAGTTTGCAGCTGACCGTGCTCGGCCTGCTCGCCGCACTCAGTGGCGCATTGCTCGGCTGGCTCGCGCAGTTGGGCTTGTTCGCCCTGCTACATGACTTGCTGCCAACCGACGTCCCTCCGGGCGGTCTGTTTCCAGCCATCGCCGGGATCGGCACCGGGCTGGTCGCATTGGCCGGTTTCGCCTTGCCGCCGCTGGCTGCGCTGGGCCGCGTGCCGCCGCTGCGTGTGCTGCGCCGGGACATGTTGCCCATCCCGTCGAGTACCTGGATGGTTTACGGCGCAGCCTTGGGTGCGCTCGGCCTGATCATGTGGCGCCTGAGTCTGGATCTGCTGCTGACGTTCGCCCTGCTCGGTGGTGGCGTGGTCGCCGCGTTGCTTTTGGGCGGCTTGCTGCTGTTGCTGCTGCAAAGCCTGCGGCGGATGCTCGCCCGTGCCTCGCTGCCGTGGCGGTTGGGTCTGGGCCAGTTGCTGCGCCATCCGTTGGCAGCGGCCGGTCAGTCGTTGGCATTCGGTCTGATTCTGTTGTCGATGGCCTTGATCGCCCTGCTGCGCGGCGAACTGCTCGACACCTGGCAAAACCAGTTGCCGAAAAATGCGCCGAACTACTTTGCTCTGAACATCCTGCCGGCAGACAAACAGGCGTTCACCGATCATCTGATCAAAGTGTCCGCGCAAGCCGCGCCACTGTATCCGGTGGTGCCGGGGCGATTGCTCAGCATCAACGGTGAAGCCGTGCAGCAAATCGTCAGCAAGGATTCGGCCGGCGATCGCGCCGTTCAAAGAGATTTGAGTCTGACTTGGGCCGCTGACTTACCGGCGGGCAAC
Source organism: Pseudomonas sp. Irchel s3f10 (assembly GCF_900187515.1). NCBI lineage: Bacteria > Pseudomonadati > Pseudomonadota > Gammaproteobacteria > Pseudomonadales > Pseudomonadaceae > Pseudomonas > Pseudomonas sp. Irchel s3f10. The sequence goes on from NZ_FYDZ01000006.1 coordinate 123,504, forward strand.
AAGCTCACTTCGGGTGAATGGTGGAAGGATCAGCCGACCGACGATGTTCCCGGCGTATCGGTGGAAGGCAAAGTCGCCGAAAGCCTCAAGCTCAAACTCGGCGATCACATGGTGTTCAGCGTCGGCGGGGTCAATCGTGAAGCGAAGGTCACCAGCCTGCGTGAGATCAACTGGGACAACTTCCAGCCGAACTTCTTCATGATCTTTCAGCCCGGCACGCTGAAGGATCTGCCGGCGACTTACCTGACCAGCTTCTATCTGGCGCCAGGTCATGATCAGCAGATCGTCGAACTGTCACGCACGTTCCCGGCAGTGACCATTCTTCAGGTCGAAGCGCTGCTGGAACAACTGCGCAGCATCCTCGCCCAAGTCACCCTGGCGGTCGAATATGTGTTGTTGTTTGTTTTGGCAGCGGGCATGGCCGTGCTGTTTTCCGGCTTGCAGTCGACGCTCGATGAACGTATTCGCCAAGGTGCGCTGTTGCGTGCCCTGGGTGCGGAGCGGCAGTTGCTGATCAAGGCGCGGCGCATCGAGTTCGGCTTGCTCGGGGCGGTCAGCGGCTTGCTCGCAGCGATCGGCTCGGAAGTGGTGAGTCTGGTGTTGTATCGCTATGCGTTCGATCTGCCGTGGCATCCGCATCCGTGGTTGTTGGTGCTGCCGTTGATTGGCGCCGCGCTGATTGGTGGCGCCGGCGTGTTCGGTACGCGCCGGGCACTCAACGCAAGTCCACTGACAGTGTTGCGTGAGGGTTGATAGACTCAGTCGGTCTTAATCACAAGAAGTTGCCATGAGCCGTTATCGCCCTCCACGCCCCGCCGGCACCGCGTTGATCACCCCTGAGGGTGAAGCGCGGATGCGTGCCGAATTTCATGAGCTGTGGCATGTGCGCCGTCCGCAGGTGACGCAATCGGTCAGCGAAGCGGCGGCTCAGGGTGATCGCTCGGAGAACGCCGAATACACCTACGGCAAGAAGATGCTGCGCGAGATCGACAGTCGCGTGCGCTTTCTGACCAAACGCCTGGAAGCGCTCAAGGTCGTCAGCGAAAAACCCAGTGATCCGAACAAAGTCTACTTCGGCGCCTGGGTGACCATCGAAGACGAAGACGGCAAGCAATCGCGCTACCGCATCGTCGGCCCGGATGAACTGGATCTGAAACTGGGCCTGATCAGCATCGACTCACCACTGGCCCGCGCCTTGATCGGCAAGGCGCTGGATGCAGAAGTCCGGGTGCAGACTCCGACTGGTGAACAGTTCGTTTACATCGTCGCCATCGACTATCCGTAAAGCGTATCAGCGGCGAGTGATCAGGCCCTGCCGCGCAACGCGGACCAGTTGTTTGATCATCTCTGGTGCATCTTCGGCAGTCGGGGCCTGAATCACTGCCAGATCAAAACTGTCAGTGGCGAAACGCGCCAGCGACTCGCCGTCTTCAACGAACTGGATCAGGAACGCGGCAGGACCGCCGCTGCGACGTGGCCAGCCATCGAGATAACGCAACAGCGTCGGCTGATGTTTGCCGCCAAGGAGGATTTTCGGGTTGCGTTGAGTGATATGCGCAGTGATCGGCGCGGGACGTGCTGGAGGGCGTAGTGCATTCATCGTGTCGTGTCTCTGCCTCAAAAGTCTGCATGGCAGGTGAGAGGCAACACCGAACCAGCGCTTTAGCGGTATTTCGAAGCCCTGTTCCGGCTTCTGACGGCAACTGTTGAAGTCACCTGGCGCCCCGCAAGTAGCTGTTTAAATCGGCGCATGGGCAACATCCTAGAGAACGTGACCGATCAGTGTCAAGAATCAGCCGCAACAAAAAAGGCCCGCACAATGCGGGCCTTTTCCTTGAGCCAGAGCGCTTAACCGGCGATGGCGCGGTCCACCGAGAGCTTGCCGGCGCCTTCGATCAGTACAGCGAGGCTGCCACCGAGCAGGGCGAGAGCGAACTCGTAACCGTTGTTGGCCATAAACAGACCGTTGCTGATGTGTACGGTGAAGATCGCCACCAGCGACAGGAAAGTCAGACCCAATGCCGCCGGACGCACCAGCAGGCCGATGATCAAGGCCAGGCCGGCGAAGAACTCAGTGCCGCCAGCCAGGGTCGCCATCAGGTAGCCCGGGTGCAGACCAATGCTGTCCATGTACTGCGCCGTACCTGCCAGACCATAACCACCGAACAGTCCGAAAAGCTTTTGCGAACCGTGCGCCGCGAAGATCACGCCGACAGCGATGCGCAGGATGGTCAGACCGTAGCCGGCGCGGGTGAACAGTACTTTGTTGATCAGAGAGCTCATGGGGCATTCCTTGTTTTGCGAGAAGTTGTGTGTGTTGGTTGGCCGCTATATTAATCAGTAAATTTCATGTTAAAAGCGCAAATATTCCGCCATAACAATCAGTTTATTAGATCATTTCCGTGAGACGACTTTTTGCGCCCCGGGCTCCAACGACTCCCGCTCCCGGTCGAACGCCAAGTAATACTTGTTCACGCTATTAACATAGCTGACCGGCCCCATTCCCACCTGCTCCATGGCGATGCGCTCGACCTGGAAGAACCACTGATTAGGGTTCAACCCACGCCGCCGGGCCTCAGCGCGCATGCCCTGCACGCGCTCGGGGCCGATGTTGTAGGCCGCCAAGGTAAAGGCCATGCGCTCGCGCTCATTGAGCTTGGGGCTGTTGAAGAACTTGCGGCGGATCATCGCCAGATATTTGGCCCCGGCCTGCACATTCGCATCGAGATTCTGAATGTTGCTCACGCCGACTCGCTGAGCGGCGGAAGGCGTGATCTGCATCAGCCCGGTCGGGCCACTGCCGCTGCGGGCATTGGGTTGCAGGCGTGATTCCTTGAACGCCAGTGCGGCCAGATTGAGCCAGTCCATGTTCTGCGCCTGGGCGTGCTTTTGCAGGGTCGGGCGCAGTTTTTCCAGGCGCTGGCGGTCAGCCTTGGCCAATGGATAGTGGACTTGATAGAGACGGCGATAGATGCGCAGAAACGCGGCATCTTCGTTGGACGGTTTCTTGTAACCACCGAGGAAGCGGTCAATGCTCGCGCGCAACATCGCAGCATCCCGGCGTACAAACCAGTATTCCTCGCCCGGCTCGCTGATCATCAGTTGCCGGTCAAAACGCAATTTCGGCAGAATCTTGCCCCAGCGTTCGGCGATGGGTTGCTCGACGATAGTCAGATGGAAAATCCCGCCCTGAACCATCTCCAGCACATCTTCGACCGCCAGCGTCGGATCAACCCACTCAATCTTGATCGGCGCCAGTTTGTGCAGCGCCAGTTTCTGGTTGAGCTGACTGACCGCCTCCCCCGCCGCACTGCCGGTCGGCAACGCCAGGGTTTTGCCGGAGAGCTGCTCGACTTTGGTGTAGCGCCGCTCACCCTTGATCCCGACCAACACCAGCGGCACGTTGCTGGCGATCGGTTCGCTGCTGGCCACCGCATAGCCAGATTGCAGATCGAGCAATTCGCCCGGCGCGACCAGATCACCTTCGCCACGCTGCAAGGCGCCGAGCAGTTGATCCTTGGCTTTGGGAATGATTTTGAGGGTAAGTTGCTGGCCATCGCGGGCGTGGCCGTTGAGGTATTGCTCGAAGGCACGCAGGCGATGGTATTCGACGCCGATGGCCTGACCCTGAACTTCACCGGAGCTGTTGCGGCTCTGATTGACCAGCACGCGCAACACGCGGCTGCTGCGGATCTCGGACAGGTCGCGCACCTTGGCGGCCGGCACGGCTTGCAGCGGCCCGGGCAGGCGCGCAACCGCCGTCATCGGCAGCAGTAACGATCCACACAACAGCAGCAAAACCGAGGGACGAACCATCCACTCTCCGGAAAGAATACGGGGCAATTTCATCCCTGAAAGATCGAAATCACCGACGAAAACAGAGCGCTTGGAGCGCTGGCAAAGTGCGAGAGACTGGCACAGTAATGGCACTTCTGCCAAACCGGGCTGCGTCGCGGCATCAAAAGACAGCTATAACTCGTTGTAGTTCTTGGCTTTTCTTATGAATCTACAGCTCTGGTATGCTTTCCGGCCTTCGGCCCGAGGTAGCAACCATGCAACTCATCGATATCGGCGTCAACCTGACCAACCCCAGTTTCGCCGACAAACACCAGGCCGTGCTTGATCGCGCCTATGCCGCCGGGGTTTGCCAACTGGTGCTGACCGGTACCAGCGTCGAGGGCAGCGAACAGGCTCTGGAGCTGTGCCAGCAACTGGATGAGAGCGGTCAACGGCTGTTCGCCACCGCCGGTATTCACCCGCATTCGGCCAGTGACTGGAACACCGACAGTGCCCGTCGTTTGCGCAGCCTGCTGCAAGAGAAAAACGTCGTTGCCGTGGGTGAATGCGGTCTCGATTTCAACCGTGATTTCTCGCCGCGCCCGCAGCAGGAAAGAGTCCTCGAAGAGCATTTGGCCTTGGCCGTTGAACTGCAATTGCCGGTGTTCCTGCACGAGCGCGATGCCAGCCAGCGTTTGCTGGAAATCCTCAAAGGCTTCCGCGATCAACTGCCCGCCGCGGTGGTGCATTGCTTCACCGGCGAGCAAAAAGCCTTGTTCAGCTATCTCGACCTGGATCTGCACATCGGCATCACCGGCTGGATCTGTGATGAGCGCCGGGGCACGCATTTGCATCCGCTGGTGAAAGAGATCAAACGCGGGCGCTTGATGCTGGAAAGTGACGCGCCTTATCTGCTGCCGCGCACCCTGCGACCGAAACCGAAGAACGGGCGCAATGAACCGGCCTATCTGACCGAAGTACTGCGCGAAGTGGCGTTGCATCGTGGCGAAACCGAGGAAGATCTGGCAGCGCACACCACCGCGTGCGCCCGCGCGTTCTACAACCTCCCCGCCCTCTCCTGACACAGCAGAATTTCCTTGTGGGAGCGAGCCTGTTCGCGAAAGCGGTGGTTCAGATGGCAATGATGTTGGCTGACACGCCCTCTTCGCGAGCAGGCTCGCTCCCACAGGGGGAATAATGCGCCCTGTTGACTCATATCAAGATCCGCAGATCTGCATAGCGGCACAATAATGGCACCTTGCCAAAACTGTTTCCGCTATCAGAGAAGACCTCCATGGGTGCCTGGCTTAGCAATATCTCGCTGAAATACAAATTCTGGGCGGTCAATGCGGTCGCCTTCGTCACTACCCTGCTGCTGGTGCTGTACGCCGTGCAGCTCGAACAACAGGCGCGCAGTCACGCGTCACTGGCCTCGGCGCAAGCCCAGGCACAACTGCTCAAGGCTTGGCCGGCCGGGCAGCCATTGCCTAAAGCCGATCAGGTGCTGACCTTCAAACACGGCGAAGCACCGCGCCTGAATGATCAACCCTTGCTGGAAATCACGGAAAGCAACGGCTGGAACGAAATCAATCACCTGCCGCTGTTCGGCGACAACCCATTGATGGGCGCCGAAGTGTTCAGCCGCGCCGATGGCCAGCAGGTCGCGGTGATTGCCTACGGCCCGAGCCTGAGTCAGGTGTTCAGCGAGCGTTTCGCCAATTACGCAGTGGCGGTGTTCATCCTGATGTTCGCCATGCTGTGTGCCTCGCAACTGTTGATCCGCTTCCTGCTCAGCCAGCTCAACACCTTGAAAGACGTGATGCTCCACGTCGAAAAAAGCGGTGATCTCTCGGCCCGAGTGCCATTGGCGGGCAAAGATGAAGTCGGGCAGATGGCCAATGCGTTCAACGCGATGCAGGCCGGTTATCAGCGCGTTGTCAGCACCGTGGCCAACACCGCACGGCAACTGGATGTCGGTGCGGCGCGGCTGGCGTCGAGCATGAACGAAGTGCGTAACGGCATGCTCGGCCAGCAGAGCGAAACCGATCAGGCCGCTACCGCGATCAATGAAATGACCGCCACGGTTTATCACATCGCCCAACACGCCGGCGCCACCCGCGACCTGTCGCAGACCGCCGATGGTCTCGCCGGCAGAGGTCAGCAAGTGGTCGCGCGAGTACAGCACTCGATTGCCGGGCTCTCCAGCGGTGTGCAGCAGACCGCCGAGATGATTCAACGGCTGGCCGAAGACAGTCAAAAAATTAATGGCGTGGTCAGCGTGATTCACAGCATTGCCGAGCAGACCAATCTATTGGCGTTGAACGCTGCGATTGAAGCGGCCCGTGCCGGTGAGATGGGCCGCGGTTTTGCAGTGGTCGCCGATGAAGTGCGCAATCTGGCCAAACGAGTACAGACTTCGACTGACGAGATCACCACCATGGTCTCGGCGTTGCAGGCCGGCACCCGCGATGCGGTGGACTTCATGCAGGAGAGTTCGTACAAGGCCGACGATTGCGTGCAGCAGGCGCAAGAGGCCGGCGAGGCGCTGGCGGAAATCACCGGGGCGGTGGCGCAGATGCGTGAAAGCAATACGCAGATTGCCGTGGCGGCGGAGCAGCAAAGCCAGGTTGCCGAAGAGATGAACCGGGCGGTGGTGAGCATTCGCGATGTGACCGAGAACACGGTGCAGCAGACTGTGGATTCGGCGACGACCAGTAATGAATTGGCGACGTTGGCTGGGGAACTGAGCAAGGCCATAGGTCAGTTGAAACTCTGAAGATCAAAAGATCGCAGCCTTCGGCAGCTCCTACAGGTGTACGCATTTCAATGTAGGAGCTGCCGAAGGCTGCGATCTTTTTTGTCCATAATCCCTATGATGCCAATAGCCAACCTTGATTCGCCGCCCTCCGCGCCCGGGCCTATTCTTCAACCATGAGTTCAACATGGATCGAGGAGTAGAAAACATGGGCAAACGTCACCCCAACCTTCCCGCATGGCAATGGCGCGCGTACCCGGGCAATCATCAGCACCCGACCAATCTGGTGTTGCACCTGATCGCCGTGCCGTTGTTTATCGTCGCGTTTCTGCTGATCGTCTCCGGGGTGTTCAGCCTGAGCCTGGCCAGTGTGGCCATCGGCGTGATTGGCATCATCGCGGCGCTGGGTTTGCAGCGTCATGGCCACAGCCTGGAGGCGCAAGCCTCCGAGCCGTTCAGTGATCGTAAAGATGCCGTCTCGCGGTTACTGGTCGAGCAGTTCCTGACCTTCCCGCGTTTCTTTCTCAGTGGCGGCTGGTGGCGCGCCTGGCGTGAGCGCCACCGTCGGCATTGAGTCAGGCGAAAATCGTGACGGTCTGGCGACTCATCGCAATCAATTCACCTTCCGCGCTCCACAACTTGGCGGCGACATGGCCGTAGCCGTCGGCGGCGTACTCGATGTCGGCCAGGTATTGGCACCAGTCCAGCGTGCTCAAATCGTGTAGCGGCTGCACAAATTCGATGGTCCAGGTCAGCGTGCTGCCCGGTGCAGGCTTCTTCAGATACGGCAACAGCGCGGGCGGCCACGCATCTACCAAGGCCAGCAGATGCGCCTCGTTGACCGGCTCTTCTTTGACATCGCCGCGTAACCGCACCCAGCCTCCCATCAAACGCGATTGATTGCCGGTGAACGGCATCCCACCGACACTCCAACGCATCGCCAGATGACGCATGAATTCCGGGGTCACACCTTTGATGTAAGGCAGCTCCTGGCATTCGTCCCAGTGTTTCATTGCCGGCGCCGGATACGCTTCGACGGCAACCTCCGACGGCCGCGAGGCACCGAAACTGCCTTGGACGATGGTCACCACCTGACCATTCTGCATCGCCCGGCCCATGACCTGGCTGACGGCTTTGCCTTCGCGCAGCACCTCCACTTCGAAGCTCACCGGGACTTCCGGCTCGACCGGGCCGACGAAGGTAATTGCCAGCGAACGCACCGGGCGATCCGCCGGCACTTTCGCGCGCATGGCTTCGTATTGCAGCGCGGCAACCAGACCACCGAAACTGGCACGGCCCTGACCCCATTCGGCAGGAATTGTCAATTCCGGTTGGCGGCGGACCGCCTCGAGCAGATCGCTAAAGCGCATGGCAACCTCAGAAAACGAGAAAGGAATGCAGCGATCTTAACCAGACCTGCAGAGCGCCGCAGCGTCTATTCCGGTCAAAGAGACTGACAGAAAGGCCTTACACCTATATCCGCCACATTGAAGATCCCTTGTAGGAGTGAGCCTGCTCGCGATAGCGGTCTGACAGCCAACACAGTTGTTGAATGTCAGACCGCTATCGCGAGCAGGCTCACTCCTACAGGGGATTTGTGGTGATTCAGGATTATTTGAAACAGGCTGAACTGAGTTTTTCCAGCACGCGATCAGCCTTCGCTTCGGCGTTGATCATGGTCGCCTGCCAAGTGGCGACACAAGGCTGCAGATCAGCCTCCAGCTCAGCCTTCGCCAACCACTGCCAGCAATCGTGCCAGTCACCCAACGCGCCTTGGGCCGATTTCAATCGCGCCAGCGCCGTTTCGGGCAAGCGATCCAGTTCGGGATAGGCTTCGATGCCGTAGCGCACGCGTTTGATCAGCAAGCGCAAGCGATGACGGTCGTGAGCAGGATCGTGCAATGCTTCGTCGAGTTTCTGCCATTGCTTGCCCAGGCGTTTTTCGATGCGTTTGTCCAAGCTCTTGAGCAAGCCCTGACGCTGGGAAGCGCGCAGGAATCGCGGGAAAGCGTCGAGGATCATCAACAGCGAAGCGACCTCGGCACTCGCCGCCAGCGCCGGATAGGCCTCAGCCATTTGCGCCATGCGTCGTTGCGCCGCTTCGGGTTGATCATGCTTGAGCAGATAAGCCGCCAACACCTCGCGATCACGCCATGGCGTGGTCAATTGACCGACTGCCGAAGCGGCGTCTTCCAGTTGCTCGACGCCTGGCAAGCCGCGCAATGGCCGCAACAGGCTGCGCAAGCGCCGCACCGTAGTGCGCAGATCATGCAACGCTTCGGGGTCGGTGCGTGCCGTCAATCGCGCCTGACAGGCCAACAGACGCACCTCCAGACTCAGGACATGAGCCACCAACCGGTCAACCAACGCAGACATCACTTGCTCCTGATTCAAATGGCTCTGACGATCATTCTGCTGCCCAGCGAACGCAGCCTCCTTGCTTCACGTCAGCAGCTTAGCGGCCGGCGCGGGATTCGCGAATGTAGAAACGCGCCTTCTCGGCCTTCTTGCTGCAACCTTCGAAACCCTCGAATTGCTGCTGGGTCTTCGCGGCGGTCAGCAGCGACAACGCCTTCGAGTAGCTGACGGTGCCGGCAAAGCCTTCGGCCTTGGCCAGATCCAGCTCATGCCAGGCCGCGTCGAGCTGACTGCCGCAGCTGTCGCGGTAAGCGGTTTTACCGGCGCAACCGGCCAATACCAGAGCCATCAACGGCACACAGATCCAGGCTTTCATCACTCACACCTCAAAATAGGTCAACAGTCGTGCAGGTAAGACGGCTTGGCTGCGAAAAAGTGCCTCGCCGGCGGGTGAAACCGCGCAACTGAGAAGGATAGCGCCGAAGGGTCATGCAGTATCGAAAAAACGACGTCACCGGCGCACTCAACGACCTCGGCGATTGAGCCAGCCCGACGATGGGTGCATTGTGCAACCTTGTCGGGAGGAGTTTTGATGAAAAAGCGTGTCGCACTGGTGCTGGGCTCCGGTGGAGCCCGGGGTTATGCCCATATCGGAGTCATTGAAGAGATCGAACGACGCGGTTACGACATCGCCTGCATTGCCGGGTGTTCGATGGGCGCGGTAGTCGGCGGGATCTACGCCGCCGGTAAACTCGACGTTTACAAGAACTGGATCGAAAGTCTCGACTATCTGGATGTGCTGAGGCTGGTCGACGTGAGTTTCCGCCTCGGCGCAATTCGCGGCGAAAAGGTCTTCGGGCAGATCCGCAAGATCGTCGGCGAGATCAACATCGAAGACTTGCGCATCCCCTACACCGCCGTCGCCGCCGACCTTACCAACCAACAGGAAATCTGGTTCCAGGAAGGCTGCCTGCATCAGGCGATGCGCGCCTCGGCGGCGATTCCGAGTCTGTTCACGCCAGTGATGCAAGGCAATCGCATGCTGGTCGACGGCGGTATTCTCAACCCGTTGCCGATCGTGCCGGTGGTGTCGAGCCACTGCGATCTGATCATCGCGGTCAATCTCAACTCGACCAACCAGCGTCACTACAAATTGCCGGTGATCCAGCGCCCCGCCGCTTTTCGCTCACGCTTCGACAACTTGATCAGATCGCTGGGGTCGAAGATGCCGTTCCGCCGAACACAGGCCGAACAATTATTACGGCTCGAGCAGGAAGCGCTGCGCGCCGAAGCAGCAGCCATCAACCCTTGGCTCGAAGGCGCCGAGCCGGAAAGCCAGCAACCCGCCGCCGCGCCCGAGCGTGAAGGCGCACCGAAATCGGCGACCGGTTCGTTCATCATCGATAACGTCGGGCCGGCCTCGCTGCTGGATTTGATCAACCAGAGTTTCGAGGTGATGCAGACCTCGCTGGCACAGTACAAGATTGCCGGGTATCCGCCGGATATCCTGATCAACGTACCGAAGCGGGTGTGCCGGTTTTTCGAATTTTACAAAGCGCCGGAGTTGATCGCGTTGGGGCGCGAGATTGCGCGGGATACGCTGGATCGGTATGACAGTGAGCAGAGCAGAGAGCCTTGAAGCTCTCCGTTGTCTCAAGGCCGCCTTCGCGAGCAGGCTCGCTCCCACAGGGGATTTGTGAACGACGCAGATCCAGTGTGGGAGCGAGCCTGCTCGCGAAGAGGCCAGATCAGCCAATATCACTCAATAGCCGATACCCGACCCCAGCCTCAGTCACGATAAACCGCGGCCGCGTCGGATCATCCGCCAGTTTCTGGCGCAAATGCCCCACCACAATCCGCAGATAATGGCTGTCTTCGGTGTGCGTCGGCCCCCAGATATCCTTGAGCAATTGCTGCTGGGTAATCACCCGCCCCGGATGCCGTGCCAGTTGCGCCAGCACCGCGTACTCCTTGCGGGTCAACGCCACTTCGACACCATCGAGCAACACCCGCCGATAGGCCAGATCCACCGTCAACGGGCCGAAACTCAATGCCGCCTGCTGCGCCTCCCCCGCCGGCGCCTGACGTAACAACGCGCGGACCCGAGCAAGGAATTCCTGAATGCCGAACGGCTTGGTCACGTAGTCATTGGCGCCGCCATCCAGCGCCTGGACTTTCTGCCCTTCGCTGGCGCGCACCGACAGCACCAGCACCGGCGCAGTGGCCCATTCGCGAAACTCGCGCAGCACTTGCTGGCCGTCCATGTCCGGCAGGCCGAGGTCGAGCACCAGCAAGTCCGGTTTGTTCAGCGCGGCCTGCGCCAACCCTTCCGTACCGGTGCCGGCCTCGAGCACTTTGTAGCCTTGGGAAGCGAGGCTGATGCGCAGGAATTTGCGGATCTGCGGTTCGTCGTCGATGACCAAAATGGTCGTGGTCTGGCTCATGAATTCACATCAACACAAATGATTGGCAAGAGAGTAGCGCAGTCGCAATCAGGCTTCATCGTCCATCCCCGGTTGCGTCTGCAACGGCAAGTGCAAGGTGATGCAGGTGCCGCGTCCGTCGATGCCATCGGCGACGCTGATACGACCGCCGTGCGCACCGACCATGCCCTGACAGATCGCCAGGCCCAGGCCGGTGCCCTGGCCACCGCGATCACCCCGGGCAGCGGTGTAGAACATGTCGAAAATCTTCGCCCGCTCGTCCTCGGGAATCCCCGGCCCTTCATCGCTGACCGAGAAGAAAATCTCCTCGTCATTCGCTCCCGCACTGAGTTGCAAGCGACCGTGAACGGGTGAGAAACGCGCTGCGTTTTCCAGCACATTGACCAGCGCCTGTTCGATCAACGCGGCATGCACGAACAACAGCGGCAACTCGCTCGGTACATCGGTGCTGACCTGCAGTGGCGCCAACACCGCACGCAGACGATTGAGCGAACTGCCGACGATATCTGCCGGCGATACCCAGTCTCGCGCAAGCTTCAGCGCGCCGTGGCCGAGCCGGGTCATGTCGAGCAGATTCTGAATGTAGCGGTCGAGGCGTTCGGCTTCATCGCGAGTGCCTTCGAGCAGTTCACGACGATCCTCCAGCGGGATCGCTTCGCCGAGGGCGAGCAAGCTGTCGATGCTGCCGCGCATGGCGGTCAGTGGCGTGCGCAAGTCGTGAGATACCGAGGCCAGCAAGGCACTGCGCAGTTGTTCGGTTTCACCGTGCAGGCGCGCGGCTTCCAGATCGTCCGCCAATTGCGCACGGGCCAGCGCTTGCGCCAACGGTTGACTCAACGCGGTAAGCAAACGCCGCCGTTGCCCGCTCAAGGTCTGGCCTTCTTTCGCGCAGACACCGAGCAACGCCAGCGGCCCGTCTTCGACTGACAGCGGCCACCACCACCAACGCCCGAACGGCAACGTGCCGGTGCCCATGCCCGCCGGTTGATCGTGCTGCCAGGCCCAGTCGGCGGCGGCACGCTCGGACTCGGTAAACTCCAACGGCCCGCCGGTCTCGACTTTCCAGCCGCCCTGGCCGTCGCGATTGAGCAGGCACAGTTGCAGATCGCTCCAGCCGTTGAGGTGTTGCGCGGCGGCGCTGACCACGGCTTGGCGATCGGTCGCGGCGGTGAGTTTGCGCGACAGGTCGAGCAGTTCGGTGGTTTCTTCCTGGGTGTCGCGCAAGGCCTGCAACTGCCGACGCTGACGCGCCGCGAGGTTGCCCGTCAGTGCCGCCATCAACAGGAAAAACAGCAGGGTCAGCACGTCTTCTTCGCGCTGAATGCTGAAGGAGAAATTCGGCGGAATGAACAGAAAATCGTAGGTCAGAAACGACAGCGCCGCGCAGGCCAGCGCCGGGCCGAGGCTGCTGCGCACCGCGACCAGCAACACGGCCGCGAGGAACACCAGCGAGATGTTCGGCAGTGGCAACACACTCGACACCGCCCACGCCAGAGCACTGGCCAACACGGTGGCGAACAGCGCCAGCGCATAGTCGAACCACACCAGGGTCAGCGGGTTTCGCGGGCGTGACTGCGGGTGTTCATGATCATTGTCGAGGACGTTGATTTCCAGCCCATGGGCTTGACGCAACAGACGCGCCGCCAAGCCACCACCGAACAGTCGACGACGCCAACTCGGCCGAGACTGGCCGACCAACACCAGACTCGCACGGCGCTCGGCAGCATGCTGGACCAAGGTTTTCGCCACTTCACCGGCGCGCAACAAAACCACTTCACCACCGAGGCGCTCCGCCAATTGCTGAGCGCTTTGCAGGCGCAGACGCGATTGCTCGTCGCGCACCGCACCGTTATCGACATGCACCAGACTCCACGGCAGATGCCGGCGCTGGGCGACGCGACTGGCATGGCGCACGAGGCGTTCGGCTTGCGCATCACCATCGACGCCGACCAGCAAGCGCCCACGCACCGCCGGAGCGGCCTGACCGAGCTGGCGATAGCCTTGGGCGAGATCGTTATCGACCTGCGCGGCGGCGGTTTGCATCGCCAGCTCACGCAACGCGGTGAGGTTGGTCTGGGTGAAAAACGCATCGATCGCCGCGCGCGCCTGCTCCGGCACGTAGACCTTGCCTTCACGCAAGCGCTCGAGCAATTCGCGCGGCGGCAGGTCGATCAGCAGCAGTTCGTAAGCTTCTTGCAGCACCCAGTCCGGCAGGGTTTCGCGCACTTGCACGCCGGTGATGCCGCGCACCTGATCATTGAGACTTTCCAGGTGCTGGACGTTGACCGTGGTGAACACGTCGATGCCGGCGGCGAGCAGTTCCTGAATGTCTTGCCAGCGTTTCGCGTGGCGACTGCCGGGGGCATTGCTGTGTGCCAGTTCATCGACCAGCACCAACTTCGGCTTGGCCGCGAGGAGGCCGTCGAGGTCCATTTCTTCGAGCATCACGCCACGGTATTCCGAGCGTACCAGCGGCTGCTGCGGCAGGCCGCCGAGCAGCGCTTCGGTTTCAGCGCGGCCGTGGGTTTCGACGACGCCCGCAATAACTTTCACGCCTTGGCGCAGCTGTGTGTGCGCAGCCTGAAGCATGGCGTAAGTCTTGCCGACACCGGGTGCGGCGCCGAGGAAAACCTTCAGGCGGCCACGGCCGTCACGGGGCAGGTCTGCTAACAGCGCGTCGGCGCGGCCGGAGTCGCTCATGCTTGATGTTCTCTCTTGCTGATGATTATGCGGTGACTGTCATGACCTCTTCGCGAGCAAGCTCGCTCCCACATTTGGAATGCGTATTCCTGTGGGAGCGAGCCTGCTCGCGAATGGCCGCGCCGCGGATTCAGAGTTTTTCCAGTGCCATGTTCAGCTCAAGCACATTCACCACCGGCGGCCCCACCAGCGGCTGTTCGATATGCGCATCGAGCAGCTGCTGAAGTGTCGATACCGGCACATTTCGCGCTGCCGAGACACGCGCCAGTTGATAGGCAATTGCTGCCGGTGGCAAGTGTGGATCGAGGCCACTGCCGGAAGTGGTCAGCAGCGCCAGCGGCACCGGACCCTGGCCGGGAACCTGCAGTTTGTTGGCCTCATCGATCACCCGCGTGGCGAGTGCCGGATTGCTCGGTGCCAGATTGCTCGCGCTGCTGGAAACCGTAGCAAACGCACCGGCGGAGGGACGTGGGTGGAACCACGCATCGCCGACAAAATCCTGCGCGATCAGCGACGAGCCGCGGACTTTGCCGTCGGCGTCGTGCACCAGGCTGCCGTTGGCTTGCGCGGGGAAGGCGACTTGCGCAATGCCGGTTACCACCAGTGGATAGGCGACGCCGGTGACCAGGGTTATCAGCACCAGCAGGCTCAGGGCCGGACGTATCATTGTGGACATTTCAAGATCCTCGAATTCGTTGGGCAAACTTTGGTGGGGTGTCAGGGAGATCTTTTCCCCCTCACCCCAACCCTCTCCCCCGAGGGGGCGAGGGAGAAAGGGAGCCGATTTGTGTGCTGTTCAAGACCTGAGTTCGGCTCGGGATTTCAGGTCTGTACAGCTCCCGTAAACATCTCGGTCAGTCCCCTCTCCCTCCGGGAGAGGGTTAGGGTGAGGGGCTCTTTTCCGCCTCACACCAGATGCAGCGCCGTGAGCAACATGTCGATCGCCTTGATCCCCACGAACGGCACCAGAATCCCGCCCAATCCATAGATCAACAGATTGCGTCGCAACAACGCCGCCGCACTCGCCGCCTGCACCCGCACACCGCGCAGCGCCAGCGGAATCAGCACGACGATGATCAAGGCGTTGAAGACAATCGCCGAGAGAATCGCGCTCTGCGGACTGGTCAACTGCATGATGTTCAGCACGCCCAGTTGCGGATAAATAGAGGCGAACAGCGCCGGCAGAATCGCGAAGTATTTGGCGACGTCGTTGGCGATGGAAAACGTCGTCAACGCACCACGGGTCACCAGCAATTCCTTGCCGATCTGCACCACGTCGAGCAGCTTGGTCGGGTCGCTGTCGAGGTCGACCATGTTCGCCGCTTCGCGTGCTGCTTGTGTGCCGTCGTTCATCGCCATGCCGACGTCAGCCTGGGCCAGCGCCGGGGCATCGTTGGCGCCGTCGCCGCACATCGCGACCAGGCGACCGTCGTTTTGTTCGTGACGAATGCGTGCGAGTTTTTTCTCCGGGGTGGCTTCGGCGAGGACGTCATCGACCCCTGCTTCAGCGGCAATGGCAGCGGCGGTCAGCGGGTTGTCGCCGGTGACCATTACGGTGCGAATGCCGAGTTTGCGCAGTTCGGCAAAACGCTCACGAATGCCCGGTTTGACCACGTCCTTGAGGTGGATCGCGCCAAGCAGTTTACCGTCGGCGCAGACCAGCAATGGTGTACCGCCGCTCTGCGCAATCTTGTCGATTTCCCGCGACAGTGCCGGAGCCAGATCCGAACGTTTCTGGCCGAGGAAACTCAGCAGCGAATCCACCGCGCCTTTGCGGTAGACACGACCCTGATAGTCGACACCTGACAAACGGGTTTCAGCGCTGAACGGCACAGCGGTCAGGGTTTCCAGCGCCGGCTCAGGCTGTGGGTGCAGACCGCGCAGGTATTCGACGATGGATTTACCTTCAGCGGTTTCGTCGGCCAGCGAAGCGAACAACGCACCTTCGGCCAGCTCACGACCACTCACACCCGGCGCGGCATACACCGCGCTGCAACGACGATTACCGAAGGTGATGGTGCCGGTCTTGTCCAGCAACAGCACATGCACGTCGCCCGCCGCTTCCACCGCGCGACCGGACTTGGCGATCACATTGAGGCGCACCAGACGATCCATCCCGGCGATACCGATCGCCGACAGCAAACCGCCAATGGTGGTCGGGATCAGCGTGACCAGCAACGCCACCAGAAACACCAGCGGCAGGCTGCCGTTGGCGAAATGGGCGAATGGCTGCAGCGTTACGACCACCAGCAGGAAGATCAGGGTCAGGCCGATCAGCAGGATATCCAGCGCCACTTCGTTCGGAGTTTTCTGGCGTTTGGCGCCTTCGACCAGCGCGATCATGCGATCGAGAGTGGACTCACCGGGGTTGGCGGTGATCTGCACCAGCAGCCAGTCGGACACCAGTCGTGTATTGCCGGTAACAGCCGAACGGTCACCGCCGGACTCACGAATCACCGGCGCCGATTCACCAGTGATCGCCGCTTCGTTGACCGCTGCGATGCCTTCGATGACTTCGCCGTCACCGGGGATCATCTCCCCGGCTTCGACGCGCACCACATCGCCTTTGCGCAGGCTAGCGGCTGGCACCACTTGAAAGCTGCCGTTGGCCAGTTTGCGTCGCGCGCTGAGGCCTTCGCTGCCAGCCTTGAGGCTGTCGGCGCGGGCCTTGCCGCGACCTTCGGCCAAGGCTTCGGCGAAGTTGGCGAACAGCACGGTGAACCACAGCCACAGGGCGATTTGCGCGGCGACGAAGGTCGGCACGTCGGCATCGGGAATAAAGCACAGCACGGTGGTGAAAATCGCCGTCAGCTCAACCACCAGCATCACCGGCGAACGCTTCAACTGCCGAGGGTCGAGCTTGACGAAAGCTTGCAGCAGCGCCGGCCGCCACAGGGCCGAGATCGCGGTTTTCGGTGCTTCTGCCGACTTGGTCGGCTCTGCAGGTTTTGCAGGAACGTGCATATTCATGATGGATTCCTTAGAAGCCCATACTTAAATGTTCGGCAATCGGGCCGAGCGCCAGAGTCGGCAGAAAGGTCAGGCCGCCCACCAGCAAAATGGTCACGGTCAACAGGGTGACGAACAGCGGGCCATGGGTCGGGAAGCTGTTCTGGCCGATCGGCGCGGTTTTCTTCATCGCCAGGCTGCCGGCCAAGGCCAGAACCGGAAGGATGTAACCGAAGCGACCGATCAACATGCCCAGGCCCAGCATCAGATTGTGGAACGGGGTGTTGGCGCTCAGGCCACCGAATGCCGAACCGTTGTTGGCGCTGGCCGAGGTGTAGGCGTAGAGCAACTGGCTGAAACCGTGCGGGCCGGGGTTGCTGATGGTTGCCGCAGCACTGGGAACCGCGGCGGCAATCGCACCGAGCACCAGCACGCCAACCGGCATGACCAGCAAGGTCACCACCAGCAATTGCACTTCCCGCGCCTGCAGTTTCTTGCCGAGGTATTCCGGCGTACGCCCGATCATCAGACCGGCGAGAAACACCGCGATCAGCACGTTGAGCAACATGCCGTAGAGCCCGGCACCGACGCCGCCGAAGATCACTTCGCCGACCATCATGTTGACCAGCGCAACCATGCCGCTGAGCGGGTTGAGGCTGTCGTGCATGCCGTTGACCGAGCCGTTCGAGGCCGCCGTGGTTGTCACCGACCACAGCACGGTGGCGGTGGTGCCGAAGCGTGCTTCCTTGCCTTCCAGCGGCGCAGTCTGTTCGACGGCTGCGTTGTTCAGAGTCGGGTTCGGTTGATATTCGGCCCACAGCGAGGTCGCGCCGCCGATCAGGAACAACGCCAGCATGCAGGCGATGATCGCGCGGCTCTGGCGCAGGTCTTTGACGTAGTGACCGAAAGTGAAAACCAGCGCCACCGGGATCAGAATGATCGAAGCGACTTCGAACAAGTTGCTCCACGCGGAAGGGTTCTCGAACGGGTGCGCCGAGTTGACGCCGAAGAAGCCACCACCGTTGGTGCCCAGTTGCTTGATCGCAATCTGGCTGGCGGCCGGGCCGAGCGGAATCACTTGATCAACGCCTTGCATCGTCACGGCATTCACATATTGTGCGAAGGTTTGCGGCACGCCCTGCCAGACCAGATACAGCGCCAGTAACAGGCACAGTGGCAGCAAGCCGTAGAGGGTGGCGCGGGTCATGTCGACCCAGAAGTTGCCGAGGGTTTTCGTCGACTTGCGGCCGATGCCACGGCACAACGCAACCAGCACGGCGAGGCCGGTGGCAGCGCTGACGAAGTTCTGCACGGTGAGACCGACCATCTGGCTCAGGTAGCTGAGGGTGGCTTCACCGCTGTAGGACTGCCAGTTGGTGTTGGTCATGAAACTGACCGCGGTGTTGAACGCTTGGGTCCATTCCTGTCCCGGCAGGTTCTGCGGGTTCAGCGGCAAGTGATCCTGGAACAACAGAATCGCGAACAGCAGCAGGAAACCGGCGAGATTAAACGCGAGCAGCGCCAGGGTGTACTTCTGCCAGCTCTGCTCAGCCTCGGAGTCGACCCCGGCGATGCGATAGCAACCGCGCTCGACCGGGCCGAGAACCGGCGTCAGCCAGGTGCGCTGACCTTCCATCACCTTGTAGTAGAAGCGCCCGAGGAACGGCGCCGGCAGCAAGACCACCGCAAAAAACGCGAGGATCAGCCAATAGTCATAACTGTGCATAGCCGCTCCTAGTTCCGATCCGCGCGCAACAGCGCAACCAACAGATAAATGAACAGCCCCACTGCCAATAGCAGTGACACCCCGTCCAGAACGCTCATGGAAGATCTCCGTGTTACGGCGTATTGCCGTGTGTGCAGGCATTGTCGGAAAGGAGGCTGTAAAGGAACGAGAGCGAGGGTGTTGGCTGTGCATAAAGAAAGCGTAAAGAGTGGGTTTATGCGGGCGTTACAGCAGTTTTTTGCGCCGTCAGGCCGGGCCTCTTCGCGAGCAGGCTCGCTCCCACAATTTGAAATGCATTCCCCTATGGGAGCGAGCCTGCTCGCGAAGACGGCATAACCGCCAACATCGCACCCAACTGGCGCACAAAAAGCAGCTATCCCACCGCGAACATCCCCGATACGACAGCTTTCAACTCATTACGACTTGTTTCAGCGCACTGGCACGTCCACTGCAAACGCCCTACCCCGAGCTTTCCAAACCGTTCAGGGGGCAAACGCATGAACACACAACTCAAACCCACACTAGGCACCTTGCACCTGTGGGGCATCGCCGTAGGGCTGGTGATTTCCGGGGAATACTTCGGCTGGAGTTATGGCTGGGGCGTCGCCGGGACGCTGGGTTTCCTGGTGACCTCGTTCATGGTCGCGACCATGTACACCTGCTTTATCTTCAGCTTCACCGAACTGACCACCGCGATTCCCCATGCGGGCGGGCCGTTTGCCTACAGCCGCCGCGCCTTCGGTGAAAAAGGTGGATTGATCGCAGGTCTGGCGACGCTGATCGAATTCGTTTTCGCCCCACCGGCAATCGCCCTGGCCATTGGCGCCTACCTTAATGTGCAATTTCCGGCACTCGATCCGAAACACGCGGCGGTCGGCGCCTACATCGTGTTCATGGGCCTGAACATTCTTGGCGTGAAGTTGGCGGCGACTTTCGAATTGATCGTCTGCGTACTGGCCGTCGCGGAATTGCTGGTGTTCATGGGTGTGGTCGCGCCGGCGTTCAGCTTCAGCAACTTCGCTCTCAATGGCTGGGCGGGGTCGGATGTGTTTGGCGCACCGGCAATTGCCGGGATGTTCGCGGCCATTCCGTTTGCGATCTGGTTCTTCCTCGCCATCGAAGGCGCAGCGATGGCTGCCGAAGAAGCCAAGGATCCCAAGCGCACGATTCCCAAGGCCTACATCAGCGGCATCCTGACCCTGGTGCTGCTGGCGATGGGCGTGATGTTCTTTGCCGGCGGCGTTGGCGACTGGCGCACCCTGGCCAACATCAACGACCCGCTACCGCAAGCGATGAAAACCGTGGTCGGCGACAACTCCGGCTGGCTGCACATGCTGGTGTGGATCGGCCTGTTCGGCCTGGTGGCGAGTTTCCACGGGATCATTCTGGGTTACTCGCGTCAGTTCTTTGCCCTCGCCCGCGCCGGTTATCTGCCGGCCTCGCTGGCGAAACTCTCACGCTTCCAGACGCCGCATCGGGCAATCATTGTCGGCGGCATCATTGGCATTGCCGCGATTTACAGTGACGGTCTGATCAACCTCGGCGGCATGACCCTCACCGCGGCGATGATCACCATGGCCGTGTTCGGCGCCATCGTGATGTACATCATGAGCATGCTCAGCCTGTTCAAGCTGCGTAAATCGGAACCCAATCTCGAGCGTACTTTCCGCGCGCCGTGCTATCCGTTGATTCCGCTGATCGCCTTGGTACTGGCGGTGGTGTGTCTGGTGGCGATGGCTTGGTTCAACGCGTTGATCGGCTTGATCTTCCTCGGCTTCATGGCGGTCGGTTTCGGCTACTTCCTGCTCACCGGGCAACTGCGCGCAAATGCACCGGCCGATGCGATGCTGACAGGTAATTGAGGGATTTCGGGTGTACCGGGTACAAGCGGCCTAGAATGGAACCACTGCGAGTTCACTTCGCTCAAAAGTGGTATGCAGCGTTGCACGGCGAAATCCTCGTCCGTCGACCTGCCATTAAGGAGAGCCGTTATGCCTTGGTATGCGTGGTTGATTCTGGTCGTTGCAATCGGCTCGATCGTCGGCGGATTGATGATGTTGCGCGACACCGCCAACAAGGTCGATCTGACCGATGAAGAACGCAAGCGCGTTGCCCAACGCAATGCCGAAGCTGATGCCAAAGATGCACAAGACCGTTGAACACAACCCCGCCTGATCGGCGGGGTTTGTGCTTTTTATAGCCATTGGACCTATCTGCACGCTTTTAAGAAGTAGAAGTACAGTCACCATCTAATTTTCCTTGGTTAAGATGGGGACATTGTTGCGGAGAGTTCCAAATGCGTTATTCGCAGGACCATAAAGCCCAGACCCATCAGCGCATCATCAAGGAGGCTTCGGCACGCTTTCGCAAGGACGGAATCGGCGCTACCGGTCTGCAACCCCTGATGAAAGCGCTGGGCTTGACCCATGGCGGTTTCTACTCACATTTCAAATCCAAGGACGAGTTGGTCGAGAAGGCTTTGCAAGAGGCCGGTAACCAGGTCGACGGGTTATGCGCCGAGATTTTTTCGCAGGATAATCCGCTTGATGCCTTTATCGAGACGTACCTGTCCGAATGGCACCAGACATCGCCACATGAGGGTTGTCCGTTGCTGACCATTTCTTCCGAGCTGGGCCTGCGCGGCCAACCGAGTCCCACCAGCGATGTGGTCCTCAATGCTCGGCTGGAGCAGATCGAGAACAGCCTCGAAGGTGAGAACAGCGCAGACCGCGCCATCGTCATCATGTCGACACTGGTCGGCGCGCTGCTGCTGTCACGCAGCGTCGCGGATGCCGAGTTTGCGCAACGCATTCTCGATGTCACCCGCGATCACCTCAAGAACCGGGACTAAGCCTGCCAGCGCTTGAACAGCACGCTGGCATTGACTCCGCCAAACCCGAAACCATTGGACAGTGCATATTCGATCGACATCGGCCGCGCCTGGCCATGGACGATGTCCACCCCTACGCTTGCCGGATCCGGATTGTCGAAATTCAAAGTCGGCGGTACCACCTGATCACGAATTGCCAAGAGCGTGAAGATCGCTTCAAGCCCGCCAGCGGCGCCGAGCAAATGACCGGTGGCTGACTTGGTCGAGGTCACGGCGATTTTATTCTGCGTGCCGAACAACGCTTTGATCGCCGCCAACTCGCCGAGGTCGCCCACCGGGGTCGAGGTCGCGTGAGCATTGAGGTGCTGCACCTGATCCGGCGTGATTCCCGCCTGCGCCAATGCCAGCGTCATCGCCCGCCGCGCGCCACTGCCATCTTCAGGCCCGGCCGTCAGGTGATAGGCGTCGGCGCTGGTGCCATAACCGACCAGTTCCGCCAGCGGCGTCGCGCCTCGGGCCAAGGCATGTTCCAAAGACTCGATCACCAGCAGCCCCGCGCCCTCGCCCATCACGAAACCGTCGCGACCGCTGTCGAACGGCCGAGATGCGCGCTCCGGGGTGTCGTTGTAACCGCTCGACAGTGCCCGAGCCGCCGCGAAACCGGCCAGACTGACGCGGTCGATGCAGGCTTCCGCGCCGCCACACACGGCAATATCCGCTTCGCCGGCGCGGATCAATCGCGCCGCATCGCCGATCGCTTGAACACCCGCAGCGCACGCCGTCACGGGTGCGCCCAAAGGACCTTTGAGGCCATGCTGAATGGACACGTGGCCTGCCGCGAGATTGACCAGAAACGACGGAATGGTAAATGGCGATAATCGCCGAGGACCGCGGCTGTCGGTCGTGCGAACAGCGTCGGCAATCGCGCCGAAACCGCCGACACCGGAGCCGATGATCGTCGCTGTACGTTCTTGGTGTTTGCTCTCTGACGGATGCCAGTCAGCCTGCTCCAGCGCCTGCCGAGCGGCCTCCATGGCGAACAGAATGAAGCGGTCCATCTTCTTCTGTTCCTTGGGTGGCGTGGCGCGATCCGGATCAAATCCTGCTTCAGCGTCCTCTTCCAGCGTTGGCACCGCGCCGCCGACTCGCGTGGGCAAATCAGCGACCGTTGCCTCAGGCAAGTTACGCAAACCAGAACGCCCGGCCAGCAAACGCTGCCATACGACTTCAAGATCGCTGCCCAAGGGTGAAACCAGGCCCATGCCCGTGACGACTATTCGACGCGAATCCATACCGTGGTGACCTCTGATCATTTCAATTGCCGGACTTGTAGCGTTGGGCTGCCGCACTGCGGGAAAGGTTCGGCGCCATGACATGGCGAGCCGCAACAAATGCGTGCCATTCGCCTGCATCAGGCAGTGAAGGAATGGTGATCAACTCGCCCTGATCCAGCCCGGCCAGCGCCGCATCGACCATCTCACCTGCATCCATGACCATTTCTGCCGGAATGCCACTGGCATCGATACCGGAGCGCTCCCAGATTTCGGTGCGGGTTACGCCGGGCAGCACGGCCTGGATCTGCACGCCGGTGCCTTCGAGTTCAGTGTTCAGCGACTGGGTCAGGCTCAGTACGTAAGCTTTGCTGGCGCTGTAGGTCGCATTGAAGCGCTCCGGAAACAACGCCACCACCGAGGCGATATTGATGATCGTGCCGCGCCCGGCCTTAGCGAAACTCGCGGCCGCGGCCGAGGCAAGGCGCGTGACGGCGGTGATGTTCAACTGGATCAACCGCTCCAACTGGTCCATATCGGCGTTGGCCAGTAATCCGTCCGCTGCCACACCAGCGTTATTGACCAGCAGGCTGATGCTGGAATCGCTGCGCAGGCGTTGTTCGAGTTTGAGTACGTCATCCTTCTGCGTCAGATCTGCCTTGAGGACTTCAACCTGAACGCCATGGGCATCACGCAAATGGCTCGCAGAACTTTCCAGACGGTCCTTGTCACGGGCAACCAGCAGCAGATCAAAACCACGCGCCGCCAGGCGCTGAGCGTAAATCGCACCGATACCGGACGATGCGCCGGTAACGAGAGCAGTACCTTGGGATTGGGCGGAACTCATGAGAATGCTCCTGGAACGCTTGATGAAGGAAGTTGCCGATGAGCCATGTTGGCTCGACGCACCGGCAAATTATTATAGGCATAATCCAAACGCCATATGATAGCCGTAATTTTAAATTGGCCGACGGCTGCCCTCTCCGCCAACACTAGCGGCCATGCGCTGCGCAAGTAAAAAAGGCCGGTCAATGACCGGCCCCCTTGGCGTTGAACACTTAGCTTAGTTGACTTCCAGCTTGTCGCGATTGCGATCCAGAATCGCCTTGCCGATACCCTTCACTTCCAGCAACTCATCCACCGATGCAAAAGGCCCGTTTGTTTCACGATA
Organism: Pseudomonas sp. Irchel s3f10; assembly: GCF_900187515.1. NCBI lineage: Bacteria > Pseudomonadati > Pseudomonadota > Gammaproteobacteria > Pseudomonadales > Pseudomonadaceae > Pseudomonas > Pseudomonas sp. Irchel s3f10. Next base: position 147,485 of record NZ_FYDZ01000006.1, read on the forward strand.
AGCAACAATCGCTTTGGCCTTGGCCTCACCAACTCCCGCCAGCTCCTTTTGCAGCGTTGCCGCGTCGGCATCGTTAAGATCGATTTTTGCACTCAGAGAAGGTGCCGCGGTATCCATCACCAAAGGCGCCTTGGGCGACTCCGCTGGCGCAACAGGTGCGGCAATAGCGGCGATCGAGGCGCTGGTAAGGAAAGCGAAAATCAGAGAGTAGAAGTAACCGGTACGCATTAGTGACGCTCCATCATCGTTTGAGAAAGCAGCTTTTCCGAAGCTGCTCTCCAAACGTAGGTCATGATGGAGCTGTGTCAAAAATACGAGCGTTACAGGATGTGAAACAATCAGGGCTCGAGACGGCGTTGCTGGTAGATCCAGTCGACGATCTCGCCGTCGGGGGTGTAGCCACTGACGGTCTCGCGCAGCAATTGGCGAACGCGTGAATAGTCATCCTGCTCGACGGCAGACAGCAAATCCGTCAAACGAAGCTTGAGCAAGTCCCATGGCAAATGATCTTCGCTGGCACTCATGATCATAGGGTGCGGTGTAGCCGCCACGTTGTCCCCGATCAGCAACTCTTCGTACAGCTTCTCTCCCGGGCGAAGTCCCGTAAATTCAATGGAAATATCACCTTGCGGATTACGTTCAGAACGAATGCTCAATCCCGACAGATGAATCATTTTCTCAGCCAGTTCGACGATTTTTACCGGCTCCCCCATGTCCAGGACAAATACATCCCCGCCCTGCCCCATAGATCCTGCCTGGATGACCAATTGCGCAGCCTCGGGAATGGTCATGAAATAGCGGGTGATCTTGGGATGAGTGACCGTCAACGGGCCGCCGGACTTGATCTGGCTGTGAAACAACGGAATCACCGAACCGGACGATCCCAGAACATTACCGAACCGAACCATGGTGAAGCGGGTTTTATTAACCCGGGAAACGTTGGCCTTGTCGCCGAACATCACCGGGGCAACCTCCCGACTCAGCGCCTGTAGGGTCAACTCAGCCAGACGTTTGGTGCTACCCATGACATTCGTCGGCCGCACAGCCTTGTCGGTAGAAATCAGGACAAAATTCGAGACCCCGGACTGAAGCGCTGCCTGAGCGGTATTGAGGGTTCCGAATACGTTGTTGAGGACACCCTCCGCAATATTATGTTCCACCATTGGTACATGCTTGTAAGCCGCCGCGTGGTAGACAGTGTCGACCTTCCAGGTCTTCATCACATCGAGCAGCTTTTCCTGATGACGAATAGAGCCCAGAATCGGTAGCAGCCGCACAGAAACCGACTGCCGAGCCCCGCGCCCCTCCAACTCCGTCAGGATGCTGTAAAGGTTGAATTCACTGTGTTCGAACAACAACAGCGTCGTCGGCTCGAGCAAGAAGATCTGTCGGCATAACTCCGAACCAATTGAACCACCGGCACCGGTGACCATGACGGTCTTACCTTTTATACAACGCTCCAGCAGGTCTGGCTGGGCTGGCACCGAATCTCGTCCAAGCAGATCGGCGATATCCACTTCCTGAATATCTTCAACCTTCACTCGACCGCTAGCCAGATCCGTGAAATTGGGAACGCTGCGTATATGGAGGGGGAATCCTTCCAGCAGATTCAGAATCTCCCTGCGTCGAGCACGCGTCGAAGACGGGAGCGCGAGAAGGATTTCCTGCGCCCCCGTGGCGTCGATCATTTGCTGAATATGCTTGGGTTTGTAGACCTGCAGACCTGAAATCGAACGATCGGCAATGCTGGAGTCATCATCAATGAACGCAACAGGGCGCATGGCTCGCCCCATGCGCAATGCGGCGACCAGTTGGTTACCCGCAACACCCGCACCATAGATAGCCACTTTCGTCAGACCATCATCGCGTGATGTAAAGGGTACGTGCTGGGCGGCTGTGAACCAATCCCCCATGAAGTAGTGACGCATGCACAGACGCAAACCACCGATGATGACAAGACTGAGCCACCAGTAGTTGAAAACGATGGACCGGGGCACCACCGCCTCATGGTTGCTATACCAATAAACCACCAGTGCCAGAAACAGCGAAGAGAGACTTACAGCCTTGATGATCGCGATGAGCGCATCGTTGCCGAAATATCGCATGACAGCGCGGTACATGCCAAAACGGATAAAAAGGGGGATGGCGATGACGGGGGCACAAGCGAAGAGCCAGAGATGAACCTTCAAGGGATTGTACATGTCGTCGATGCCCAGACGAACGATGAACGCAAGCCAGAGCGCACCCCACACAAGCACGACGTCGGTGGCAACCTGTATCAGCCGTTTCTTGCGCCGCGGTAACCCCACCAGAAAAGATCGAATTTTATCCATTAGCATAATGGCTTAGTGCCCACTCCTTTCACCAAGGTCAGCGTTTCACATTGTAACCGTCTACCAGGACTCTAGGTGAACTCAAATTGGTTGCCCCCCACCAGGAGCGATCTCGCTCGTGCCAAATATTTCGCGACTCTGACAATTGAAATGTAACCTTTGAAGCAGAGAATGTCATATTTTGAGAGGGGTTACGGCGGTAAAAAGCGGAAAGGAAATTGAGACACACAGGGACATCGGCTACACTTGAGGGCATTCGCAATGCTATTCAGAACAAATGGAAATAATCTACAGAACATCAGAAATACATCTTGCCTGATTATCAAACAAACCTGCCACTTGTAACCAATTAGTTGCAAAAGAGATATCATGACTAGAAATCTTACCTCACCTCCTCAAGTGGTAACAACTGAAGATCGAACAGCGCTTAAAGGGCAGAGGCCGATCGTTATATGGCTGACAGGATTGAGCGGCGCAGGCAAGTCTACCATCGCCAACGCCTTGGAACTGGCACTATTAGAAGCCGGACGACACACTTATCTTCTTGACGGAGATAACGTCAGGCTAGGCCTGTGCAATGATCTTGGATTCTCCGATCGCGACCGTGAAGAGAACATCCGAAGAATCTCGGAAGTTGCAAAATTATTTCTAGATGCCGGGCTTATCGTAATAACGGCATTCATTTCGCCGTTTCTGCGTGATAGGGCCTTGGCACGCAGAGTTATTGGCGATCAAAATTTCATTGAAGTCCATATCGATACGCCTTTGACCGAGTGTGAACGTCGCGACCCGAAGGGCTTGTATGGAAAAGCAAGACAGGGACTGATCAAGAACTTCACTGGAATTGATTCAGCCTATGAAGCGCCTGTTGCGCCGAAGATAAGAATCAATACACTTGAAGAGGACCTCGAAAAATCGGTACAGCGCATTCTTGCTGTCCTTCAAGAAAACCTGGAAGCATGAACACATTTGTCGTTGTTGGAGCAGGTTTCAGCGGAACCGTCGCAGCTGTCGAGTTTTTGAATCGTGTACAACACGAAGCTCATCTACTCATCATCAACCGGTCTGGACTGATTGCTCGCGGACTTGCATATGGCACCAATAGTCCACTGCATCTTTTAAATGTACCAGCCGGTAACATGACAGCCCTTGCAGACGAGCCAGACTCCTTCCTCAACTATTGCCTTGAGCGCAACATGGAAGTGACGGCGAGTTCGTTTGTTTCGCGCAAAGTGTATGGCGACTATCTCGAACACTTGCTCAATCAGGCAATTGAACGCTCTTCGCCTCGCGTTAAAACAACTCAGATCAGTGCCGAAGTTGTCAGCCTTACTCCAAACGATCAAGGCGCCACCATTGAATTAGACTCGGGAGAGATATTCAAAGCTGATCAAGTCACATTGGCTTTCGGGCACTTCCCTCCCAGCAATCCTTCGGGCCTCGGGTCTGTGAGCGAAACGCACTACTATCAGCAGGACCCTTGGGAACAACACGCTGACTCTCAAATCCAGAAGCATGAGCCGATACTCTTGATCGGAGGCGGACTAACAGCAATAGATGTCATCAGCAACTTGATGAAGTCAAATCATCTCGGCAAAATTTACATGCTTTCGCGACGTGGCTTACTACCTAAACCTCATCGTATCGCGAGAGGTCAGCATACGGATCACACAAGCACCCGCAATCGCCTTCTTGAGTCAAAGCCATCGATACTTGGCTATCTGAAAATCATCCGGACTGCGATAAAAGCCGGACGAAGTGAACAGATTGACTGGCGGGATGTTATTGCATCGATTCGCCCCATTACTGCAGACCTCTGGAAACGCCTTCCCGACACCGAACGCCGTCGATTCCTGCGCCATCTCCAAAGCTACTGGGACGTACATCGCCACAGGGTCGCGCCGGATACATTCCAGATATTCGAAGATGCGTTAGACCGTGGCCAACTGATTCCATTGGCCGGACGAATCGTCTCGATGGATGTCGTGAACGGCGCTGTGAATGCAGTGATAAAGGAACGACGCAAGGCATCAACTCGATTACTGACCGTCAACCTGGTTGTGAACTGCACAGGCCCTACTTCCGATCCAGAAAGAACCAAAAGCCCTCTTGTCAAAAAGCTATTGAGGGAAGGACTGGTTGTTTCAGACACCTTGGGTTTGGGTGTTTGTGTAAACGATGATTACTGTCTGAAAAACACTCAAGGCGAGCCAAATGAATGGCTAAGCTATGTCGGCCCCATGCTAAAAGCCGATCACTGGGAGCTTACTGCGGTTCCCGAATTGCGTGTCGCGGCACGCTCGGTAGCATTAAGCGTCTGCAAGAAGTTTGAAAGGTAGGGCGCCGGCAGTAGTGTCAGCATGGAAAAAAATCCAAAAAAAGGGTGATCAATAGATCACCCTTTATTCATGTCAGACGATTTCAGGCTTGAGCGCCATCATCAATCCACTTGCAAAGGATGTGTACACCCTCTTCAACCATGATTTTTGGCGACCAGTTCAGAACGTCCTTGGTCTCCTCAATGGTGCAAGAAGCGTGACGCACATCACCATGGCGATACTTGCCATTGATATGATGCTCAGGAGCTTTGTAGTAGCGAGAAATGATATCCGCCAACTGGGCTACGCTGGTCGCTTCGCCCGAACCTACGTCATAAGGCTTGGTGGTACCGTCGGAGTGGATGGTCGCAGCAAAAATTGCGTTGGCCACATCGTCGATGAAAACGAAGTCGCGAATAATTACGCCATCTTCATAGACCGGAATACTCTTGCCTTCTTTCGCCATACGCGCGAACAGAGAAACGATACCGGTATAGGAGTTGATCAGGGACTGACCTGGACCATAAACGTTCTGTAGACGCAGCATTACAGGCGTCACGCCAAGTGCAAGGCACCAGGAGCTGAGGATATGTTCTTGAGCAAGCTTGGTTGCACCGTAAACACTGGTTGGATCAGGTGTTGTGGTATGAGAGTTGAATGGCAAAGCCTGAAGGCCAGGGAAATCCCACTCTGCGCGCTCCAGTTGCTCCCGGGAACGCTGGCCCGGATAAACGATCGCACCGTTAGCACCTTTCCATGCCCCTTCACCATAAACGGCACGGCTGGAAGTCAGAACAATACGCTCAGGCAACGCTTCCGGATTGTTGCGCACGAGCGCATCCAGCATCTGCGTCGTACCAGTAACGTTGACATGAGCGTGACGGCTCGCTTCCATCAACGATTGGCCGGTGCCTGTTTCTGCTGCCAAATGAATAACGACATCGGGAGCAAAGTCTTTCAAGACCCGATCCCAGTCCTCAGGACTGGTGACATCGCCTTTCACAAACTCAACACGCGAGTCCAGTGCCGCCGGACGCTCTGCGCTTGGATGCACCTGAGGATGGAGATTGTCGAAAGCAACAACTCGGCTGAATTGCCCGGCCAACAAAGGAGACAAAGCACAGCCGATAAAGCCCGCGCCGCCGGTAACTAGACATGTCTTGCTCATTAACCACTCCTGATCTTGATTCAAAAAAAATTACTTCGCGTCCTGCACAACCATGGAAACCTTGCCCAGGGTCACCTGAACAGAAGGATCCATATTTTCAAAACTGACTTGAGCACCCTCAACCTCGGAGGTAAGGCTCAAAAAGAGCTCATTATCTCCCTGTGCGTAGCGCTCGGCAAACTCCACCGGTCGCCCGTCCTTCACCCCTTGAATCTTGAGTGTGCCTGGGGCGCTTGCCTTCAGGGAAATCCGCACCGTTCGCAAACCTTTCGATGAGTCCGCCCACGTAAGCGCGAAAGAGCCCTTCAAATCCGAATTACCGCTCGTGGTGAGGACCGGGGATTCGTTGGCCACGTTGACACGGGCGCCTTGGCTCACAGCAAGATCATAGTTATTGGCGGATAACCACAAGTAACTCTCGCTCAAAATGTTATCGAGATGACGCTCAGTCATCACGTAGAGCACAACATCCGGTTTGTACTTCTCAATCAGGGCCGGAACATTAGGAGCGAGCGATTGATTGTCGATGTTATGTCGAACCTGAATCGTTTCATAAAAGGCTGCTTGCAAGTACGGCGACAATGAGTCCCCCATCGAATCCCGCAACACCAACGCTCTCAAGTGTTTTTTCGCCGATTCGTTGCGGGTATTTCGCGGTAGATCCAATAGCCCTGTGTGAGTACTGCCTGGCACAACCTGAGCTGAGCCATCATCACCTACGATCGCAAATTCAGGCAAAGGGGAAGCCAGCTTGGGCATCGTCCAAGGATTGGGTTCCGGCAGGCTGATCATTGCTTTGAATTCACTTCCGTAATTAGGATTTACGACAGCACCATCAGCCGAAGGAACGTACAGATCCTTGAATTTCGGATCGAGTGTGGCCAGTCTGTTGCTAATTTCCCTCCAGCCTACCCAAGCGCCAAAATCCGTCCAATGACTATTGAATGGCGAATAGGTATCTCCAATTGAGCGAGCCTGTTGCAGACTTGGACGCAAATCAATCAACGGCAGATGCTGCGGCGAACTCAGTAACTGATCGAAGATGTGAGTACCAATGCGCCCCTCGGACCATTGAGGAAGCTTATCCGGATAAATAGACCACTTGGCTGGCGCGACAACAAACAACATCGGAATATCGCGACGAGCCAACCACTGCTCTTGGCCACCTACTGTGCCGCTCCAGGCGTTCAGTTCAGCATCATTATAGTGACGACGTCCGAGAGCCTGTGACATGTTCTTGTTGAAGAAGTCTCCCAGAAAAACCCAACCATCACGTCCGACAACAGCGATAGCCTTGTCATTGGTGGTCCCGAGAGCGTAAAGAAAACTCGAGTAGCCCTCGACGGCGTTATTCCAGAGCGGCGTGGTTCTGCGAATCCCGTCCCTCAGGTTTGCCCATTCACCCGGATGCTTAATGATGGACTTTATCGCAGGAGCGAACTGGGGAGAAAACATCACCGCAATACCAGGCACGCACAAGGCGAGCATGAACAACCCAATGATGACCCGTGGCGTAAATACTGATCTCATATATTAAAACCGGAAGTAGAGAAAAGGGCTGTATGCACCGGAAAGAACTTTCATGCTGGCAAGCATGAAGAGTGAACCGAGGCCAAATACGCCAGCAACAAGGCGCTGACTGGAAGATAGACGATCACACAGCCATTTATAGACCGGGAAGCTGAGAATAGCTCCCGCAACCAAGGCCAATAACAATCCGTTGCTCATATACTCGGCAACTACGTAGTTTTCCGGACCGCTCCGCAGATTCAACATCAAAGCGCTCATGTGGAACGCATGCTCGAACGTTTCCGAGCGGAACAGTACCCAGCCGAAAACCACCACCGCCAAGGTATAAAACCAACGCAGCACGAAAGGTATGCCGCGGCTCTCCATATTGGTGAAGCGCTCTATCACAAGGAACAGGCCATGCCATAGACCCCATGCAACAAATGTCCACGAAGCGCCGTGCCATAACCCTGTGAGGATGAAAACCGCCATAAGATTTACGTATGTTCGAGCGGCGCCTGTTCGGTTGCCGCCCAAAGGCACGTAGACGTAATCGCGAAACCACCCGGACAAGGTCATGTGCCAGCGGCGCCAGAAGTCGCGAATAGATGCGGCCTTATAGGGGTAGTTGAAGTTTTCCGGAAACCGGAACCCCATCATCAAACCCAATCCGATAGCCATGTCGGAGTACGCGGAAAAATCGAAATATATCTGCAACGTATAACTGGCAGCGCCCAACCAGGCCGTACCAAAATTCAGTTCAGACGAAGGCAATGCGAATATAGCGTCAGCGGTAATTGCAAAGGTATCAGCCAACAACACTTTTTTTGCAAAACCAATAACAAACCGGGTGATGCCTTCAACGACCATATCGGGGTTGACAGAACGATCCGGAAGCTCTGCTGCGATATCACGATACCGCACGATAGGTCCGGCAATCAGTTGCGGAAACAACGATTTGAACGTACCGAAAATCAACAGACTTTTAGTTGCCTGAATGGTGCCACGATACACGTCGACCAGATAACTGATGCCTTGGAAAACAAAAAAACTGATGCCCAGGGGCAGAAGGACGGATATGACCGGAACCGCTGACGGGTGCCCAAACTTCTCAGCGATGATATTGATATTCTGCGTAATAAAACCGATGTACTTGAAATACCCTAATACCGATAGGTTAAAAAACAGACCAAGAATGAGAAAAATCCTGGCAAGTTTATTCGCCCTTTCACTGCCATTCGGTTGTCGGTATATCGCAATCAAGTAACCGAAAGCGTAGTTTCCGACAATGGCGGCCAAGAGAATCCAGACCCCCTTCGCATCCCCCAAGTAGTAAAAAAATAGACTTGCAACCAGAATCAAAATATTTCTGAGTCGATGCCCGACCAGCTTGTAAGCTATCAAAAAAGCGGGCAAAAACAGAAAAATGAATAGGTAAGAACTAAAAACCATAATCTACTTTCCAGTTGGTAACGATGGCAATGTTGCCTACGCAGGAGAGTGGCGAGATCAACACTTTCTCAAGCATTGTTATTTTTTCAACGCCCAACGGTAGGCACGACGTAAAAGTGGTGCCAACCGTGGAAATCTGAACATTATAGAACGTTTCAAAGAAACAAGAACTCCCCCTGCGAAGCGTGCCGTTCTGGCGATTTGCATTTGCTCACGAAGGTCTCCCGAAGGAAAACAACTAGATAACGCCTGTACTTTATACTCTAGCTTGACGTAGCTTTTCGACGCTTGGGCGGGCGTCATTATGCACCTGCTTATAAAGCCAGCGTCCTGAGCGCAATACGTAATCAGTCGCTCGAGAACATGAGGAAGATCCCCATCTCCATAGCGCGGCTCATCAAAGTCACTCCATTTCCACTCATGCTCAAACAGCTTTTTTAACGCATCTGGCCTGAACCAATACATCGATCCATAGGTTGCGATGGGAGTCTCGGTATCCAAAGGAACGCTCAGGCCAAGTTTACTGGCGATGTCCACCGCTCGCTCCCTGTTGAGAAACCACCCATGACCTAACGTAGGATAACCAATATGCACCGCAGGCGGCATTGCAACGCCCACCCATGGCTCCTTCTCAAACATCTCGAGTACATTGGTTACGTATTCACTACTGGAAAGAAGGTTCTCGAACAGATGGCGCTTGAACATGGATGCTTTTGCCCAGGCATCTTGCGGTGACTTCTTGCTATGAAGTCTGCAAATGTAATCGAACCCACCACGGAGCACGACGTCGCGGCAAGTAATAAATAACGCAGACGTATCCCTGCCAAAGTTGGAGTCGCAAACCAATACCGAAAAATCACAATAATTAAAATCGGCAAGAGCATTGATGATCTGTGCTTTCTTTACTTCGGAATCGGTCGTGATAAACAGCGAACAATTCAGCGAAACATTCTTTACCAAATCCATTATTTCATCGAGCATATCCACATAATAAACATGCGCAATAACAGCAACCTTCTTCAGTGAGAGCGCAGAGCTAATGGGGTTAGCATGAGTATCGGAAAGAATGCTCAATTGTTCGAGATTTGTATAAATCGTGCGCAAAGGCGTGGTGCGGATCAGATTTTTCCAGATTAACCCTTCGTCGTAATCTGACGTCTCTCGCATACAGTCCAAGGCACGCTTGACATCGATTGCCTCGCTTTCGAGAAAACCAGGATCGTGAAAAAAAGGTCGGCGCTTTAGAATTGGTGATCGTCGCTCAATGGTTAAATCAATTTCAGAAAAAACCGGATGATCGGTGTTGTAAGTCGCAGGCTCCAGATAAACTGAATACTGAAAACCCAAGTCTTTGAAATACTGAGTAAAACGCCCTTCGTGCTTTAAAATAGAATCTTCATAAGATTTTATCATTGGCATCTCATGCCAATATTTATAAAAGCCATCAGAGCAAAGCATCTTGTTACGCACGGCAATGAAGTGCGATTGGATATGAAACGGCAAATCGCCTTTACCGGTAAAAGGATTTGGCGAAATCTGGTTATGAGCAGACACTCCCCAAAAATCCACGTCTGCTGCACTCATCGAATCAAACAGTTCCGAAAAAGGAAAAATCGGAGCGTAGAAAGTATAATTCAGGAACAGCGCCTCGTCATACTGACGTAACGCTTCCCAACCAAACTTGTCTATCGACTCCTTATAAGCCCATACATCGAAACCAATATTTTCCCGACAGTAAATAACATCGACTAATGGCTCAATCTTCTTTAGCGAATCCGGAACAATTTTAGAGTTAGAAACAAAAAAAATGGTATCGACGTGCGCGCGAAGCTTACGAAGCTTATAGACTATATAGTCATCCACCACTCCGTCATTATCATAAAAAAGATAAAAAGCAACTCTACGCATATTCAATCTGATTCCATTAAGTTCTCAAACAAACCGTATGCATTCATCACCCGAAAGCACATGCATAGACTTATGACAAACGGCGAACCGTTAGATTCGCCACTTGTCATCGCTGCTTATTTACCTCTGAACAACGATGCGATTCGACTCAATACCCGTCGTTGTACGGACAGTTTCGCTCGATCTATCCAACGCAAGCGACTCAAAATATCCGAATCACCCATGAAAGAGTTCAATTTATCACTCAAGATTCGAGCCTGATCCAAAGCTCCCATCCTTTCACGAAACGTCCCACCTGGCAAGAATGTAACCAGTTTCTCATGCAGCTCTCTGGCTTGATCCAGCCACTCGACAGGAGGTACGTAAGTATTGTTAGCGGTAGAATAGTGGTCTACGCGATTACAAACATCTTTGGCTTTACCCAACCATTGAATTTGATACTGTATGTTTCCGTTAGGCAACATAGAACCAAGCCGCTGCAGCTTGTATTCCAGCTTAGTGTAATTGACCGATGCCTGATATGTGTTAATAACACATCTCATGTGATAACCATCACTCATTACCGAATAACCTAACAGTCGCTCTAGTACATGAGCCAGACTGCCGTCCATATGATTCGGCTCTGGATCGAAGTCGGACCATTTGAAAGGATAGGTTGAAATTTTCTTGATAGCTTCCGGTCGAAACCAAAACATCGTTCCATATGGCGCCATCGGTGTTGAGTCATCAAACGCTGTGGTAATGCCTAGTTTTTTGGCCCACTCTGTCGCTGGTTCGCGGTTCTCGAACCAGGCATGCCCCAATGTTGGGTAGGCAATATGAACTACGGGAGGAAAAACCATCCCCAAACTTTCATTTTTTTCAAACAACCCAAGAACGCGCCGTACATATCCTGGACTGTGCAACAGATTGTCAAACATATGCTGTTTGAACATCAGCGCCATATTATGACCATTTTGTGGGGATTTTTTTGAATGAATCCGGCACAGGTAGTCATATTCATCTGACAACAGAACATCGCGAAGCGTCATGAAAAGGGAACCCATGTCCCTTCCACGATTTTCCTCGGTAACGCGCACCTCAAATTTATTTACATTATATTTTAGCAGCGCAAGCTCAATATTCTTTTTCTTCTGCTCACTGCTGGTAGTAATATAAAGGTCATATGAGTATGGAATATTAGTAATATACGACATAGCCTCTTCAAGCATGTCGTCATAATACAAGTGAGCCAACACCGCGATACGGCGCGGCTTACTATCTGGCTCAGCAAAGTCCTCGCCCGGAAGAACTTCGAGCAAGTCCATATTGGTATGAAGTGTTCGCGGCTGAGTGCTACGGACGACATTCTTCCAGATAAGAGAAGTGTCGTAGTCACTTTCCTCCTCTATTTTTTTCATTACCCCTTTCAGGGTCATCGCGTTTTGTTCTAGAAAAATCGGATCATGGAAAAACGGGCGCCGCTTTAAAATCGGGCTACGATTCTCGAACATCAACTCAATACTCTGGAACGCGGAGTATTCAGTTGGATAATCTTCTACAGGAAATGTTACCTCAAAGCTGAATCCGCAATCACTAAAATGCTTGGTAAAGCGGGATTCATGCTGAAGAATAGAGTCCACATAGGAGTTGATCATCGGCATATCACGCCAATATTGCTTGAACTCAGGAGATGTAAACATTTTCTTACGCACTGCAATCCAGTGCGAATTCAAATGAAGCGGAAGTTCATCACGCCCAGTGAATGGGTTAGGCACCATTGCCTTGTGCGCGGTGATCCCCCAAAAATCACACTCCATCGCGTCCATTTTTTCAAACGTTTCGGAGAACGGAAAAATCGGACCGAAGAACGTGTAATTCATCAGAATCAGTTCATCATATTCTTCCAGCTTATCGAGACCAAAAGTCTCCATAGCCTCTTTATATCCCCAAACATCAAAACCGATATTCTCACGGACATAAACAACATCAACGACATCTTCGAGTTTCTTTCTTGACTCGACTGTCAGCGCAGAGTTTGACACGACGAAGATCGTTTCAATGCTATCCTTCAGCGATTTCAACTTATGAGTAACATAGTCATCGACCTGACCCTGCTCATCATAAAAAAGATAAAATAGTACGCGCTTCATATAACCACCAATTCAAATAAGGCTTATTTTTTTGACATCGAGAATATTTTTTTTGCCAGCCACATCCGGCTGCCTGTAAGCGCGTGGAGCGCCGCATAACTCGCCTGAACTTCGCGTAGCTGCTGCTGACAGCTTTCTTCTCGCGTAGCGACGACTCCAAGCTCATACGAAACTTCATTGAGTGAATTTATCAATTTAGATATTTCCACATTACTTTCGGAGAGCGCTTTTTCCATTTTGATTATCGCCTCTTCCATTTCACATCGCGCTTCTTTCAGCGCGATCAACTCAGCATGTTGCGTAAAAAAAACATCATTATGATGTTGTCTCAACGCCTCGAGTTCAGCTTGCTGCACAAGCGTCTCTTGATCTCGTTGCTCCACCGCCCTATTGACTGCTTCGTGCATCGGCGAAGAGAAAAGAGCCAGCATTTCGGAAAATTCGGCCTGTGCGTTTTCGATAACCCGCCAGTAATCACTCTGCATTTCGTTGCACACAGAATATACACGCTCTGCAAACGTTCTCTGTTTGCGTTGCGGGTCAGCGCCCGAGTTGTGGTCATGGTGACGGTTCTCAACTCCCAGGTAAGCATCAATTTCATGCTTCGCTTCCGCGATCGGAACTGGCCACTCAAGCTTCAGTTCGGCTTCAACCCGCTCTACGCTGCCTGCCCAATCCTCCAACAATTGATCATAAGTAATCATCGCTCGGGGAATTTCACGTGTAGCTTTTTCAGCTTCAAAAAAGTACTCAAGCCACAAAACTTCAGTATGTTTGGGTCCCCACTTCTCTTCACCTACCATTCGAGCGACAGAACTGACAACCTCATCAGGATGACGGGTAACCAGAAGTGCACGCGGCGCAATATCCAGCGATTCAAGAACTCTAAGCCATAGAGGAACAATACGACACATTCTCGGTTCTTTGATAATCCAAAGCATCTGGTCGCTGTATTCACGTCGAACCAACGCGATCAACTCTTCATATGCCGTCTGTGTCGCTGGGTGCTCAAGCCACCGCTCAGGCATTTCACTGACGTCAAACCAGGTACGCCCTAAAGCGGTCAGAAGCCGCTCATGAATGGCCAACGCGTCTGCGCTTTCAAAAAAACCTTTAGGGTTCGGTTTGGCAGCAGGCAACAAGTTTCCCGACAACGCTGCGCCACGTAGGTTAAGTACACGGGTTACCGCCGAAGTACCACTTCGAGGCATTCCCAATACCAGAATCGCAGTAGGCTTAAGCATGATGAGTCACCGATGAATCTGTAGAAGAGAACCATAAATCGGGAGATTCAACCAAATCTGTCAAACCAGTAGAAAGGCGCGACGGATTGGGCAATACCCGGAACATCCCGATATCGATTTTTCGATCCAGGAACTGCTCTTGTCCATCCACAACAGCCAAGACACCCGCGTTCAAGAAATACATTGCAGGCATTAGCTGGCAAACAAAAGGGAAAACCGCCTTGACTCGAGTCCCCTCTTCTACAGTTTCAATCGCGTCTTGAGTCGTGGAACTGACTGCTCCGCTCAACTCCAGTCCAGAGGTAGTACGAATCATCATACCGAATCTTACTTTCTCGACAGATTCCGAAAACTCTGCTTCGTATACAAAATTATAGGCCTCACCCTCCTGAATCACGTTGACCCGGCGACCGTCTAGAGTTTCAATCTGAGCATTATCTATGGACACACCGTTGGAGCTATAACTTAAGGTGCTTTGCGGAACCATGCCCTCATCGTAATAGGCATCTTCTTTAGTCTCGGCGTCTTTTTTGGCACTGATTACCAACTTGGAATCGACTCTATCAGCGGCCGAAACAAACTTGTCAGGACTTTGCAGCTCATCATTTATCTGCGATTTAATTTCTGCTCTCAGTGCCTCCACAGAATCAGCAGGTGAATAGATTAATTTATGATACTTTGAGACAACCGACTTTGGACCGCCAAGGGCAAGTACTTCTCCCTGATCCAAGAGAATAGCCCGGTCACAAAGTTCGGTTACAATCCCGGCAGAATGAGATACGAAGAGGATAGTAGAACCATCATCCCTTAGACGCTGAATGCGCGCGAAACACTTACGCTGGAAGGCTTCATCACCGACCGCCAACGCCTCATCTACAATGAGTAAATCCGGGCTTACATTAATAGCTACGGAAAATGCCAAGCGGACATACATTCCGCTTGAGTAACTCTTTACCGGCTGCTCAATGAAATTGCCGATATCTGCAAATGCAGCTATTGCCTCAAATCGGGAATCGATTTCTTCCTTGGAAAGACCAAGCACAGAACCATTCAAGTAAACATTTTCACGCCCGGTAAAATCCGGATTGAAACCAGCACCCAACTCAAGCAAAGCAGCAATACGCCCGTTAACCTTGATTCCGCCCTGGCTTGGAAATAGCGTACCGCAAATCAACTGCAAGAGAGTTGACTTACCGGAGCCATTACGACCGACAATCCCAAACGTTTCTCCACGCTTGACTTCAAAACTAATGTTTTTTAACGCATGAAACTCTCTGAACCAGTTCTTCTTCTTACTCGCTGGAGAAAGCATCTGCAGAAGCCGATGATGGGGCTTCTCATATACGGGAAAGCTTTTACTCACATTGCTCACAATCACTGCAGAGTCAGAGCACATCGCCAAAGCCCCTTCTTGTCGCCGAAAACCATGTATATCCGATCAATGCAAACAGCGAACTGGCCAAGGCATATAGCCCTAACCCTGTCCAATCGGGCATGCCGCCCCACAGAGAAACCTCTCGTGCCTGATCGATAATGAAAGTCAATGGATTGAGGGAAAACACAAATCGATATTGCTCTGGAATGGCATTAACCGGAACGACAGCCGAGGAAGTAAACAATAGTGCGGTGGACAGCACCCCTGTAACCTGACTGATATCCCGAATATATACCCCCAGAGCGGAAAGAAACCAGCCAACCCCCAACATCAATATGATCAAGGGTAAAAACACGACCGGCAAGAGAACAATACTTAAGGAAAACTGGTGATCGACTGCCAGCCTTAGCACGATCAGGACTACAACGTTCATGAAGGTATGAAACAACGCCGAGACCACCATCGGCCAAGGAAGTATCTCAATAGGAAAAATAACTTTTTTAACGTAACTTACATTACTGGTAATCAGCATTGGCGCACGAGTAAAACACTCTGCAAAGAAACCATGCACGATAAGGCCAACAAAGAGAATTATCGCAAAACTGTTGACCGAACCAGAGGGCTGTGGCCAACGGCTATTAAGAATGCTGCCGAATGCAAAAGCGTATACACACAGCATCAAAAAAGGACTTAAAATCGACCATAACAGGCCAAAACTAGCTCCGCGATATCGCCCGAGCACTTCACGCTTGCTCAATGCAAGTATCAACGAACGATTGCGTACAACCGAAATGGCTGGTGCAAGAATACTCGCCTTCAAACTTCCAACAAAACTGGTCATAGCCACTCCAAGAAGCATCGCACTATCGACTAAACCAAATAAATCTCAATAATCAACAATCAAAAAACAAATTACTGGCATAAATCATAAAAACTGAAATCAGGCACTTCGGAGAATATTGCTACTACCCCCTTCAGAACCTTTTCGTTTTTTCGATAAACATCACATCCATCCAACTGCATAAATAATCCTGTTCAAATTCTGTTGAGGAATACCGCTATCCAAAGGGCTAAATTCCCCTTCAGCGTTTGCCGATAAACACCCGACCGCATTAAAAAAACGCAGCGCCTGAGTAGTGGCGAGCATCTTGCCCTTTCAAAATTCTCTAAGACTATCAAGTTTGCAGGCGGCATACGCCCTTTTAACAACTCAACTGCTTTAAGGTTACGTCTATTCCACTCGAGCAAACGACCACCAAGCATTTTCTTTAAACGTGACAAGCCGGATATAACACCGGCATTTGCTCCAATCACATTATCTGAATGTTGTCGATAGCTGACATGCGATTCGAAATCGTAGAAAACCTGACCGCCACATGCCGTCGCCAATATGTAGAACCACCAGTCATGAGAAATAATTTCTGAATTGACGGTAACGCTGGCTATTTTTTTCAACGCATGATTGAACACCATCGTATTTCCGCCAGCAAGGCTTTGTACCAGTGCGTTTTTAAAGCTCGGCGGATACTTGAAGAGAGGTGAGTGACCAATTTTCACTCCCGACTCATTAACCAGCGCTGTTCGACCACAATAAAGTGAAGGGATATCTGTCGTGTTTCTTTTCAGCCACTGGATAGCGACACAGAGTTTATCTGCTGACCATATGTCGTCCTGATCACAGAACGCGTAGTAATCCGCGACGATATTTTGATTCTTGACCAAAGAAACAAAGTTATTAGCGTAACCTTGCTGCGGACCTGAGAATATAAAAAGCCGCTCCGTACCCAGCTTTTTCTGAAAGCTACGGAGAATCTCCAAGGTACGATCTTGCGATCCGTCATCGGAGGCATAAATAACCCAATTATCGTAAGTTTGACTGATGATAGAGTCGATCTGCTCCGCGAGATAGCGCTCCCCCTGATAGGTGCAAAGTAGTATCGCAACCGTCCCAATCGTTTCATTACCAACGGTCACTGCATTGCTTTCCTTGCGTAAAAAAGAGTCAGTCACCGTATGCAGGCCATTTTTCCAAGGTGCAACACATTTTTCGGGGGGAGCATGTTCGATACCTTCGCGGTTCTTGTTAAAAAAGCAGAGGCTGCTGCCAGAAATCATTGGCTCTGAGGCCAGCCGCTTGAGAATCCTGAAATCGAGAGGAGCACGAAAATCAGAATGTCGATCTTATCAAACCCACGCCTGGATCTCAAAAAATCGCCGCTGGACCGTCAATTTCAGAGATGTTTCAGCCTGGTCGGCAGCCTTTCACGGTAGATATTTTTCAAAAGTCATGAAAGTAAATTCCTATTGAGATGAGGCTGACCCTGCCCCAAACTTCCAAGCAAGTACGACGATTGGAAAATAGGCTAGCAAAATACCTACCATGCCTTCCAATGCGTTGGTGGCGACAAACACAGCAATGGGAAGAAGCCAGAGTACGTTGATTGCGAGCACAGCCAAAGTAACAAACCTATGACTCTTGAAGTGCCTTGCGGCATTTTGATAGGCGTGACTGCAGTGAGCCTGATAAATTTTTTCGCCTCTGGCGACTCGACGAAAAAGTGTAAATGTAGCGTCTACTACAAAGACACCAAGCAATATCAACCAGCACCATAGAAAATCAGGCGAATGCCAGGCTGAAACAAGAGAAAAGCCGCCTAATGTAATCCCCAGAAAACCGCTACCCGCGTCTCCCATGAATATTTTCGCAGGCGGAAAATTCCAAAAGAGAAACCCCATGACCGCCACAGACAGTAACAAAGGTATAGCAAAAAGTTCTGCCCCACCCGCAAAGTAGTAGACAATACACACACCTAAACAAGCGCAAATGGCTTCTACACTTGCAAGACCGTCAATGCCATCCATAAAGTTATATAAATTGAGAAGCCAGACCAGGTACATCGCGCCGACCACCGGGCCAGCCCAACCCAAGTCTAGTGTTTGGGAAAAAATCGATATGGTTGGCAACCCGTTCAACCAGAATAGAAGCCAGCCTGCAGCAATAAAATGCCCCAACAGACGCCACGCAGCAGCGATGTGTCCATGGTCATCAGCAAAACCCAATATTGCTATAAATAAGCCTGCGCCACCCAGTGCTACTGCCTCCGACAGCGCTAAAGAGTCAAATTCGACTAGTATTGGAAGCGCTACAATGAAAGAGATAACAATCGCGACGCCCCCACCTCTAGGCGTAGGTGCCGAGTGAGAACTTCGCTCGTTCGGGACATCCATTATGCTTGCCTTGAGTGCGTAGCGACGCAAAGCCCAGGTCAAAGCGAGGGAGACGCAAAGAACAACAAATAATAGCCCACAGAAAATCATTTTTTCTGACTATCCTGAAAGTGAAGAGCACTACGGCGGAACGCTAGATCCCTTGTTATCGGAGGAGACCACCCCAACAAACGGCAAGTTTCACTCATATCGACTTGCAGCGAACTACAAAGGCGCTGAGTCATCCCGCTGCGTCCAGCCAAAAAACCAGCCAATTTCAGCAGGCCGACCGGAACCGGTATCAAGCGACTTTTTTTTCCTAATGCCTTCGCCATTAATCCAAGCAACTGCGATGTGGATATGTCCGCGCCATCACTGACCATGAATACACGTCCCTCAGCGGACGGATGGCTGATACAGGTAGCAATCAAATCCACCAGATTATCAATAAACACCAGACTTCGCTGA
This sequence comes from Pseudomonas sp. Irchel s3f10, assembly GCF_900187515.1. Classification (NCBI taxonomy): domain Bacteria; kingdom Pseudomonadati; phylum Pseudomonadota; class Gammaproteobacteria; order Pseudomonadales; family Pseudomonadaceae; genus Pseudomonas; species Pseudomonas sp. Irchel s3f10. The sequence goes on from NZ_FYDZ01000006.1 coordinate 166,599, forward strand.
TTGTTAATAGCACCCAGCGGAAGCGGAACTCCCCTATCCAGCCAGGTCATCATATTCAGAAAATTTGCCTTAACACCCGGCCCATAAACCAGCGGCGGACGAATGACAACCAATTCCATACCTGTTTCTGAACTTATTTCTCTTAATCCCTCTTCAGCTTCGAATTTCGATAGCCCATAAGGATCTTGCGGCAGTGAACTCAGAACAGATGTAAAAGGCTGACCTGGAGGAGTACTCTCACCATTCACTTTGATAGAGCTTATATATATAAAGCGCTTTACGCCTGACTTGGCGGCATTTCTCGCCAGATTCAAAGTACTGTAGACATTGATTTTCCGAAATTCATCCATCGCGTCCGGAGCAGTTTCGTCCATCACATGAACCCTGGCAGCACAGTGAACGATTGCGTGAATACCATCGAGCGTAAAACCGATATCTGGGGAGTTCATATCCCAATATACGGTTTTACACAGCCCGCTGATTCTTGACTGGGAGCGTACAGCGGCCAAGGGTGTAAATGTTTTATCAAGAAGCAGCTTAAAAACTACCGCCTCACCTACGAATCCTGTTGCCCCCGTAACCAGAACCAGCGGCTGATTCATCTTTTCTTCGTTCCTGACAGCGCTGCAACCCAGCATAAAATAAAGAAAAGCGCTTTATCGCGCTTACGTCGCCGACACTGATATGAACTCAATGACAGAAGCATCAACTCTCTGCGACTAAAGCCAATCCATTGACGAATAAATCGATCATCCATCAGACCAATCAGCTCTACAATTATTCGAACCTGCTTGAACCACCAACCGTCCCACACTGTTTTGTAGCGGGCGATTAATGTCTTGATCCCGGTATTGGCACCGACCTGATTACGGTCATGCTGTCTGTATTGCATCGTGGATACTGGATCAATCACCCACTTGAACCCACGGCTACGAGCAAACGCATAACAATACCAATCGTGCAGATCAACATACTGCAACGCCGGCCAATTAGTAAGGAGTGAAGTTTTAAGAGCGTCTGCCAGTCTGCGCCCTAACACATAGGTGCAGCCTGGCCCTGCTGCTTCGAACAAGTAATCCCATTCGACTTGAGGCTGAGCCTTGTCTAACAAGCGAGACTTTCCGCTCGCCCAAAAAGCAGTAACATTGCTCGAGTATGCGTCACATTGATCATCAACCAGAGTACGGGTTGCCCGGACAAGCTTGTCCTCGTGCCAAATATCATCTTGATCAGCGAAGGCGATAAAGTCATGTCCGGAAAAATCGACATCCCGTATCAGGCGAAAGAAATTACGTGATGCCCCACCGAACTTGCCGTGCGGTGGCAGAACAACCACATTGGGATGACGTGCCGCGTAGGCAGCACACCAAGCCTCAGTGCCATCGGTAGACAAATCGACACTGATGTAGATTGATACATCCGTCATGGATTGGGCTTGAATCGAATCAAGTTGTTGCTCGATCCAAAGCATACCGTTGTACGCAGCCAGCAAAACTGCAACGTTCTGATTTTCTACTGGCATGCGAATCCTGCATAGACGGTGCTGGATTTACTAATCCAGAGTGTGCTTCGCTCGAATTACAGCGAGCCATGATCCAATAGCTTTTGAAGATATTGGCCGTACCCGGTTTTTTTCAGGCGCTCAGCCTGAGCCCCAAGTTGTTCCGCGTCAATCCACCCATTGGTATAAGCAATTTCTTCAAGACACGCAATCTTGAATCCTTGACGATGTTCAATGGTGTGCACAAAGTGGCTTGCTTCGAGCAAAGAATCATGAGTCCCTGTATCAAGCCATGCAAAACCACGTCCGAGCATTTGAACACTGAGCGATTTTTGCTGAAGATAAACTCGGTTGACGTCAGTAATTTCCAACTCGCCTCGTTCAGACGGCTTGATGCTTTTGGCGATATCAACAACCTGATTGTCGTAGAAGTACAAGCCAGTTACTGCATAGCTGGATTTTGGCTGAGCAGGCTTTTCCTCAATACTCAAGGCACGACCGGAATCATCAAACTCGACGACACCAAAACGCTCCGGGTCAGAAACGTGATAGCCAAAAACTGTGGCTCCACTTTCCTGATTGCTGGCGGCGCGCAAGTTGTCCGAGAAATGATGCCCGTGGAAAATATTGTCGCCCAGAATCAAGCAGCAAGGGTCCTCGCCAATAAATTCCTCACCGATAATAAATGCTTGAGCCAAGCCATCAGGACTTGGTTGCTCTGCATAGGTCAACTTGATGCCATACAGGCTGCCATCACCCAGCAGCTTACGGAAACAAGGCAAATCCTCAGGTGTAGAAATAATGAGGATTTCCCGCATGCCTGCAAGCATTAGCACCGACAGCGGATAGAAGATCATCGGCTTGTCGTAGATAGGCAACATTTGCTTGGATACGCCCAGGGTCAACGGGTGTAGACGCGTACCCGAACCGCCAGCGAGAATGATGCCTTTACGATTTGTAGTGATCATTTATTTAAAACTTCCATAAGCATTCGGGTGACACCACTTTGCCAATCCGGCAAGTGCAGAGAGAAATTGTCGCGAATTTTTTGAGTATTTAGACGCGAATTCAATGGCCGACGTGCGGGAGTTGGATAGGCCGTCGTATCAATCGGATTCACCTCCTTGACTGCCAGATCTTCGCCAACTGCACGTGCAAAGTCGATGACGTGAGCCGCATAACCGTGCCAAGAAACCTCACCACCGGCAGCCAAGTGATACAAGCCACCCAGTTCAGGGGCTTGCTGCACTTTCTGAATTGCCAAGACAGTAACATCCGCAATGAGATCTGCACCTGTAGGTGCGCCAATTTGATCGGCAATGACATTGAGACTTTCGCGGTCTTTCGCCAGGCGCAACATTGTTTTGGCGAAGTTGTTACCACGCGCGCCATATACCCAACTGGTACGAAAGATCAGGTGCTTGCAGCCGGACTGCAGAATCCCCTGCTCACCGGCGAGCTTGCTGGCTCCGTAATGATTCACCGGAGCCACATCGTCTGTCTCTTGCCAAGGAGACAGACCGAGGCCGCTGAATACGTAATCGGTCGAATAGTGTACTAGCCATGCACCCAGAAGCGCTGCTTCTTCCGCCATAACCCGGGTCGCTTCACCATTGACCCGATCCGCCAGTTCCTTGTCCGACTCGGCCTTGTCTACTGCGGTGTAAGCCGCGGCATTAACAATCACATCGGGTTTGACTTGGCGAATAGTCATACGCAGCGCGTCGAGGTTCGCCAAGTCACCGCACAAATCACCAACCGCGTTACGATCCAGTGCAATCAAATCACCAAGAGGGGCGAGAGCGCGTTGAAGCTCCCAGCCAACCTGGCCATTTTTGCCGAGCAAAAGGATTTTCATGCTTTCACCGAACGGTCGCTGTAGTTGGCGTCAATCCACTGCTGGTAGCTGCCACTTTTTACATGCTCCACCCATTCGATGTTAGTCAGATACCACTCGACGGTTTTACGAATTCCGGACTCGAACGTTTCTTCCGGAGTCCACCCCAACTCTTTTTGGATCTTGCTGGCATCAATTGCATAACGCTGATCGTGGCCCGGGCGATCCTGGACATATGTAATCAAGCTGGCATGCGGCCGATGGACGGAATCAGGACGCAACTCATCAAGCAAAGCACAAAGTGTGTGAACCACCTCGATGTTCTGCTTTTCGTTATGTCCGCCAATGTTGTAAGTCTCGCCGATTACACCTTCAGTAACGACTTTATACAATGCACGAGCGTGATCTTCGACATACAGCCAGTCGCGAACCTGATTGCCTTTGCCATAAACCGGCAGCGGCTTGCCTTCCAGCGCATTGAGAATGATCAACGGGATCAATTTCTCAGGAAAGTGGCAAGGGCCATAGTTGTTCGAGCAATTTGTAATCAATGTCGGCAGGCCATAAGTACGTGCCCAAGCGCGAACCAAGTGATCGGAACTGGCTTTGCTGGCCGAATAAGGCGAGCTTGGCTGATAGGGAGTGGTCTCGGTAAAGAGATCTTCTGGCCCTTCAAGATCACCGTAAACTTCGTCGGTTGAAATATGATGGAAACGGAAGTTGGCTTTACGCGCATCATCCATTGAAGTCCAATAGTGGCGGGCAGCTTCCAGCAGAGTGTAAGTTCCGATGATGTTGGTCTGAATAAATTCGGATGGACCGGTAATCGAGCGGTCGACGTGGGACTCTGCGGCCAGGTGCATGATGGCATCTGGTTTATGTTCACGCAGGACACGGTCGATCTGATCGCGATCACAGATATCGACACGCTCGAACACATAGCGCGAGTCGCCGCTAACTTCCGCCAGGGACTCAAGATTACCGGCATACGTCAGCTTATCGACGTTGATCACTGCGTCGCTAGTATTGGAAATGATGTGACGGATGACTGCCGAGCCGATGAACCCGGCGCCGCCGGTAACTAGAATTTTCACGCGAAACCATACCCTTGAGCTGCGGACAGTGACACCAACGAGCACTGTCTAATCCATGAAAGCAGAAGCCGTCAAACTGAGGCTTCCGTCAGAGCCAGACTGAATCGACGTGGAATAGTCCACTATCGAACAAGGGGTGTATTTTACAGCTTAATGAATCTTTTACTAATGGATATAGACAGCCTGGGACGCAAATTCGACAGACGCCCTGCGCCTTGCACATTCAGACGAGACGCTTGCGTGCTGCCCTGGACGAACGACCCAGAAACCAGCCAAGTACTGGACCCACAAGCATACCGATCAGCAATGCCAGCACTACGACCATAGAGATCGGGAGCTCAGGAGCTGCCCACCCTAAAAACAACAACGGCACTGATTGCTGATTCTCAAGCACAAACGCCAGAATCACCAAGACCAGCAGAAGAATAAAAATACCAATAAAGATGCGTTTGAGATTACGCATGAGAACCTCTTAAGAAATGGCGACTGTCAAACCCCCTCCTCCTCTTCCTCATTCACCCGATCGCGAAGCTCTTTACCCGGCTTGAAATGCGGAACGAATTTACCGTCAAGGCTGACAGACTGGCCAGTCTTTGGATTGCGGCCAACGCGAGGCGCACGATAGTGCAGAGAGAAACTGCCAAACCCACGGATTTCGATACGATCACCGGTGGCCAGACATTGGGACATTTGTTCAAGCATGGTCTTGATGGCCAGCTCCACATCCTTGGATGAGAGCAGCCCTTGATGGGTGACAATTCGTTCGATCAACTCCGACTTCGTCATATTTTTCCCTTCTTTTTCAAGCAGCTAGATCAGCGCTTGAAAGGTTTTAGCACGCCCGGAAGATTTTGAACAGCCCAGGGATTGACATATCTTCCACCGCGTCGAAACGCCCGTTTTCAGGGCATCACAGCAACAAACAGGGCACAGCATACTTAACGGCATATCACTAGCATGGTTCGCGTCACGTAGCCCGCCGGGTTGAAGCCAAAAGGAAACTCATCTTCATCCTTGGCATCATCTGATCGCGTGATCACTTTGTAGCCCGCGCCCTTGCACTCCTTTGCCGCGCGCTTCTGGCATTTCTCCCAGCCAGAGCCCAACCCAGAGCAATCGACCTCTATACCACTGACGCCACGCACAGCATGGGTTTTGGCACTGGTCGTACAGCCCGCCAGAACCAGTACAGCCATGAGGACAATAAACTTGTTCATCCACTTCCTTATGCCAGGCAACTGCCCGACGACTACACGCTTAAGACCAAGCTTAGTCGTGAATAGGCGATTGATCCGATTAAAGAAACAGACCACCCAGAAGCCAGATTGGTTTCACCAAAACCGTCATGCAAGCCGCGGACACTAAATCGCAGGCACAAAAAAGGGCGACCGAAGTCGCCCTTTTTCATGATCAAGCAGAACTTAGTTCTGTTTGGCCATTGCCTGGCGCAGCAGTGCCGCCATGGTGGTGTCGCCAGTAGGAGCTTCTTCAGCCTTCAGGCTTTGGATAGCTTCTTTCTCTTCAGCATCGTCTTTCGACTTGATGGAGAGCTGGATCACGCGGCTCTTGCGGTCAACGCTGATGATCTTGGCTTCTACTTCCTGGCCTTCTTTCAGAACGTTGCGCGCGTCTTCAACGCGGTCACGGCTGATTTCGGAGGCTTTCAGAGTCGCTTCGATATCGTCGGCCAGAACGATGATGGCGCCTTTGGCGTCAACTTCTTTCACAGTACCTTTAACGATGGCGCCTTTGTCGTTCTCTTGAACGTACTCGGAGAACGGATCGCTTTCCAGTTGCTTGATACCCAGGGAGATGCGCTCGCGCTCTGGGTCAACCGACAGGATAACGGTGTCCAGCTCGTCGCCCTTCTTGAAACGACGAACAGCTTCTTCGCCAACTTCGTTCCAGGAGATGTCGGACAGGTGAACCAGACCGTCGATGCCGCCGTCCAGACCAATGAAGATACCGAAATCGGTGATCGACTTGATGGTGCCGGAGATTTTATCGCCCTTGTTGAACTGGCCAGAGAAATCTTCCCATGGGTTAGATTTGCACTGCTTGATGCCCAGGGAGATACGACGACGCTCTTCGTCGATGTCCAGAACCATAACTTCCACTTCGTCGCCAACTTGTACGACTTTCGAAGGGTGGATGTTCTTGTTGGTCCAGTCCATTTCCGAAACGTGTACCAGACCTTCAACGCCTTCTTCCAGCTCAGCGAAGCAGCCGTAGTCGGTCAGGTTGGTTACACGAGCGGTAACGCGAGTGCTTTCTGGGTAACGGGCTTTGATAGCAACCCATGGATCTTCGCCCAGTTGCTTCAGGCCCAGGGAAACACGGTTGCGTTCGCGATCGTATTTCAGAACCTTAACGTCGATTTCGTCACCAACGTTGACGATCTCGGAAGGATGCTTGATGCGCTTCCAGGCCATGTCGGTGATGTGCAGCAGGCCGTCCACGCCACCCAGATCGACGAATGCGCCGTAATCGGTGAGGTTTTTGACGATACCTTTGACTTGCTGGCCTTCCTGCAGGGATTCCAGCAGAGCTTCACGCTCGGCGGAGTTCTCGGCTTCCAGGACGCTGCGACGGGAAACGACAACGTTGTTGCGCTTCTGGTCCAGCTTGATGACCTTGAATTCCAGCTCTTTGCCTTCCAGGTGCGTGGTGTCGCGCACTGGACGGACGTCAACCAGGGAACCTGGCAGGAACGCACGGATGCCGTTAACGTCGACAGTGAAGCCGCCTTTAACCTTACCGTTGATAACGCCCTTGACCACTTCCTCAGCTGCGAAGGCTGCTTCCAGAACGATCCAGCATTCAGCGCGCTTGGCTTTTTCACGGGACAGCTTGGTTTCACCGAAACCGTCTTCAACCGAGTCCAGCGCAACGTGAACTTCGTCACCGACATTGATAGTCAGATCGCCAGCGTCGTTGTAGAACTGCTCAAGCGGGATGAGTGCTTCAGACTTCAGGCCAGCGTGAACGGTTACCCAGCGAGCTTGGTAATCGATATCAACGATAACACCGGTGATGATGGAGCCTGCCTGAAGGTTCAGGGTTTTTAGGCTTTCTTCAAAGAGTTCCGCAAAGCTTTCGCTCATTTTAATTCCTGTAAATGAGGGCGAAGGATACGCCCATCTCCACACCCCAGACGGTGTGGGTTAGTTTCATATAGAAGAAGCGTCGCAGGACTATGACTGGTCCCCTGCGGCCTTCTTGGTCACCCGGCGATATCGCGAATGGCGATCTCGCTCATGATGCGTTCAAGCACCTGATCGATGGACAACTCCGTGGAATCCAGCTGTATGGCGTCAGCCGCCGGCTTAAGCGGGGCTACCGCTCGCTGGGTGTCACGCTCATCGCGTGCACGGATCTCATCTAGCAGACTCGACAGACTAACACCCTCGACTTTGCCCTTCAACTGCAAATATCGACGGCGCGCCCGCTCCTCGGCACTGGCGGTCAGGAAAATCTTCAATGGCGCATCGGGAAAAACCACCGTACCCATATCGCGGCCGTCGGCCACCAGGCCCGGCGCTTCCTGAAAAGCACGCTGGCGCTGCAGCAGCGCCTCGCGTACGGCGGGCAATGCAGCCACTTGCGAAGCGCCGGAGCCGACGCTTTCGGTGCGAATGACATCGCTGACTTCGTCACCTTCCAGAATGATCCGTTGCAGCTGACCTTCGGTCGCGGCAATGAACTGAACATCCAGATGAGCGGCGAGTTTCTTCAGCAGCTCTTCATTGGTCAGGTCGACACCATGATTGTGCGCAGCAAACGCCAGCAGGCGATAAAGCGCACCGGAATCCAGCAGATTCCAGCCCAGACGCTTGGCCAGAATCCCGGCGACCGTGCCCTTGCCCGAGCCGCTTGGCCCATCAATGGTGATGACCGGTGCAATGTTTTTCACGACTGAGCCTCTTGTGCCACACGAATACCGACCTGCCCGCAAAGCGCGAGGAAGTTCGGGAACGACGTCGCGACGTTGGCGCAATCATGGATGCGGATCGGTGCAGTGGCGCGCAACGAGGCAACGCTGAACGCCATCGCAATACGGTGATCGCCGTGACCGTGCACTTCGCCGCCGCCGATCTGGCCGCCGTCGATGATGATGCCGTCCGGGGTCGGCTGGCATTTGACGCCCAGCGCCAGCAAACCATCCGCCATGACCTGGATGCGATCCGATTCCTTGACCCGCAACTCTTCAGCGCCAGTCAGCACGGTACGCCCTTCGGCACAGGCAGCCGCCACGAACAGCACCGGGAATTCGTCGATGGCCAGCGGAACCAGCTCTTCGGGAATCTCGATACCTTTGAGTTTAGCTGCCCGTACGCGCAGGTCAGCCACAGGCTCGCCGCCGACTTCACGCTGGTTTTCCAGGGTGATGTCCGCGCCCATCAGACGCAGGATGTCGATCACGCCAGTACGAGTCGGATTGATGCCGACGTGCTCGAGCACCAGCTCTGAACCCTCGGCGATCGACGCTGCCACCAGGAAGAACGCCGACGAGGAGATATCGCCAGGCACTTCAATGTGAGTCGCGGTCAGCTTACCGCCAGACTCAACCGAAGCCGTCGCACCTTCAACGCTGACCGGATAACCGAAACCACGCAGCATGCGCTCGGTATGGTCGCGAGTCGGAGCCGGCTCGGTCACGGTGGTCTTGCCTTCAGCGTACAGACCGGCGAGCAGCAGGCAGGACTTCACCTGAGCACTGGCCATCGGCATGGTGTAGGTCAGCCCCTTGAGCTTGTGCCCACCACGAATGGTCATCGGTGGACGACCTTCAGCAGCGGTTTCAATCACGGCGCCCATTTCACGCAGTGGATTGGCTACGCGATTCATCGGACGCTTGGACAGCGAGGCATCGCCAGTCAAAACACTGTCGAAGTTCTGCGCCGCCAGCAAGCCGGACAGCAAACGCATCGAAGTACCGGAGTTACCCAGATAGATCGGGCCCGGCGCCGGTTTCAGACCGTGCAGGCCGACACCGTGAATGGTCACGCGGCCGTGATGCGGGCCTTCGATGACCACACCCATGTCGCGGAATGCCTGCAAGGTCGCCAGGGCGTCTTCGCCCTCAAGAAAGCCTTCAACTTCGGTGACGCCTTCGGCCAGCGAGCCGAGCATGATCGAGCGGTGGGAAATGGATTTGTCACCCGGTACGCGAATCCGACCGGACAGGCGGCCACCAGGTTGAGCCAGGAAGATCAGATCGTTGGAATTCATAGCGTCCACATAGGCCCTGCGGGCCAGGATTTTACTGAAATGCTCGCGGGCAACCCGGGCGCGCGTGAAAACGCCCAGCAATTGGTGCCCATCCCCTGCATCGACCGCGTCGCGCAAGGCGTCGAGGTCGCTGCGAAATGTATCGAGTGTGCGCAGGACAGCCTCGCGGTTGGCGAGGAAGATGTCGTGCCACATCACCGGGTCGCTTCCGGCGATTCTTGTGAAATCGCGGAAACCGCCCGCAGCGTAACGGAAGATCTCAAGATTTTCATTGCGCTTGGCCAACGAATCGACAAGACCGAAGGCCAGCAGGTGCGGCAGATGACTGGTCGCGGCCAGCACCTCATCGTGACGCTCGACCTGCATGTGCTCGACGTCGGCACCCAGTTCGCGCCACAGACGATCGACCACAGCCAATGCGGCCGGATCGGTTTGCTCAAGCGGTGTGAGAATCACTTTGTGGCGGCGGAACAGCTCGGCATTGGAGGCTTCCACCCCGCTCTGCTCGGAACCGGCAATCGGATGCCCCGGCACGAAACGCGGCGGCATAGCGCCAAACGCTTCGGCGGCCGCGCGCACGACATTGCCTTTGGCGCTGCCGACATCAGTCAGAATCGCCTGCCCCAGATCCATGCCCGCCAGACGCGCGAGCACTTTTTCCATGGCCAGGATCGGAACTGCCAACTGAATTACGTCAGCGCCCTGACAGGCTGCCGCCAAGTCATCTTCACAGCGATCCACAACGCCCAACTCAACCGCCAACTTGCGCGATTGCGGATCGAGATCGACCCCGACCACTTCGCGGCAGATGCCGCTTTCACGCAAGCCTTTGGCAAACGAACCACCGATCAAACCCAGACCGACCACCACAAGGCGACCGATCATAGGTGCAGCAGATTGCAGTGCAGTGACATCACCCACGAGCCAGAACCTTGCGCAGCGCTTCAAGGAAGCGGCTGTTTTCCGCCGGCAGACCGATGGTCACCCGCAGGTGGTTCGGCATACCGTAGTTGGCCACCGGACGCACGATCACGCCTTCGCGCAGCAAGCCCTGAAACACCGGGGCTGCGACTTGAGCGAGGTCGACGCAGATGAAGTTGCCTTTGGATTCGATCCAGCTCAGCCCCAACTCACGGAAACCGGCCTGCAACTGCTGCATGCCCGATTCGTTGAGCTGGCGGCTTTGCGCCAGATATTCCTCATCCTTCAGCGCCGCACATGCTGCCGCGAGGGCCAGACTGTTGACGTTGAACGGCTGGCGAACACGGTTCAGCACGTCAGCGACAACCGGAGTCGACAGACCGTAGCCGACGCGCAGCGCCGCCAGACCATAAGCCTTGGAGAACGTGCGCGACACCAGCAGATTCGGGTAAGCGGCGAGGAAATCCAGACCGTCCGGCAGATCGCTGCCTTCGGCGTACTCGATGTAAGCCTCGTCCAGCACTACCAGCACGTGCTCCGGAACATCCTGGAGGAATTCGTCCAGCGCTTCTGCGCCGAACCAGGTGCCGGTCGGGTTGTTCGGGTTGGCGATAAACACTACGCGGGTGTTGGCATCGATAGCGGCGAGCATTGCCGGCAGGTCATGCCCCCAATCCTTGGCCGGTACCACTTTGGCCTGAGCACCGACCGCTTGAGTAGCAATTGGATACACCGCGAACGCGTGCTCACTGAACACAGCGTTCAGGCCCGGCGCCAGATAGGCGCGCGCGACCAGCTCAAGAATATCGTTGGAACCGTTACCCAGAGTGACCTGGTTCAGTTCGACACGGCATTGCTCGGCCAGCAGCGATTTCAGCGCGAAACCATTGCCGTCCGGATAACGGGTCAGTTCGGCCAACTCTTCGCGGATTGCCGCCAAGGCTTTCGGACTGGCACCCAACGGGTTTTCGTTGCTCGCCAGTTTGACGATTTTGGCCGGATCCAGATCCAGCTCGCGCGCCAGTTCGTCCACAGGCTTGCCCGGAACGTACGGCGAAAGTTGTTGCACGCCCGGCTGTGCCAGAGCGAGGAAGTTGCCACTCATTTGCTACCGCCCCTTAGAGAACTGCTTTCGGGTAGGAACCCAGCACTTTGAGTGCTACTGCTTCCTGACTGATCTTTTCCAATACACCTTTGATCAACGGATCACGGTGATGGCCGACGAAGTCGATGAAGAACACGTAAGTCCATTTGCCACTGCGTGACGGACGCGTTTCGATACGGGTCAGGTCGATCCCGTTGTCGTGGAACGGCACCAGCAGCTCGTGGAGCGCGCCGGGCTTGTTGCTCATCGACACGATGATCGAAGTCTTGTCGTCGCCGGTCGGCGGCACTTCCTGGTTACCAATCATCAGGAAGCGCGTCGAGTTGTCCGGACGGTCTTCGATCTTCTCGGCCAGACGGGTCAGGCCATACAGCCCTGCCGCCATGTCGCCGGCAATCGCCGCCGAATTCCACTCACCTTTGACCCGCTTGGCCGCTTCGGCGTTGCTCGACACCGCCACGCGCTCGACATTCGGGTAATGCGCATCCAGCCACTTGCGGCACTGGGCCAGCGACTGCGCGTGGGAATAGATGCGGCTGATGCTGTCGGTCTTGGTACTTTCACCGACCAACAGGTGATGGTGAATGCGCAGCTCGACTTCGCCACAGATGACCATGTCGTGCTCGAGGAAGCTGTCCAGCGTGTGGTTGACCGCGCCTTCGGTGGAGTTTTCCACCGGGACCACGCCAAAATTCACCGCACCGGCCGCCACTTCACGGAACACTTCGTCGATCGCCGCCATCGGCCTGCTGATCACCGCGTGACCGAAGTGCTTCATGGCCGCCGCCTGGGTGAAGGTGCCTTCAGGGCCGAGGTAAGCCACTTTCAGCGGCTGCTCCAGCGCCAGGCACGACGACATGATTTCGCGGAACAACCGCGCCATCTCTTCGTTGCCCAGCGGCCCCTGATTGCGCTCCATGACACGCTTGAGCACCTGAGCTTCACGCTCAGGACGATAGAACACTGGCACTTCGCCTTCGGCCAGCGAGGCCATCTTTACTCGCGCGACTTCCTGGGCGCAACGCGCACGCTCACTGATCAGCTCCATGACTTTGGTGTCCAGAGCGTCAATGCGAACGCGCAGTGCCTTGAGTTCTTGCTCGGACATCAGCCGTGTTCCTTCTCGAATTCAGCCATGTACGCCACCAGCGCATTAACCGCAGTGATGTCGACGGCGTTGTAGATGGAGGCGCGCATGCCGCCCACGGAGCGGTGGCCCTTCAGATTGAGCAGGCCGCGCTCTTCGGCACCGACAAGGAACGGCTTGTCCAGACGATCATCGGCCAGACGGAACGGCACGTTCATCCACGAGCGGTCCGACTTGTTGATCGGGTTGCTGTAGAGGCCGCTGGCGTCGATGAAGTCATACAGCGTGCGTTGCTTGACGTCATTCAGTTTGGCGATGGCTTCAACGCCACCCTGCTCTTTCAGCCACTGGAACACCAGACCGGACAGGTACCAGGCCAGAGTCGGTGGGGTGTTGTACATCGAGCCGTTATCCGCCGCGACTTTGTAGTCGAGCATGGTCGGGCACAGCGCACGCGCCTTGCCCAGCAGGTCTTCGCGGATGATGTTGACGACGATACCGCTCGGGCCGATGTTTTTCTGCGCGCCGGCGTAGATCATGCCGAAACGCGAGATATCGACCGGACGCGAGAGGATGTCCGAAGACATGTCAGCCACCAGCGGAACGTCGCCGACTTCCGGGATCCACTGGAATTCCAGACCGCCGATGGTTTCGTTCGGCGCGTAGTGAACGTAAGCGGCGTCTTTCGACAGCTTCCACTCGTTCTGGCCCGGGATGGCGAAATAGTCGTAAGGCTTGGCGGTGGCGGCAACGTTGACGCGGCCGTAGCGCGAAGCTTCTTCGATGGCCTTCTGCGACCAGATACCGGTATCGATGTAGTCGGCAGAACCGTTTTCCGGCAGCAGGTTCAGTGGGATCTGCGCGAACTGCTGGCTGGCGCCACCTTGCAGAAACAGCACTTTATAATTCGACGGGATATTCAGCAGGTCACGCAGATCCTGCTCGGCCTGGGTGGCGATGGACACGAACTCATCGCTGCGATGGCTCATTTCCATGACCGACAGACCCTTGCCATGCCAATCAAGGAGTTCACCCTGGGCGCGCTGCAGGACAGCTTCGGGAAGCGCCGCAGGACCGGCGCAGAAGTTAAAGGCTCGCTTGCTCACATCCAATCTCGCTCTGATTTGATATCACGCATTAAATCGTATCGACCGTCGACACAGGAACAGCGATGAAACGCTTTCCAGTGTAGGAGTGAGCCTGCTCGCGATAGCGGTGTGTCAGCCAACGAATGCTTATCTGACACACCGCTATCGCGAGCAGGCTCACTCCCACAGGGGATCTCCATGATGTCGAAATTTCATACCGGACAAATAACAAGGGGGCGAATTTTCATCCGCCCCCTTGTTTGTCCGCTTATTCTTGCGGTTCTTCGTCTGCTGCGGCGTCGAGTTGCTGGTCTTCACCGGCATCGTCGTTTACGACAGTGCCTTCGAATTCCTCGCCCTCTTCACCCTCGAGCTCTTCACCTTCGACTTCCGAAGGTTCCTGAACCCGCTCCAGTCCGACCAGGGTTTCATCCTTGGCCAGCTTGATCAGCGTCACGCCCTGAGTGTTACGGCCCAGGCTCGACACTTCGTCGACACGGGTACGCACCAGAGTGCCCTGATCGGAGATCAGCATGATTTCTTCGCCATCCTGCACCTGAACCGCGCCGACCAGACGGCCATTACGCTCGTTGCTGACCATGGCGATTACGCCCTGACCGCCACGCTTGTATTCAGGGAACTCGGTGATCGCCGTGCGCTTGCCGTAGCCGCGCTCGGACGCCGTCAGGATTTCGCTGCCTTCTTCCGGAATCAGCATGGAGATCAACTTCTGCCCTTCCGGCAGACGCATACCACGCACACCGCGGGCGGTACGGCCCATGGCGCGAACTTCGGATTCCTTGAAGCGAGTCACTTTGCCGCCGTCGGAGAACAGCATGATTTCCTGCTCGCCATCGGTGATGGCGGCGGAGATCAGGATGTCGCCTTCGTCCAGCTCCAGCGCGATCAGACCGACGCTGCGCTGACGGCTGAAGGCCACCAACGGGGTCTTCTTGACGGTACCGTTGGCGGTCGACATGAAGATGAACGGTGCTTTCTTGCGGTCGGCAGCCTTGATGCGAGCGCGACGCTCTTCATCAGTCTCGTTGCTGTTCTCGATCTCTTCTACATCAGCTTCAGCGCCTTCGGCTTCTTCTTCATCAGCCTGACGCTTCATGGCTTCGAGATCGACCGGCAGCATGGTGGTGATGTATTCGCCTTCGCTCAATGGCAGAAGGTTGACCAGCGGACGACCACGGGCGGCGCGGGAGGCTTCCGGAATCTCGTAGGTCTTGAGCCAGTAAACCTTGCCTTTGCTGGAGAACAGCAGCAGCGTGGTGTGGCTGTTGGCAACCAGCAGGTGAGCGATGTAGTCCTCATCCTTGACGCCGGTCGCCGATTTGCCTTTACCGCCACGACGCTGAGCCTGGTACGCAGCCAGTGGCTGGGTCTTGGCGTAGCCACCGTGAGAGATGGTCACGACGCGCTCTTCTTCCGGGATCATGTCACCCAGGGTCAGGTCGAGACGGGCATCGAGAATTTCGGTGCGACGCACGTCGCCGTATTCGGCACGAATCACTTCCAGCTCTTCGCGGATCACTTCCATCAGGCGCACAGCGCTGTTGAGGATGCGGATCAGCTCGCCGATCTGATTGAGGATCTCTTGATACTCAGCCAGCAGTTTTTCGTGTTCCAGACCGGTCAGACGGTGCAGACGCAGCTCCAGAATGGCTTGCGCCTGTTCTGGCGACAGGAAGTACTTGCCTTCGCGCAGACCGTATTGCGGGTCGAGGTTTTCCGGACGGCACGAATCGGCACCGGCACGCTCAACCATCGCCACCACTGCCGAGGATTCCCACGGCGTGCTGATCAGCGCTTCTTTGGCTTCCGAAGGGGTCGGCGAGGCTTTGATCAGGGCGATGACCGGGTCGATGTTCGACAGGGCAACGGCCTGGCCTTCGAGGATGTGACCACGCTCGCGCGCCTTGCGCAGTTCGAACACGGTGCGACGGGTAACGACTTCGCGACGGTGACGGACGAAGGCTTCCAGCAGATCCTTGAGGTTGAGGATGCGTGGGCGGCCGTCGATCAGCGCAACGATGTTGATGCCGAATACCGATTGCAGCTGGGTCTGGGCGTAGAGGTTGTTGAGGATCACCTCAGGCACTTCGCCGCGACGCAGTTCGATCACGACGCGCATACCGTCCTTGTCGGACTCGTCGCGCAATTCGGTGATGCCTTCCAGCTTCTTCTCTTTGACCAGCTCGGCGATCTTCTCGATCAGACGCGCCTTGTTCAACTGGTAAGGGAGTTCGGTGATGACGATCTGCTGACGGCCACCGACCTTGTCGATGTCTTCAATGATCGAACGAGCGCGCATGTAAATACGCCCGCGACCGGTGCGGTAGGCTTCGATGATGCCGGCGCGACCGTTGATGATCGCGGCGGTCGGGAAGTCCGGACCGGGGATATACTGCATCAGCTCATCGACGGTCAGCTCAGGGTTGTCGATGAGCGCCAGGCAACCGTCGATGACTTCACCGAGGTTGTGCGGCGGAATGTTGGTCGCCATGCCCACGGCGATACCGCTGGAGCCGTTGACCAGCAGGTTGGGGATACGGGTCGGCATGACCGCCGGGATCATTTCGGTGCCGTCGTAGTTCGGCACCCAGTCCACGGTTTCCTTGTGCAGGTCAGCCAGCAGTTCGTGCGCCAGTTTGGTCATGCGCACTTCGGTGTATCGCATGGCCGCAGCGTTGTCGCCGTCGACCGAACCGAAGTTGCCCTGACCGTCTACCAGCAGGTAGCGCAGGGAGAAAGGCTGAGCCATACGAACGATGGTGTCGTACACGGCAGTGTCACCGTGCGGGTGATACTTACCGATCACGTCGCCGACAACACGGGCAGATTTCTTGTACGGCTTGTTGAAGTCGTTGCCCAGCTCGCTCATCGCAAACAGTACGCGACGGTGCACGGGCTTGAGGCCATCGCGCGCATCCGGCAGTGCACGGCCGACGATCACGCTCATCGCGTAGTCGAGGTAGGACTGTTTCAGCTCGTCTTCGATATTGACCGGGAGGATTTCTTTGGCCAGTTCGCCCATGAGAAGCCTGATTCCTTTTTCTGGTGAAACTTCGTCATATCCATGTGGGAGCAACGAAGCTCGTCGGGGCCGGCCGAGTGCCATGCGCCGACTTACGACAAATCAACATTGGATCGCGGATTTGCGCAGTAAAGACAGCTCCGTGGAGCTGCCTCGGAAAACGCCGGATGTTATCACAAAGGCCGCCACGCACCTATCCCCCTGATGCGCATGGAGCATAGTTAGTTGACCGGTGACAGGCTTAACGGGGACGAGAGAGGCTCAGAGCTTCTTTGAATGCAGAATTCAGGCTTGGTTTGAGGATGTTTATTGACTTTTAAGGCCCTTTCGCGAGCAGGCTCGCTCCCACATTGTTCTGTGGCGTTCACAAAAACTGTGGGAGCGAGCTTGCTCGCGAAGATGTCGACGCGGGATTCAAGCCTGTTAATGCAGGCGCTTGCGGCACATCAACTGGGCCATTTTCGCGGTATCCGGACGCTCGACGATGCCCTTTTCGGTGACGATCGCATCGATCAGGTCTGCCGGAGTCACGTCAAACACCGGGTTGAACGCTTCAACGTCGGCACCGACGCGCTTGCCGCCGACTTCCAGCAACTCGGCACCGTCACGCTCTTCGATCGGGATGTCATCACCACTGACCAGGTTCATGTCGATGGTCGAACTCGGCGCCACCACCATGAAACGCACGCCGTGGTGCATGGCGTTGACCGCCAGTTGATAGGTGCCGATCTTGTTGGCCACATCACCGTTGGCCGTGATGCGGTCGGCGCCGACGATCACCCAGGTCACGCCTTTGGTTTTCATGATGTGCGCAGCAGCGGAGTCAGCATTCAGAGTTACCGGAATGCCTTCGTTGGCCAGTTCCCACGCAGTCAGGCGCGAGCCCTGCAGCCATGGACGGGTTTCGTCGGCATAAACGCGCTCGACCATGCCTTCAATAAAGGCTGCACGAATCACTCCCAACGCCGTACCGAAACCACCGGTAGCCAGCGCGCCGGTATTGCAGTGGGTCAGAATCGCCTGGGCATTGCCCTGATGTTTGCGGATCAGATCAACGCCCAACTGCGCCATGGTCAGGTTGGCTTCACGGTCGCTTTCATGAATGGCGATAGCTTCGGCTTCCAGCGCCGCCAGCGGATCGGCGTTTTCTTTCAAGCGATCGAGGCGATCGTGCATGCGACCCAGCGCCCAGAACAGATTGACCGCTGTCGGACGAGAATCCGCCAGCAAGGCGAAATCCTCTTCCAGCGCCGCGTACCAATCGCCACCTTCAGCGATCCGCGCACGCGCCGCGAGGACGATGCCATAGGCCGCACTGATGCCGATGGCCGGCGCGCCACGCACCACCATCGAGCGAATTGCCTCGGCCACGCCGGCGGCGCTGGTGTAGGCAATCCACGTTTCTTCGAACGGCAAAATACGCTGATCCAGCAGGTGCAGCGCGCCGTCTCGCCAATCGATGGCCTTCACTTTCTCCGCAGCCAACAGTCGATCGCGCATCCCACACCCCGCACTCATGAACAAAAGCCGCCGATTATAGCGATCCCCCCGCGAAGACGCTCGGGTATACTTCGCCATCCTTTACAAAAGCACTGGAACCGACCCTCGATGCCGAAACCTGCCATTGCGCTCGACTTATTATTGCTGCCGACCTGGCTGGTACCCGTCGAACCTGCAGGCGTTGTGCTCAAAGAGCACGGCCTGGGCATCCGCGACGGTCGCATCGTGTTTATCGGCCCGCGCGCCGAAGCATTGAAGTGTAACGCCACGGAAATCCGCGAACTGCCGGATGTGCTGCTCGCCCCGGGCCTGATCAATGCGCACGGCCACGCAGCGATGACGCTGTTCCGCGGCCTGGCCGATGATCTGCCGCTGATGACCTGGCTGGAAAACCACATCTGGCCGGCCGAGGCCAAGTGGGTCGATGAAGACTTCGTTCGTGACGGCACCGATCTGGCCATTGCCGAGCAGATCAAGGGTGGCATCACCTGTTTTTCGGACATGTATTTCTTCCCGAAAGTCGCCAGTGAACGCGTGCACAACAGCGGCATTCGCGCGCAGATCGCCATTCCGATCCTCGATTTCCCGATCCCGGGCGCCAGCAGCGCCGATGAAGCCATTCGTCAGGGCGTCGAACTGTTCGGCGATCTTAAGCACCACGAACGCATCAAGATCACGTTCGGCCCTCATGCACCGTACACCGTCGGCGACGAAAACCTGGAGAAAATCCGCGTGATTGCCGAGGAACTGGACGCCTCGATCCATATGCACGTGCACGAAACCGCTTTCGAAGTTCAGCAGTCACTGGAGCAGCGCGGCGAACGTCCACTGGCCCGCCTCGGTCGTCTTGGCCTGCTCGGCCCGCGCTTCCAGGCCGTGCACATGACCCAGATCAGCGATGACGACCTGGCGTTGCTGGTAGAAAGCAACACCAGCGTGATCCATTGCCCGGAATCCAACCTGAAACTCGCCAGCGGCTTCTGCCCGGTCGAGCGTTTGTGGCAGGCTGGCGTCAATGTCGCGGTCGGCACCGATGGCGCCGC
Source organism: Pseudomonas sp. Irchel s3f10 (assembly GCF_900187515.1). Classification (NCBI taxonomy): domain Bacteria; kingdom Pseudomonadati; phylum Pseudomonadota; class Gammaproteobacteria; order Pseudomonadales; family Pseudomonadaceae; genus Pseudomonas; species Pseudomonas sp. Irchel s3f10. The sequence goes on from NZ_FYDZ01000006.1 coordinate 186,050, forward strand.
CAGCAATAACGATCTCGATCTGCTCGGCGAAACCCGCACCGCCGCGCTGCTGGCCAAAGCCGTCGCCGGCTCCGCCACCGCGCTGGACGCCCATCGGGCGCTGCGCATGGCCACCCTGAATGGCGCGCGGGCACTGGGAATCGAAGCACAAGTCGGCTCGCTGGAAATCGGCAAAGCTGCCGACATCGTCGCTTTCGACCTGTCCGGTCTGGCGCAGCAACCGGTGTACGACCCGGTTTCGCAGCTTATCTATGCCACCGGTCGCGATTGCGTGAAACACCTGTGGGTCGCCGGCAAACAACTGCTCGACGACCGGCGCCTGACCCGACTAGACGAAGAACAGCTGGGCGTCACCGCCCGGGCCTGGGGCCAGCGCATCAGCGGCCACACCGAATCGTAAACACTCCGGCGCAAATGCCGGGGCTACAGCCTTTTTCAAGTTTCAGAGGATTTAACATGAGTAACGTCGACCACGCCGAAATCGCCAAATTCGAAGCCCTGGCCCATCGCTGGTGGGACCGCGAAAGCGAATTCAAACCGCTGCACGACATCAACCCGCTGCGGGTCAACTGGATTGACGAGCGGGTCAATCTGGCTGGCAAGAAAGTCCTCGACGTCGGCTGCGGCGGCGGCATTCTCAGCGAAGCCATGGCCCAGCGTGGCGCGACCGTGATGGGCATCGACATGGGCGAAGCGCCACTGGCGGTCGCGCAACTGCATCAGCTGGAATCCGGCGTCAGCGTCGAATACCGCCAGATCACCGCCGAAGCGCTGGCCGAAGAAATGCCTGAGCAGTTCGATGTGGTGACTTGCCTGGAAATGCTCGAGCACGTACCGGATCCATCGTCGGTCATCCGCGCCTGCTTCCGCATGGTCAAGCCCGGCGGCCAGGTGTTCTTCTCGACCATCAACCGCAACCCGAAGGCGTATCTGTTCGCCATCATCGGCGCTGAATACATCATGAAGCTGCTGCCGCGCGGCACCCATGACTTCAAGAAATTCATCCGCCCGTCCGAGCTCGGCGCGTGGAGCCGCATGGCCGGCCTGACCGTCAAGGACATCATCGGCCTGACCTACAACCCGCTGACCAAGCACTACAAGCTGGCCAACGACGTTGACGTCAACTACATGATCCAGACCCTGCGCGAGGAGTAAGCCGATGGCCATCAGAGCAGTTCTCTTCGACATGGACGGCACCCTGCTCGACACGGCGCCGGACTTCATCGCGATCTGCCAGGCAATGCGTGCAGATCGCGGCTTGCCGCCGATCAACGACAAGCACATCCGCGACGAGATCTCCGGCGGCGCCAAGGCCATGGTCGCGGTGACGTTCTCGATGGACCCGGAATCGCCGGGCTTCGAAGAGCTGCGTCTGGAGTTCCTTGAGCGCTATCTGGTTGGCTGCGCGGTGCACAGCAAGCTGTTTGACGGCATGGGTGAACTGCTGGCCGATATCGAAAAGGCCAATCTGATTTGGGGCGTGGTGACTAACAAGCCTTTGCGCTTTGCCGAGCCGATCATGCAGCAACTGGGATTGGCTGAGCGTTCGGCCTTGCTGATCTGCCCGGATCACGTGAAGAACAGCAAGCCGGATCCGGAGCCGTTGATCCTTGCGTGCAAGATGCTTGATCTGGATCCATCGACGGTGCTGTTTGTCGGCGATGATCTGCGCGATATCGAATCCGGCCGCGATGCCGGCACGAAAACCGCGGCGGTGACGTTTGGCTACATCCACCCGGACGACAACCCGCGGCATTGGGGGGCGGACGTGGTGGTGGATCATCCGTCGGAGTTGCGCAAGGTACTCGATAGCGCTCTGTGCAGCTGCTGAGCGTCACTGGCTGCATTCCCACGCAGAGCGTGGGAACGATCTGACTTGATGAGGTTTTTATGTTTGATTACTCCGCTCGTCCCGAATTGCTCAAGGATCGGGTCATTCTGGTCACCGGTGCCGGTCGTGGCATTGGCGCGGCGGCCGCGAAAACCTACGCCGCTCATGGCGCTACGGTATTGCTGCTGGGCAAAACCGAAGCCAATCTGACCCAGGTCTACGACGAGATCGAAGCCGCCGGCCATCCGCAACCGGCAGTGATTCCGTTCAACCTCGAAACCGCCCTGCCCCATCAGTACGATGAGCTGGCCGCGATGATCGAGAGCGAATTCGGCCACCTCGACGGATTGCTGCACAACGCTTCGATCATCGGCCCACGCACGCCGATCGAGCAGTTGTCCGGTGAAAACTTCATGCGCGTCATGCAGGTCAACGTCAACGCCATGTTCATGCTGACCAGCACCCTGCTGCCACTGCTCAAGCTGTCGCAGGATGCATCGGTGGTGTTCACTTCCAGCAGCGTCGGGCGCAAAGGCCGGGCGTACTGGGGCGCTTATGGCGTGTCGAAGTTCGCTACCGAAGGCCTGATGCAAACCCTGGCCGATGAAGTCGACGGTGTGGCGCCAGTACGCTCGAACAGCATCAACCCCGGCGGTACGCGCACCAGCATGCGTGCTCAGGCCTATCCGGGGGAAAACCCGCTGAACAATCCGACGCCGGAAGAAATCATGCCGGTCTACCTGTACCTGATGGGCCCGGACAGCACCGGCATCAACGGCCAGGCATTCAACGCGCAATAACTGCCATACGTCGCATTTGTTGCCGCGGCAGATTCCTGTCGCGGCACGCATTTGCCGCTGATGACTGTCATATTTCAGTCAATTTTCCAGCGCATCCATCCCTCATCACCAGCCAACTCATTGATTCAAAACGGTTTAAATAAAAACGAACCGAATGGCACGACTTTCGCTCTAATTTCTCTCAAAACAAGCCACGTGAAGGCAATGGGGCGAGCCCGATTTCGATAGCTTACTAATCGTCATCCGGCAGACTAGACTTACGCCAAACGTCCTACGGGACTGATGGATCAGTACGACGCGCAGCCCATAGCCGCTCTCACCCAGCCTGTAAGACAGACTTACTGCTAAGGGTTCACGCCATATGAAATCACCCTCCCAGACCAATGCAATTGACTTTGACAGTGCCAAATTGCAACGCCTGGGCTTTGGTCAACTGCCGCCCCTTCTGGAGCGACCGGCCAATCTGGCGCAATTGCGTCAGCAAATGAGCCTGCAGCTGCAAACCAGTCTTGAGCCGCAACGCATCCTCGGCCTGTTTTTCCGCGAAGTTCAGCGCCTTGTACCGCTGGACGCGCTGAGCTACGTGCACCAGGGCAGCGATCTGCGCCTGGAATTCGGTACCCGCGGCCACCATTCGATCAGCTATAGCCTGAGCCACGAAGGCGAGCATATGGGCGAACTGGTGTTCCGTCGCAATCAGCGCTTCAACGAACAGGATCAGGGCAACCTTGAATCGCTGTTGTCGTCGCTGCTGTACCCGATGCGCAATGCCCTGCTCTACCGCGCCGCCACGCAGAGCGCCCTGCGTGATCCGCTGACCGGCGCCGGTAACCGCATCGCCATGGAGCAGACCTTGCAGCGCGAGATCGACATGTCGCGTCGGCATGTGCAGCCGCTCTCGGTGCTGATGCTCGACATCGATCACTTCAAACGGGTCAATGACAGCCATGGCCACAGCGCCGGCGATGACGTACTTAAAGCCATAGCCGCGACCATCAAGGCGCAACTGCGCAACGTCGACATGGTGTTTCGTTACGGTGGCGAAGAGTTTCTGGTGCTGCTGTCCAATACCGGCCGGGATGCGGCCGCGATGGTCGGCGAACGGCTGCGTTATGCGACGCAGGCAGCTGAATACTATGCGGACGGGCAGTTGATCGAATTGACTGTGAGCCTGGGATGTTCGACGTTGTTGCCGGGCGAATCGGCCGACAGCTTGCTGCGCCGGGCTGACAGTGCGCTGTACGTGGCCAAGCGTGAAGGGCGTAACCGATTGGCGATGGCGGGCTGACATCTTTCGAGCAGCACAAAACAGTGTGGGAGCGAGCCTGCTCGCGAATGCAATCTGACATTCAACCATGAGTTGACTGACGGACCGCTTTCGCGAGCAGGCTCGCTCCCACATTGGTTTCATGCAGCCGAAATCAGCTCTCGACTACGGCCCTGCGCTCTCGGTTGACCAACAAGCGCTCCGACGTTTCCAGTTGCATGCAACGCTCCAGAAACAGGTACATGTAGTCGTAGCTCTTGCACACTGCCTGACGCAGTTCTTCCTGCAAAGCCTTGGTCGGGTTCATCCCGGCCAGGGTGCAGATGATTTCCAGCGCCTCCCAAGGGTGAGCATCGTCATACTGGGCGTGCATCTTCAGCCACTTCATTGCACGCTTGCGGTCTTCTTCAGGAAACGCCGCCGCGTAAACTCCCGTCGAACAAACCACAGCCGACCACTCCCCGGTCGCGCCCTCGATGGCGTAGTTGGTGGCGGCGATAGCCACGATCAGCGAATCGGCCGAACTGGTGTGCCAGCACCAGTGACTCAGCGCATGCAGTTCCGGTGGCACATGTTGGGCCTGGAGATCTTCAAGACTGACGCCATGGGCACGACTCCAATGCACCCAGTAATCAGCGTGATTGAGTTCAACGCGGATATTGCGCATCAGCCAGCGCCGCGCCATGTCTTCTCCGGGGTGGCGGGCAAACCGGGTTTTGGTGAGATTCTGCGCCATGTACAACGCGAACTGCTCAACCACTGGCCAGCCGCCAATCAGGTACTGACGCATGGTTCTGGCACTGAGCTTGTTATCCCGCATGCGCATATACAACTCATGTTCGACAACCCGGCGCTTGCTCTCGCTGCAATCCTCAATGAGCTGTTGCGCCCAGGCAGGATAACTTGCAGCTTCCATGAGTGGTCCGGTTCGGTTGAATGTGTCGATCACTGTTCGGCTCCTTTTGATTTGTGATTGTAAGGATCGGCGAGAGACTTCAACGGAACGTGCCAGGCGCTTTGAATAACAGCGGGTGCGGTCTGGCGGGCCGACTTTGCAAACTGTCACAGGTAAACAACTGTGGGCGTTCTATAACATAACCCTGAGCGTAGTCCACACCGATTTCAAGCAATGCCTGCTCGATCTGGGTTGTTTCAACAAACTCGGCAATTGTCTGCTTACCCATGACATGCCCGATGTGATTGATCACTTCGACCATTGCGCGGTTAATCGGGTCGTCCAGCATATCCTTTACGAAACTCCCGTCGATCTTCAAGAAGTCTACAGGCAAATGTTTCAGATAAGCGAATGAAGACATTCCGGCACAAAAGTCATCAAGTGAGAAGTAACAACCTAAGCCTTTGAGTTCATTAATAAATCTAATTGCACTCCCCAAGTTTGAAATTGCACTGGTCTCGGTAATTTCAAAACAAATCATTTCAGGCGGTATCGCATAGTTAACAAACTGCTCACGCAAAAAGTGCAAAAACGCGTCATCTCCTATAGTAATGCCTGACAGATTAATCGCACACATCGCTAATGGCCGTTTATGCTCTTGCGCAATACATTGAGCAATAACCTTAAATACGTTCTGAACTACCCAGCGATCCAGTTGACTCATCAAACCATAACGCTCGGCAGCAGGAATGAAACTGTCCGGCAGAATCATCCGCCCGGCTTCATCATGCAGTCGCAGTAGGATCTCGATGTGCCCACCCTTGTTGTCGCCCGGCTTGAGCGGGGCGATTTCCTGGGCGTACAGACAAAAACGGTTTTCTTCCAGCGCCATGTGCAGACGCTGCACCCACGCCATTTCGCCAAAGCGCAGCGACAGCTCGGAATCGTCGGCGTGGTAGACCTGCACCCGGTTGCGGCCCTTCTCCTTGGCCATGTAACAGGCCATATCGGCCGCGCGCAGTGAGGTTTCGAGGGTCGTCGGGGTTTGTGCGATATGCACCAGGCCAATGCTCACCGTGGTCAGGAATGGCCGCCCCTTCCAGACAAAATGCAGATTCTGCACCGTCTGGCGCAACGCCTCGGCAATCTTTTCCGCCGCTTCCGGTGCGCAGTTCTCCAGCAAAATGCCGAATTCATCACCGCCAAGGCGCGCCAGCGTATCGCCTTCGCGCAGCCCCGATTGCAACAACGTGCAAATGTGCCGTAACAGCTCATCGCCGGCGGCGTGACCACAGGTGTCGTTGACCAGTTTGAATTGATCGAGGTCGAGGAACATCAGCGCATGCCGCCCGGAATGGCGCGTGAGGTTGTGCAGCGCCTGCTCCAGTCGATATTCAAACTCGCGGCGGTTGGCCAGCCCGGTCAGCGCATCATGGGTCGCCTGCCACGACAGATTGGCGATGTATTGCCGCTCCTGAGTCATGTCGTGCAGCACCAGCACCGTGCCACTGACCTTGCCGGCATTGCGGATCGGCGCGCCGACCAACGTTACCGACAACGTTGTGCCATCCAGGCGCTGGATCAGTTTCGAATGCTCGCTACCGCCGCTGAGCTTACCGCTGAGAATGTGCTCGATCAGCGTCAGGCCTTCGGCCTGAGCGTTGTCGTCGAGCAGATTGAACAGCGCGGCCAGCGGCAGGCCGGCCGCCTGCTCGGCCTTCCAGTGAGTCATGGATTCGGCGGCAGGGTTCATGTAATCGATGGCACCGCTGACATCGGTGGTGATGACGCCATCACCGATCGAATGCAAGGTGACGTGCGCCCGATCCTTCTCCAGTTGCAGCGCCTCGGCAAAGGCATGACGCTGCTTGAGCAGTTTGTGTGTGCGCCACAAGGCCAGCACGATCAACCCAAGTGCCGTGGCCAGGTTGGTGAACAGCAGCAGACGCATGATCATCCGCGAGCCTTCGCCCAAGGCATCGCTGAAGGCTTTCGCCGCCGGCGTCACACCATCGTTGATAGCGAAAATCCGCGCCTTCCAGCGCTGGACATCGGCACTGTTGGCGGTGTTCTGCGAGATGCTGCGGTGCATCTCCTGCGCCACGTCATCCAGCTCGACCAGATAGGCGTCACCGACGGTCCAGCGATCAATGGCCGTTTCCAGATAACTGAAATGGCGGAAGTTGAGGTACAGCCAGATCAGGCTGGAGACGTCATCCGGGTGGTTGCCGCCCTTGAGAATACCTTCGCGCGCTGCGGCCAGGTCCGGCGGTTGATGATCCAGCGCCAGGCGCAACTGATGACCGCCTTGCGGCACGGCAATCGCGTTGCGGTATTTGAGGAAAATTGCCTCGTCGCGGCTGTCGGCATACAGATTGAGGTAGTAGATCGCGTCTTTCTGGCCCTTGGACCAAAGGCTTTCACCGGCGACATAACCGCGAACGGCCGACAGCACGTAAAGACTCACGCCACCCAATAACGCTTGAAACAACACGACGGCAATAAATGGCCAGACGATGCCCAACAACCGTGGCGTTCCGAGAGTCCGCTTTTGCTTCATGAGATCCCTTGCGCAAGCACTGCCAGATGAACACCGGAAAATCCCGCTCCTGACAGCTCAGCCTAGGCTAATTTTCGACAAGTCAAAGGGACAGCTCTGCCGTCCTCTAAGTCGATTGTGCAAATGGCGGGTCTGCTTGAACGTTCCGGTTGAGTTTACTCAATGCAATTCAAGCACTAAGCACAGAAACCGGAACGAAACTCAAGGGCGCTGGATCTGCTGCAGGTGACCATAGAGCTTGGCATACAGGCCACCGTCAGCGATCAACTGCTGATGATCGCCGTCTTCAGCGACCTGACCACCGTCGAACACCAGCACGCGATCAGCCTGCTTCACCGCCGACAGTCGGTGGGCAATGATCAGCGTGGTGCGGCCATTGAGAAAGCGCGCCATGGCCTGATGCAGGTTGTACTCGGTGGCGGCGTCAAGAGCCGAGGTGGCTTCGTCGAGGATGACGACTTTCGGCTCGGCGAGGATCATCCGCGCAATGGCCAGACGTTGCCGCTGCCCGCCCGACAGACGCACACCGGAACGACCGACAATACTGTCCAGGCCATTGGGCAAAGCACGGATGGTCGCTTCGAGCTGAGCGATTTCCAGCGCCTGCCAGCAGGCTTCGTCGCTGCGAGTGCGGCCCATGGTCAGGTTGGCGCGCACGGTATCGTTGAACAGTGCCGGGTGCTGCAGCACCACCGCGACGTTTTCCCGCACCGTGTCCAGGCCGATCTCCTGCTGGGTCGAACCGCCGAAACGGATGCTGCCGGACACTGGCGTATACAGCCCGAGCAGCAATTGCACGAGGGTACTTTTGCCACCGCCGCTGGCGCCGACAATCGCGACTTTTTCACCGGGCGCAATCGACAGATTCAACTGATCCAGCACCAGTTCATCACCGTAGCCGAAGCTCAGGCCTTGCACCTGAATGCCGACGGTGTCACGGCCCTTGAACGGATCGACGCCACCGGGATATTGCGGCTCATCGGCGCGCGCCAGCAGTTCGTTGATCCGCGCCAGCGCCCCGCCCGCCGCGTAATAGGCGTATTGCAGATTAAGCAGTTGTTCAACCGGGCCGATCATGAACCACAGGTAGCTGAACACCGCCAGCATCTGGCCGATCGACAGGTCGGAGAACAACACCGTGAGCATCGCCGCAGCGCGGAAAATGTCGATGCCGAACTGGAACAGCAAACCACTGGCGCGGTTCGAGGCGTCGGTTTTCCATTGCGAGTTGACCGCGTAGTTGCGCACTTCCTGCGCACGCAGACCGAGTCGCCCGAGGAAGAAGCCCTGACGGTTGCCGGCACGGATTTCCTGAATCGCATCGAGGGTTTCGCTCAACGCCTGAGTGAAGCGTGAGGTGCTGTCGTTCTCGAGTTTCTTCAGGTGTTTGACGCGTTTGCCCAACTGCACCGTGGCGTAGATCACCAACGGGTTGAACAGCAGAATCAGCAACGCCAGTTTCCAGTGCATCCACATCAGGATGCTCGCGGTGCCGACCAGGGTCAGCATCGCCACCAGAAAACGACTGAGGGTTTCGCCGACAAATTTGTCGAGGGTATCGAGATCCGTGACCAGGTGCGTGGTCACTGTGCCGCTGCCGAGGCTTTCGTATTCGCCGAGGGAAATGCGCTTAAGGCGTTCGATCAAGCGCACGCGAATACGATAGACGATGTCCTTGGCCAAGCGCGCAAACAGGCGCGACTGCAACACGCCAAAGCACAGCGAGCCGCATCGCAGAGTCAAGGTGACCAACAGCATCAGACCGATGTAGCCCGCCGCTTGCTGCCACATCGACGGCAGCACATGGTTCATGACTTTCAGTGCCGCATCGCCGTGGCCGAGCAGGACTTCGTCCACCAGCAATGGCAGCAGCAATGGGATCGGCACGCTGCACAACGTCGCCAGCACAGCCACGCCGTTGGCGATCCACAGGGATTTTTTGTGTGTAAGTGCCAGTCGCCGGACTTCTGCCCAGCTCAGCCGGTCGACACGCTTTACGGCTGGCGTGTCATCGGCCCTATCAGACACAGGCCGCACGCTCCAGCCAGCGGCCGAGCAATGGCGACAGTTCACTGAGCGGTTGATAGCCGTTGGTCAGCAGTGCCAGTTGGCCGTTGCGCTCGGCCAGCAGGGTCGGAAAACCGGCGATACCGAGATCCTGCACCCAACTGAAATCGGCCTGAGTCGCTTTGTGCTGATCGGCATGATCGAACAACGCCGCGAATTCGATGCGCGGCACGCCGGCCTTTTCTGCCAACTCGACCAGCACGCTGGCCTGGGTGACATCGCGACCTTCAGCGTAAAACGCCTGCTGGATCAGCCCGACCAGTTTCCACGCGCAATCCGGCGCCAGGCTGCGCGCGGTGACGATTGCGCGGCAGGCCGGCTCGGTGTCGTAGACAAACCCGTCAGGCAACGCGCCGTCAAACTTGAACGGCTGGCCGGTGGCCTCGGTGACCGCTTGCCAGTGCTCAAGAATGTAGCGACGCGTGGTCGGCTCCAGCGCCGAACCACTGCCGGTGCGCAAACCGCCGACCACCAGATGCAACTCGACCCCGGCTGCTTGCGCCTGCTCGACCAATGCCTTGGCCACCGGAGCAAATCCCCAGCACCACGAACACATCGGATCCATCACATAGAGCAGGCGTGCAGACATGGTTAAGCCTCGGTGGATGCTTGCTTGTAGTTGTAGCCGATCGGGTGCGGCATGTTGCGCGCTTTGGCCAGTTCGATCTGCTTCTGCCGATCGATGGCGCTGCGGCGGGTTTTCTCGCTCAGCTTGTCCCAGCAATGCGGGCAACTGATGCCGGCGACGTAATGCTCGGAGGCGCGATCTTCAACACTGACCGGTGTGCGGCAGGCATGACATTGATCGTAGTCGCCTTCGCTGAGGTCGTGACGCACGGTCACGCGGTTGTCGAATACAAAGCAGTCGCCCTGCCACTTGGTTTCTTCCTGCGGCACCTCTTCAAGGTACTTCAGGATGCCGCCCTTGAGGTGGTAAACCTCTTCATAGCCTTCGCTGAGCATGTAGCTCGAGGCTTTCTCGCAGCGAATGCCGCCGGTACAGAACATCGCGACCTTCTTGTGCACGGCCGGGTTGAAGTGTTCTTTGATGTAGTCGGGGAATTCGCGAAAACTGGTGGTTTTCGGATCGATGGCGCCTTCGAAGGTGCCGATCGACACTTCGTAATCGTTGCGCGTGTCGATCAACAGCACTTCCGGGTCGCTGATCAACGCGTTCCAGTCTTGCGGATCAACGTAGGTGCCGACTTTTTTGTTCGGGTCGACGCCTTCGACACCTAGGGTGACGATCTCTTTTTTCAGTTTGACTTTGGTGCGATAGAACGGCTGCTCGTCGCAGTACGACTCTTTGTGATCGATGTCGATCATGCGTGGGTCGTTCTTCAGCCAGGCGAGCAGGCCATCAATGCCTTCGCGGCTGCCGGACACCGTGCCGTTGATGCCTTCTTCGGCGATCAGCAGGGTGCCTTTGATCTGGTTGTCGACCATCGCTTGCAGCAGGGGCTCGCGCAGGTCAACGTAATCTTCGAGGGTGACGAACTTATACAGTGCCGCCACGACAATCGGTTGTGTCATGGGTATTTCTCCAGGTGGCTACCCTCGCAAAGGGTGAACCGGATTCAAAAAAAAACGCGCCGGGTGAGCGGCGCGTTGCGGATTCTAGCAAAAAAGCAGCTTCAAGCGGCGAGCTTCAAGCGACAAGCCAAGAACACTCGCCCTTAACTTGCAGCTTGCCGCTTCAAGCTTGCGGCTGCCGTCCTCCGGCACAGGTCGGTGACGCCGGGGCGGCGCCGATCTCTGCCCATTCCTGCGGGGTGTAGGTGTGCAGCGCCAACGCATGGAACTCGCCCATCAGCTCACCGAGCGTGCCGTAGACTTTCTGGTGGCGCTTGACCCGGTTCAGGCCGTCGAACTGCGCGCTGACCACCACAGCCTTGAAGTGGGTCTGCAACCCGCGACTGTGCATGTGGCTTTCATCCAGCACTTGCAGGTGCTCGGGCTGAAGCAGGGCCAGCGTCGATTCGATGCGTTGTTGCATGGTCATCACGAACTCCGCTTACTTCTTCTTGGCCGGCGCAGCAGCGCCTTTCGGGTCCAGCTCTTTGGTCATGTCGTCGAGCAGCTTGTTGACGACAGGTACGGCGCTTTCCAGTTTGGCCTGGGTCATCTGGGCCGATTGCTGGGTCAACTGCGGCATTTTTTCCAGAACTTTCTTGCCCAGTGGCGACTTGTAGAAAGCAACAAGGTCTTTCAGCTCGGATTCGCTGAAGTTGCTGGTGTAGAGCTTGACCATGTCAGGCTTGAGCTTGTTCCAGCCGATGGCCTGATCCAGCGCAGCGTTGGCTTTGGCCTGGTAGGTTTCCAGCACGGCTTTCTTGGCTTCCGGGGCTTTGGTCTGCTCAAAACGCTGAGCGAACATTTGCTGCACTTGCATGTACACCGGAGTGCCGAGCTTGTCAGCGTGAGCCAGGGTCAGGAAAGCTTCGGCACTGGCGTTGTGGCTGGCGGTATCGGCAAGCACCTGGCCGCTGGCGCAAACCAGTGCAACCGCGGTGCAGATGGCACGAAGACGAGTCATCGAGTTTCCTTTTAAGCAAAGCGAGGTCAAACCCCAAGGGCGACCATTCTGCGCCTAAAAAACCTCGTGGCTCAACCCCCGGGCCTTGCCGCGCTTGATTGGCCGGGTTTTACCGGTCAACAATCGGCTCGATGGAACCACCACGGCCGAAGCCGGCCTAAACTGCGCAAACAGACCAACAGGAGTGTGCACGATGAGCCGTATCGAAACCGACAGCCTGGGCCAGATCGAGGTCCCGGACGACGCTTACTGGGGTGCTCAGACGCAACGCTCGCTGATCAACTTCGCCATTGGTCAGGAACGCATGCCGCTGCCGGTACTGCACGCCTTGGCCCTGATCAAGAAAGCCGCCGCCCGCGTCAACGATCGCAACGGTGATCTGCCTGCCGACATCGCCCGCCTGATCGAACAGGCCGCTGACGAAGTGCTCGACGGCCAGCACGACGACCAGTTTCCGCTGGTGGTCTGGCAGACCGGCAGCGGCACCCAGAGCAACATGAACGTCAACGAAGTCATCGCCGGTCGCGCCAACGAACTGGCCGGCAACCCGCGCGGCGGCAAGACGCCGGTGCACCCCAATGATCACGTCAACCGCTCGCAAAGCTCCAACGACTGCTTCCCCACTGCGATGAGCATCGCCACCGCGCAAGCCGTGCAGGAGCAACTGCTGCCGGCGATTGCCGAGCTGTCCGGTGGTCTCGCCGAGCTGGCGGCGCGGCACATGAAACTGGTGAAAACCGGGCGCACGCACATGATGGACGCGACGCCGATCACCTTCGGTCAGGAGCTCTCCGGTTTTATCGCGCAGCTGGATTACGCCGAACGCGCGATCCGCGCGGCACTGCCGGCGGTGTGTGAACTGGCCCAGGGCGGCACCGCGGTCGGTACGGGGCTGAATTCGCCGCACGGCTTCGGTGAGGCGATTGCCGCCGAACTGGCGGCACTGTCCGGTCTGCCATTCGTCACTGCGCCGAACAAGTTTGCCGCCCTCGCCGGCCACGAACCGCTGACCAGCCTCTCCGGCGCGCTGAAAACCCTCGCCGTGGCGCTGATGAAAATCGCCAACGACCTGCGCCTGCTCGGCTCCGGCCCACGCGCCGGTTTTGCCGAAGTGCGCCTGCCAGCGAATGAGCCGGGCAGTTCGATCATGCCGGGCAAGGTCAACCCGACGCAGTGCGAAGCGCTGTCGATGCTCGCCTGTCAGGTGCTGGGCAACGATGTGACGATCGGCATTGCCGCGAGTCAGGGTCACTTGCAGTTGAACGTGTTCAAACCGGTGATCATCCACAACCTGCTGCAATCGATTCGCCTGCTTGCCGACGGTTGCAGCAACTTCCAGCAGCACTGCATTGCCGGGCTTGAGCCGGATGCCGAAGTCATGGCTAGACATCTGGAACGTGGGCTGATGCTGGTGACAGCGCTGAATCCGCATATCGGCTATGACAAGTCGGCGGAGATTGCCAAGAAGGCCTACAGCGAAGGGCTGACTTTGCGCGAGGCGGCGTTGGCGCTGGGGTATCTGACCGATGAAGAGTTTGATGCGTGGGTGCGGCCGGAGAACATGATCGAGGCTGGCGCCAAGGGCTGAGTTTTGTAGCGCTAGGAAGTCCGTCTTCGCGAGCAGGCTCGCTCCCACATTTGAACGCATTTCCAACATGAGAATGCGGTCCACTGTGGGAGCGAGCCTGCTCGCGAATGGCAGCGACGCGGTCTAACTGGCCGCCATCTTGATCCGCCGCGCCTTCAATCCGGCAATCAACGAAGGCCCCAACGCCACCAGCGCCGACCCCAACACCACCAGCACCGCGCCGCCATAACCCAACCCATTGATCTGCTCGGCATGCACATATTCCGGCCAGATCCCCGCCGCAATTGCCACCGCGCCAAACGTCACCAACGGCGTAATCGCCAACGTCGCACTGACCCGCGACGCCTCCCAATGCGCCAGCGCCTCAGCGAACGCGCCATAGGCAATCAACGTGTTCATGCAGCACGCCAGCAACAGCCAGCCCTGCAGTGGACTCAGGTTCAGCGCTTCGAGCGGGTGCACCCACGGCGTCAGCAACAGTGCGCAGAACAGATAGATCACCATCATCACCTGCAGCGAATTCCACACCGTGAGCAATTGCTTCTGGCCCAGCGCATAGAAGGTCCACACCGTCGACGCCAACAACACCAGCAAAACCCCTGCGGTGTAATCCGACAGCGAGGTCAGCAGCTCCGCCAGCCGCTGATTGAAGAACAACACAAAACCGATCAATAGCACCGCCAAGCCAATGCCCTGGCCAATACTGAAACGCTCCTTGAACACAAAAAGACTGGCGATCAGCAACATGATCGGACCCATTTGCACCACCAGTTGCGCGGTGCCGGGGCTGAGCAGATTGAGCCCCATCAGATACAGCACATAGTTGCCGACCAGCCCGAGCACCGCCATCAGCACCAGCCAGCCGCCCTTCGGCCCAAGCACTTTGCGACTCGGCAAACGCTTGACCGCCGCCAGATAGATGAACAGACAGCCGCCGGACACCAGCAGACGACACCAGGTCACCGTGACCGGATCCATCACCAGCAACACCTGTTTGAGTTTGATCGGCAGGATGCCCCACAGAAACGCGGTCAGCAGCGCCAGGAACAAGCCGTAGACCCAGCGACCGGATGAAATGTGCATGGAAACCCCAAAACCTGCTGACAAGAGCGCTCATTCTAGGCGCGCCTTAGATCTGCACACAGGGACAGTTAAGGCCAGGACGCGAATGCAACTGTGCAGGTCGCAGCAGTAAATTGACGCGGCGCCGTTGATCGGCTGATCGGGCGAGCCAAGTGCTTCAGGCATAAGCTCATTGGATCCCCTTTCAGCGCTTCAGCCAAGGAGACCGCTTATGTTAGGAATGCGCGCCCGCGACAACGCCCCCGAAATGCACTTTCGCAGCGACCGGGTGTGCCGGGTCAATGGCGAACTGTTTTTCAGCACTCGGGAAAATACCCTTGAAGGGCCGTTTGAGAATGCCGAGAAGGCTGAGCAGGAAATAAAGGCGTATATCGCGCGGATGCAGCTTCTGGACTCCAACCGGACACCCAACTGATGCCATCGCGAGCAGGCTCACTCCTACAGGGGAACGTATTCCAAATGTAGGAGTGAGCCTGCTCGCGATAGCAATCCACCCGTCTACAAAACCCTTCCTGCCTTAACGCACTGCCTCAAACAACCCGGTCGCCCCCATCCCCCCGCCCACACACATCGTCACGATCCCATAACGCAAATTACGCCGCTGCAACTCCCGCACCAGATGCCCGACCTGCCGCGATCCGGTCATGCCAAACGGGTGACCAATCGAAATCGAGCCGCCGTTGACGTTGTATTTCTCGTTATCGATCTCCAGCCGATCACGGCTATACAGGCACTGCGAAGCAAACGCCTCGTTCAGCTCCCACAAGTCGATATCCGCCACCTGCAAGCCCTTGGCCTTGAGCAGTTTCGGCACCGAGAACACCGGGCCGATGCCCATCTCGTCCGGCTCGCAACCGGCCACGGTGAAGCCGCGGAAAAACGCTTTCGGTTTGAGCCCCAGTTGCAGGGCTTTTTCCAGGCTCATCACCAAGGTCATCGACGCACCGTCAGACAGTTGCGACGAGTTGCCCGCCGTTACCGAACCGTCTTCAGCAAACACCGGTTTCAATCCAGCAAGGCTTTCATAGGTGGTGTCCG
The DNA here is from genome assembly GCF_900187515.1 of Pseudomonas sp. Irchel s3f10. Classification (NCBI taxonomy): domain Bacteria; kingdom Pseudomonadati; phylum Pseudomonadota; class Gammaproteobacteria; order Pseudomonadales; family Pseudomonadaceae; genus Pseudomonas; species Pseudomonas sp. Irchel s3f10. Next base: position 201,715 of record NZ_FYDZ01000006.1, read on the forward strand.
GACGGTTGCAATCATCGCGATCGACCACGCCGTCGAGAATCTGCACCTCACCGGTGTTTTTGTCCTCGACGCGATACTTGACCGCCATCGGCACGATTTCATCGTTGAACAGCCCGGCGGCCTGCGCCGCCGCAGTGCGAATCTGACTTTGCAGGGAGTAACGATCCTGCGCTTCACGGCTGACGCCATAACGCCGCGCGACCACTTCGGCGGTCTGGCCCATCGTGTAATAGATGCCTGGCGTCTGCTGTTTGAGCAGCGGGTTGATCAGGTGATCAGTGTTGACGCTTTTCATGGTCAGGCTGATCGACTCGACGCCGCCGGCAACGATGATATCGCTGCAACCCGAGGCAATCTGGTTGGCGGCAATCGCAATCGCCTGCAAGCCTGAGGAGCAAAAACGATTGAGAGTCATGCCGGCGGTGCCAGTGCCCAAACGCGACAGCACCGCGACGTTACGGCCGATGTTGTAGCCCTGCGCGCCTTCGTTGGAGCCGGCGCCGACGATGCAATCTTCGACGCTGGCCGGGTCGATGTCGTTGCGCTCAAGCAACGCGTTGACGCAATGAGCCGCCATGTCATCGGGACGGGTCTGGTTGAACTTGCCGCGAAAGGATTTGGCCAAGCCGGTCCGCACGCTGTCGACGATCACCACTTCACGCATGGCATACCTCATTGTTGTGGTCAGTTGAGAGTGGACCGAGCATAAGTCCACCGCATCAACCACCGCGACAATCATTCACCCCGCGTATGCGCGTCTATCGGCTTAGTCCTTGTGTTTCTTCGCACGCTTGTCGGATTTCTCGAAAGCGTCTTCGAGTGCGCGGTTGATCGTGCGCAGCACCTTGACCCGCGCCCAGCGCTTGTCATTGGCTTCGACCAGGGTCCATGGCGAGATCTCCGAGCTGGTGCGGTCGACCATATCGCCCACGGCGGCGCGATAGGCGTCCCACTTGTCGCGATTGCGCCAGTCGTCTTCGGTGATCTTGAAGCGCTTGAACGGGATCTCTTCGCGCGCCTGAAAACGCTCCATCTGCGTGTCCTTGTCGATGGCCAGCCAGAACTTCACAACGATCACTCCGGCGTCAGACAGTTGCTCTTCGAAATCGTTGATCTCGCCATAGGCGCGCAGCCAGTCGGCCGGCGTGCAAAAGCCTTCGATGCGCTCCACCAGCACGCGGCCGTACCAGGAACGGTCGAACACGGTGAACTTGCCGCGCGCCGGAATGTGCCGCCAGAAACGCCACAGGTACGGCTGCGCACGTTCCTCTTCAGTCGGCGCGGCAATCGGCACGATGTTGTATTGACGCGGATCGAGCGCCGCCGCAACCCGACGGATCGCCCCGCCCTTGCCCGCCGCGTCGTTGCCTTCGAATACCGCGATCAGTGCGTGGCGGCGCATGCGTTTGTCGCGCATCAACCCGGACAGGCGCGCCTGCTCGGTGATCAGTTGTTCTTCGTAGTCTTTCTTCTCCAGGCGCTGGGTCAGGTCGAGGCTGTCGAGCAGGTTCAACTGATCGACCGGCGTGCCCAACGGCGCGGCGCTGACATCGTGGGGATGAACGTCCGGACGCTTCAGCGCATTTTGCAAACCTTCGAGGAGAATCTTGCCGACCGCCAGGCTGCGGTAGTTGGCGTCGGCGCCTTCGATCACATGCCACGGCGCGTAATCACGGCTGGTACGGCGCAGCACGCGCTCGCCGTATTTGACGAATTTGTCGTAGGTTTCCGATTGCTGCCAGTCCAGCGGGCTGATACGCCAGCTGTGCAGCGGGTCATCGGCCAGCGCTTTGAGCCGGGCCTTCATCTGTTTCTTGGACAGGTGAAACCAGAATTTGAAGATCAGCGCGCCTTCATCGCAGAGCATCTTTTCCAGACGCTCGGCACCCGCGATGGCCTGATCCAGACGCGGATCCTTGAACAAGCCGTGCACCCTGCCCTGCAGCATCCGGCTGTACCAGTTGCCAAAGAAAATCCCCATGCGCCCCTTGGCCGGAAGCATCCGCCAGTAGCGCCACGCCGGTGGCCGCGACAATTCCTCATCGGTCTGCTGATCGAAGGTGCGCACCTCGATCAGGCGCGGGTCCATCCACTCGTTGAGCAATTTGACCGTCTCGCCCTTGCCCGCACCCTCGATGCCGTTGATCAGGATGATCACTGGGAAACGCTTCTGCTGCTGCAATTCGAACTGGGCTTCGAGCAAGGCTTCACGCAATGCCGGGACGGCCGCCTCATAAGTGTCTTTGTCGATGGCGTGACCGATTTCAGCGGATTCAAACATGGGACGGCTCCTTCCAGGATTCAGCAAGACTAGCGGATTGGGCACAGCAGCGGCGCAGAAATTCCCGCGGGTGGCGGATTGTCCGCCAGTCTCGGCGACAAGCCTTGCCATGGATCAAGCAACGCCTGCGCGATCGGCTAGAATGGCCGCCTTGTCGTTGCCGAGCCTGCCATGAAAGCCGTATTGCCCCACGCCCAACTCGACTGGGATGACCAGGGACGCCCGCGTTCGCGCGTGTTCGATGACGTGTATTTTTCCGACAAATCAGGTCTGGATGAAACCCGTTATGTGTTCCTCGAACAAAACCGTCTGGCCGAGCGTTTTGCCGCATTGCCGGCAAGCGGTCGTTTGGTTATTGGTGAAACCGGCTTCGGCACCGGGCTGAATTTTCTCTGTGCCTGGCAGTTGTTCGAGCAACACGCCGTCGCCGGTGCGCGGCTGCATTTTGTCAGCGTCGAAAAATATCCGCTGAGCCCGGCAGACTTGCAGCGGGCCTTGGCCTTGTGGCCGGAACTCAAGCCGCTGGCCGATCAGTTGCTGCGCCATTACGTGGCGATCCATGCCGGATTTCAGCGCATCACTCTGGCCAACGGCCGCGTGACGCTGACGCTGTTGATCGGCGATGCACTGGAGCAACTGCCGCAGCTCGATGCGCAGATCGACGCGTGGTTTCTCGACGGTTTCGCCCCGGCGAAAAACCCCGACATGTGGACTGCCGAACTGTTTGTCGAACTGGCGCGACTGGCAGCGCCCGGCTCGACCATCAGCACTTTCACCAGCACCGGTTGGGTACGACGTTTGCTCAACGCTGCCGGGTTCAAAATGAAGCGCACGCCGGGCATCGGCCATAAATGGGAAATTCTGCGTGGCGAATTTCTTGGTTGGCCGCAGGAGGTTGCGCCGCCAGCGCCGGACAAGCCGTGGTTTGCTCGCCCTGCGCCGATCGCCGCTGAGCGTCGTGCGCTGGTGATCGGCGCTGGTTTGGCCGGATGTGCCACGGCGTCCAGTCTGGCGGCTCGCGGCTGGCAAGTGACGTTGCTCGAACGCCATGCAGCCGTGGCGCAAGAAGCCTCGGGCAATCCCCAGGGCGTGCTGTACCTGAAACTGTCCGCCCACGGCACGGCGCTGTCGCAGCTGATTGTCAGCGGTTTCGGTTACACCCGACGCCTGCTGGAAACCCTGCAACGCGGCACCGACTGGGACGACTGCGGCGTGCTGCAACTGGCATTCAATGCCAAGGAAGCCGAGCGCCACGCGCAATTGGCGCAAGCCTTCCCGGAAGATCTGTTGCAATGGCTTGATCAGCCCGCGGCGCAGGCCCGCGCCGGTGTTGGTCTGGCCCATGGCGGCTTGTTCTACCCCGAAGGTGGCTGGGTGCATCCGCCCGCGCTCTGTCAGGCGCAAGCGGCGCAGCCAAACATCGAACTGCTCAGTCATCGCGAAGTGCTGGAAATACGCAAGGTCGATGATCAATGGCAAGCCTTCGACGGCGAATGCCTACTCGCCAGTGCCCCCGTAGTCGTGTTGGCCGGTGCTGCCGAGATCAAGCGTTTTGCGCAAAGCGCCGAGCTGCCACTCAAGCGCATTCGTGGGCAGATCACCCGTTTGGCGCAGACCGAACAGAGTCAGGTATTGGCCACAGTCGTCTGCGCTGAAGGCTACGTCGCTCCTGCACGATTGGGCGAACACACCCTCGGTGCCAGTTTCGACTTCAATAGTGACGACCTCACCCCGACCACCGCCGAACACCAGGGCAATCTGGCAATGCTTGCAGAGATCTCCGCTGATCTGGTCGCGCGCCTGACCATCAGCGAGCAGGATGTCGACAACCTTGAGGGGCGCGCCGCGTTCCGCTGCACCAGCCCGGACTACCTGCCGATCGTCGGTCCGCTCGCCGACCGCAGCGCTTTCATCCAGGCATACGCGGTACTGAGCAAGGATGCCCGGCAAGTGCCGGACATCGCCTGCCCCTGGCTCGACGGTTTATACGTCAACAGCGGTCACGGCTCACGCGGTCTGATCACCGCGCCGCTGTCCGGCGAATTGCTCGCCGCGTGGCTGAACGATGAGCCGTTGCCCCTGCCCAGAAGCGTGGCCGAGGCCTGCCACCCCAACCGTTTTGCGTTACGTCAGTTGATACGCGGCCGGTAAAACCTTACGCATCGGGCATCGCACAGATGCCCAGATCCATCAGGCGTAACGCGTCCCCGGTCAGGCGCTCGAGCACCGCTTCCTCTGCCTGCTCCCGTTCGAGCCCGATTGCCTCGACCTGGCTGCGAAAATCGGCCGAGGTCAGGCTCTGCGCTTGTTCGTATGCTGCATTCATCCGATCCGGGAAGATTTCATTGATGCTGGCGAATTGGCGGGGGAACGTGCGCTTGAGGTAATCGCACCAGAACGGTTGACGCAGCATGAATCTCAGCCATTCGGATGACAGCTCAGCGGTGTCGACCATGTTCCTTGCCCGCTCCAGATCCGCCTGGCTCACTTTGGCCAGGACCGAAAATCGCATGTTGCGCGGTTGCCCCGGCAGGTCAAGCTGATCGGCAAGACCGATGCGAAAAGCGAGGTTGACTTCCAGTGGATCGACGGTCGGGTTCTTGCCCACATGGTCTTGAGCGATCTGGTTCAGCTTGTCCAGCCTGAACAGGCCCCGACCGAGCTGGAGCAAAGGTCTGGCCGTGATAATGCGGCCACCCGCAAGGTTGGTCAGCTTGTCGACTTCCACCGCGACCTCGAGGTGGCTGAAGTTGAGCGCCGCCGAATCTGTACAGTTTATCGGGTTGGCCGCCTGGTTCAGCACTTGCTCGCACAAGACCGCATCGGACTCGGCGGCCTCGAGCACTGCCCACACCCGTCGGTGCATGTCGTGACTGACCTTCTCCGAATCTGCCGTGTTGCCGAGTTCGGACAACAACTGGAACAAACCCTCAGCCTTGGGTTCATCCTTGAAGGCTGTCCAGATGCGATTACGCCGCCCCCACTCCGCGCCGGCGCCTTCCTTGAACCACAGCGCACGCGCCTTCTGTTCGTCGAGACGGGCGATATCATTTTCCAGATAGCCCATACCGATGCCGACGTTGTTTCGATAATCGGCCAGGTGCGTGCTGCTTGCCAGCGACAAGGGATTACCTCGCAAGTTGACGGCGCGGCTGAAACCTCTGGAGGTTTTGAACAACCAGTCCGGCAAATCCCTGATGTTGTTATCACGCAGATCCACCCAGTCCAGAACGGGCAATCGCGCCAGGCCTTTGGGCAATTCGGTAGCCTGTGTCTCGCGCAGGGACAGCGTGCACAGATCCAGCATCTTGCTCACGTCCAGGGTCGCCCCCAACGGATTACCGTTCAGATTCAAGAGGTGCAGCGTGCGCAAGTTGCCCAACTTCGCCAGGGTGTGTTCGGTCAGTTTGATCTGGTTGCCCGCAAGGCTCAACCGGGACAGATGGGGCAGGTGCGACAATACCTCGGGCAAGCGGGTGAGTTTGTTGCTGTCGAGTTCCAGAGACTCGACTTGCTTGAATGACTTGAGGAAATAAACAAGATCATCATCCTGGTCCATGTTCTTCAGCGACAAATGCTTGACATGGTCGAAGTTCAGCCCTGAAGGCAAAGTCGGCAATTTTCCCACACGCATCCCGTCAAGATTCAGCGCGTAGACGGATTTGCCACTTGCATCGTTCACCGTGAAAAGTCGTCGGAACCCATCCTCTATCTGCTCAGCCGTCGACTTGCGACTTTGCCGTACTTCTCGCAAATCGCCACCGAGCGCCTTCATCGCGACTCGATCCTCACTCCAGACGTCCAGTACGTCGCGCAGTTGCTCGCGTTCACGGCGCAACGCTTTTACCCGGATCGCGCGGGTCAGCGCGTCGGTGCCCAACCCATCGATAAATTCGCTGGCCTGTGCCTCGGAAAAGCGCGGATAGAGTTTTCTCACCTTGCGCAGTAGCGCCCGCGGATGAGCGGTCGCGGTCGATGCATGATCAGCTTGAATACACGCGACTTCGGCGGCCGGCGCCGCAAATTTGCCATCGGTCAATAGACGGGCACTGGCCTCACGATCATCCAGCGCAACCTGCAGCAGTTTTTTACGCAGCCGCGCACTGTCAGCGCTGACCGGATCGGGAAAACCGGCAGCGTTACGCTGGCGCGACGGGAGTGCCTTGAGGATGGCGGCATAGAGGTCGTCGGGACCCGCGGCCACGCGACCGAGGGATTTACCGTCGCCGGCGAACACTTCATAACCGCCACCGGACTTGACCAGCGTGCACGTGTTCAACGGTGTCGCCGACTCACTGCCGATGGCCTCCAGCACTGGCCCGGTCAGCGTCTTGTCACGCAGCGCAAGACGCAGTCCGGCGTCCCAGCCACTCAATCCCTGTAGTAACCCGATAGTCAGTTTTTCGCTGTCGGCATTGGCGACCTGCGGCATGTGCAGCCCGCTCAGCGCACGATCAAGACGCACCTGGGCAGCGGCGTTGCGGACTTTCTGTGCGAGGCGCAAAGGCACCCGCCCGGTCGAGCGCAAATGGATGCGCTCGACACTCGGCGCCTGATCGATCAAACGCTGGGCATAGCGCGCAGGGATGTCTGCAAAGACGCTGCGCAACTTCTTCACCTCGTCAGTATCGCTCTGGTCATAACGTTGATACATCCGCTCGAAAACCGAACGACGATCCGCTTTCAAAGCCGCCCCCAGATTTCTCGCCAGCGCCTGCCTTTCGCTGTCGGCATTGGGCCTGGTCCCCAGCAACGTATCGACTTCTTCCTGATAGAGGCCATCGATCACCGTTTGAAGTAATTGACCGCTATCCAACTGGTCCTGGCTGACAACCACACTGAGGGTGTCATCGGCAATGCGGGTGGCCGGATACCTGGCCGTGAGGTTGGCGTCGTCATCAATGACCTCAATATAACGATCAGTCGGCCAGCCCGGCAGTTTCGGCAGACCGTGCAGTTGTTCCTGCAACGGCTGGCCAGAATGCGTTTCACCTTTTTCCAGCTCACGGATAAGTTGGCGCAGCCGGCGTCCGATGCGCAGCCGCTCCACGCTGTCGCGCAGCCGCACCGGCAGCGCCAGATTGTCGCTAAAGGCGCGGTACAACTCATCGTGGGTGACACCACTCAGCCGGCGCACAATGTCGATATCGCTGTCGACGAATTCACTCAGATGCGGGTCCATGCGCTTGAGGGTATAGGCCGCGCTGTTCCACTGTGCAGGATCTTCGGCGGCAAATCGCCAGCCGCCCTCGACATGTCGCTCAAGCTCGGGGACATAGGCTTGCAAGCGCTGGGGATGGGCCAGGCGCCAGCGATGGGTCTGCGCATCGATGGCCCCGGAAACGATTCGATGATCGACGCGGCCGACGATGTTGCCGCTGATCTCGTATAACTCTTCGGAGTCAGCGGCGACCGTAAACCCCACAGGCAGCCGATGCTCATAGCTCGTAAGATCAGGCTTCCACAACCGCGGTTTGCCAAGCGCATTGGTGACAGCACTGAACTGCCCGAAAAACTCCGGATGACCAAGGACCAGTTTGCGTCCAAGCGTCCCTACCACCTTCTGTCCGGCGCCAAAAGCCGCCATCAAGGCAATATTTTCCGCCACGCTCAACAGGTGTGAAAACGCCTGCTGGTGGTCGCCGCGACGCCAGTCCTCGACACCCTCGTATACCTCAGCCAACAGTTGTCCGACCGCGACGCCCATCATCAATTGCCCCACGACCGGCACAAAAAGCCCGGCCACCGAGGCAATCGTCACACCCATCTGAAGAAAGTCGAGCAGGCGTTTCTGGCGCACGTCTTCATCGATGTCAGCCGTCGGCACCGCGAGTTTGCGGGCGTCGAGTTGCAGTTTGCCGACGTGGCTCTGCACCATGAATTCGAACAGTGGCACGGTGATCGGCAACTGCCTGATGTGCCCCAGATCCGCCGTATCGGCGAAGGTCTTGAAGAAGTCCGCCTTGTCATCTTCGTCGATGCTGTTGGCGAAATAGTCCTTGTAGCTTTTCACCTTCAATTGCTGCGTGAGGTACTGCTTGAACGCGTTAAAGCTCGGGTATTCGTACAAGGGCCTTTCGGGCTCGTTGGCCATGTACACCAGGCACCATTGATCCGGATACAACTCGAACGAGCGAGCAGAAAACACCACCACGCCCCAGATACAACTGTCGAGTATCTCGATGCCTTGCATGATCAACGGGCGTTTCCGGTACTGCAGGGTCTTCGCTGACACCACGCCATCAGCGGCAATCAGACTTTGGATCGTCTGCACGCCTGCCGGTGTGATGTGTTGCCTGAGCCCGGCCAGATGCATATCCAGTTGCAGCAGGTGTTTTTTCATCGTCGCAATGTCGCGGGTCATCGGGCTGGTCGCTACGACCTCGCCGGCGCTGTCCTTGAGGCCGAACACTGCCTGGAAATGTTCCTGATAGCGCTTTCCCAGATCCAGTTCGCGACAGAACCTGGCGAACGACGCCGGGGTCAACCCAGGCACGCCTGACGGCCTACTGGCCACGCGCACCAGGCTGCCGACGGGATAGTCGTCAGCTTCCTCGTCCTCACTGAAGTTCTGCATCGCCGCTTGCAATAACGTCTGGGTGGCATGCGGAACCGTTTCAATCGCCTCGCCATCGGTGGAAGTCGGCGGGCAACCGCAATCGGGGCCCGGCAGACTCAACAGGTCTTTCTCGACGTCGAATACCGCTGACCACTTGCTGCTCAGCGCACGGGTCAACTCGGTTTTGCAGAACGTGTTCAAAGGCGTGAGCCGCAGCAGGTCCTTGTCGACCTGCAGTTGAGAGACGTGCAAGTCTCGCGCGGTTTGATCGAGCGCAACCAGGGTGGCGGCCGAACTCTTGAGGAGCATGTCAGGCAGGCTCTTTTGCAATGCCTCGGCGCTGTCCAGATCGCCGGTGGCTTCGAGCAAGGCGCTGAGAATCCTGTTCTGAGTCAGCGCCGGCGGTACGGATTTTTTCTGTGTAGTGATCATCGGCAATAGTCCTTTATTGCAGGTTTGAGGTTTAACCCTACCAATACAAAGTCAAATAAAACACTTTTAACTGATATTTTTCGCCCGTATCAAAACCGGCATATTTCGCCGTTGACAGTGCGGTATCCATTTATATCCAGCATTCAAAATACTGCTAAATCCGACCGGCAAACCATTGAATAATGGCGTTATTCCTGAGCAACACTTGCGCCTACCATGGAAGTTCAATTCAAGGAACGAGCTTACTGACATGCTCCCATCAGCAACGGATACACCCGTCAATATCAAACACCTGCACACTGCAAAAACAATTGAACATTACCTGTCGGAAAAACTGGCAAATGCAGATAAAAGGAAAATCACCGAGTATCGAGAAACCCTTGAACAGGCACATCCCTACCAGGTTTTTTTCGACAACTTGTTAGCCCCGCTTAAAACCCCAGACGACTTCTGCAGGCAACGACTTCAGGAGGCATTGCAAAATAAATACAACAGTCAGCTCAATCCCCAGGACTTGATCAGGCTCCAGCCCCGGCATTCCGTGAGCAAGGCGATGCCTCTCTACACCTTGCTCGACGCTGCAATGTTGAACTTCACCGACATCGAAACAGCAGCGCATTATTTTTCCGACGACAGCGAGACACTCACTGACGCTCAAGGCATACCAACCGAGGGCTCCACGAACACCAGGATTGGCGCCCGCCAATTCGCTGCATTGAGCCGCATGCTTGATCTTGGAGTGCAGTATCAAAACTACATATCGCGAACTTTCAACGTGTCTTCAGTCAAATTGAACGCTCTGCGCCTGGCAAAACTCAACATGAAGTTGGCGGCCTATAGCAAATACTTCAGCAATGACATCCATCAATCCCTGTGGTTCATGCTGAAAAACCTGAGCCGCGGATCGGCAGATATTGCCAACGGGGATAGTTTTAACAATGCACCCCTCCAGTTGTATTCGGTACAACTGTTTGGCAAGTATCTTGTAGACGCGGTTTTAATTACCTGTCGCCTGACAGATCAATCAACCCAGGACCGCTACCTGTTATATGTACCTAATGATACGGGCCCCGGTTTTTACCTCAACCCTGACGAAGACAACTGCAGAATCACCTTGGCGGCCAAGCTGCTCGGGCAATCCTCATTGCGCAAACTGTTCGCCTCCCGACTGCCCAAAACAGATCAGAATGGGTTTCTGACAAGTCACTTGTCTTCCATCTCGTTTATTGACGACATTACGTTTCACCCGTTAAAACAGCGGTTGTTCGAATACATCGCCAATCGGCATCTGGATACATTTCTCGCCGATGCCAGGCAGTGCGCCGTTCCCGTCGCGGACATCAGCAGCTCAAACCAACAGCAGCGGCGAGAGCCCCTTGAGCTTCAGCAACGCCGGATGCTCTGCGAAACACTGACTGACGACTTCAGCAGGCGTCTGCGCACCTGCGCAACGGATGCGCTTATAAGCGAAGTGTTTACCGGCGTCGAAGGCTGGACGTCCGCTGAAAAGTTGCATGCGATCCATCAACTGCTGGATCTCAAGGAAAAGTCATCCTTGGCCGGTGATGTTGAGCCAACGGCAGCCTTATAACTTATCGTTCTAAAACTCCATTTCCCGAGGCGGGTCAGTTTCTGAGTACCCGCCATTTTGGCGAGGTAGCGTTTGACCCCTCCCCAACGGAAAAACCGGTAAGGACTTTATGTGCGGATTAGCTGGCGAGTTACGTTTTGATCAACAACCTGCAGACCTTGCAGCGATCGAGAGAATCACCCATCACCTGGCCCCTCGCGGCCCCGACGCGTGGGGCTTCCATGCCCAAGGGCCGATTGCCCTGGGTCATCGTCGCCTGAAAATCATGGACCTGTCGGATGGCTCGGCGCAGCCGATGATCGACAGCCAACTCGGCCTGTCACTGGCCTTCAACGGCGCGATCTACAACTTCCCGGAACTGCGCGCCGAACTCGAAGCGCTGGGCTACGCGTTCTATTCCGGTGGCGACACCGAGGTGCTGCTCAAGGGCTACCACGCCTGGGGCGAAGCGCTGCTGCCGAAACTCAACGGCATGTTCGCCTTTGCCATTTGGGAACGCGACGCGCAACGTCTGTTCATCGCCCGCGACCGTCTCGGCGTGAAGCCGTTATATCTGTCGCGCACCGGCCAACGCCTGCGCTTTGCCTCGGCCTTGCCGGCGCTGCTCAAGGGCGGTGACATCAATCCGATCCTTGATCCGGTGGCGCTCAATCACTACCTGAATTTCCATGCCGTGGTCCCGGCGCCGCGCACCCTGCTGGCCGGCATCGAAAAACTGCCACCGGCGACCTGGATGCGCGTTGAAGCCGATGGCAGCACCGAGCAGAAAACCTGGTGGACCCTGCCCTACGGCCCGCACGACGACGAGAAAAACCTGAAGCTGGAAGACTGGGTCGACCGCGTCCTCGACAGCACCCGCGAAGCGGTGGCGATTCGTCAACGTGCGGCGGTGGATGTCGGTGTGCTGCTTTCCGGCGGTGTCGATTCGAGCATGCTCGTCGGCCTGTTGCGTGAAGTCGGCGTGGAGAACCTGTCGACCTTCTCCATCGGTTTCCAGGATGCCGGCGGTGAGCGCGGTGACGAATTCCAGTACTCCGATCTGATCGCCAATCACTACGGCACCCAACACCATCAATTGCGCATCGACGAGAAAGAGATCATCGAGCAACTGCCCGCCGCGTTCCGTGCGATGAGCGAGCCGATGGTCAGCCATGACTGCATTGCTTTCTATCTGCTGTCGCGCGAAGTGGCCAAGCACTGCAAGGTTGTGCAGAGCGGCCAGGGCGCGGATGAATTGTTCGCCGGTTATCACTGGTACCCGCAAGTCGACGGCGCGGCCGATCCTTACGCGGCCTATCGCAACGCGTTTTTCGACCGCAGCTACGACGACTACGCCGCCACCGTGCAGCCGCAATGGCTGACCGCGCATGACGCTGCCGGCGACTTCGTCAAAGAACATTTCGCCCAGCCCGGCGCTGATGCTGCCGTCGACAAAGCCCTGCGTCTGGACAGCACGGTGATGCTGGTCGACGACCCGGTCAAACGCGTCGACAACATGACCATGGCCTGGGGTCTGGAGGCGCGTACGCCGTTTCTCGACTATCGACTGGTCGAGCTGTCGGCCCGTGTGCCAGGCAAATTCAAGCTGCCCGATGGCGGCAAACAGGTCTTGAAAGAAGCCGCGCGCCGAGTCATTCCAAGTGAAGTGATCGACCGCAAAAAAGGCTACTTCCCGGTCCCAGGCCTCAAGCATTTGCAGGGCGATACGCTGAACTGGGTACGCGAACTGCTGCTCGATCCGAGTCAGGATCGTGGCCTGTTCAACCCGGCCATGCTCGACAAACTGCTGACTGATCCGCAAGGCCAACTGACGCCATTGCGCGGTTCGAAGCTGTGGCAACTGGCAGCGCTGAATCTGTGGCTCAGTGAACAAGGAATCTGATCGATGAAACCCCACGCCACGGCCATCAACCAACGGCTGCTACGCGGTCAGACACCGTCCTATGAACGCTTGCAGGCACGTCTGGCCGAAGACGGCAGCACGCTGGCCGCCGAGCCGATTGCGCTGCATTGCGGCTGGGGCCGGTTGCTCATCGGCCACACCTTTCCCGACCCGGCATCGCTGGCGCAGGAACTGCTCAAAGAGCAGCCCGGCGAACGCGACATCGCCTTGTACGTCGCCGCCCCGCAGCAGATTCTCGGACTTGAGCCGACGCAATTGTTCCTTGACCCATCCGACACCTTGCGCCTGTGGTTCAGCGATTACCGGCAGGCGACCCGAGTGTTTCGCGGTTTTCGTATCCGCCGTGCACAGAGTGAGGCGGACTGGCAGGCGATCAATCAGTTGTATCAGGCGCGCGGCATGTTGCCGATCGATGCCACGCGACTGACTCCGCATCATCAGGGCGGCCCGGTGTATTGGCTCGCCGAGGATGAAGACAGCGGCGCGGTGATCGGCAGCGTCATGGGCCTGAATCACCAAAAGGCGTTCAACGACCCGGAAAACGGCAGCAGCCTGTGGTGCCTGGCGGTGGATCCGCAGTGTTCGCGACCGGGAGTCGGTGAAGTGCTGGTGCGGCACCTGATCGAGCACTTCATGAGTCGTGGTTTGAGCTATCTGGATCTGTCGGTGTTGCACGACAACCGCCAGGCGAAAAACCTCTACGCCAAGCTCGGTTTCCGCAACCTGTCGACCTTTGCCATCAAGCGCAAGAACGGCATCAATCAACCGCTGTTCCTCGGCCCCGGCCCGGAGGCACAGTTCAATCCGTATGCGCGGATCATCGTTGAAGAAGCCCATCGACGCGGCATCGATGTGCAAGTGGATGACGCCGATGCCGGGCTGTTCACCCTCAGTCATGGCGGGCGCCGCGTGCGTTGCCGCGAATCGCTGAGCGACCTGACCAGCGCGATCAGCATGAGCCTGTGTCAGGACAAAAGTCTGACCCATAAGGTGCTGAAAGGCGCCGGATTGAACCTGCCGTCGCAGCAACTGGCGGGCAATGCCGACGACAATCTGGCCTTCCTCGACGAGCATCAACGGGTGGTGGTCAAGCCGCTCGACGGTGAACAGGGCCAAGGCGTGGCCGTGGATTTGCAAAGCATCGAAGAGGTGCAGCAAGCCATCGAAACGGCGAAGCAGTTTGATAGCCGTGTGCTGCTGGAAAGCTTCCATGAAGGCCTTGATCTGCGGATTCTGGTGATTGGCTTTGAAGTGGTGGCAGCGGCGATTCGCAAGCCTGCCGAAGTGGTTGGCGATGGTCAGCATTCGATCGGCGCATTGATCGAGGCGCAGAGTCGGCGGCGGCAAGCGGCGACCAGCGGCGAAAGCAAGATTCCACTGGATCACGAAACCCAGCGCACCCTGCATGCCGCGGGTTACGACTACAGCAGCATTCTGCCGGCCGGTGAACATTTGTTTGTGCGCCGTACGGCGAATCTGCACACCGGCGGCACGCTGGAAGATGTCACAGCGATTCTGCACCCGACGTTGGTCGATGCCGCGGTAAGGGCGGCGCGGGCGCTGGATATTCCAATGGTCGGCCTCGACTTGATGGTGCCAGCGGCAGATCAGCCCGAGTACGTGTTTATCGAGGCCAACGAACGTGCCGGGCTGGCCAACCATGAGCCGCAGCCGACGGCGGAGCGGTTTGTCGATTTGTTGTTTCCGCATAGTCAGCCGGCGATTTAACCCTTTCCTGATCGTTCCCACGCTCTGCGTGGGAACGCCTCACCGGACGCTCCGCGTCCACTCTTGGGACGCAGAGCGTCCCCGGCTGCATTCCCACGCAGAGCGTGGGAACGATCAGTGCTCAACCCATCAGGAGTTTCCATGACCACGCAAATCCCCGAACCGGATCTCAACTACCTGCAAAAAGTCCTGCTGGAAATGCTCGCCATTCCCAGCCCCACCGGTTTCACCGACACCATCGTGCGTTACGTCGCCGAGCGTCTGGAAGAACTTGGCATTCCCTTCGAAATGACCCGGCGCGGGACCATTCGCGCCACGCTCAAAGGCAAGAAAAACAGCCCCGACCGCGCCGTTTCCGCGCACCTGGACACGATCGGCGCCGCCGTTCGTGCGATCAAGGACAACGGGCGCCTGACCCTCGCCCCGGTCGGTTGCTGGTCGAGCCGTTTTGCCGAGGGCAGCCGCGTCAGCCTGTTTACCGACAACGGTGTGATTCGCGGCAGTGTCTTGCCGCTAATGGCCTCCGGGCACGCGTTCAACACTGCCGTCGATGAAATGCCGATCAGTTGGGACCACGTCGAACTGCGTCTGGACGCTTACTGTGCGACCAAGGCCGATTGCGATTCCCTGGGTATCAGCATCGGCGACGTGGTCGCGTTCGATCCGCTGCCGGAGTTCACCGAAAGCGGCCACATCAGCGCCCGTCACCTCGATGACAAGGCCGGGGTTGCGGCACTGCTCGCGGCACTTAAAGCCATCGTCGACAGCGGTCAGGAACTGATGATCGACTGCCATCCGCTGTTCACCATCACCGAGGAAACCGGCAGCGGCGCGGCGGCGGCATTGCCTTGGGACGTCAGTGAATTTGTCGGCATCGACATCGCGCCGGTCGCACCGGGGCAGCATTCCAGCGAACACGCGGTGAGTGTGGCGATGCAGGATTCCGGCGGCCCGTATGACTATCACCTGTCGCGACATTTGCTGCGTCTGGCCGGTGAAAACGAACTGCCGGTGCGCCGTGACCTGTTCCGCTATTACTTCAGCGATGCGCATTCAGCGGTGACGGCGGGCCACGATATCCGCACTGCCCTGCTGGCTTTTGGTTGTGATGCGACCCATGGTTATGAGCGTACGCACATCGACAGCCTGGCGGCGCTGAGTCGTTTGCTCGGGGCTTACATTTTGAGCCCACCGGTGTTCGCCAGCGATGCAGCGCCAGCGAATGCTTCGCTGGATCGCTTCAGTCATCAGATTGAACATGACACGCAGATGGAGAGCGATACGCGGGTGCCGTCGGTGGACAGTCTGGTGGGGCAGCGTTCCGACAGTTAAATCTTTGTTGGCAGAACCATCGCCTTCGCGAGCAGGTCGAATCGTCGCACCGTCGCTCCCACATTTGGAATGCGTTCCCCTGTAGGAGTGAGCCTGCTCGCGATGGCGTCAGTACAGGCAACACAAAACTGGCAGCCAACCCGCAATCGCCGTAGCATCCCGCCATTGATTCAGCCGAGGTGCCCATGCTCATTCCTTACGACGCTCTTGAAGTCGACACCCTCACCCGCCTCATCGAAGATTTCGTCACCCGCGACGGCACCGACAATGGCGATGACACGCCGCTGGAAACCCGCGTGCTGCGCGTACGTCAGGCACTGACCAAAGGCCAGGCGCTGATCGTCTTCGACCCGGAAAGCGAGCAGTGCCAGTTGATGCTCAAGCACGATGTGCCCAAGCATCTGTTCGACTGAAAATCCTCAGCGGAGCTTTTCGGTGGCCTGCTTGCGCTTGATCCGGTCATAGACCTCTGCGCGATGCACATTGACCTTCTGTGGCGCCTCGACGCCAAAACGCACGCTGGAACCGTTCACTGACAGAACGCGCAAGGTGATGTCGTCACCGATTGAAATCAACTCACCAACGACACGGCTGAGTACAAGCATGAGATTCGTCCTTCAGGGTTAGCGAACCCTGAAGATGCGCGGCTTGCGGCAGCTCTACAATGCACGGCGAACAAATCAGTTTTGCCTTACACCCATAGTCGCATCGAGCCGTCAGACATTTCCGACAAATAGCCGTCAGGCCGCCGAAAAGCGCGGCCCGAACAGAATCACGCTGGCGCCGATCACGCACAACGCCACGCCGATCCAGTCAGATCCCAATGGGCGTACCCGCTCGACTACCATCAGCCAGCCAATCGACGCAACGATGTAGATCCCGCCATAAGCGGCGTAGGCACGACCGGCATAGTTGGCTTCAACACGGGTCAACAACAGTG
This sequence comes from Pseudomonas sp. Irchel s3f10, assembly GCF_900187515.1. Taxonomy (NCBI): domain Bacteria; kingdom Pseudomonadati; phylum Pseudomonadota; class Gammaproteobacteria; order Pseudomonadales; family Pseudomonadaceae; genus Pseudomonas; species Pseudomonas sp. Irchel s3f10. The sequence goes on from NZ_FYDZ01000006.1 coordinate 218,481, forward strand.
CGAACAAGGTCAGACTGAGCAGCGCAGGAATCACCCACAACGCACTTTTACCCTGACGCAGCCACATGAAGAAGGCGAAACAACCGGCGATTTCAAACAGCGCCGCGAGGAAGAACCACAAGTAATTGAGCATTGACGCGTCTCGACAGGGTGACCATTGCGGCCACCCTAACGACGCCGCCGACAACGGGCAAGGTCAGCCGTTGTTCTGTTTGGCTTTGGCGCGCATTTTTTCCGCCATGGAAGTCATTTCGTTGTAGAGCAGTTGCGGGTTCTTCTGCTTGATTGCCCAGGCCATGCGCCCTTGTTCGTGGGGCAGGATCATGAATTCGCCGGCCGCTACTTGCTGATAAATGTAGTCGGCGATATCCGCCGCGGTGATCGGCGAACTTTCCAGCAACTTGCCGACCTGCGCTTTCATCGCCGGCGTCGGGCCACGGAAAGAGTCGAGCAGATTGGTCTGGAAGAATGACGGACAAACCACATGCACGCCGACTTCCTGTTGTGCCAGTTCAATCAACAGACTTTCCGAAAGCGCCACCACGCCAGCCTTGGCCACGTTGTAATTACTCATCGCCGGGCCCTGCATCAGCGCGGCCATGGAGGCGATGTTGATGATCTTGCCTTTGCTTTGCTCAAGCAGCGGCAGAAACGCTTTGCAGCCCTTGACCACGCCCATCAGGTTGATCGCGATCTGCCAGTCCCAGTCTTCCAGCGACAGCTCGCTGAAGAAACCGCCCGACGCAACACCGGCGTTGTTGACGATGATGTCGATGCCACCGAGCTTCTCTTCGCAGGCTTGGGCGAATGCGGTGAGCTGGCTGTAATCACGCACATCGCAGCGCTGAGTGAAACCGTCACCGCCCGCCTCGCGGACCATTTTCAAGGTTTCCTGCAGGCCGGGTTCGCTGACATCGGACAAGGCCAGTTGCCAGCCTTCACGCGCCCAGCGCAGCGCGATTTCGCGACCCAGGCCCGAGCCCGCACCAGTGATCATCATGCGATTTTGCATAGCACACAGCCTTGTTGTTCCGGGGAAGATGCGCCGAGTGTAGCGAAGGATCGGCGCGCGCCCACGCTCCATCAAGTTGCTGAATGCAAGATCAAAAGATCGCAGCCTTCGGCGGCTCCTACTTGGATTCGTGTAGGAGCTGTCGAGTGAAACGAGGCTGCGATCTTTTCGCTGCAAAGGAAATAATCGAGCAATCCAAATACATTAAAAAAACATTGAATTTTCTTTCACGCGCACCGGTCGGAATTTGTAAGCCGTCTGGAATTACTTAGTCTCCAGTCGCCCTTGAATACCAAGACTTCTCGAACACTATCAACAAGGAAATCGACATGGGCACAATTCTAATCATTATCCTGATCCTGTTGCTGATCGGTGGTCTGCCGGTCTTCCCGCACTCCAGAAGTTGGGGTTACGGTCCATCGGGCATTATCGGCGTGGTGTTGGTGGTGCTGTTGGTCCTGCTGTTACTCGGTCGGATATAACGCTTCAAGCGTAAAAAGAAAGAGGCCCTGCTCAGGGCCTCTTTTTTATTGCGCGGATTTTATTGTCGGCAAGCGATCAATCCGGCTTGCCGTGAATCACGCCAGCGGTGTTATCCATCAGGCTTTTGGTCGCCGTTTGCAGGAACGCTTCCAGCTTGAGTTTCAACTCGGCGGTACGCGGTGCATTCGGCACCACTTCGGCGTGCGGATTGGCGCCCAACTGGTACTGCCAGATCTTCGGCCCCATGTCTTTGTCTCTCGGCAACACCAGAATCTGGTCGGCCGTGACGATAGCGGTGGTCTGCTCACTGCCCGACGGCTTGATCACACCGAAACCGGTGTCGCCTTCCGGCAGGTTGAGCAAGTCGCGACCCCAGCACTGATGACGCACTTCGCCACCGAGACGGCCCATGATGGTCGGCACAATGTCGATCTGAGTGCCGACAGTGTGGTCACGGGTACCGAATTTCTCCTGGATGCCCGGCGCAATCATCAGCATCGGCACGTTGAAGCGGCCCAAGTCCATTTCGGTAATCTGGCGCTCGTTGCCGAAACCGTGGTCGCCGACGATGACGAACAGGGTTTCCTTGAAGTACGGCTCTTTGCGCGCCTTCTCGAAGAACTGACCCAGCGCCCAGTCGGAGTAGCGCATGGCGGTCAGGTGCTCGTTGAGCGAGCCACGATCGGTTACGCGCTCGACCGGCAATGGCGTCGGCAAGGCGTATGGCGTGTGGTTGGACAGGGTTTGCAGCAGCGCATAGAACGGCTTGCCGTTTTCGCGTGCTTTCAGCTCCTGCAGGCCACGGTCGAACATGTCCTGGTCGGACACGCCCCACGTCGGATCGGAGAACACCGGGTTGACGAAGTCGTTACGGCCAACGAAGTTGGTCATGCCCTGGTTACTGAAGAAGCCCGACTGGTTGTCCCAGGCGAAGTCGCCGTTGTAGACGTACACGTCGTCGTAGTCACGGGCGCTGAGCACCTGCGGCAGACCGGACAGCTTGTGGCTGCCTTCCGGGGTCTGCATCAGGTATTCGAAACCTGGCAGGTTGGGGAAGCAGGCCATGGTCGCGAACATGCCTTGGTGGGTGTGCGTACCGTTGGAGAAGAAGCGGTCGAACAGCAGACCTTCCTTCGACAGTTTGTCCAGGTATGGAGTGATGTTGCCTGGCGCGCCCAATGCACCGACCGAGTGACCGGCCATGCTTTCCATCAGGATCACCACGACGTTCTTGATCGGCAGGGTCTTGTCGGCCGGCGGCGTGTAATCACGGCGCACGGCGGCAATATCGGCATCGACCAGTTTGTCGTTTGGCATCAGCAGCATGTCGCGCACAACTTTCTGCGCCTGCTCTTGCGGCAACGTGGCTTTCCAGATGTTGTCGCGATCTTCGCCCATGCGTGACTTGGCGGCCTCGATCAGCGACAGCGTGGCGTTGAGGCCGAGCTGGTTGGCGAAGTTGGAATCGGTGGTGTAGACGTCACCCCAACGCATTGGCGGGCCCTGACGCAGAGTGCCGCGAGCGGCGACCACGCAGATCAGCAGGCAGACCACGAACACCGCCAGACGGGTGTACCACGGCGCGACCTGACGGCTGCTGACGCTGCCGCCGCTGAAAGGCCCGCGCGGACGGGTGGCACGGTCGGCGCCTTTGAATGCCAGCGTCAGGATGACGGTGCCAATGGCCCACGCCAGCAGGTAGCGAACTACCGGAAAACCGTACCAGAGCATGCTCATCACGGTCTTCGGGTCTTCTTTCACGTACTGGAACACCAGACCATTGAGGCGCTGGTGGAACTCACGGTAGAAGTCCATCTCCATCAGGCCGAGGAACAGCGCAATGCTCGACGCGACCGTCAGCCACAGACGGAAGAAACCGCGCGCAGCCATGGCGCGGGCACTGAACAGCGCCAGCACCAGCGGAATGCACAGGTAAACCACCAGGCGCAGGTCGAAGCGCAGGCCGTTGGCGAAAGCTTCGAGGAAGGTCGAAGCCGGGGTATCGAGGATCATCTCGCGGTTGTAGACCAGCAGCGCGAGGCGCAGCACGGAAAACATCACCATCATGACCAGTGCACACAGCAGCGTGTAGGCCAGATGCGATTTGACGGTCGGTTGCAGCAGGCGAGCAGAAGATCGCTGCTGATTCAGGGCGTCCGGGTTTGCCATGTCGTTTTAGGACCCATTGGAAGTTGAAGTTGCAAAAATACAGCGGCGCCATGCCCTCTATTGGTCATTCCCGACCCCGGGGCTTGCGCAGTGCGCAAATGTTGCACGATCACCCGCACCATTGCCATTGATTACTGCCCCGCCGCCAGACACTTTCATTTACAGCAGCGGGCAAACAGCGCGGGCGAATTGTCAGGAACACTTTGTGAAAATTTCGTGCAACGCATATCTGGAAACACAATATAGATACAAAACAAAACGCCCCGAATCGTTCGGGGCGTTTGCCTGTACACGCGACTTTACTTCTCGGCGCGTTCTTTCAGAGCCTTCAAGGTATTGAACGGCGCATCAACAACGAACTTGTTGGCAACCATCGCCGGCACGCTGCCACCTGGTTCGGTGTGCACTTGATAAGTGACTTCAACCTGGTCGCCCTTCGGTACGAACTTCCAGAAGCCTTTGACCTGCTGCACGCGGACAAAGCCTTTTTCTTCAGGAACGTACGTCGGCAGACCTTTGAGGTTGCGGGTCAGGCTGCCGTCGGCGCCTTCGACGGTGGTGACTTCGATCACCGAGTCACGCGGAGTTACCGGCCAAGGCGTATTGAACTGGCTATAGGTCCAGCTCTTGTCGCCTTCGTGCTTGAGCAGTTTCTGGGTCTTGCACTCGTGAATCCAGGCGCAGGCGCCAGCGACGTCTTCCTGAAGTGCGCGCAGTTTGGCAACGGTGGTTTTCATCAGCGCAACGCCCTGGTAGGACTTGTAGTCCGAGCCCGGCACTTCACTCAGGGACACCTTGATGCCGTCCTCGTTCTTGGCGACTTTCCAGTCTTCAGCCTGAGCGATGGACGTGGCCAGCACAGCGGTCAAACCACACAACACAGCGATACGATGCAGCGAACCCATAGTCTTATTCCTTATTGTTGAAGTTCCGTTCGTTTGACACATCACGCCGCCGTCATCTGCTCCCACCAGCCAATCAGCCTGATCGCTTCTTCCGAGCTGCTACCACAGACTTCGACATCAGCCGCGAAGCCGGAACAGACGGCCGGGCGCTCCGGGCGGCCGAAAATGCTGCACAGGTTTTCGACCGAGAGTTGCACGCAACGTTCGCCAGCAGGTTTGCCATCAGGCATGCCGGGAATCGGCGAACTGATGGAAGGGGCAATGCAGCAAGCGCCACAGCCTTCACGGCATTTCATGACGAACAATTCCTCGCGACGGGCGATGTGTAAAAGGGACGCGGAACAGAGTAACCGCTAAAACGGCTGTTTCAAATTCCCGGAACCGGGGTTTTTAGCGATAACTCAATGTGACTGACCAGTCTCCGACAAAGCGTCTGGTCCGCGGGTCACCGATGGGCCGGGTTTACTGCTTGAATTCAAAATCCAGCGCCGCGCCTTCGACTTCGCGGCGCTCTTCGTTGCGCAGTTGCAACTGCATTTCGTTGCTGAGCAAGCGGCCGTTGAGCTGGAATCCATTGTTTTTCTCGCCAAACATCTGCGGCAGGATCGTCTCGCGCTTGGGCATTTCAACCGTGCCTTGGGGCTTCAATTCCTCGACCATGTCCTTGGGCAGGCTCAAATCGAGTCTGGCCGACGGCAACTTGGTTTTTACCACTTCACTGGCGGGTTTCGATTTCGAGGCAACTGGCTTGCGCTTCTTGATGACTTTTTGCTGAGGTTTCTTCGCGGGAGCTGCCTTCTGCGCAGCCGTGGCTTTTTTAGCGGGACTCGTCGCAGCCGGTTTTTCCTGAACTGCAGCGGCCACGACGCCAGGCGCATGACCGATCATCAGCAAACCCAGCAACACCCAAGCAGCAGGAAAAATCGCTTTCATGAACCCAACGACGCTAACGGCAGAGGGCCATATGCTCGCTTGTTGAACGCCACAAGACAAGCATCACCCACCGCTCGTTCAGAATCCGCCAGCGGTTTCCTGACACAGTTGCGTCGCCAACAGACCCAGAGTCATCAACGCCCGCTCCGCCTCGCGGTTCCACGGAATCCCGCAATTCAGGCGGATACAGTGGTTGAACTGCTCGGTATTACTGAAGATCAGCCCCGGGGCAATGCTGATGCCCTGCTGCAACGCACGCACATGCAATTCTTGTGTATTGACCCTGCCCGGCAGACTCACCCAAAGGATGAAACCGCCCGTGGGCCGGGTCATTTGCGTGCCTTCGGGGAAGTACTGCTGGACCGCCAACTGGAAGGCGCTGAGGTTTTTCCGGTATTCCTGGCGGATGTACCGTAAATGCCGGTCATAACCACCGTTTTCCAGATAAGCGGCAATCGCCATCTGCGTCACGCTGCACGCCGAATGAGTGCTGAAGGTCTGCAAGCGCTGGATTTCCTGCTGATACTTGCCCGCGATCATCCAGCCGATGCGTACGCCGGGTGACAAGGTTTTGGAGAAGCTCGAACAGTAGATCACCCGATCCAGTCGGTCATAAGCCTTGAGCGCTTTGGTTTTGCCTTGCTCGAACATCAGCTCGCCATAGATATCGTCTTCGACAATCTGGATATCGAAATCCGAGGCCAGACGCAGCAACTGTTTTTGCCGCTCTTCGGGCATGGTGCCGCCCAGCGGATTGCTCAGCCGCGAGGTCAGCACCAGCGCTTTGATCGACCATTGGTTGGCCGCCAGTTGCAGGGCTTCGAGGCTCATGCCGGTGGCGGGATCGCTGGGGATCTCGATGACTTTCAGGCCGAGCAGGTCAGCCAGTTGCAGCAGACCGTAATAGGTTGGCGATTCGGCGGCGATCAGATCGCCCGGACGGGTCAGCACACGCAGCGACATCTGCAGGGCATCGACGCAACCGTGGGTAATCACCACTTCTGACGGATCGACCACCACACCAGCATCGCGCATACGGATCGCCACTTGCCGGCGCAGCGGTTCAAAACCGGGGCTGAACATGTAGCTGAAGGCACGCGGGCTATGGAACCGGGTGACCTTGGCCAGTTGCTGATGCAGTGCGCGCACCGGCAAATAATCCACGCTGGGCACAGCGGCGCCCAACGGGAACACACCTTCACGGCGTGATTCGACCAGCACCTGTTGAATGATGCTGCTGCGAGTGACCAGCCCCGGCCGTTCGACCCGGGCAATGTCCGGCGTCGGCGCAGTCAGCGCAGGTGTCTGGTGGACGTAATAACCGGACTGCGGACGCGCCCGAATCAAGCCCTGATCTTCAAGATTGGCATAAGCCTGCAACACCGTCGCATGGCTGACATTGAGCTGCGAACTCATCTTGCGCACCGAAGGCACGCGCTCCCCCGGTTGATAGACACCACGGCGGATGTCTTCGGCCAGTTGCTGAGCAATACGTTGGTAGAGCAAGAGATTGGTCATGACGCAGCACTCGATTTCACGGGCATTTTATTCTTGTGTGAAACAATACCGGAACAGTTTAGAAGTGTACTGGGACAGTTGCCACATTACTCGACCATACAGTGTGCTGTCTGCCCCTGACTGTACTGATTTGTGGGCCATTCGACAGACGTAAAAAAGCCCGGCACTGCATGACAGCCCGGGCTTTCCAGAGACGCAACCCTTAACGGGCGGCGCCGAGCTGGCCTTTTTCGTCGGAGAAGACGATTTCAACCCGACGGTTCTGTGCGCGCCCACGCTCGGAAGCGTTGGCGTCCACCGGGTATTCGTCGCCGTAGCCTTCGACCTGAATGCGTTTGTCGTCGATGCCCAGGTCCATCAGCACGTCCGCCACCGATTGTGCGCGGTCACGGGACAGTTTGAGGTTTTCCTGTTTGCCACCGGTGCTGTCGGTGTAACCCTCGATGCGCACCACGCGTTTCGGGTTCAGTTGCAGGAACTGCACAATCTTCAGCACCACGCGGTTGGCCGAGTTTTTCAACTCGGCTTCACCGGTGTCGAACAGCACATCGCCGAGGGTCATCACCAAACCGCGATCAGTCTGTGTGGTGGCCAGTGCGACGATCTGCTCTTCGAGCCATTTACCTTGCTGCTGTACGCTCAGCAATTTCGACTCACGCAGGGCCAGTTGCAGACGCTGACGTTCCAGCTCGAGCTTGGCCGCGCGCTCTTCGTTGAGCACCTGATTGGTGTGCTCGCGGGCGATCTCGCTGTAGCGCTGGCTCAGGTAGGCGTAATGCACCACATCCGAACCGCTGCCCCAATAGGTCGACAGACGATCAGCGCGGGCCAGCGACTCACCGGCACGGATCACGTCTTTCGGCGCGATGCGCAGCACGTTGGAGTCTTCCTTGACCTTCTGGAAGTCGGCGCTGGCTTCTTGCAGCGCGGATTCGCTGTGTTGACCGGCGCAGCCGTACAGGCTGGCACAACCGGCGAGAATCAAACCGCCGAGAACTTTCGACTTGAAGCTCATTGGGTATCTCCCAGTTGCTTGCGCAGTCGGACGATGCGGGTATTGAGCACATTCACCTGCTCTTCACTTTTTTGCGTCAGCACTTTGGCTTCGGCCAGACGTGCATCCAGTTCCGCCTGCTCGGAACGCATGCGCGCATTCCGGTAGGACTCGTCAGCCATGTTGCCTTTGGCGCGGTTGTATTTGGTTTCGGCCAGTTTCATTTCCGGCACTTCGTCGGCAGTGGCGCCAACAGCCTTGGCCTGGGTGATGGCTTGCTCGGTCAGGCGCATTTGTTCGATGGGTGCCGGATCGGTCGCGCAACCGGCCAGAGCCAGAACGGCCACAGCCGCGAAAAGAGGTCGAATACTCACTAAGAATCCCTACTGTTTTGGGGCACTGACAGGTGGTTGCGGCTGTTGCTGCTGCGCCTTCCAGCGCTCGATATTGCGTTGCAGCGCGGCTTCCGTCAGTCCGGACGCGGGCAATTCTGTCATCTTTTTGGCCAACTGTCCGCGCAACCACGGATCGTTGCACGCCGAGTTATGGGAAACCGCGAGAAACAGCCCCGGGCGGTCGACGGGTTGCTCGAACGCCAGCAGGTCATTGGCCATGCCCAATGCCTGCGCGGCGGCCATGCCTGAGTAACGGCCGGCGAGTACATATTCCACTTCACCGAGGAGCAGTTTCTGAAAGGCTTGAGTGAGGTTGGCTGTCCGGGTCAGGGTCAGATTCTGCTCGGCGAAAGTGCCGAATGCCTGGGTGATTCGAGACTTTTCCGACAACGCGCCGGCGTGGCCATGCAGGTCTTTGGCCTCGCTGTAGACCAGCGTCGAGCCTTTGCGCGTCCACACCAGGTAGTCGTTTTCCAGCAGCGGTGGATAGATGTAGTCGAGGTTTTCCAGTTCGGTGAAAGTCAGCGGCGCGTCGGCGAGCATGTCCATGCGCCCGCTGCGCACTTCGTCGAGGGCTTGCGAGCGTTTGCCGGCGTAGAGCAATTCGACTTTGATGCCGAGGTCTTTGGCGACTTGTTGCAACAGGTCGGCGCTGGCACCGATCAACTGCTTGGGATTTTGCGGATCCTGCCACAGGTACGGCGGTGCATCCGGGCTACCGGTGACGACGAGGCGTTCGCATTTGCCAGCGGCCATGGTCAAACCGGGCAACAGGGCCAATCCCAACAACCATCTGCAGCGCAGATCCATGGCAACACGCTCCCACTCAAATCCAAGACAAAAAAAAGCCCGACCAAAAGGTCGGGCTCTTTATAAGTGAAGCCGCTGGATTAGACCAGCTTCTCCAGCTCAGGGACGGCTTCGAACAGATCCGCCACGAGACCGTAATCGGCCACCTGGAAGATCGGCGCTTCTTCGTCCTTGTTGATCGCAACGATCACTTTGGAGTCTTTCATACCGGCCAGATGCTGGATCGCGCCGGAGATACCGACGGCGATGTACAGCTGCGGCGCAACGATCTTGCCGGTCTGACCGACCTGCATGTCGTTCGGTACGAAACCTGCGTCGACCGCAGCGCGCGAAGCACCGACGGCAGCACCCAGCTTGTCGGCCAGGGCGTACAGGTGTTTAAAGTTGTCGCCGTTCTGCATGCCGCGGCCGCCGGAAACGACGATCTTGGCAGCGGTCAGTTCCGGACGATCGGACTTGGCCAGCTCTTCGCCAACGAAGCTCGAAGTGCCCGCGTCGTGTGCAGCGCCAACGGCTTCAACAGCAGCCGAACCACCTTCAGCGGCAACCGGGTCGAAACCGGTGGCACGCACGGTGATCACTTTGATTGCAGCGGTCGACTGCACGGTAGCGATGGCATTACCGGCGTAGATCGGGCGCTTGAAGGTATCAGCGCTTTCGACCGAGATGATCTCGGAGATCTGGTCAACGTCCAGCTGCGCAGCAACGCGCGGCAGGATGTTTTTGCCGTTGGAGGTGGCGGCGGCCAGGATGTGGCTGTAACCAGCGCCCAGCTCTGCCACCAGCGGAGCAACGTTTTCCGGCAACTGATGCGCGTAAGCGGCATTGTCAGCGTTGAGGACTTTGCTCACACCAGCGATTTTCGCAGCGGCTTCAGCCACGGCGCCAGCGCCTTGGCCGGCAACCAGAACGTGGATGTCGCCGCCGATTTTGGCCGCAGCAGCCACGGTGTTCAGCGTGGCCGGGGCCAGCACTTTGTTGTCGTGTTCAGCAATAACCAAGATAGTCATTTAGATTACCTTCGCTTCGTTTTTCAGTTTCTCGACCAGTTCAGCCACCGACTTGACCTTGATGCCTGCGCTGCGTGCAGCCGGCGCTTCGACTTTCAGGGTCTTGTTGGTGGAGGCGGTGGAAACGCCCAAAGCGTCCGGAGTCAGCACTTCGAGAGGCTTCTTCTTGGCTTTCATGATGTTTGGCAGGGACGCATAACGCGGCTCGTTCAAACGCAGGTCGGTGGTGACGATCGCCGGCAGTTTCAGGGAAACAGTCTGCGCGCCGCCGTCGATTTCGCGGGTCACGGCAACGCTGTCGCCAGACACTTCGACTTTCGATGCGAACGTGCCCTGACCGTAGCCGCTCAGTGCAGCGAGCATCTGGCCAGTCTGGTTGTTGTCGCTGTCGATGGCTTGTTTGCCAAGGATCACCAGCTGTGGCTGTTCCTTGTCGACAACAGCTTTCAGCAGCTTGGCAACGGCCAGGGAAGTCAGATCTTCGGCGGATTCGACGAGGATGGCACGGTCGGCCCCCAGAGCCAGTGCGGTACGCAGCTGCTCCTGAGCGGTGGTCGGGCCGATGGAGACGACGACGATTTCAGTCGCAACACCTTTCTCTTTCAGGCGTACGGCTTCTTCCACTGCGATTTCGCAGAACGGGTTCATCGACATCTTGACGTTGGCGAGATCGACGCCGGAATTGTCCGCCTTGACGCGAACCTTGACGTTGTAATCCACAACGCGTTTGACAGCTACAAGAACCTTCATGGATTCCTCGTTACTCTCCGGTGAAAAGAAAGTCGCCTAGGCGAACCTGGCGGTTGATGCTCATCAGGCTAAAAGGGCACCTCTAAAAACGCCGACCGGGGTGCGAAGTGATTCCACGATGTGAAGAGGGTGCGACCGTTCGTCAGTGGTGACCGACAAGTCATTGATCCTCACGCTGTGTAAACTGCGCGCCAGACTGCGCTGCGCATCACTCTCAACCGCCTGTGCCCTGTCTTTAGACGTGCTCTTGAAACCGCCAGTCTGCCTACGACGAGCGCAAAACCGCCCGTATCTTGACCGGAACGCCTATTCCGGTCAATACAGCAAAATGACCATTCATAAGCCGCGCTTCTTTGATTTCTCTGGGCTGGAGCCGATTCAAACAAACGTTTGTATTGGACGCTCGGAGTGGTGTAGATATAATGCGCCGCCTAGAGAGAAAGGTCTGTTCTCCAATATTCCCCTTGACGTTAACGTAAAGGAATAGCGGATGCGACATCAAACCTCCAAATTAGAAAAAAAACTGTTGAGCCTTGAGTAGGAGATAGCCTGTGGAACGCGAATACATGGAATTCGACGTGGTCATCGTCGGTGCCGGCCCCGCTGGCCTGTCCGCCGCCTGCCGTCTGAAGCAGAAGGCCGCCGAAGCCGGTAAGGAAATCAGCGTCTGCGTGGTCGAAAAAGGCTCCGAAGTCGGCGCACACATCCTGTCCGGTGCCGTGTTCGAACCACGCGCTCTGAACGAACTGTTCCCGGACTGGAAAGAGCTCGGCGCGCCGCTGAACACGCCAGTGACCCGCGACGATATTTTCGTGCTGAAAAACGCCGAAAACGCGCAAAAAATTCCAGATTTCTTTGTGCCCAAGACCATGCACAACGAAGGCAACTACATTATTTCCCTCGGCAACCTGTGCCGCTGGCTCGCCCAGCAGGCCGAGAACCTTGGCGTAGAAATCTACCCGGGTTTCGCCGCTCAGGAAGCGCTGATCGACGAGCAAGGCGTGGTGCGCGGGATCATCACCGGTGATCTCGGCGTCGACCGCGAAGGCAACCCGAAAGAAGGCCTGTACACCCCTGGCATGGAACTGCGTGGCAAGTACACGCTGTTCGCCGAAGGTTGCCGTGGCCACATCGGCAAGCAACTGATCAAGCGCTACAACCTCGACAGCGATGCCGACGCCCAGCACTACGGCATCGGCCTGAAAGAAATCTGGGAAATCGACCCTGCCAAACACCAGCCAGGCCTGGTGGTGCACACCGCTGGTTGGCCGCTGGACATCATGGGCACCGAGAACACCGGTGGCTCGTTCCTCTATCACCTGGAAAACAACCAGGTCGTAGTCGGCCTGATCGTCGATCTTTCCTACAGCAACACCTATCTGTCGCCGTTCGACGAGTTTCAGCGCCTCAAGCATCACCCGGTGCTGGCGCAGTACCTGGAAGGCGGCAAGCGCATCAGCTACGGCGCCCGCGCGATCTGCAAAGGTGGCCTGAACTCGCTGCCGAAAATGGTCTTCAAGGGCGGCGCGCTGATCGGTTGCGACCTCGGCACCCTGAACTTCGCCAAGATCAAAGGCAGCCACACCGCGATGAAGTCCGGCATGCTCGCCGCTGAATCGGTGGCCGACGCGCTGTTCGCGGAAAAGGACGGCACTGAAGAACTGACCACTTATGTGGACGCGTTCAAGAAGAGCTGGCTCTACGACGAACTGTTCGCCAGCCGCAACTTCGGCCCGGCGATCCACAAGTTCGGCGCCATCGTCGGCGGCGGTTTCAACTGGCTGGACCAGAACATCTTCGCCGGCAAACTGCCGTTCACCCTGCACGACACCAAGCCGGATTACGCTTGCCTCAAGCTCGCGGCGGACTGCAAGAAGATCGACTACCCAAAACCGGACGGCAAACTCAGCTTCGACAAGCTCAGCTCGGTGTTCATCTCCGGTACCAACCACGAAGAAGAACAGCCTTGCCACTTGAAGCTGACCGACCCGAGCATCCCGATCAGCAAGAACCTGCCGCTGTACGACGAACCCGCGCAGCGCTACTGCCCGGCAGGCGTATACGAAGTGATCACCAAGGAAGACGGCGAAAAACGCTTCCAGATCAACGCGCAGAACTGCGTGCACTGCAAGACCTGTGACATCAAGGACCCTTCGCAGAACATCACCTGGGTCACGCCGGAAGGCGCTGGCGGCCCGACTTACCCGAACATGTAAGTCGAACCGCTGAACAACAAGGCTCCCGAAATGGGGGCCTTTTTGTTGCCCAAAATTCCTCAAACGCCACCGAACCAATGTAGGAGTGAGCCTGTTCGCGATAACGGTGTGTCAGTTGACGATGATGCTGACTGACACACCGCTATCGCGAGCAGGCTCACTCCTACAGGGGATTTTTGTCGGCTCAGGCAGCGCGCTCGTCACCCGGGCTGCGCTCGAAATAGCGTTTGTACTCGCGGCTGAACTGGGAGGTACTCTGATACCCCACCCGATGCGCGACCTGCGCCACACCCAAGCCTTCGGCGACCAACAACGTCTGCGCCTTCAACAAGCGCAAACGCTTCAGATACTGCACCGGCGACAACAACGTGCTGCGCTTGAAATGCTCATGAAAGGTCGACACGCTCATGTTCGCGCAACCGGCCAGCGTCTCGACATTCAATGGCTCGGTGTAATGCGCATGCAGATGACTGATCGACGCCGCCACCCGCGCGAATTGCCCCTGCTGCTCGACCAGCGCCCGCAATACATCGGCCTGCGGCCCGCGCAACGCGGTGAACAACAACTCCCGCACCCGCGCCGGCCCGAGAATCTGGCATTCCAGCGGATCGTGCAGGCAACTGAGCAAGCGCTCGACACAGCCACGCATGTCATCGTCGAGCACCACTGAGGTCATCGACTCCGGCGTCTGCGCCGGAATATGCCGTCCCGGCGCCAACCCCATCGCCAGCACCAGTTCACCGAGCAACACCCGATCAATCGCCACCGACACGCCGAGCAACGGCGCATCCGGCAAGGCGAAGGTCTCACATTCGAACGGCACCGGCAGCGCCTGAATCAGATAATGCCCGGCGCCGTATTCCATAGTGCGTGGCCCGAGAAACGCCAGTTTGCTGCCCTGGGCGATGATCATCAGGCTCGGTTCATAAATGTGCGGGCCACGGGCGACGTCGCAACTGGCGCGCAATACTTGCACACCGGGCAATCCGGTCGGCGAATAACCATCGCGAAGCGCCAGCGGTTCGATCAGCGAAACCAGCCGCGCATTGGCATCAAGATGACGGGTCAATTGCATCGAATTGTTCTTCACGAAAAATCACGAAAATAGGGGATGAAAGCATCATCGCAGATCCTTTTGCCAATGCGACCGATCAAACCCGTATGCCGGAGGATTAGGCATGAGACCCGGAGGAATCGTCATGGCCGGCCGGTCAGTCGACGCCCAAAATGCGCCGCCTCCCCTGTCACTGCTTTTGCGAGGTTTCACATGTACACCGCCATCGGCTATGCCGCCCAATCGGCCACCACTCCCCTCGCCCCGATGAAGTTCGAACGCCGCAGCCCGCGCGCCGACGACGTGGCGATCGAGATTCTCTACTGTGGCGTCTGCCACTCCGATATCCACCAGGCGCGCAACGAATGGGGCATCGCCGTTTACCCGTTGATGCCGGGCCATGAGATCGTCGGAAAAGTCACCGCGATCGGTGCGAATGTCACCCAACACAAAGTAGGCGATCTGGTCGGGGTTGGCTGCATGGTCGACTCGTGCCGCACTTGCGAAGCCTGCCAGTCGAACCTTGAGCAATATTGCCTCGAAGGTCCGACCATGACCTACGCGACTCCGGATCGGGTCGATGGCAGCAACACCATGGGCGGTTATTCCGACAGCATCGTCGTCAGCGAACACTTCGTCGTGCGCATCCCGGAAAAACTGGCCCTCGCCAGCGCCGCACCGATTCTCTGTGCAGGCATCACCACCTACTCGCCGCTCAAGCACTACGGCGTCAAGGCTGGCGACAAGGTCGGGATTCTCGGCATGGGCGGTCTGGGCCACATGGGCATCAAGTTCGCCAAAGCCATGGGCGCCGAAGTGACGCTGTTCACCCGCTCGGCGAGCAAGGCAGAAGAAGGTCGTCGTCAGGGTGCCGATCATGTGATCGTTTCCACCAACGCCGAACAGATGAAAGCCGCGGCCGGTTACTTCGACTTCCTGCTCGACACCATTCCGGTGCAGCACGATCTCAACCCGTACCTCGACACCCTGCGCTTCGACGGCGTGCACATTCTGGTCGGTTTGATCGAGCCGGTTGATCCACCGGTACACGCCGGCAAACTGGTGATGAGCCGTCGCGTATTGGCCGGTTCGTTGATCGGTGGCGTCGCTGAAACCCAGGAAGTGCTGGATTTCTGCGCCGAGCACAACATTACCTGCGACATCGAAATGCTCGACATCCGCCAGATCAACGAAGCTTACGCGCGCATGATCGCCGGCGACGTTAAGTACCGTTTCGTGATCGACATGGCGACGCTCAAGGTTTAAACCTTCAGGCCTAGCTCTGCCGACAGCCGGGCTGTGACCCCTTTGATCAGGGGAATCAGCTCGGCCATTTTTTCCAGCGGCATGTACGGCACGGTGCTGGCGATACTGATCGCCGCGACAATGCCCTTGCTCGCATCGCGAATCGGCGCCGCCACGCAGCGGATCGACGGTTCGTTGTCCTCCAGATCGAACGCGTAGCCACCGGCGACATACTCGGTCATGCGCTGCTCAAGCTGTTCCCACGACTGCTGGGGATGCTGCGGCCAGAACTGACTTTTCCCACCCGCCGGCAGGCTGATGTCGTACAGCCGCTGCCAGTCTTTCGGCGAGTCATCGAGCATCAACGCCTTACCGATCCCGGTGCGCGCCAACGGCATGCGATGGCCGACCCGTGAACGCATTTCCGGGCCATTACGCCCCGGATTTTTCAGCAGATACAGCACCTCGTCGCCTTCACGAATGCCCAAATGCACGGTGTCACCAGTCAGCGCCGACAACTCGTCCAGATACGGCCCAGCCAGGGTCACCAGCGGTAACTCTTCGCGCGCCTGGAAACCCAGCTCGATCAACTTCGGCCCGAGCAGATAACCGACTTGTGGCACCACACGCAGGTAGCGCTCGTCGACCAGGCAACTGGCCAGACGATGGGTGGTGCTGCGCGTGGTGCCGATCAGCCGGGCAATCTCCTTGAGATCGCGGGCGCCACTGGCCACCGCTTGCACCACGCCGAGGCCGCGCAATAGCGTCTGCGTGCCGGTGGGTGCGGCGTCCTTGGTTTTTTCCGGGGCGTCTTCCTGCATATCCAGCCTTTTACCGTTTGAGCGAGGGAACGGGCGGCATTATGGTCGCCCGACGCAGACCACTACAACTCGATACGCTCGACCTTGCCGACCAGCAGCACGTAGGACAAAGCACCGATCAATGCGAGAACCGCGATATAGGTGATTGCTGGCGCGAACGAATCGCCGCTGGCGAGGAAGCCGATGACGATCGGCGTGGCAATTGCCGACAGGTTGCCGATGAAATTGAACACCCCGCCGGTCAGCCCGAGCAAACGCGCCGGCGCCAACGTCGACACCAGCGACCAGGTGATCGAGGCCAGACCATTGCCGAAGAACGCCAACGCCAGAAAGGCAATCACCAGCGGCGTCGACTCAACGAAGTTGGCGCCGATGATCGAGGTGGAAATAAGCAGCCCGCCAATGATCGGCAACTTGCGCGCGAACCCGACGGTGTAGCCGCGACGAATCAAGAAGTCGGAAAAGAACCCCGAACACAGCACTCCGATGAACGCGGCGAGAAACGGCAGCGATGCCAACAGGCCGGACTTGATGAAGTCCATGCCGCGATACTTCACTAGATAAGTCGGGAACCAGGTGAGGAAAAACCACAGCGTCGAGTTCAGGCAAAACTGGCCGAGGTAGATGCCCCACAACTTGCGCTTGGTGAGGACGATGCCCAGATCGGTCCAGCTGAACTTGGCTTTGACCTTGGCCGACTCTTGCTGAATATCGACCAGACCACCGCCCTCGCGGATCAGGTCGATTTCAGCTTCGTTGGCGCCTTTGAAATCCCGCGGCTCGCGATACACCGCGTACCAGATCGCTGCCCAAATGATGCCCACCGCGCCGGTCGCGACGAAGACCATGTGCCAACCGAATTCGTGTTGCAGCCAAGCCAGAACAGGGGTCAGGAATGCCAGGCCGACGAACTGCCCTGAGGTGTAAAAACCAATCGCCGTGGCGCGTTCACGCTCGGGGAACCACGTCGTGACCACGCGGCTGTTGATGGGATAGGCCGGCGCTTCCAGCGCACCGACCGCCATGCGCAATACAAACAACGCGATGAAACTGGCTGCGAAACCGAGCATTACCGTGGCCAGCGACCACAGTAGCAACGCGACACTGTAAAGAATGCGCGGCGGCACGCGATCGACCAGCCAGCCGCCGGGGATCTGCATGGCGGCGTAAGTCCAGCCGAATGCGGAAAAGATCAGACCGACGTGAATCGGGTCGATGCCCAGATCACTGGTCAGGGCCGGCGCGGCAATCGACAGGTTGCTGCGGTCGAGATAGTTGATGACCACGGTGATAAACAGCAACACCATGATGAAAAACCGCTTGCGGCTGGGCGTGACTAAAGACGCCTGCCCGGTGAGGGTTTGCGGTTGCATGGGGAGAGCCTCTTTTTATGTTTATTGAGGTCGGCCGGAGGCCTGCACTGCACTCTGTCTGATCGTTCCCACGCTCCGCGTGGGAATGCTGCCCGGGACGCTCCGCGTCCCAAAAGCGAACGCAGAGCGTCCATTGAGGCATTCCCACGCAGAGCGTGGGAACGATCTCATCGGGTGTGTCAGGCAGTAATCACCACTCGGCAAAACTGCCATCGGCATGGCGCCAGATCGGGTTGCGCCAGCGGTGGCCGACCGCCGCGCGCTCGATCACGTATTCCTCGTTGATCTCGATGCCCAACCCCGGGCCGTTGGGGATCTTCACGAAGCCTTTGTCATAATCGAAGACGCGTGGATCCTTCACGTAATCGAGCAAGTCGTTGCTCTCGTTGTAATGGATGCCCAGGCTTTGCTCCTGGATAAACGCGTTGTAACAAGCCGCGTCCAGTTGCAAACACGCCGCCAGCGCAATCGGCCCCAGCGGGCAATGCAGGGCCAGCGCGACGTCGTAGGCCTCGGCCATGTTGGCGATCTTGCGGGTTTCGGTGATTCCGCCGGCATGGGAAGCATCCGGCTGGATGATGTCGACATAGCCTTCGCTCAACACGCGTTTAAAGTCCCAACGCGAGAACAGCCGCTCGCCGAGGGCAATCGGTGTGCTGGTCAACGGCGCCAGCTCTTTCAACGCTTCATAGTTTTCGCTGAGCACCGGCTCTTCGATAAACATCAGTTTGTACGGATCGAGTTCCTTCATCAGCACCTTGGCCATCGGCTTGTGCACGCGGCCATGAAAGTCGACGCCGATACCGACGTTCGGCCCGACCGCGTCACGCACGGCGGCGACGTTGGCCAGCGCCAGATCGACTTTCTCGAAGGTATCGAGAAATTGCAGCTCTTCGGTGCCGTTCATTTTCACCGCAGTAAAACCACGGCTCACCGCCTCTTTCGCCGCACGCGCGGTGTCGGCCGGACGATCGCCACCGATCCACGAATACACGCGAATCTTGTCACGCACCTGACCACCGAGCAGATCACTCACCGACACGCCGAGGGCCTTGCCCTTGATGTCCCACAGCGCCTGATCGATACCGGCCAGTGCGCTCATGTGGATCGCGCCGCCACGGTAGAAGCCGCCGCGATACAGAACGGTCCAGATGTCTTCGATATTGCGTGGGTCTTTGCCGATCAGGTAGTCGGACAATTCTTCGACGGCAGCGGCAACGGTGTGTGCGCGGCCTTCGACCACAGGCTCGCCCCAACCGGTCACGCCCTCGTCGGTTTCGACCTTGAGAAAGCACCAGCGCGGCGGGACGATGAAGGTGGTGAGTTTGGTGATTTTCATCTTTTTGTCTCTCTTATAGATGCAGCGCACGCAGCGCCAGAAAGTCTTAGCGAAGGGCCTTCCAAGCAGCCACGTAGGCCTTGGCGTTCACTGCCACCTGCTCCGGCGTCATGCCCGGTTTGAACAGCCCGGAACCGAGGCCGAAGCCTTTTACACCGGCATCGATAAACGCCTGCATATTGTCCGGGGTGATACCGCCGACCGGCGCCAGCACCGTCCCGGACGGCAACACCGCGAGCCAGGCTTTGACGACCGCCGGGCCCATCTGCTCGGCCGGAAACATCTTGAGAATGTCCGCGCCCTCCTCCAGTGCCGCGAACGCTTCGGTCGGTGTGGCAACGCCCGGCGACAGGAACAGCCCCGCCGCTTTTGCCGCGCGCAAGACCTTGGCGTCGCTGTGCGGCATGACAATCACTTGGCCGCCGGCCTCTTTCACCAACCCGACCTGTTCCGGGGTCAACACCGTGCCGGCACCGATCAGGCAATCGGTGGGCAAAGTCGTGCGCAGGATGCGGATACTTTCGTACGGCGAAGGGGAATTGAGCGGTACTTCGATGACGCGAAATCCGGCTGCATACAGGACTTCTCCGACAGCGGCGGCTTCCTGCGGATGCAGGCCACGCAGAATCGCGATCAGACCGTTTTGCGCCAATGCTTGCTTGAGCATGTCAGGCCTCCAGTCAGGGTTAACGGGATGAGGAATCGATCAGTCCGGCGGCCAGCGCCAGTTGCCAAAGACCACGCTCGGTGGCCTGTTCGGCCAGCGTCACGTTGGCGAAGCCACAGACGTCGAGGGCGCGGCTGTAACGCGCACAAAGTTGCGCGTTGCCGATGAGGATGATCGAAGGAAGATTCGGGGTGTTGCGGCGACGTCGCTGAACCGTGGCCAGTGCCGCCAGTTCATGGCCGATCATCAGGCCGGACAGATAATCCGCCTGCGCAGTCGGGCTGAGTTCGCCGGTCAGGCCCAAGGTACGGGCACTGAACAACGTCGACAGCACGCCAAGCTCACCGTCCGCCGATTGCGCAACCTGCACACCGCGGTCAAACGCCAGAGCATCGAACGTCGCGCCTTGCTTCAAGGTTCGGCCGAGAATGCTGTGTTCGCTGAGCACGGCGAACACTTCGCCGGTCATGAACGTATCGAAATGCGTGATGCAGCCATCAACCACATCCACCCATTTCGAGTGGCTGCCCGGCAGCCCGATCAACAGATCAGCACCCGCCTCAATCGGCAGATTCTGTAGCACGCCGAGCACTTGGGTTTCTTCGCCGCGCATCACGTTCGGCAAACGCGAACGCTGAATCACGCCCGGCACGATATGCACTCGCGTGCCGCGCAGACTGACAACTGTTTGTAGGGAGTTTCCGAGATTGGCGACGTTCGCCGGCGTCTCGCAGTAGGCAGCTTCACGCCAGCCCTGCGCACTGCCGACCATGCCGCAGGCAATCACCGGCAGATGAGGCTGCGCATCGAGCCAGTCGCCGCACGCCTCGTCGAACGCCAGTTCAAAACCATCGGCGCATTCGCGACCGTTGATGACTCGCGGAGTCTTCGGCAGTTGCATGATCCCGGACGACAGCGCGCGCTGCTCCAGCACCACACCACCCGCCGCGAGTTTGTAAGCACGTAATGAGGTCGTCCCCCAGTCGAGCGCGATCAATTGCGCCAGCATCGCTTCACCTGTTTTGTTTTTGGCAGTGAGTGCGATGGACTATAGACCTCTCAGACGGGAAATCTCAATATGTAATTTTGCATCCCATATTTTGGGATAAGGCAGGTCAAAAATTCTTCCTCTGCAAACCGGAGGTTATGCATATTCGAGTCGGAGAAGCAGTGATGATCGTTATTTACCGAACAGATCAAAAAAATATCGTGGTGCGAGCTGCACTCCTTGAAGAAACTCGAAACCAATTTATTAAAAATACTGCGAGCCGTCTTATTATTACCCAATGGTCGTAAACCCATAATATGGGCACGAACAGGTCATGGTGGAAACGGCCTTCAAATTAGGCAAGGCCGATGAAATATGCGGCTATTCTGCAGTTCCTGGATTCATCAAATCGACACTCGGGACTTGCATGATCTTCGAGAAATACGTTTTGTAAGTAGTCGAATGAACTCTAAACACACAAGAAATGGAATCTCTGGATTTCAAAAACGGGACTAATGAATCTCCTTTGAGACGTCTTTCCTCACCCTTATCATCTACCTGTTCATCGAAAAGAACATCCGCCCTATAGAGCAGTGAATCAGTTGACACTCTTTCAATGAAACCGAAACCGGATTGCTTTATACGGTGCGCCTGTGAAAAATCTTGATCGTTCGTTAACGAACACACAAGCCCCTGACCAATAGACGACTTGAACAACTGAAGCAATTCTACATCTGACGAAAAATAAATTTTATAAATCCCGGTACTGCGAAGCCGATCAGTCTTTGAGTATTGTAAATTAGCGATAGGCCGACCATGATTCAAAGAACACGCAGAGACCATCAGAATCATAACTGCCAACGTTATAAATCTCACAAAAAGTTACTCCTTGGTCCATTTCAAAATTGATTCCCTTACAATCTGTCGAGCTGACTTGCCACCAGGCAAAGGTCGCGCGTACATAAAGTTAGCATCCGCGTGATTGATGTCCAGCCGCCCCATTACATTCGGTCCAGCGGAAATTTCCCATTGCTCACCAAAATCTGCAACGACGTCCGATAAATTCCAATCAACTGCAGCAGCTCTGATATTTACCCAATATTCCGCTTTTGGCTGAGGAACCTGCCTATATATCTTTGAAATACCGTAGACAATTTTTCCGTGGCCTACAGGATCTAGGGTGACCAGCATCTTGACTTTAAATCCACGATCGGACAAAACAGCCGATAGGTGCGCGCCATTCCACCCACCCAGGCTATGACCGATAATGTAAACAGCGGTATTACAGTTTGAAATCTTACCAATTACATTCTTTTCCAGATCCTCTTCACTCATGAACGCGTTATAACCAAGAGGCAAGGTAGTGCAGTACTTCTTTATTTCTAGAGCTTCTATATCTGCATCAACCATTTCTCGAACGTAATCGACGTTGTGGTTAGGGCCATCAACATAATATCTTTCCTGATCGCCCGCTCCGCCAACAAGAAATACCATTACATCGCGCAATTTTACCGATGCTTGCTTAACAGACTGATCAGTCTTACAAGTGAGCGTATGGGTAACTGGATTCCTTCTAGCTACCGGCACTTCTGGAGTGTCTGCTGTCGCACTTCCTTCTGCCATTTATCATCACTCCACAAACAAATTTATAGTTTCAGCCAAATGCGAGCTGACGGTATGGGTGAATCCCAACGCATCCGTAATTCCCGGCTCCTCACTGCCATCGCCGCGCTGAATCGTGTAGGGGTGATAGGGCACCGGCTCTCCGGTGTCCTCATTCACCACTTGCAACCTGTCCGTAAAATGCACCGGCATCGGCAACAACCCGCTAAACGCCGCCCCACCGCCGCTCTGGCCAATAATCACCGTCCCTGAAGCACCGACCACGACATTGCCATGGCCTCCGGTGCTGTCGAGCGTGGCGGCATTCAGGCCGTTGATGAACACGGTGCCGGAAACGGCGCCGGTGATCGGGCTACCGCACGCCGATTTATCGGTCATGCGCGCAGCGGCGAGGCCGTCGAAGAAGACGTCGGGCGAGCCGGAAACAATCGGGTTGGTGCCATGCCCTGGCATTGGGCAGGCGGTCGGGTCGGTGACGCGTGCAGCGGGTTTACCACTCAATTCAAAGCTCCTTGCTTCAGGGGTTCCGGGTGCGGCTGATGAATATCGATGTCGGTCGCGGCGAAGCGCCAGCGGTTGTCGACGGGGTCGAACAGGGCGTGGCAATGCTCTCGACTGTCGGGTGATGCGGTGGTTTGCAGGTGCCGCCAGGCTTCGTCGGTTTGCCAGGCCAGTTCGGCCGGCGTCGCATCGTCGAGTTCGTTGAGCCAGGCGTTGTAGTTGCGCAGGTGATTACGCTCGTAAGTCGATTGCAGCAGTTCGGCCATTTGTGCGCCGAAGTCGAGATGATGCTGGGCCGTCCACTGGCCGATCTCGGAATAGACGTACCAGCCCATCGGCATCAACCCGCCGTCCTTGAGCAGCGAATGCCCGGCAGGGGCGACAAAACCGCAACAGACATGCAGTGTCAGCCAGCCTTGATGGGCGTCGATAAACGCCGTCGGATCGAAAGTGCGCAGCGGTATCACGCGGTAATCGGCGAGCCCGGCACTGCGCGTCATCAACTCAGCATCGAGGCGTGACACGAACGCGCGAATGGCGCTGCCGCCCGTACGATTTGTCATGCACAGAATGTCGACCGGTTGGCGCTGGGGGTTGTCGCTCGAGCCTGAGTTTTTCACCAGGCCATACAGACGCATTGTCGCCCGTAGTCCGCTCATCGCCGGTCACTCATTGACGCAGCGAAGGCTCCACGGGCGTGGAGAAGTTGTGCCAGAGGCATTGCAGGTATCGTCCGTGAGCGCGCAAAAATGGCGCGTAGAATGCCGGACTAGAGTGCCGGAGACAATCGAAATAGCACTGGATTGCCATCATCGACTTCAGTCCTCGGCAAACTCGCGCAGGACCTTGCTATCCATGGGATAGCGCACTCATCCCTTTTCCGAGATTGCGCACTGCCGACCATGCCGAAGTAAACACCGGGAAAATCCTGCTGCGAATAGAGTCAGTCGCCGTCATATCAAGGGGCGACATCAATTCATTTCGTCGACCGATCAACGCTGGTCACGCCCTCTTCAGCTAAAACCTTCACGACTTCATAATCTCCTGCGCCGAGGTGATGAGTATGGCCATGTTCGTCAGAAATACCCGGTTCCTGGCGGCCATCCCCGCGCACTATGACGTATGCCGTCAGCGGTTTTGGCGTCAGATCCGACGAGGACACGATGCTCAGAGCCAATCGATACGGCGCAAACGAGGCAAGTAATCCTACGTAGGGCAGCTCATCGCAACGGCCAAGGCGATCGATTTCGTCATATGGCGTTGCGGCAACATGTCGCCACCGCGTGATGCAAATCGGGACCTGTGGCAACAACGTACGCATGCGATCCTCGGGCAGCAGCGAAACCCGTGGCGGTGCTACCCGTGGACTGCGCACTTGATCAATAAATCGTGAGGTCGGCAGGTACATGACTTTCGAGTAATACGCCACGAACGGAAACGCCGTGATCACCACCTTGCACGGTATGTATTGTTGCGGTTTGAGCATCCGCACCAGTTCAATCGGCCTGATGTCATTAAAACCTTCATTGATGCCGTGATTCTCAACCCTAATGTGCGCGAACATTTCATACCGCCGATCACCCTCGATCAGACGCATGGCGCTGACGCGTCCCGACGCCTCCATCTTGATTCGATGTTCGATGGAAAAATCCACATCACCATTCAGCGAACAATGAATCGTCGTACTGATCTGGCCTTGCCTACCGTAATCCTCATACAGATTGATAAGATTTCGATCAGAGGTGAAGCGCAGGTCGTAATAGGAAGAGTTGGCGCGCTCGATTGAAACAAACTCAAGTCTGGCGGGAGGAACGTTCAAGTGCATGCACGCCGTGCAGGATAGAAAACTGCCAATCAACGGCCATCTGAATAAACGCAGATTCAACGGTTGCCCCTCTGCTCTATCACGCGGACAAATTCGGAACTCGGGATACCGATAGGGTTGGACTCGTAGGGTCCGTAAAAATAGTCGGAGGCATGAAACCGGCAGGCCAGGGCATTGCGCGCTTTTAACAAGACCAGCAATTCTTGCGCATTGGGAAACGTATTCGAGCCGTACTCATGATCGGTGTACACCGCGATCAGACGCGTGAAATATTGATATTTGCCACGCGAACCCGGGCGATCCAGTTCCTCTACGGTACCGATCAGATAGTTCGACTCGCCGTGTCGCTCAGACAAATTTATTCGCGCGTCCAGATAACACGTAAAACCGTCACTGGCTTGATCCTTGCCCAAGTTACTCTGGAACATTCGCATCAAATCCGTATCGGAGGAAAACCGAACCTCAAACTGGCCATACCCGGGTACATCCGTCATGGATAGATATTCGATATCGGATGGAGCAAGCACCGGGCGCTTGGCGCAGGCACTGCATAAAACAACCAGACAAATCCCTATCAACTTTCTCACTAAAACATCCTGTCAATTAACAACAACCCGATCTTCGTGCACACAGCAGTCCAAACAATCAGCGTTCACCAACGGCTACAATCGCACCTTCTATCGCCCGAAATATATCCGCGACAGGAACGTACATCACGTTGGAAAAATAGGTTTCCATCATTGTTGCGCTGGCAAAGAACTTACAGGGCACCTGAGTTTTCCGGGCCAACATTTGCTTTATCTCCGCAGGTGTCAAATCTCGTTCACTACTTCCATTCACTACTCTCTCGCTGAAGAGCATTGCGGCAATGAAGCCATATTTCGCCCCGGCGGGGTTTCGCTTGACACTGCCGGCCATCAGTCGCTTCATCGCGTATCGCTCCCTGAAGTCGGCATGATCCTCCAAGGCACAGACGAAACCGACGCCAATTAATGACCGATAAGGCCCCCAGATATCGATATCTGAAGAAAAATACACGTCATACAGAACGGTTTGCCCTACCCGCTCTATCTTGGTGAACTGAAGATTGGCGGTAGTTTTGTTTTGCCGCAGTGAACACCCGGACATGACCAGCACGCACAAAACAAAAATCGCTCTCGATAACATGCTATTGCTCTACGCTCACGTGCCGAGCGCCCGTATAAAATCCATGGAAGGAATAGGCATAAAATCTGAAAAATAGGTTTCGTATTTCGTTGTATGCACTCTAAAAGCGCACACAACCACGTCGTTTACCTTTAAAGCCCTGCGCAATTCATCTCCCGCGAGAATACGTTCCTTACCCCGCACCGCTCCGGTCTCTCGAAAAATGACCCGGGCGATATAATTTCCTTTCGAAGAGTTGTCGCTTAACTCAACGATGCCGCTGCCGTAGCCTCGCTGGTAATGGCCAATCGAAAAATCCGCATCGCCTTCCAACGCACAGACCAGCTCTTCGCCGATCCTGGATTGGAACAAGGTCAAGAGATCCGTATCACTTGAAAATCGTACGAAAAACGAACTTGCGCTCGGCGTAATTGAAATACTTTCAAAATCAAGCTTCGCTATTGGCCTGCCGTGATTCGAAGTACATGAACAGCAAAGCAAAAAGGCGAGCGCTATATACCGGCGCATTGTCGCCCGTAGTCCGCTCATCGCCGGTCACTCATTGACGCAGCGAAGGCTCCACGGGCGTTGAGAAGTTGTGCCAGAGGCATTGCAGATGTCGTCCGTGAGCGCGCAAAAATGGCGCGTAGAATGCCGGACTAGAGCGCTGGCTACAATCGAATTACTGCCGGTTTGCCATCATTGTGATCAGCCCTCGGCAAACTCACGCAGGACCTGGCCATCCATGCGGTAGCGCACCCACTCTTCCTGAGGTTGCGCGCCGAGGGATTTATAGAATTCGATCGCCGGCGTGTTCCAGTCCAGCACACTCCATTCGAAGCGGCCGCAGTCGTTGTCGCAGGCGATTTTCGCCAGGTGGCGCAACAAGGTTTTGCCGGCACCGCCGCCGCGTTGCTCCGGGGTGATATAGAGGTCTTCGAGGTACAGGCAGTTGCTGCCGAGCCAGGTCGAGTAGCTGAAGAAGAACACCGCGAAACCGATCGGCAGACCATCGCGCAGGCAAATCAGACCGTGAGCGGTGGCGCCTTCGCCGAACAGGCTGCGTTCGATGTCGGCAACGCTGGCGATGACTTCGTGGCGGGCCTTTTCGAAATCGGCGAGTTCAGTAATGAAGGCGAGGATTTGCGGGGCATCGCTGGGGGTCGCCGGGCGGATGTCGATCGTCATGGACGGGCCTTGTCGGAAAAAGGAAAACGCCATACTAAGGCGGTGAGCGGCGCTCGTCACATGGCAAAACACACACTACCCTGCGCACTGTTACAAACATTGCAGTTCCCTGTGGGAGCGAGCCTGCTCGCGAAGGCGTCCTTTCAGTCACCTGCATTGTTGATTGACAGACAGCATTCGCGAGCAGGCTCGCTCCCACACAGGGGACTTCGACAATCTGAAAGGATGCTTATGAACCGTGAGTTTTTTACACCCGTGGCGGCACTGGCAGCAGAGTTGCTGCCGCACGCATTGGAGCCGTCCGACGACGGCGCCCACGACCTCGCCCACTTGCAGCGCGTCTGGCACAACGTGCGTACGTTGCATGAAGAAGAAGGTGGAGATCTTGAGGTGCTGCTGGCCGCCGTGCTCTTGCACGATTGCGTGGCCGTCGAGAAGAATTCACCGCTGCGTTCGCAGGCTTCGCGGCTGGCGGCAGATAAAGCTTCGTCAGTGCTGGCCGATCTGAACTGGCCCGAAGAAAAAATCGCCGCCGTCGCCCACGCCATCGAAGCCCACAGCTTCTCCGCCAACATCACTCCGCGCACCCTCGAAGCGAAAATCGTCCAGGACGCCGACCGTCTCGACTCGCTGGGCATGCTCGGCGTCGCCCGTACCTTCTACATCGCCGGGCGTATGGGCTCGGCGTTGTACGACCCGGAGGATCCCGAAGCGAAACAGCGCGACTATGACGACAAACGTTTTTGCCTCGATCACTTCCAGACCAAGCTGCTGCACCTCGCCGACGGTTTCCAGACCGCCACCGGCCAGCGTCTGGCGCAGGTCCGTCATCAACGCCTGAAAGGTTTCATGGAGCAGTTCAAGGAAGAGATCGGTATCGCTTGAGCATTACTCCGGCGTGCAGTGATCCTGACTTCGCCAACCTCAGACCTAAGCCGCATGCCTGCCGTGTTAAACAGACGACGCTGAATTTTTCCGTTCAAGGAACCGCGTCATGTCGCCAGCAACACCCAAGGTTTCAGGCAAGCTGTTCGGCCTGTTCTGTCTCGCCAGTTATCTGCTGTCGCTGTCCTACGGCTCGACGTTTTTGCTTTCGCTGTTGATCGGCTCTCGCGGCGGCAATTAGCACGATGCCGGCAGTGTGATTTCGGCGGCGATGCTCAGTACGTTTGTCGCGGTGCTGGTGTCCGGGCATCTGTCGGACTGGCTCGGCGCGGCGCGCTCGATTGCCCTGTTTGGTCTGTTGCTGGTGGCGGCAAGTCTGGGCTTTGCGCTGACGCCGGGGTTTGGTCACCTGTTGTTGTTTTTCGGTTTGCTGCTGGGCTTGGGTTGGGGCGTTTTCTATACGTTGGGGCCGATCATCGTCGCCAGTCTGGTGACGCCGGCGCAGCGGGCCAAGTACTTCGCGCTGTTGTCGGGCAGCATGATGACCGGCATCGGCAGCGGACCGTTGCTAGGTCGTGCAGCGAGTGCAGTGGGTTTGCCGGTGACCTCGGCGTTTTATCTGGCGGCACTGGCGAGCCTGGTTGGCGTGCTGTTGTTCTGGCAAATCGGGGCTCGATTGAAAAGCACGCAAGTAACCTCGGCCGCGAGAATCACTTGGCGAGCGACCACCCAAGTGCTCGGCTCGCGCGCACTGTTCCCGATCATCATGGTCGGTCTCGGCGGTTGCGTGTTCGGTGGTCTGTCGAGTTTCCAGACCAGCTATGCCAACGCCCGCTCGCTGGATTACTCACTGTTCTTTCTGGGTTTCATGGGGGCGGCCATCAGCAGCCGGATGTTGATCGCAGGTTATGTGGTCAAACGTGATCCGCTGCGCGCGTCGTGTCTGTTGTCCGGACTGATGCTGGCTTCGATTGTGCTGTTCGCGTTCGGCGTGCACAGTGGATTCACCTATCTGCTGGCGGCGTTGATGCTCGGCGTCGGGTATGGCCTGACCTATTCGGTGATCAACGGTTTGGCGGCCAACGAAGCGCCGGCCGGCACCACGTCACAGGCCTTGTTGCTGTTCAGTCTTGCGTACTTTATCGGTGTGTTTGGTTTCCCGTTGCTGGCCGGGAAAATCATCGTTGAGCACGGCATGAGCACGCTGCTTTTGACGGTTTTGCTCGTCGCGTTGGCCAACTGGTTGATTACCCTGGGCCGCTTGCTCTGGCGGCAGATCAGTCTGAAAGCCGCGCAGGCGACCTAGACCGTTCGTCGCTGATCAGGCACCAATCCGATCACAGGGCAGACCAACGACAGGTAAGGATTCCAATCACTGGAGACGCCCTATGATCCCGTCAAGGTTGACCGCTTTTGTATTCAGCGCCCTGCTCTGCCCTGCGGTTTTCGCCGCATCCGCCACGGCTGCGGGCACTGGCCCTACCGACCCGACCCCGCCACGAGCCCCCGCCATCAACAGTGCCCCCGGTATGAACACCGATGGCTCCGGCGTGCCTTTGATCAATCAGCCTCCTGCGACGGGTACCGATCCGCGCACTCAGGGCAGTGATCCGGGCCGTCAGGGCGGCATGAACACCCCCGACGCCCCCTCCACGCCAGACAACGCTGGCCCCGGCGTCGGCTCGAAAACCACCACTGGTGGCTCCGGTTCCGAAGGCTCCGGTCAGTAGTTCGCCGACGCGAGCGTCCTATTCAATCCAATGAAGAGGTAACCATGAACGTCGATAAAAACCTGGAAAAAGAAGTCCTCACCCGCCTGTTGCATGCTCATCCAAGTGGACTGGGCAAGGAGGTGCTGGACAATTACCGGGGCGAGAAAGTCGTGGCCAGCGCCCTCGCCGCCTTGCAGGATCGCGGACTGATTCACCATGGTCATGTGACCTGCAACGAGGCTGGCGAACATTCGTTGAACCTGCCGATCAAGCTCAGTGCTGCTGGCGTTGAAGCAGCGCGCAAACTGGATCTGCAGTAGTCATGCGGCCGCTCGCTGCTGATGCGGCGAGCGGTATCCAACATTGAATTTTGTGATGAAGCTAATTGCCCTTTCGCGAGCAAGCTCGCTCCCACACTGAATTGATGTCGTTCACACATCCCCTGTGGGAGCGAGCCTGCTCGCGAAAGCGGTAGATCAGGCACCGCCGGAATCAAGGAAAAACGCATCCACCTCTGCCGCCCCCGGCGAGGTCGCCGGTCCCCAGCGCGTCACCGCAATAGCCGCTGCCGCATTCGCCCGCCGCGCCGCTTCATAGGCAGACAAGCCCTGCGCCAACCCGGCAACAAACACCCCGGCATGGGCGTCACCGGCACCATTGCTGTCTACCGCTTTCACCGCAAACCCGGGCACATGCCGACGCTCATCGCGCTGATGAATCCAGCAGCCCTGCGGCCCGTCCCTTACCACCATCAACACATCGTTGGGCAGGTGCTCAGCGAGGCTATCCAGCGCCGCGCCAATATCATCGACGCCGGTAAACCGCAGCGCTTCAACACTGTTGCTGGTCCACACATCGATGCGCGGCAGCAACGCCTGCATCATCGGCGAGTCCGGCGATTCCACCAACGGGCCCGGATCGAACACGACGTTGATCGAGTCCGGCAGTGCCAGCGTCCAGTCGAGCAACGCCTGGGCCTTGCCTTCGTGCAGCAAGCTGTAGCCGCTGAGATAAACGTAATCGCCCGACTCGGCCGCGACGCTGTTCAGATCCTCTTCGGTCACTTCACCTTCAGCGCCGATATAGGAAATGAAACTGCGCTCCGCCGACGCATCGGTCAGCGCCACACATAAACCGGTGTCCTTCTGCACGGGTTCGGTGATGCCGATGTGAATCCCCTCGGCGTTCATCGCCTGGCGCGCGAGATCACCGAAACGCCCAGTGCCATGGCGACCGAGATAAACCACCGGCAGGCCGTTACGCACCGCCGCCGCCATCACATTGAACCCGCCACCGGCTTCGAAACCGGCCGACTGCGCCAGCACGTCACCACCAATCTGCGGCAGTTTATCCACGGCCATGACCAGGTCGATGATGACCTGGCCGGTGTGCAACATCTTAGGCATGTGCATTCTCGGTTTGCGCGGCACGGCGATCTTTCGCCCCGCCCAATACAAAGTAAATCCCACCAGCGACGACGAAGGTCACGATCCAGCCGAGACCGTTGTGGCCCAGCCACGAGTCGGACAGGAAGCCCTTGAACCAGACGTTCTCGGCAGTGGTGCCGATGGTGGTGAAACTGAAGCCGAGGACAATGGCAATCGCCCACGCGCCAAATGCGCGCCATTCGATACCGCCACGATACCAATAGGCGCTGCTCGGGCTGACGTCGAGCAGATCTGTCGGGCTGTAGTAGTGACGGTGAATCAGATCAACGACGAAGATCCCGACCCACGCGGTGATCGGCACCGCCAGCAGGGAAATGAAAGTGATAAATGGGCCGTAGAAGCTGTCGGCGATCAGCATGAAGTAAATCGAACCGGCGAAGATCGCGACGATATCAACCACTACCGCGTAGACGCGTTTGACCTTCAAGCCGAGGGTCAGCGTGGTCAAACCGGCGGAATACACCGACAGGTTGTTCGACAGCAACAGGCCACCGAAAGCGGTTATCAGGTACGGCACGGCCATCCAGGTTGGCAGCATGTCGCGAATTGCCACGATCGGGTCCGTCGCCGAGGCCAGGTCGTTGTTGCCCACCGACAGCAGACCGCCAAGGGTGATCAGCAGTACCAGCGGAATACCCGCACCAAACGCGGCAGACGCGACCAGACGCACAGCCTTGACGCTGCGATGCTGATAGCGCGACATGTCGGCGCCAGCGTTGGCCCAACCGATGCCGGTGCCCGCAGCCATGGTGCCGATGCCGATGATCATTGCGCTCATCGGCGCTGGCGTGGCGTTGAACACCGCGCTCCAGTCGATGGTCGCGCAGAGGAAACCACCGACCAGAATGTTCAGCGCACCAAAGACGTAGGTCGCCCACTTCTGGATCACCAACAACGTCGCGTGGCCGAGGCCGGATACAGACAAGGTCAGCAGAACGAAAATCGCGATGAAGATCAGCGTCAGCACCGGCGCACTTTTCGCTTCCACCGGCGAGCCGAACAGGATCGAGCACAGCGACAGCAGCACGAATGCAGCGGTGGTGGTGTTCACCGTTTCCCAACCGAGACGCGACATCAGCGAGACCAGCGTCGGGCCGATATTGCCGCGCACGCCGAAGATCGCTCGTGACAAGGTCAGGCTCGGCGCACGACCACGTCGACCGGCAATCGAGATGATCCCGACCACCGCAAACGAACCGGCAGCGCCGATGATCGCGACGATGATCGCCTGCCAGATCGCCAGCCCTCGAAACGCCACCAGCGTGGCGCCCAGCGGCAGGCCGAGAATGGAGATGTTGGCGGCGAACCAGACCCAGAACAGTTGTAGCGGATGACCGTTGCACTCGGCTTCCGGCACCGGTTCGATACCGCGGGTTTCAAGTTGCCCGGCGCTTTGCCCGGCGTTTGATGAACTCATGAAGGTGCTCCTGTTTGCCTTTTTTGTGGTTGTGGCAATGATGCAAAACGACAAGACATCGCGGCCATCCTCGGCCTGTCTGCGCGATCCATTGCGGGTTGAAAATTCGAAATTTGCGGTGCGGCCTTCGCGAGCAGGTCGAATCGTCGCACCGTCGCTCCCACAGGGGTTATGTGAACGCCACAAATCCAATGTGGGAGCGAGCCTGCTCGCGAAGACGTCAGCCCAATCAACGCAACGCCAACAGCCCCTGCACCAACGGCTCAAGCTCCAGATGATTAACGGCCTTAACCGTCTCGATCATCTCGGCAGGCCAACTCTCAAGGCCCAGGCAGGCCCCGAGCATGGCGCCAAGAATCGCCGCGATGGTGTCAGTGTCACCGCCAAGACCGGCGGCCATGCACAGCGCATCAAACGCGCTCATCTCACCGACCGCCACTTGCTGCGCCAGTGCGAACGAGACCACCACCGACTCCTGCGACGCCACCGAAGTGCCAATCACGTCATAGAGCAGATCCGCCAGCAATGCCTTGTCGCTATCGACACTGATGGTGCGCGCCCAACTGATACGCGAAGCAATACGTCCACCGGCCACCCAGTGCCCGTGCGCTTCTGCTTGTTGAGCGATGTGCTGGCCAAGGTTCAACGCCTCGCCCAAGTCCATGCCATTGATGCCAGCGGATACCACCGCCGCCACCGCCGCCGCGCTGGAAATCCCCAACGTGGTGTTGTGCGTGACCTGGCAGGCCTGCACCACCGCCGCAATAAAGCGCTCCGGATCAGAAACATCCGCCGCAATCCCCACCGGCGTAATGCGCATCGCCGCGCCGTTGGTAGTGCCGTAGCGCCCGGCCTCTTCCGGCGAATGACCGGCAAGGATCATTTCAATCGCGCGCTTGGTCGATGGGCCGAGCAAGTCCTGCGAGCCCTTGGCCTGCATCTCGGCTTCCCACTCGATCAAACGTTGCGCGAGGATCGCCGGCTCGATGCGGCCCTTGCCTTCGACCAGCAACTCGCCGACCAGAATCGCCTGCTCGGTGTCATCGGTGATCGAGCCTTTGGGCATGTTTGCGGCGATCGGCTGCAAGGGTCCGGCGTCCTGCAGATCGGTGATCTGGCCGAAACGGGTCTTGATCGTTTCGCGGTTCAGCGATTGCGTCGGCATGCCCAACGCATCACCGAGGGCCAGGCCATAGAAAGCGCCGAGAGCACGGTTGAGCGCGGTCATTTCGATTCTCCAAATTGCAGGTGCAGACGGAAATGCACCGGGTCGAGCAGGCTTTCGACCAGCTCCATGAAACGGTTCTGGCGGTCGTAAGTGGTGCGCAGGGCTTTGAGGAACACCGTGCCCTCAGGGCGGCCGAGCAGTTCGGCGTCTTCGGCATTCAACGGTTCGGCGCCGATCCATTGATCGCCGCGTTCGCCGATGTAGCCGTAGGCGGCCAGAGTGATGGTCAGGGAATTATCGATCAGACCAACGCGCGGCAGGCTTTCCAGGCCGCCGGTGGCCGGCATCAATGAGCGTTCGAGGGAGACCAGCGTGCCTTCGCTGGAACGGCGACGACGGTCGAGGGTGATGAATTGGTCAGTGCCGAATCGCGACAGCAGGTCTGGCCGGGTCACGGCTTCCAGACGCAACACTTCGGTATTGATCATCGCCCCGCTGTCGGCCAAGGCCTGCGCCCAGCCGCTGCGCTGGTCGAGGGCGACACCGTCGAAAGTGACGATGGAACCGACGCCGCTTTGCGTGGCGATGTAATTTCGCCGTTTCAGTTCGGCCAGCGCTTCGCGCAGCGTGCCTCGGCTGACTTGGAATTCTTGAGCCAACTGATGCTCGCCGGGCAACAGAAAGCCGTCCTCCATGAGGCCGCTTTCGATGCGTCGGACGAGTTCGTCGACCACCCGTTGTTTCTTGTCAAATCGCACCTGTCTAATCATGTACAAATTGATACCCGAAACTAGCGTGGGCGGGCAAGGGATATTTAGCGAGAGTGACGAAAGGCGGGAGAATCAAAAGCCCCTCACCCTAGCCCTCTCCCAGAGGGAGAGGGGACTGAATGGGGGATATTTGGGAGATACATCGACCTGAAAGTCCTTTTCCGAATCCATAATCGACGAGGTCTTTCAGTCGACGGATCACCTCGGTCGACCCTTCCCCTCACCCTAGCCCTCTCCCGAAGGGAGAGGGAACTGAATGGGGGATGCTCAGGAGGTTCGCCGACCTGAAAGCGCCTTGCTCAATCCATAATCGACACAATCTTTCAGGTCGATGTATCACGCCAGACACCTCGGTCGGCCCCCTCTCCCTCCGGGAGAGGGCTGGGGTGAGGGGCTCTCGATCTTAGCGTTGCTTCAGACGGTCAATCACGACGGCCAACAGCAGGATCGACCCACGAATCACATACTGATAAAACGTATCGATATTCTTCAGGTTCATCGCATTCTCAATGATCGCCAGAATCAACACCCCGGCAATCACATGCCGGATCATGCCAATCCCGCCGCTCAACGACACCCCGCCCAGCACGCAAGCCGAGATCACCGTCAGCTCAAAACCCTGGCCAATCATCGGCTGCCCCGACGTCATCCGCGACGCCAGAATCACCCCGGCCAACGCGCCAATCACACCGTGCACGGCAAAGATAATGATCTTGGTCCGGTCAACGTTCACACCCGCCAGCAGCGCCGCTTCCTGGTTGCCACCGATGGCCATGGTGTTGCGCCCGTAGGTGGTGTAATTCAGCAGCCAGCCAAAAAACAGAAAGCAGACGATGGTGATCAGAATCGGCACCGGCACGCCGAACAACTGGCCATTGCCGAAGACAAAGAACGATTCCTGCGACACGCCCACCGCTTTGCCGTTGGCAAAAATGTACGCCAGACCGCGGACGATCTGCATGGTCGCCAACGTCGTGATCAACGCATTGACGCGCAACTTGGCAATCACAATCCCGTTGATCAACCCGACAATCAGGCCCATGACCAACGCCGCACTGACACCGAGAAATACGCTGTTGGTGTCACGCATCACCACCGCCGCGACCACGCCGGCGCAGGCAATCACCGAGCCCACCGACAAGTCGAAATGCCCCGACGCCAGGCAGTACAACATCGTGCACGCGGCAATCCCGGTAGTAGAAATCGCCAGGCCCAGGCCACGCATGTTCAGCGGCGAAAGGAAGTTGTCGATCAGCAAGGTGCAGGCGACAAAAATGCCCACAGCCGCCAGCAACATGACCCAGTCATCAAGGAAGCGGCGCATGTCCAGAGGTTTGCGCTCTTTGGGCAGGGTTTCGTTTTGGGTTGTCATCATAGTCACCTCTCAGTTCGCCACGCCGTCAGCGCGGTGGCGCGGCAAAGCCAGTTGCAGCAGGTTGGATTCATTGGCCTGGTCACGGCTGATTTCGCCGCGCAAGGCGCCTTCGCAAAGCACCAGAATGCGGTCGGAAATGCCCATCACTTCCATCAGATCGCTGGACACCACGATCACCGAAATGCCGTCGGCGGCGAGGTTATGGATGATCTGGTAGATCTCGGCTTTGGCGCCGATGTCGATGCCGCGAGTGGGTTCGTCGAGCAGCAGGACCTTCATCGGCATCGACAACCAACGACCGAGAATGGCCTTCTGCTGATTGCCACCGGAAAGGAATTTGATCTGCTGGCCGGCGTGCGGGGTTTTCACTTTCAGGGCTTTGATCTGTTTGTCGGCGTTACCCTTTTCCCACAAACCGCGAATCAGGCAGCCGAGCCCTGAATGGGCGCCACGTGCACTGATATTGATGTTCTCGGCGACGCTGGCCAGCGGGATGATGCCTTCCTTCTTGCGATCTTCCGGACAGAGCAGAATCCCCGCGGCAATCGCGTCGCGCGGTGAGCGCAGTTTCAGTTCATGACCGCGTAATTCGAGGCGTCCGGCGGTGTTGCGTTCCAGCCCACTGAGCAAACGAAACAGCTCGGTGCGCCCTGCCCCGACCAGTCCGAACAAACCAAGGATTTCACCTTTGTGTGCCTCGAAACTGATCGGCTCGCGCAGGCCCGGGCCGAGCAGGCCGGAGACCTTCAGGGCCACTGCGCCGCGTGGACGATGGCGATAATCGTAGATGTCCTGAATGTCGCGACCGACCATGCAGGTCACCAGTTGATCATGGGTCAACTGGCTCATGTCCTCGAAAGTGCGCACGTAGCGACCGTCCTTGAACACCGTCACCGCGTCGCAGATGCGGAACACTTCTTCCATGCGATGCGAGACGTAGAGGACGACTTTGCCCTCGTCACGCAGACGGCCGATGATCGCCATCAAGCGGTCGATCTCGCGGGCCGAGAGGCTGCTGGTCGGTTCGTCAAAAGCGATGACGTGAGCACCACGCGACAGGGCTTTGGCGATTTCCACCAGTTGCCGCTGACCGAGCGACAAGCGCCCGACCTTGGTTTGCGGATCGATTTCATCGGCCAGGCCTTTGAGGCAATTCAACGCTTGCTGGCGTAACACACCGCGATTGATCAAACCGAAACTGGCCGGCAGATGGCCGAGAAACAGGTTCTCGGCGACGGTCATTTCCGGCACCAGATGCAGTTCCTGGTGAATCACCGCGACGCCGCTGCCGATGCTGTCAGCCGTCGACTTGAACGCCATGGTCTGCTCGCCGATCTGCAACTCACCGCTGCTCGGGATGTAAGCACCACCAAGGATTTTCAGCAGGGTCGATTTGCCAGCGCCGTTTTCGCCCATCAAGGCATGAACCTGCCCTGGATGCGCGACGAAGCTGATCGCGTCCAGCGCTTTCACACCGGGAAAGGTTTTGCCGATCCCGCTGAAGCGCAGGCTGCCGCTGGCGCTGTGTTGTTGTGTTTGTACTTGCGCGTGCATTTAAGCCACCTCAATCAAACGGCCCGGTTGCCCGGGCCGGCGTTGCCGTCAGTTCCACAGGCCGATTTTTTCCAACTCTTGCTTGAAGTTCTCGCGGGTGATCAGGGTGACGTCGTCCATCGCGGTGTACTTCGGCGGCTCTTTGCCGGTGGTGACCCACTCGTACATCATCTCGGCAGTCTTGTAGCCTTCGATGTGCGGGCTTGGCAGCATCGAGCCGAAGAAGCCGCTGTTAGGCTTTTTCAGTTCGCCGATGGCGTCGGTGCCGTTGATGCCGATGCCGATCACGTTGGCCGCGGCGAAACCGGCCGCTTCAGTGGCGCGCACGCCGCCGAGTACGGTGTTGTCGTTCATACCGCCGATGATCAGGTTTTTTGCGCCGCTCGGCAGTTTCACCAGCGCCGAGTTGGTCGCATCCATGCTGCCCGGTACGTCGAGGGTTTTCAGCGCGGCGAAGAGGATGTGATCCTTCGGCATGCCGGCGTCTTCAAGGGATTTCACCGAGCCGTCGGTGCGTTTCTTGCCGGTGTCGAGTTCGTTGTAGGTGTTGACCACCGCGTAGGTGTCTTTCCAGTCCCAATTGCGTTTCTTCGCTTCGGCGACCATCGCGTTGCCCTGCTTCTGGCCGACTTCGAACGCGGCCATGCCGAGGTACGGCACGTCTTCCATGAACTTGCCGTTGGCGTCGACGAAACGGTCATCGACGGCAATCACTTTCAGGTCATTGAGTTTGGCTTTGGCCATGATCGCCGGGCCGAGCGAGACATCCGGCGGGCAGATCACAAAGCCCTTGGCGCCGTTGGCGGCAAGGCTGTCGATGGCCGAGAGGGTTTTCTCGCCATCCGGCACGGCGATCTTGATCAGTTCGAAGCCCTTGTCCTTGGCGGCTTTCTCGGCGAAAGCCCACTCGGTCTGGAACCACGGCTCTTCAGCCTGCTTGACCAGAAAACCGATTTTCACGGTGTCGGCAGCGAGCAGCGCACTGCTCAGGCTGAACGCGGTGACCGCCAGGGCGGTACTGCACAGGGTACGAATCCCGAAACGACGTTTCATAAGCTGACTCCTTGTTATTTTTTTTGAGCAATGTTTGAAAAGCGTTAAAGCGTGTTCCTGCAAAATCTTCTGACAATAGTCATATCGTATGATGATTGGATTGCAAACGGATTTATCCGCGTGAAAGCCACTGCGCTCAGTCGTGGTACATCACCGAGCGCCCACCATCGATGGTGATGCATGAAGCATTGATGAATGGCGCTTCATCACTGGCCAGAAAAACCGCAGTCATCGCCACTTCGAGTGGCTGACCGATGCGCTTCGGCGGGTGCAGATCAAAAGCGCGCTGACGTTCGGCGTGCGGGTCGGCGAAACCGTTCCAGTAATCGACGTTCAGTTGCGTTTCGATATAGCCCGGCGCGATGGCGTTGACCCGAATGCCTTTCGCCGCGTATTCGATGCCGAGCGCGCGGGTCAGACCGAGCAAACCGTGCTTGGCCACCGGGTACGGAAAGCAGCCGGGAATGATGTGACTGGAATGGGTCGAGGCGATGTTGATGATGCTGCCAACGCCCTGCTCGATCATCTGCGGCAGCACCGCTTTGCAGCCGAACCAGGCGCCGTCCAGATCGATGGCGAAGCAGCGACGCCAGTCTTCTTCAGTCATCTCCAGCGGATCGCGGAACACGTTGACCCCGGCGCAGTTGACCAGCACGTCGATGCACCCGTGCAGTTCAACCGCGCGTTTGGCCATGGCATGCAGATCAGACTGACGCGAGACATCGGCCTTAAGCGCCTGCACATCAAAGCCCTGTTCACGCCAATGGGCGGCAACCTGCTCGACTTTTTCGGCCTGGATATCGCTGATCACCAGTTTCGCTTGCTGCGAGGCGAAGGCAGCGACGATGGCTTCGCCAATGCCTTGCGCAGCACCGGTCAGCAGCACGACCTTGTTTTTCAGACGCTCGCCCTTCGGCGGTGCGGGCACCGGCGGCAGGGAAAGAGGTTCAGCCATGGATCAGGACTCCTGTTTCGCAAGCGCAAAAAAACCGGGCATCTGCCGATGTCCGGTCTGGAAGGCGGTTTGAACGAAACAGGCAGGCGCGGCCGACGGCATCGAGCCGTTGCGAGACGCGGACTCCACACGGGAGTGCGATAGACATTCGCTGCATCACTTCACCTGTTTTGTTCTTTTTAAGTGTGAGTGCGTGTTACTGCTGGAGCCGACTATAAACCCGACCGCCAAATAATCTCAATATATAATTTTGCATCCCATATTCTGGGATTTAATCCGCAAAGCGCGTACAGAGTTTTCCTGCGACATCCACGCGCATCGACAGTACCGCGCCATCCAGTGGATGGTTGTGCGGACTCTGGGCGCTGGTGATGAACAGGGTTTTCAGGTCTTCACCGCCAAACACACAACTGGTCGGGCGGCTGACCGGTAGATCGATCTTGCGCTCGACCTGGCCGTCAGGTGTCAGGCGCAGCAGGCAGCTGCCGTCCCATCGGGCATTCCACACGTAGCCTTCGGCGTCCATTGCCGAGCCGTCCGGGCCACCCTGCTGATCGGGACCGTAGAAGACTCGTGCAGCATCGAGGTTGCCGTCGGTGTGAATGAAATATCGGTAGAGCGTGCTGTCGAGACTGTCGCCGAACAACAGCGTGGTGCCGTCGTCGCTCCACAACAAGGTGTTGGGAATTCCCAGATTGCGCAGTAAGGGTGTGACGCGTTTATCCGGATCGACGCGGAACAGGCCACCGGAGCGACGGGTGATTGGCAGGTCTTCGCCCTGTTCGCCGATGTTGTTTTGCATGGTGCCGAGCCATAGACGACCCTGAGCATCGCAACGCGCTTCGTTGGGACGATTGCCCGGTTGCGGGTCGGCGACGCAGAACAGTGTCAGGCGCGGTTCGAGGCCTGGGGAGTCAAGATCGAGACGGTAGACGCCGCTGCTCAGGGTCACCAGTGCATCGCCGCTGGCGCAGGGGATGAACGCGGAAACGTGCTCGGGCATCTGCCAGATCTGCACGTTCTGGCCGATCAGGCGCAGGGCCTGTTTGCCGGCGATATCGACCCAGTACAACGCCTGGGTCGGCGCGTCCC
Source organism: Pseudomonas sp. Irchel s3f10 (assembly GCF_900187515.1). Classification (NCBI taxonomy): domain Bacteria; kingdom Pseudomonadati; phylum Pseudomonadota; class Gammaproteobacteria; order Pseudomonadales; family Pseudomonadaceae; genus Pseudomonas; species Pseudomonas sp. Irchel s3f10. The sequence continues at coordinate 258,875 of NZ_FYDZ01000006.1, forward strand.
AGAACGGGCCTTCACCGAGCTGGGCGCGGTGTTGGGTCAGGGCGGTCCACGGCATATCAACTCCTCGGATCTTGTTGTTGTTTAATGTGGGAGCGAGCCTGCTCGCGAAAGCGTCGTGTCAGTCGATGAATGAGTTACCTGATACACCGCCTTCGCGAGCAGGCTCGCTCCCACAGGGAAATGTGTATTAACCAGCTTTTTTATCGGCCATGACTTTCGGGTAAAAACGTTTGATCGCCAGGTCGGCGTTGTCGATCAGGGTCATGCACGCCCATACGCCGCGTGCGGAATCGCGGGCGGCGATAGCGTCGGCCATGTCTTTGTGGATCGGCAAAGTGCGGCGCAGTTCATCCGGGTCGGCCGCAGAAACTTCAAACGATACCGCCAGCAACGCGCCGAGCGCCGGAACCATTTGTTCGATGAATTGATTGTGGCTGGCCGCGAGGATGCATTCGTGGAAGACCTGATCGGCGCGGTTGTAATCGATGCCGCTGTCGACCGCGCGCTCAAGGGCGTTGTAGGCCAGTTGCACCGCTTCGATCTGTTCCAGGGTCGCCCGCTCGCAGGCCCAGCGCACGGCCATGGGTTCGATGGTGCGGCGCAGGTCGAGCAGGTCATCGACGAAATTTTCCGGCAAGCCGTTGCGCGACAGCCAACCGACCACTTGCGGATCGAACAGGTTCCAGCGCCGTACCGGCAGCACGCGGGTGCCGACCTTCGGCCCGACTTCGAGCATGCCTTTGGCGACGAGGGTTTTGATCGCTTCGCGGATGACCGTGCGGCTGACGCCGAGTTGCTCGCCCAGATCGGCCTCGACCTTGATGGTCTGCCCGGGTTTGACCTGGCCAGCGGCGATCCAGCTGCCCAGCCAGTCGACCGTGGATGCGTGAAAGCTGCTGGACATGAACACCTCAAAGCGGATCGCGATGGGTGTTCAAGCTAATCATCATATGATTACGTGTCAACGACAATCCCCTGTAGGAGTGAGCCTGCTCGCGATTGCGGAGTGTCAGTCACCACAAGGATTGACTGATCCACCGCTATCGCGAGCAGGCTCACTCCTACAGGGGGGATGTGTGTCTCAGGGTTCCAGGCCGATGCGGAAGAACTCGCCGCCGCTCCATACACCGAGCCAACGCTGCCCGTCGATTTCGCGACTCACCGCCAGTTCCACCAGTTGATAGAACACATTGCGGTGGATCAGCGCTTCAAGGTTGGTACGCACATGCACGTAGGGCGCGGGCTCTTGCGTCGTCGGATCAATCTCGACGCGGATCGGATGCTCCGGCCCGGCCTCGGCGGTTTCATCGACGTTGGTGGTGAAGCGCAACAGCTGCGCCTCCCCCTCGCCTTCAACCTCGACGGCAATCGCCACGAACGGCGCATCGTCGACCTTGATCCCGACCTTCTCGACCGGGGTGATCAGGAAATAATCATCGCCATCGCGGCGCATGATCGTCGAGAACAGCTTGACCATCGGTTTGCGCCCGATCGGCGTGCCCAGGTAAAACCAGGTGCCGTCGCGGGCGATGCGCATGTCGATGTCGCCGCAGAAGTCCGGGTTCCACAAGTGCACCGGCGGCAAGCCTTTGGTTTTCGGGATCTGTCCCAACAGGTCATTGGCTTTTTGCGGGCCGCTCATGGCGTTCTCCTTGAATTATTGGTCGCCGACTCCCAACAGACTGCGCGCGTACTGTGCCAGCGGCGGGCCGATCAGATCTTCGGGCTTGCTGTCGTGGAACGTCAGTAAACCGCCACGACTCTTGATCCGTGCAGTATCAATCAAATACTGGGTGCTGGTCTCGATCAACATGATCTGAATCACGCCGCCGTCGATTCCGAGACGATCAACCGCTTCTTCATCAAGCCATTCATCGGAGTTGCCGATGCGGTCGTCAGCTTTGGCGAAACGCGTGTACAGCAGATAGTGCGCGCCGGCATCGCGAGCTTCGCCCATCGCCTGATCGAGGCCTTCCGGCGCGCGGGCACGGCGGACCATCGGGAAGTATTCGACGAAGCCCTTGAAGGCCTCTTCAGCCACTACGTTCGGGCGCGGGTAGGAACCACCCGGCGGCGCGAACGCGCCTTGAGCGATGTAGATGAACGAGTCCGGCTGAATGCGGAAGTTGTTCACGCGGCGGCTGTCGCTGTGATCGAGCAGGCCCGCGTCGCTCATCTGATAGCGAGTGCCTTCGGCCATATCGCTGACAGTCATACAGCCGCCAAGCGCCAAAACGGCCAGCAGCAAAACCAGGCTACGCATCCTATTCCTCCAGAGGCCGGTGACGGAAAACCGGCGAATGGCCGTTGGATGCAGCTTTTGCGCCAGCTCAAGAAATTTGTTGATGGTTAAATCGTATTCGCGAGCAGGCTCGCTCCCACAGGGGGAATACATTCCAAGGTGGGAGCGAGCCTGCTCGCGAAAGCGGTTGATCAGCCGCCGATAATTTTCATCACTGTCGCGCCACCGGAGAACGCCACCTCCTGCTTGTCGCCCAACGCTTTGACCAGCAAACGCTGGAGCGCCGGCAGTGCCTGATGGCGCGGCTTGTCGAGCAGATCGCCGACATAGTGACGGTTGCTCGACGACAGGCAGCCATGCAGCCAACCAGTGGACGACAGGCGCAAGCGCGAGCACGTCCGGCAGAACGGCACGCTTTCGTTGGCGATCACACCAAAATTGCCCAGACCGGGAATTGCGTAACGCACGGCGGTGGCGTCTACGGGCGCATCGGTTTGCGCGTATTCATAACGCTCGCCAATCAGCGCCAGCAGCTGTTGCAGACTGACGAACTGTTGCAGGAACGCATTGTTGTCCTTGGCCAAGTGGCCCATGCGCATCAGCTCGATGAAGCGCAGTTCGTATCCGCGTTCCAGGCAGTAGTCGAGCAGCGGCATCACTTGATCAAGATTCTGCCCACGCAACGGCACCATGTTGACCTTGATCTTCATCCCCGCCGCTTTCGCCTGATCCATGCCATCGAGCACGGTGGCCAGATCGCCGCCACGGGCGATGCTGCGAAAAGCGCTGGCGTCGAGAGTATCAAGGGATACGTTGATCCGGCGCAGACCGGCTTCCACCAGCAGCGGCAGTTTTTTCGCGAGGAGTTGACCGTTGGTGGTCAGGCTGATGTCGTCCAGGCCCATCTTGCCGACGGCGGTCATGAACGATTCGAGTTTGGGGCTGACCAGCGGCTCACCGCCAGTAATGCGCAAGCGCTCGATACCGGCGGCTTCGATCAAATACGCCACGCCACGCGCCATGGCTTCGGCCGACAGTTCATCCTGCGCAGCCACCAGCCGCTTGCCGTTGGGCACGCAGTAGGTACACGCGTAATTGCAGGCTGAAGTCAGACTGATCCGCAAATTGCGAAAACGCCTGCCTTGACGGTCAACGATCATGATCACTCCGGCGAAAGAATTTCGAGCCGCTAAAACCTGACTCACAAATCAAGTTTTAGCAAGCCCTATGCCTGAGTATATTCCTGCGGTACTGCGACATGTAGCGAAATCATGGCGCAATAAGGCTGCTGAATGGCTCAGCTGCTCGGCGTTTCCGGATCGCGCTTGCGCTTGTTGCCCATGCGCACGCCGATGTCCATCAGGAACTGGAAGAAACCTTCCTGATCTTCCAGCACATTGCTCCAGAACGGCGAGTGATACAGCGCAACAGCGCCGTGCACCAGCGCCCAGGACGCGCAGTAGTGGAAGTACGGCGGCACGTCTTCGAGCTTGCCTTCGCTGATGCGGCCCTTGATCAGCAGGGTCAGGCGTTCGAAGTTCGAGGCACGGATCTTGTGCAGCTCCTCGACCATTTCCGGCACCTGATTGCCCTTGACCACCTTCTCTTCGAGGCGGTCGAACAGGCGATAACGCTGCGGGTCGCGCATGCGGAATTCGAAGTAGGCGCGGGACAGCGCTTCCTTGTCCTTGTCGACATCGGCCGAATGCAGCAGCTCGTTCAAATCACGCTCGTAATCGAGCATCAGGCGCAGATAGATCTCGGCCTTGGATTTGAAGTGTTTGTAGATCGTGCCTTTGCCGATACCCACGGCATCAGCAATCATCTCGACGGTGACACTGTCTTCACCTTGGTCGAGGAACAGCTTGAGCGCGGTATCGAGAATTTCTTGCTCGCGGCGACGAAACTCACGGACCTTACGAGGTTCTTTGTGCATAAGAAAAGGTCTGAAGGGTCAAAATTCGAAGCCGCGTATTATGCCTAACTTGCGCAAAATTGCACGGATCATCCGACCATATCTCTGTTTCATGTTCGTTTTGAGAACGTTTTGGGCGCAATGAGAACTCAACTGAAGCAAACGTATTCCAAATTTGTTTAAAAACCCCGACCGGCTAACTGGACTGCACGCCAGACTGATCAATACTTGAACTGTCGGGCGACATCTCCCCCAAGTGTCGCGCCGATAAAGGTACCAAGGGACCGCGTGCCTTTGTTTTACTCCTAATGGTCTTAACCCGGATTCACCCCCCAGAACCCGGGTTTTTTTTGCCTGCGATTCGGCCTTTACCTCAGCTACCTGAACATCACACCTGTAGGAGCTGCCGCAGGCTGCGATCTTTTGCCTTTGCCTGTCAAAATCAAGATCAAAAGATCGCAGCCTGCGGCAGCTCCTACATGGCAGATTTAACGGAGGCCAGCGGGAACAGACGCTTGAAGTTCTCGGTGGTCTGCTCGGCAAAACGCTCGTAGTTTTCACCGCGCAACATCGCCAGGAATTCCGCCACCTCGCGCACGTATTGCGGCAGGTTGGGCTTGCCGCGATAGGGAATCGGCGCCAGATACGGTGAATCGGTTTCCACCAGCAGACGATCCGCCGGGACCTTGCTCGCGACATCGCGCAACGCATCGGCATTGCGGAACGTGACGATGCCCGAGAGGGAAATGTAATAGCCCATGTCCAAAGCGTCTTTGGCCATGTCCCAGTCTTCAGTGAAGCAATGCAGCACACCGGCCTGCGGCAAGGCTGCTTCACGCAGCAGCTCAAGAGTGTCGGCGCGGGCGCCACGGGTGTGGATGATCACCGGTTTGCCAGTCTGCTGCGCCGCCTGCAGGTGCAAGCGGAACGATTCCTGCTGCAATTCGGCAGCTTCAGGCTCGTAGTGATAGTCGAGACCGGTTTCACCGATCGCCACCACTTTCGGGTGGTTGAGTTCGTGCAACAGCCAGTCCAGCGCAGGTGCCGCGCCGGGTTGCACATCGAGCGGATGCACGCCGACCGAACAGTCGACATCGTCATAACGTTCAGCCAGAGCTTTGACGTCGGCGGCGTTGTCAGCACTCACGCCGATGCATAGAAAGTGCCCTACTCCGCGCTCACGGGCCGCATCGAGTGCAGCATCCAGCGAGCCGTCGTGAGCGGCGAGGTCGAGGCGATCAAGGTGACAATGGGAATCTACGAGCATAAAAAAGACGGCTACTTACATCGTATGAGTGGGACGGTCGGATTTAAGCGCTCCGGCCAGATGGGTTTCGATGCGACTGCGCGCCGTGTTGTCGCCCTCGTTGAACTGGACGCCGACACCGGCAGCGCGATTGCCTTGCGCCCCTTTCGGGGTGATCCAGGCAACCTTTCCAGCTACCGGGATCTTTTCGGCCTCGTCCATCAGGTTGAGCAGCATGAACACCTCATCGCCCAACCGGTAACTCTTGTTGGTCGGGATGAACAAGCCACCGTTCTTGATGAACGGCATGTAGGCGGCGTAGAGCACCGACTTGTCCTTGATGGTCAGGGACAAAATGCCGTTACGCGGCCCAGGGCTGACGGATTCATTCATGTTGACCTCCACTGCTGATGCTCAGAGTCTAGGTACACATTGTTATCTTTGACCAGGCAATCCCGCCCATTGCACCAACAACGCTTCCAGCAGCAGGGCCGGATTGAGGTTGGCCTTGCTCATGACCTTCTGCCGCTGGGCGAGAATCCAGTCCTGAATCTCGAGGACTTTGCCTTGCGCACTTTTCTGCGCCAGGTACTGCACGACTTTGCGCATGTCGGTCAGACCAAGACCCGCTTCATCCTGAGTCAATTGATAACGCAGGATCAGGCTCGACCAATCGCAAAACCAGTCAAACAGCCGCAGCATGGGAATGCTTTTCCATTCTTCGGCCAATTGCGTCGGCGATTGCTGCTGCTTGAGCAGCTTCTTCACGCCTTCGACCACTTGCGCACGCTGCTCGCGCACGCCCTGAGACTGCAGACTGACCGCCATCAACGGTGAACCGGCGGCCAGCGTCAGCAATTCGACACGTTCGTCTTCGGAGCAATCGGGCAACGCTTGCGCCAGCCATTGCAGGCTCATTGCCTCGCCCGGCAGCGGACAGGCCTGCTGCACGCAACGGCTCTTGATCGTCGGCAACAAACGACTGGTCTGATGGCTGACCAACAGCAAAATCGTATCGCCGGAGGGTTCTTCAAGACTCTTGAGCAAGGCGTTGGCAGCGTTGATATTCATCGACTCGACCGGCTCGATCAGCACCACTTTGCGTCCGCCCATCTGCGCGGTCTGCACCACGAAACTGACAAGGTCGCGCACCTGATCGACCTTGATTGCCTTGTCGGCTTCTTCCGGTTCGAGAATGTAATTATCCGGGTGACTGCCAGCCTTGAGCAGCAGGCAGGATTTGCACTCGCCACAAGCTTCCGGCGTCGGCCGCTGGCACAACAGACTGGCCATTAAACGCTCGGCCAGTGCGCGCTTGCCGATCCCGGCCGGGCCATGCAGCAGATAGGCGTGAGCGTGTTGCTTACGCCCGGCCAGTTGCTGCCAGAGGCTGTCTTGCCATGGATAGGCCTCAGCCACGAGCCAGCTCCAGCAGGTTCGGAATCAAGGTATCCAGCGATTGTTGAACCTTGGCCAGTGGCTGACCGGCATCGATGCGCACATAGCGCGCGGGATCGGCTTCGGCGCGTTTGAGGAAGGCACTGCGCACGGCCTCGAAAAATGCCCGACCTTCCAGCTCAAAACGGTCCAGACGACCACGGGCACTGGCGCGGGCCAGGCCGATTTCCACTGGCAGATCGAAAATCAACGTCAGATCCGGGCGCAGATCGCCCTGCACGAACGTTTCCAGGGTGGCAATACGCTCCAGCGGCAGACCGCGCCCGCCACCCTGATAGGCGTAAGTGGAATCGGTGAAGCGATCGCACAACACCACAGCACCACGGCTCAGCGCCGGACGGATCACTTCAGCCAAATGCTGAGCACGCGCGGCGAATACCAGTAACAGCTCGGCGTCCGGGTTCATGACCTCATCGGCGGGCGCCAGCAGCACATCGCGAATCCGTTCGGCCAGCGGCGTGCCACCGGGCTCGCGAGTCAGCACCACCTCGATACCGGCGGCGCGCAGGCGCTCGGCGAGGTATTCGCGGTTGGTGCTTTTGCCGGCGCCTTCCGGGCCTTCCAGGGTAATAAACAAGCCAGTCACAGGCAGTCCTTAATCAAAGTCATTGCGTGTTTTGTGGGGCGGCGGCTTCCGGTGCCGGGTTCGGTGCCGGCTCCTGCGGCGCAACCTGCGGCAACGCTTGCGGCACAGTATCCGGTGATGCGCCTGGAATCGCTTGTTCCGCAGCCGGAGCCGCTTCAGGCGCTACCGCCGGCGCAGGGCTGGAACGGTAATCCGCACGGCGCTTGAGCTGGTACTCACGCACCGCATTGTTATGCGCATCGAGATCATCAGAGAAGACATGGCTACCATCGCCACGCGCGACGAAGTACAGGCTGGTGCCTTCCACCGGGTTCAACGCCGCATGAATCGCTTCACGCCCGACCATCGCAATCGGTGTCGGTGGCAGCCCGGGAATCACATAGGTGTTGTACGGCGTCGGTTCTTTCAAATGCGCGCGAGTCAGTTTGCCGTTGTAACGATCACCCAAACCGTAAATCACCGTCGGATCGGTCTGCAGTTGCATGCCCAAGGCCATGCGGCGCACGAAGACACCGGCAATCTGCCCGCGCTCTTGCGGCACACCGGTTTCCTTCTCGACCAGCGAAGCCATGATCAGCGCTTGATACGGTTCGGTATAAGGCACATCGGCAGCGCGACTCTGCCACTCTTTGGCCAATACTTCGTCGAGACGATCAAAGGCCTTTTTCAGCAGTTCGGCATCGGACATGCCGCGCACGAAGCGGTAGGTATCGGGGAAAAACCGTCCTTCCGGAAACAGCCCTTTATGGCCAATTTTCGCCATCACGTCGCTGTCGCTCAAACCGTTCAGGGTCTGCTCGACCTTGTCATCCTTGGCCAACGCCGCACGTACCTGATGGAAATTCCAGCCCTCGACCAGCGTCAGGCTGTACTGCACCACTTCGCCACGCTTCCACGAATCGATCAGACCATTGACGGTCATGCCCGGCTGCATGCGGTATTCACCGCTGTGGATCGGTGTGCCGGCGAGATTGAAACGCCAGTAAACCCGCAACCAGAACGCGTCCTTGATGACGCCATCGGTTTCGAGGGAAAGGAACGTACGGGTCGGAGTGGAGCCTTTCGGCACATCCAGCAGTTCTTCCTGCGTGATGTTCAGAGGCTGTTCCAGTGCGGAGTGAATCTTCCAGGCGCTGGCGCCCATCAGCAGCCCTGCCAGAACCAGTCCGGTTTCCAGCAGCAGCAAAAGTTTACGTCTCACAAATCAGGCATCCAGTAGGGCGCGGGCAATGGTTTGCAGTTTACGGGTGAGCGGACCAACCGGCCAGCTCAGTGCAGCACAGGCGCGTACCGGCCAGACGCCATACACGCTGTTGCAGACAAACACTTCATCAGCCCATTGCAGCTGTTCGAGGCTGATGTCGGCGATCTGCGTGGGAATAGCCAGTGACTCGGCCTGAAACAATATTTCGGCGCGCATCACACCGGCAACGCCGCAACGTTTGAGGTCCGGCGTTATTAGCGCACCATCGCGCACGATGAACAGGTTGCTGAACACCCCTTCAATGACGCGGCCGACCTGATCGAGCATCAAGCCTTCGGCGTGCTCGCTGTCCTGCCATTCGGCACGGGCGAGAACCTGCTCCAATCGATTGAGATGTTTGAGTCCGGCGAGAAGCGGCTGTTTGGACAGTCGCGTATTGCATGGAAACAGGCGAACGCCTTGTTCAGCATGAACAGCAGGATAAGCCGCCGCAGGATTGCCTTGCAGAATACGTCGGCCCGGCGCCGCCGGATCGGGAGCATAACCGCGCAAACCGTCGCCACGGGTGAGGATGAGCTTGAGCACGCCCTCACCCATCGCTGCCGCATAGCTCAGCAGCTCATCGCGGATCGGCTCGATATCGGCCGCGATGGCCAGACGCGCACAGCCATCGGCCAGACGCGCCAAGTGCCGATCCAGCAGGATCGGCTGGCCTCTACGCACGGCGATCGTCTCGAACAGACCATCACCGTAAGCCAGGCCGCGATCTTTCAGCGACAGACTGTCAGCCGGTTGACCGTCGACCCAGCAGTCCATCAGCCTGCAAACCGGCGGAATGCCAGGGTGCCGTTGGTGCCACCAAAACCGAAGGAGTTGGACAGCACGACATCGATGTCCATGTTGCGCGCAGTGTGCGGCACGAAATCGAGATCGCAGCCTTCGTCCGGCTCATCGAGGTTGATGGTCGGCGGCGCTACCTGGCTGTTGATCGCCAGCACGCTGAAGATAGCTTCGACCGCGCCCGCCGCACCCAACAGGTGACCGGTCATCGATTTGGTCGAGCTGACTGCCAGCTTGTAGGCGTGCTCACCGAACACCGACTTGATCGCATTGGCTTCGGCGAGGTCGCCGGCCGAAGTCGAAGTACCGTGAGCGTTGATGTATTGCACTTGATCGGCGTTGATCTTCGCATCGCGCAGCGCGTTGGTGATGCAGCGTGCTGCACCGGCGCCGTCGGCAGGTGGCGAGGTCATGTGGAACGCATCGCCGCTGGTGCCGAAGCCAATCAGCTCGGCGTAGATGGTCGCGCCCCGCGCCTTGGCGTGCTCCAGTTCTTCAAGAACCAGTGCACCGGCACCGTCGGACAGCACGAAACCATCACGGCCCTTGTCCCACGGACGGCTGGCGCGAGTAGGCTCATCGTTGCGCGTCGACAGCGCACGGGACGCGCCGAAACCGCCCATGCCCAGACCGCACGCGGCCATTTCGGCACCGCCGGCAATCATCACGTCGGCTTCGTCGTACATGATGTTGCGCGCCGCCATGCCAATGCAGTGCGTACCGGTGGTACATGCGGTGGCGATAGCGTAGTTAGGTCCCTGTGCACCCAGGTGGATGGACAGAAAACCGGAAATCATATTGATGATCGAGCCTGGCACGAAGAATGGCGAGATTCGACGCGGGCCCGTCTCATGCAGGGTACGGCTGGTTTCTTCGATGTTGGTCAGACCGCCGATACCCGAACCCATGGCCACGCCAATGCGTTCACGGTTGGCGTCGGTGACTTCCAGACCGGCATTGCGCACGGCTTGAAAGCCGGCAGCGAGGCCGTACTGAATGAACAGGTCGAGCTTGCGCGCTTCCTTGACCGACAGGTATTCCTCGACATTGAAGCCCTTTACCGAGCCGCCAAAGCGGGTGGAATAGGCAGAAAGGTCGGTGTGTTCGATCAGACCAATGCCACTGCGGCCAGCCAGAATGCCCTGCCAACTGCTCGGCACATCCGTGCCCAGTGGCGACAACATACCCATACCGGTGACTACGACGCGTCTACGCGACACAGCACTCTCCTTTTTCAAATGACGACGACTTTGCATCAGGCCTAAAGAAAAAACCGCACGCCATGATGGCAGTGCGGTTTTTCCATGACAGCAAACAACGATTACAAACTATTACGCCTGGTGGCTAGTAACGTAGTCGATTGCAGCTTGTACAGTAGTGATCTTCTCAGCTTCTTCGTCAGGGATTTCGGTCTCGAATTCCTCTTCCAGAGCCATCACCAGCTCAACGGTGTCAAGGGAGTCGGCACCCAGGTCTTCTACGAAGGAAGCGGTGTTGACCACTTCTTCTTCTTTAACACCCAGTTGCTCGGCAACGATTTTCTTGACGCGCTCTTCGATGGTGCTCATACCTTGTTTTCACTCCTAATGGACAAATTCAGGCAGCTGGCCAGTGGGTAAGTGTATAGAAAGACTTTTCAGTTTTTCAACTGAAAGCTTCACTCCTCAAACCCTGCGACCCTCTGCCTATAAATAGATTGCAGCTTTATAACGGATTTTAGACAGCTCGTATGACATTTTTTTGAAGCAATCCGTCACATTTTACTTACATGTACATCCCACCGTTCACCGGGATTGTAGCCCCAGTGACGTATGCCGCACCGTCGGATGCAAGAAAAGCGACCACGGACGCGATCTCTTGAGCTTGTCCCAGACGACCCAGCGGAATCTGCGTCTGCAAGGCTTCACGCTGTGCTTCAGGCAGTTCGCGCGTCATGTCGGTGTCGATAAACCCTGGGGTTACCGAGTTCACCGTAATCGAACGCGAACCGACTTCACGCGCCATTGCACGGCTGAAACCTTCCAGACCGGCCTTGGCGGCTGCATAGTTTACTTGGCCAGCGTTGCCCATGGCACCCACTACCGAGCCAATACTGATAATTCGGCCCCAACGCGCCTTGGTCATGCCGCGCAAAACGCCCTTGGACAGGCGGAACAGACTGTTCAGGTTGGTATCGATCACGTCGTACCACTCGTCGTCTTTCATGCGCATCATCAGGTTATCGCGGGTGATGCCGGCATTATTGACCAGGATCGCCACTGGCGCACCAAACTGCTCCTGAATGCTTGCCAGCACCGCGCTGACCGATTCGTCGCTGGTGACGTTGAGTTCGAAACCTGTGCCCTGAATACCGTTTTCCTTCAGGGTCGCGGCAATGCGCTCAGCGCCTGAAGCGGAAGTCGCGGTGCCAATGACGATGGCGCCCTGACGACCCAGTTCCAGCGCGATAGCCTGACCAATGCCACGGCTTGCACCGGTGACCAGTGCAACTTTACCTTGCAGACTCATGCAAGTTTCTCCTGATTTCAGGCTTGCGCTGCGCGAGCGGCAGCGAAAGCATCTGGGGTATTGAGGTTGGAAGTCGTCACGCCTTCGGCGCAACGCTTGTTCAGACCGGCCAGTACTTTGCCCGGGCCGCATTCGACCAGATTGGTCGCGCCCTTGGCAGCCAGAGTCTGTACCGACTCGACCCAGCGCACTGGCTTGTAGAGTTGTTCGAGCAGATCACGCTTGAGGGTTTCCAGATCAGCCGGCACTTGCGCGCTGACGTTCTGAACAACCGGAATCTGCGGCGCCTGCCAGTCAATGGCGGCGATGGATTCGGCAAAACGCTCGGCCGCCGGACGCATCAGCTCGCAGTGCGACGGCACGCTCACCGGCAGCGGCATGGCGCGCTTGGCACCACGCGCCTTGCAACCTTCGATGGCGCGCTCGACAGCAGCCTTGGCACCGGCAATAACTACTTGGCCCGGCGAGTTGAAGTTAACAGCGCTGACCACTTCACCTTGCGCAGCTTCAGCGCAGGCTGCCAGCACGTCGGCATCCTCGAGACCGAGAATGGCAGCCATGCCGCCCTGCCCGGCCGGAACCGCTTCCTGCATCAGTTGACCACGGCGCTCAACGAGCTTGACCGCGTCAGCCAGCGTCAGGCTGCCAGCAGCAACCAGCGCGCTGTATTCGCCCAGGCTGTGACCGGCAACAAAGGCCGGACGCGCGCCACCTTCAGCCAGCCACAGACGCCACAGGGCGATCGAAGCGGTCAGAATGGCCGGTTGGGTTTTATCGGTTTGATTGAGCTGCTCTTCCGGGCCCTGCTGGGTCAGTGCCCACAGGTCATAACCCAGAGCCTCAGAGGCTTCTTTGAAAGTTTCGAGGATCAACGGATATTCCGCGCCCAGCTCGGCCAGCATGCCGAGGGACTGCGAACCTTGTCCTGGAAAGACGAATGCGAGGGAAGCAGACATGTAACAAGCCCCTAATGATCTTGTCGTCGGAAAATGACGCCCCACTGGGGGACGCAAGAAACTGACAGTTGGATGGCCCTTTGAACCGGGCGGTCACATTTAAGCATTGTCCGACGAAAACGCCTAAGACAACAAATCCTCCAGACGACCGTGGAGGCGTTCGGGCAAGTTCTCCTGAATCTCGATCAGCGCGCGCTGAATCGCACTCTGAAAGCCCTGAACCCCGGCCGAACCGTGACTTTTCACGACGATGCCCTGCAAACCGAGAAAGCTTGCGCCGTTATGTCGCGCCGGCGCCAGATCGGCCTGCAAGCGCTTCATCAGCGGCAACGCCAAAGCCCCCACGGCACGGGAGGCGAGATTTCTTTTGAACAACGCTTCAATGCGCGCAGCAATCATCGTCGCCAGGCCTTCGCTGGACTTGAGCAGGATATTGCCGACGAAACCATCACACACCACGACATCGGCCTCGCCGCGATACAAACCATCGCCCTCGATAAAGCCGATGTAGTTGATGCCACGGGCAGCCTGCAACAACGTTGCGGCCAGTTTGACCTGCTGATTACCTTTGATGTCTTCGGTGCCGATATTCAGCAGCGCGACGCGCGGACGATGGATGCCCAGCGTCTGCGCCGCCACCGAACCCATCACCGCAAACTGCAGCAGATGCTCGGCGCTGCAATCGACATTGGCGCCCAGATCGAGCAACTGACAATAGCCGTTCTGCGTAGGAATCGCCGCCACCATTGCCGGGCGATCGATGCCCGGCAACGTCTTCAGCACGAATCGCGAGAGCGCCATCAACGCACCGGTATTGCCGGCACTGACACAGGCTTGAGCCTTGCCGTCACGCACCAGTTCCAGGGCGACACGCATCGACGAGTCCGGCTTGCCACGCAAGGCCTGGGTCGGTTTTTCGTCCATGGTGATGACTTCGCTGGCCGCAACAATTGTCAGGCGCGCGCGATCGGCAGCCGATTGGCCGTTGATCAATTCTTCAAGAAGGGAGGGTTGACCGACGAGGGTCAGGTGCAGCGAGGGCGTAGCAGACAGGCAAGCAAGGCTGGCCTGAACAATGCTGCGGGGACCGAAGTCCCCGCCCATTGCGTCAATCGCGATGACTTGAGCGGACAAGTGATTACTCGTCGGCGCCCTTGTCGATCACTTTACGGCCACGGTATACGCCTTCTGGCGATACGTGGTGACGCAGGTGAACTTCACCAGTGGTTTTTTCTACAGACAGGGTGCTAGCCTCGAGAGCGTCGTGCGAACGGCGCATGTCACGGGCAGAGCGGGATTTTTTGTTCTGCTGAACAGCCATAATTGATTAACTCCTAAACGTTTGGGTCACGCTTTAACTGCGCCAATACACTGAACGGGTTGGACCGCGTTACCTCGTCCTCGCTCGGTTCGGGCTCATCTGCTCCCGCCGGCTGCTGGCATTCTTCCGGATGATGAGCAGGCACAATAGGCAAAGCGAGCAAAAGCTCCTCTTCGACCAGTGACTGCAGATCCAATGGATCTTCGCCCAGTTCCAGCACGTCATAACCTTTCGGTAACGACTGGGTATTCGCACCCTCCTTCACTACAGCGTAACTGCATTCGCTGTGGATCGGCAGGGTGACCAGCTCAAGACAACGCTGGCAAACCATTTTGACCTCGGTGTCGATAAAGCTGTGGATCACCACAGATTTACGTTCATCTCGCTCAAAAACGAATTTCGCCTGCACCGTACCGACATCGTCGGAAAGCGGGTCGCAGAGTCTCTTCAAATCGGCCAGCAGCAGTTCACCTTGAAGGGTGGTGCCACGGTCAGCCAATTTGCGCGGGTCAACGTGAGGTGGAATCGGGTCATTCAACATAGGCGCAGCATTATAGGGATGCACCCACCCATGTCAAAGGAAATTGTGCCCTGTCCGTCACTTGCGTGCCTCCGCTAGAATTCGCATCTGCCTCAGGAGACGCGAATGCTGCCTTTATTACTCGCTTCAAGCTCGACCTATCGCCGGGAATTGCTCGCCCGCCTGCACCTGCCGTTCGTCTGCAGCTCGCCGGATATCGATGAAAGTCATCGCCCGGGCGAGTCAGCCACCGAACTGGTCAAACGCCTCGCCGAACAAAAAGCCCGGGCACTGGCTGACAGTCACCCCGCTCATCTGATCATCGGCTCGGACCAGGTTGCCGTACTCGGCGAGCAGATTATCGGTAAGCCGCATACATTCGAGAAGGCTCGCGAACAATTGATGGCTGCCAGTGGCGCCAGCGTGACCTTCCTGACCGGCCTCGTCTTACTCAATAGCCAGACCGGCCAATGCCAGGTCGATTGCGTGCCGTTCACCGTACACATGCGCCAGCTCGATCAGGCGCGCATCGAGCGTTACCTGCGCATCGAGCAACCCTATGACTGCGCAGGGAGCTTCAAGGCTGAAGGGCTGGGTGTGAGCCTGTTTCAATCCACCGAAGGCCCTGACGCCACCAGTCTGATCGGCCTACCCCTGATTCGCCTGATCGACATGCTGCTGACTGAAGGCGTGCAGATCCCATAAAGCAAAAGATCGCAGCCTGCGGCAGCTCCTACAGGGGAATGTAAAACCCCGTAGGAGCTGCCGCAGGCTGCGATCTTTTGATCTTTACAACGAATTAACGCAACGAAGGCCCGTGGAACCCCATCCACATCGCCAACTGCTCAGCCACACTGGCACCCAGCTTCTTCGAGAAGCGGTCAAACGGCGACTCCTGAACCGTGAAGTCCACCAGCTCTTTCTCGCCGATCACGTCCCGCGCCACCGAACTGGCATTGCCCAGACCATCAATCAAGCCCAGCGGCAGCGCTTGCTCGCCCGACCAGACCAATCCGGAGAACAGCTCTGGATGATCCTTGTCTTTCAGACGATCACCACGCCCCTGCTTGACGCTATTGATGAACTGCTTGTGCGTGGTATCGAGCACGCTCTGCCAGAACGCCGTTTCTTCAGGCTTCTGCGGCTGGAACGGATCAAGGAACGATTTGTGCTCGCCCGAGGTGTACGTACGACGCTCGACACCCAGCTTCTCCATGGTGCCGACAAAACCGTAACCGGCCGCCGTCACACCAATCGAACCAACCAGACTCGCCTTGTCGGCGTAGATCTGATCCGCCGCGCTGGCGATGTAATAGGCACCGGACGCACCGAGATCGGAAATGACCGCATACACCTTGATCTCCGGATGCAGGCCGCGCAGGCGCTTGATCTCGTCATACACGTAACCCGACTGCACCGGACTGCCGCCCGGGCTGTTGATCCGCAGGATCACACCCTTGACCTTCTTGTCCTCGAACGCCGCTCGCAGACTGCCGACGATGTTGTCGGCGCTGGCCGGCTCCTTGTCGGCGATCATGCCGGTGACGTCGATCAACGCGGTGTAGTTCGGTCCGCGCGTGGCGCTTTTTTCCATGTCCATCAGCGGCGTGAACAAAATCAGCGCCACAAACAGATAAACAAATGTCAGCAGCTTGAAGAAAATCCCCCAACGCCGTGAACGACGCTGCTCCTGAACACCAGCCAGCAGCGTCTTTTCCAATAGCTTCCAGCTTTTCTGATCACCGTCGTCGGCACTTGCCTTGGCCGGTGCTTTCCATTCGTCGGTCATGCCATCCACCCCAGCAAAAACGTATTAAGCCTGCTTCTCCAGCCAGGCATGCAATTCGGAAAAACGGTCGATCGACAGGCGCGGCTCGAACTGCTGCAGCGATTCGATCGATTGCGCGCCATAACTGACCGCCACCGAATCCATCCCCGCGTTACGCGCCATCAGCAGATCAAAGGACGAATCGCCGACCATCAGCGCCTGCTCCGCACGCACACCACAATGCGCAAGGATCTGCTCCAGCATCAGAGGGTGCGGCTTGCTGGCAGTTTCATCGGCAGCACGGGTGATATCGAAATAATCTTCCCAGCCATTGGCCTTGAGCACCCGATCCAGCCCACGACGATTCTTGCCAGTGGCGACGGCCAGGTGATAACCCTGTTCGCGAAAGGACGCCATCGACTCGACAACGCCTTCGAACAACGGCGAAGGCACAGCTTCGGCAGCGATGTAGTGATCGGCGTAATACTCGCGAAACAAGGTCATTTCGGCATCGCTGATTTCGGGGTACAGCGTACGGATCGCCTCGGGCAGACCCAAGCCGATGATGCCTTTGACGGCAAAGTCATCACGCAACTCGAAACCGGAGCGCCCGGATGCAGAGTGCATCGCCTCGACGATCCGATGGATGGAATCGGCCAGCGTGCCGTCCCAATCAAAAATCAAAAGCTTGTAATCAGATGGGCGCACTCAATCGCTCCACGGTCTTGGCCCACATTTCGTCGACCGGCGCCTGCAAGGTCAGCTTGCCGCCATCGGGTAGCGGCACGGTCAGCATGTAGGCGTGCAGAAACAGCCGCTTGCCGCCCAGATCGCGGATTTCCTTGGTGAAATCCTCGTCGCCATACTTGCTGTCACCAGCAATGCAATGGCCAGCATGCAAGGTGTGCACGCGAATCTGGTGGGTGCGACCGGTAACCGGTTTAGCCTCGACCATGGTGGCAAAATCACCGAAGCGGCGCAGCACCTTGAACATGGTCAGGGCTTCTTTGCCCTCGTCATTGACTTCGACCATGCGCTCGCCGGAACGCAGATTGCTCTTGAGCAATGGCGCGCTGACTTTCTTGATCGAGGCCGCCCAGTTGCCGCGCACCAGCGCCATGTAGCGCTTGTCGACGCCATCACCACGCAATTGCTCATGGAGGTGACGCAACATGCTGCGCTTTTTGGCGATCATCAGCAGGCCGGAGGTGTCACGGTCGAGACGGTGCACCAGCTCCAGCTCCTTGGCATCGGGACGCAACTGACGAAAGGCTTCGATCACGCCGAAATTCAAGCCGCTACCGCCGTGAACCGCAATGCCGGCGGGCTTGTTGATCACGATCAGGGCTTTGTCTTCGAAGACAATCGAGGCTTCCAGGCGCTGCAGCAAACCCTGTGCAAGTGGCACCGGTTCGTCGCGCTCAGGCACGCGAACGGGCGGCACGCGCACGATATCACCGGCCTGCAGCTTGTATTCTGGCTTGATCCGACCTTTGTTCACGCGCACTTCGCCTTTGCGCAAAATGCGGTAAATCAAGGTCTTGGGCACGCCTTTGAGCCGGGCGAGGAGAAAATTGTCGATTCGTTGGCCGGCATACTCCGGCGAGACTTCAAGCAATTGAACGCCTGGAGTCGAAGGGGCAGTAGTTGTCATGCCGCGGATGATAACAATTTTTATGGAATTGAAGCACTTAATCATTGCTGCTATAGTCGCGAACGCCGCCAAAAGCGGCCTGGACAGAGGAACCACGGTCAAAAACCGGCCCTGACCAACGCAATTCACCAGGACGCGAGGCCGTCCTACGGGGCTTTCGCTACGTAACGGTGGAGTTTTCAGTTGTAACGAGCGCAGGTGACATGAGGCCTGAATTACACCGCCGAGCAGAGTTTTAACTCGCCTGGCAGGCACACATTCAAGGCCAGTTCACAAAGTGCAGTCAGCTGCAGATGACCCCGAGCGAATGCTTCGGAAACAACGCCTGAATTAGCCATGATGCGTGACCTCCCCTTTCGGAGCTCACGGTAAATGCCAACCCGCTGCGGATTCTGCGCGCGGCAGCACCCGAATTATCAGGGATACGTGTAGGGTGGAGATGCACAACCGCTGGACTGTGTAGCAATAGGCTTTATCAAGACGCTTCATCTCGTCCACAGCCGCCGGTTGATTCCTCCTCCTGACTGAGTGCTTAAGTAGCCACAGCAAGCAGGACGCGTACGTCGCTGTATCGGCCCAATTGGCCGCATATCGCTGGACACGGGAATGGCCAACCACTCCCGACGCACCTGACACCGACCGTGAGAAGTCGTGTGTGCCGAACGCCGTTTCCGGCAGCCCGGAAACCGACGGTACTACATGAAAAGAATGCTGATTAACGCAACTCAACCCGAAGAGTTGCGTGTTGCACTGGTAGATGGCCAACGCCTCTACGACCTGGACATCGAATCCGGTGCACGCGAGCAGAAGAAGGCCAACATCTATAAAGGCCGCATCACTCGCATCGAACCAAGCCTTGAGGCTGCCTTTGTCGATTTCGGCTCCGAGCGCCACGGCTTCCTGCCCCTCAAAGAAATCTCCCGCGAATACTTCAAGAAAGCCCCTGAAGGCCGCGTCAACATCAAGGACGTCCTGAGCGAAGGCCAGGAAGTCATCGTTCAGGTCGAAAAAGAAGAACGTGGCAACAAGGGCGCCGCCCTGACCACCTTCATCAGCCTGGCCGGTCGTTACCTCGTGCTGATGCCGAACAACCCGCGTGCCGGCGGCATTTCCCGTCGCATCGAAGGCGAAGAGCGCAACGAACTGCGTGAAGCGCTGAACGGCCTGGTTGCACCGGCCGACATGGGTCTGATCGTGCGCACTGCCGGCCTTGGCCGCAGCAGCGAAGAAATGCAGTGGGACCTCGATTACCTGCTGCAACTGTGGACCGCCATCAAAGAAGCCTCGCTGGATCGCTCCGCGCCGTTCCTGATCTATCAGGAAAGCAACGTGATCATCCGCGCCATCCGCGATTACCTGCGCCAGGACATCGGCGAAGTGCTGATCGACAGCGTTGAAGCCCAGGACGAAGCCCTGACCTTCATCCGCCAGGTGATGCCGCAGTACGCCAGCAAGATCAAGCTGTACGAAGACAGCGTGCCGCTGTTCAACCGTTTCCAGATCGAAAGCCAGATCGAGACCGCTTTCCAGCGCGTCGTTGAACTGCCTTCCGGCGGCTCCATTGTCATCGATCCAACCGAAGCTCTGGTGTCCATTGACATCAACTCGGCGCGCGCCACCAAAGGCAGCGATATCGAAGAAACCGCCCTGCAGACCAACCTTGAAGCCGCCGAAGAAATCGCCCGTCAGTTGCGCCTGCGCGACATCGGCGGCCTGATCGTCATCGACTTCATCGACATGACCCCTGCCAAGAACCAGCGCGCCGTGGAAGAGAAAGTCCGCGAATGCCTGGAAGCCGACCGCGCCCGCGTGCAGATCGGCCGCATCTCGCGCTTCGGCCTGCTGGAAATGTCCCGTCAGCGCCTGCGTCCATCCCTGGGCGAAAGCAGCGGCATCGTCTGCCCGCGTTGCAACGGCACCGGCATCATCCGTGACGTTGAATCGCTGTCGCTGGCGATCCTGCGCCTGATCGAAGAAGAAGCCCTGAAAGACCGCACTGCCGAAGTGCGCGCTCAGGTGCCGATCCCGGTCGCAGCCTTCCTGCTCAACGAAAAACGCAACTCGATCACCAAGATCGAACTGCGCACCCGTGCCCGCATCATCATTCTGCCGAACGATCACCTCGAAACGCCGCACTTCGAAGTTCAGCGTCTGCGTGATGACAGCCCGGAAGCCGCGACCAACCAGTCCAGCTACGAAATCGCTGCTGCCGCTGCCGAAGTCGAAGAAGTCCAGCCAGCCGCCGCGACCCGCACCCTGGTTCGCCAGGAAGCCGCAGTCAAGACGGCTCCGGCCCGCGCCAATGCTCCGGTTCCGACCGAAGCCGCCGCCCCTGCCGCTCCAGCACCGGCCCCGGTTGCCGCGCCTGAGCCAAGCCTGTTCAAAGGCCTGGTGAAATCGCTGGTCAGCCTGTTCGCCACCAAGGAAGAGCCAGCCGCTCCGGTTGTAGTTGAAAAACCAGCCAGCGAACGTCCGGCCCGTAATGAAGAACGTCGCAACGGTCGCCAGCAGAGCCGCAACCGTAACGGTCGCCGTGATGAAGAGCGCAAGCCGCGCGAAGAACGTGCACCGCGTGAAGAGCGCGCCCCACGTGAGCCGCGTGAAGAGCGTGCTCCACGTGAAGCCCGTGAAGTGCGTGAGCCGCGTGAAGCCCGTACCGAAGCTGCTCCGGCCGCTCGTGAAGAACGCGCGCCACGTGCACCGCGTGAAGAACGTGCACCGCGTGCTCCGCGTGAAGATCGCAAGCCACGTGGCGAGCGTGAAGAGCGTGTACGTGAACTGCGCGAGCCATTGGACGCCGCTCCAGTGACTGCAGACACCGCAGCCGTTACCGCTGAAGAGCGTCCGGCCCGTCAGCCACGTGAAGAGCGCGCACCGCGTCCGCCGCGTGAAGAGCGTCAACCGCGCGCCGAACAGGCCGCTGCTGCCGTCGCTGAAGAAGAAGTGAACAGCAACGAAGAGCAACTGCCGGAAGACGGTTCGGAGAACGCCGAAGGCGATCGTCCACGTCGTCGTTCGCGCGGTCAGCGTCGTCGCAGCAACCGTCGCGAGCGTCAGCGTGATGCCAACGGCAACGTGATCGAAGGTTCGGAAGAATCCGAAGCCGGCGAAAACGCTGAAGAGCCAAGCACCGCCGATCTGGCTGCTGGCCTGGCTGTCACCGCCGCTGTTGCCAGCAGCGTGATCAGCGCTCCGGCCGAAGCTCAAGCCCACGAGCAAGCTGAACGCGCCACCGCTGCTGTGCAGGAAACTGCGGCAGTGGAAGCGCCGGTTGTTGAAGCGACAACGCCAGTTGAAGTAGTTGCTGCTCCAGAAGTCGAAGTGGCTCCGGTTCAGGAAACGCTGCCTCAGGTTGAGCCTGCACCAGTAGTGGTTGCCGAGCCGGTTGTTGAAACCGTCGCTGAAACCGTGACCGAAACCGTGCGTGAAGTTCGCGAAGAGCAGACCGCTTTCAACTGGGTTGCCGAGCCGGCTGTTGCTGAAACACCAGCGCCAGTGGTTGAAGCGCCGGTTGTTGAAAAGCCAGTGCTCGAAACGCCTGCGGTTGAAGCTCCTGTGGTTGAAGAGACCAAAGTTGCCGAGCCAGTGGTCGTTGCTGAACCAGCGCCAGTGTTCGAAGCGCCAGTGGTTGCCGAAGCGCCAGCTCCAGCGGTTGAAGCACCGGCTCCAGTCAGCGCCCTGACGCCAAGCGGCCGCGCGCCAAACGACCCGCGTGAAGTGCGTCGTCGCAAGCGTGAAGAAGAGCGTCTGCAGAAGGAAGCCGAACTGGCTGCCGCTGCTGCTCCGGTTGCTGAAGTGGTCGAGGCAGCGCCTGCCCCGGTCGCTGAAGAAGCGGTTGTCGAAGCGGTGATCGCTGAAGCACCACGCTCCGTTCAGGACGCGGTCGAGCAACACCAGGAGGCCGAGGAAAAAGAGCACGAGCCTAAACCACTCGTGTAATTTCCAAAGCCGTTAAAAAGCCCCGCCTGATTATTCAGGCGGGGCTTTTTTTATGCCTCGATTTTTTGTGGTGGACTCTAGACCCAACCCCCTCACCCCAGCCCTCTCCCCACGGGGCGAGGGGGAAAGGGAGCCGATCTCCGTGTGCTTCAAGGCCGGAGTTCGACTCGAAGTTTCAGGTCGGTGTAGCTCGAAAGAACACCTCGGTCAGTCCCCTCTCCCTCTGGGAGAGGGTTAGGGTGAGGGCTTCTAAGGAATTCATACAGATCTCAAGACGAGGCAAAAACCAAAGCCTCAGGCACATCGATATCCCACAGCACACCTGGGTCATCGACGGCAATCTCCACCACCCTACCCTGCTTGAACAAAGGCCGAGCCCCACGATCGCCACTCAACGCCTGCAACCCCAAACCAAACGACCGCCCAAATCCCACCGGATGACCAAACTCGCCATCCTGCACCGGCACGCTCACCGCATCATCTGCAATGGCCGCGACCACCCGCTCAATCGTCGACGGCAGGATAAACGGCATGTCTCCAAGCACAATCAACCAGCCATCGGCGTCCGGACAAGCGGCGACACCAGCGGCAATGCTGTCCCCCATCCCGGTCGACTCAATCGAGACCACGTCACAGCCATACGCCTGCGCCATGCGCATCGCCTGCGGGCGCGCCTCAGTCGTCACCAACACACGCTTATCAAGATCGGTCGGCAGATTCACCAACACCTGCTCGATCACCGAACGCACCGCACCGTCACGTCCGGTGCAGTCCGCCAGCAACTTGTCCTTATCGGCGCCGGCCACCTGGCGAAAGCGGCTGCCCTCGCCTGCAGCCAGTACAATTACCGCAATGGATCGACTCATGCGTCCTCCAGTGTTTTCTTCTGCTTCAACTCGACACCGTTCTTGATCGCGACGATCTCTGCCAGCAAGGACAAGGCAATTTCCGCCGGCGAATGACTGCCAATGTGCAAACCGATCGGACCATGCAGCCGACCGATCGCCTGTACCGACAAGCCTAGCTGAGCCAGATTCTCCCGACGTTTCTGACTGTTGACCCGCGACCCGAGTGCGCCGACATAAAAGGCCGGCGAATCCAGCGCCGTCAGCAGCGCCATGTCATCCAGACGCGGATCATGAGTCAACGCGACAATCGCTGTGCGCTCATCGGTCTGGATGCTCAACACCGCGTCATCCGGCATGCCCGGGACGAAGCGACCGTGATGCTCTTCCCAGCCGTAGACAAATTCAGTGCGCGGATCGCAAATCAGCACCTCGAAATCCAGCAGTCGCGCCATGTCCGCCACGTAGCGTGACAACTGCCCGGCGCCGATCAACAGCAAACGCCAACGCGGGCCATAAATAGCGCGCAGGGACTTGCCGTCGAACGCCAGCGCATCGTTTTTGCTCGCCGGCGACAGAAGCACCTCACCGGTGTCGATGTTCAATTCGCGAGCGACAATCTCGTGGGCCTCGCAACGGGCCAGCAATTCAGCGACCCACGCCGGATCGCCAACGCGCTCTTCGGTCAGGCGCAACGTACCGCCGCAAGGCAAGCCAAAGCGCGCCGCCTCCTCTCGCGTGACGCCATAAGTAATCAACTGCACCGGCGGCCCGTCGGTGGCGATGCGGCCGTCGTGCAGGCGGGCGATCAAGTCATCCTCGACGCACCCGCCCGACACCGAACCGATCACCACGCCATCTTCGCGCAAGGCGAGCATGGCGCCAGGCGCACGCGGCGCCGTGCCCCAGGTCTGCACCACGCTGAACAGCACCACCCGCTGTCCGGCGCGGCGCCATTCGAGGACGCTGCGCAGAACATTGAGGTCGACGCTGTCCATTACGCCTCTGCCTTCTGCCAGCCCTGCAACTGGTAACGCACCGGCAGATTGCGAATGCGCTTGCCGGTGGCGGCGAAGATCGCGTTACACAAGGCCGGAGCAATCGGTGGCACGCCCGGTTCGCCGACACCGCCCAGTGGCACGTCACCCGGTGGCGTCACCAGATGCACGGCAACTTCCTTCGGCGCCAGCGACATGCGCGCCACTTCGTACATGTGGAAATTGTCCTGCTGCACTTTGCCGTCCTTGAAGCTGATTTCCCCCAGCACGGCATTACCCAGGCCCATCACACAAGCGCCTTCGAACTGCGAGCGAATGCGCTCGGGGTTGATCTGCGGCCCGCAATCGACGGCAATATCAGCCTTGTGCACGATCAGCGTGCCATCGTCTTTGACCTCGACTTCGATCACCGCCGCCACATAGGTGACGAAGCTGTAGTGCACCGCCAGGCCAAGACCCCGACCCTTGGGCAGTTTGCGCCCCCAACCGGCAGCCTTGGCGGCGGTTTCCAGCACGGTGCGCATGCGTCCGGTGTCGATCGGATACCGCTCGGGAGATTCACCGTAGTTCCACTCTTCGCTCAAGGTACGCGGGTCGATCTGCCGATCCGCGCCGAGCAGTTTGATCTGGTACTTGAGCGGATCTTCGCCAGCCTTGTACGCCAGCTCATCGACGAAACTCTGGATCGCGAAACCGTGGGGAATGTTCGACACCGAGCGATACCAGCCGACCCGCGTGTGCACGGTCGCTTCGGGGTTTTCCAGGCGCACATTGGGAATCGCGTAGGCCATGTTGGTGAAACCCATGCCCAGCTCGAATGCGGCTTCATGGTTCATGCCCGGCGCGAACAACGCAGTGATGCTCGGTGCCACAGTGCGATGCAACCAGCCGGACGGCATGCCGTCCTTGCCGACGCCAGCCTTCAAATACTCAGCGGACACGGTGTGGAAATACGAGTTGTGGATGTCATCCTCACGCGTCCACTGCACCCGCACGGCTTTGCCGGGAAACTCTTTGGCGAGAATCGCTGCTTCGACGACGAAATCCGGCTTCGATTTGCGACCGAAACCGCCGCCAAGCAAGGTGACATTGAACGTGACATTGTCGAACGGCAGCCCAAGACGCTCGGCAATGCGCTCGCGGGTGACTTGTGGTGCCTGACTCGGTGCCCAGGCTTCGCAGACACCATCCTTGTAACGGGCGATGGCGACCATCGGTTCCATCGGCGACTGTGCCAGATGTGGCAGATAGTAAGACGCTTCGAGCGTACTCGCGGCGCCGCTCAGGGCCTTGTCGATATCGCCGGTGTTGCGCACCACTTTGCCGGGTTTCAGCGAGGCGGCTTCCAGTTCCTTGCGATAGGCGATCGAGTCGTAACTGGCGTTCGGGCCATCGTCCCACTCGATTTTCAGCGCTTCACGGCCCTTGATCGCCGCCCAGGTATTGCTGGCGACGACTGCCACGCCGCCCAACGGCTGAAACTCCGAAGGCAGCGGCCGGCTTTCGATCTGCAGCACTTTGAGCACGCCGGGGACTTTCAGCGCGGCGCTGTCATCCAGCGATTTGACCTTGCCGCCGTACACCGCCGGACGGGCGATAGTCGCGTACAACATGCCATCGAAATGCACATCGGCGCCAAATACCGCACGACCGTTGACGATGTCGGCGCCGTCGATGGCTTTGCTGCCTTCCTTGCCGATGTAGCGAAACTCGGACGGCTGCTTGAGGCGCAGGCTGTCACGCGCCGGCACCGGCAACGCACTGGCTGCGGCGGCGAGTTCGCCATAGCCGAGCTCACGACCGGAGGGTTTATGGATGACTTTGTGCAACTGCGCGTGGCATTCGCCGACCGGCACTTTCCACTGCGCGGCGGCGGCCTGCTCGAGCATCGTCCGTGCCGCCGCGCCGCAACGCCGCATCGGCTCATACCAGTGGCGCATGCTGCGCGAGCCGTCGGTATCCTGATTGCCGAAGCGAACTTCATCACCCGGCGCCTGCTGCACTTTGACGTGAGCCCAGTCGGCTTCCAGCTCATCGGCAACGACCATGGTCAGACTGGTGCGCACGCCCTGGCCCATTTCCGATCGGTTGCACACCACGGTCACCGTGCCGTCAGCGGCGATGCTGACGTAGACCTTCGGATCATCGATCCAGCCGTTGGGCATGCCATCGGCGCCGAACTGTTTCGGCTTGTCCTCGGCCAACGCATCCTGCCAGCCCCAACTCGCCGCCAGCACCAGCGCACCGGTGGCGCCGACGCCTTTGAGGAAACCGCGACGGCTGAGATTGCTTAGGGCGAAATCATTCGGAAGACGGCTCATGCTTTCGCCTCCTTCAGATGCGTGGACGCCTGACGGATAGCGGTTTTGATCCGGTTATAGGTGCCGCAGCGGCAAATGTTGCCGACCATGGCTTCTTCGATCTGCTCGTCGCTCGGGTTCGGGTTGGTTTTGAGCAATGCCGTGGCCGACATGATTTGCCCGCCCTGACAGAAACCGCACTGCGCGACGGCTGAGTCGAGCCAGGCTTGCTGGACCACCTGCCCGACCGGGTCGGCATGAAGATTGTCGATGGTGGTGACGTTTTGCCCGATCACCGAGCCGATCGGCGTGATGCAACTGCGCGCCGGCAAACCATCGATGTGGATGGTACAGGCGCCGCACAGGCCCATGCCGCAACCGAATTTGGTGCCGTTGTAACCGGCGACATCACGAATCGCCCACAACAGCGGCATGTCTTCAGTGACATCGAGGGGATGGTCTTGACCGTTGAGTTTCAGGGTAATCATGGGCACGCCCGCATATTTTTAGTGGTTATGGGGTCGAGCAATCTGCCGCCATTGAATCGGCGGTGGTTCACGCAGATCGACTCAGGCTAATCAGGCTCTCTTGTGCCGACGCGAACGTCTGCACCGGGCCTTTGGTGGAGCAAATGACGGTTATCGTTAGCTCGCTAAGTTAACCCAGCATTAACGAAAAAGCCCTGCTGAGACAGGGCTTTTCAGTTATGAGCTTTTAGCTACAAGCTGCAAGTGAATGCAGTAGCTGGCTCACCATCAAGATTGTAGCTTGCTGCTAGAAGCTTGAAGCTCGCCGCTGCTTCAATACCGATTGGGCTCCATTTCCAGCTCGACATTGAAACGTTCTGCAATGTCTTTCTGGATGCGTTGCGCGAGGTCGAGCAGTTGCAGACCGGTCGCGGCGCCGTAGTTGACCAACACCAGCGCCTGCAATTTATGCACGCCGGCATCGGCTTCACGGAAACCTTTCCAGCCAGCGCGCTCGATCAGCCAGCCTGCCGCGAGCTTCATTTGTCCGTTCGGTTGCGCGTAGGCGACCACATCCGGATGCTGTTCTTTGATCTGCGCGACGACGGCCGCCGACACCAGGGGATTCTTGAAGAAGCTGCCGGCATTGCCGAGCACTGCCGGGTCCGGCAGTTTTTCACTGCGGATGCTGCAAATCGCGCGACTGACATCGGTCGGCGTCGGCTGCTCGATGCCCTGCTCGGTCAGGCGCTGGCGCACCGGGCCGTATTCCAGATGCAGATGAGCGACGCGGTCGAGTGCAAAGCGCACGCGCAAAATCAGCCAACGCCCCGGCTGCTGCTTGAACAGGCTATCGCGGTAGGCGAAGTTACATTCTTCGAGACTGAAATCGCGCAGATCGCCGGTCTGACGGTCCAGCGCGGTGAGGCCGGCGAACACATCCTTGATCTCAATGCCGTAAGCGCCAATGTTCTGCATCGGCGCAGCGCCGACCGTGCCGGGAATCAGGCTGAGGTTTTCCAGTCCGGAAAAACCCTGCGCCAGGGTGTATTGCACAAAGGGGTGCCACGGCTCGCCGGCCTCAGCTTCGATCACCACGCGGCTGCCGTCATCGCTGATCACACGAATCCCTCGCGTCGCCATGCGCAAGACCAGCGCCGGGATATCCGCAGTCAGCAGCAAGTTGCTGCCCCCGCCGATCACCAGCAACGGCACGTCGTGCGCGGTGGCATACGCCAGCGCTTCACGAACATCGGCATCGCTATGGGCTTCGGCGAACAGTTGCGCGCGCACATCCACGCCAAAACTGTTGAACGGTTTCAGGGAAACCTGCGGTTGCACCTGCAAACTCATAACCGGCCCTTCACTTCGATAAGCAGTTGGTCGCAAGCCGCTTCGATCAGATCCAGCACCTGCTCGAAACCCTGATCGCCGTCGTAATACGGATCCGGCACTTCATCAACCACCCCGGCATAACGACGCAGGAACAAATCCAGCTCGGCTTTGCCGGTGGACGGCTGCAACGCCTTGAGGTTGCGCAGGTTACTGTTGTCCATCGCCAGAATCAGATCATAACTGGCGAAATCGGCACGGCTGACCTGCTGCGCGCGTTGCGCCGACAGGTCATAGCCGCGCATTTTGGCCGCGGCCTGGCTGCGTTTGTCCGGCGGGTTGCCGACGTGCCAGTCACCGGTGCCGGCGGAAGCCACTTCGACCTGATCCGCCAGCCCCGCTTCACGCAGTTTGTGCCGCAATACGCCTTCGGCCGTGGGCGAACGGCAAATGTTGCCCAGGCACACAAACAGAACGCGCATCAGGCCCCCAGCAGGCGACGAACGCGCTCAAGGTCTTCGGCAGTGTCGACGCCGGTTGGCGGCGCGATCAGCGCATCGGCGACATGAATGCGTACGCCGTGCCACAGGGCACGCAGTTGTTCGAGCGATTCAGTGTTTTCCAGCCAGCACGGGCCCCAGCTCACAAAATCGTGAAGGAAACCGGCGCGGTAGGCATAAATGCCGATGTGACGACGGTACGGCACGCCTTCAGGCAATTGCTCGCGGCTCTTGGCAAAGGCATCGCGCGCCCACGGCAAGGTCGCACGGCTGAAGGTCAGCGCCAAACCGTTAAGGTCGCTGACGACCTTGACCACGTTCGGGTTGAACAGGGTTTCCACGTCCTCAATCGGCTCGGCCAGCGTGGCCATGCGCGCTTCGGTGTGGGCGGCCAGATTGGCGGCAACCTGATCGATCACGCTCGGTGGGATCAGTGGCTCGTCGCCCTGTACGTTGACCACAATCGCGTCGGGCTCAAGGCCCAGTTTCGCCGCGACTTCGGCCAGACGGTCGGTGCCGGAGTTATGATCTTCACGGGTCAGCACGACTTCGGCGCCAAAGGCCTGGCAGGCCTCGACGATGCGCGCATCGTCAGTGGCAACCACCACACGAGTGGCGCTGCTTTTGCTCGCCTGTTCCCAGACGTGCTGGATCATCGGCTTGCCGGCGATATCCAGCAGCGGTTTGCCCGGCAAACGGGTCGAGGCGAAACGCGACGGGATGACAACGGTGAAGGCAGTGGTCATTTATCCAGACGCTCGTCGGTGGTCAGGGTGCGGGCTTCGCTTTCGAGCATCACCGGGATGCCGTCGCGGATCGGGTACGCCAGACCGGCGCCCTTGCTGATCAGTTCGGTCTTGTCGGCGCTGAGCTTGAGCGGGCCTTTGCAGATCGGGCACGCGAGGATGTCGAGCAATTTGGTGTCCATGAACATTCCCTGAGTAAAGAGTTAAGGCAAAAGCCGATCGGGTAACAGGCGCATCAGCTGTGTGTCGAACCAGGTCACGAAGGCCGGCGACGGCACGGCATCGACCGCCAGATACCACCAGTCGGCAGCAGCGAAGGCACGGCACTTCACCGCGTCCTTTTCGGTCATCACCAATGGCAATGACGGTGTGAAATTCAAGGCCTGCACGCTGTATTCAGCGTGGTCGGCAAACCCATGGGGAACTGCGCGCCAGTCTAGCGCTTCGAGGGTATTGAAGAAACGTTGCGGATTGCCGATCCCGGCGACGGCGTGGACGCTCTGACCCGGCGGAAAATGCCCGAGCGATTTGCGCTCGCCACTGCGCAGATTGACCAGCGCGGTAGGTTGCAGACGAAAAGCGAAACCGTCGTCGCGATCTTCGGTGGCACCGTTGAACAGCACGCCGTCGACGCTTTGCAGGCGTTCGATCGGCTCGCGCAAAGGCCCGGCGGGCAGGCAACGCTTGTTGCCGAAGCCGCGAGCGGCGTCGATCAACACCAGCTCCAGATCCCGCGCCAGACGATAATGCTGCATGCCGTCATCGGAGAGGATCAGATCCAGCGGTTCGCTGGCGAGCAAGGCTTTGACGGCGGCACTGCGATCGGGGTCGATCATCAGCGGCACGCCGGTGCGCTGGACGATCAGCAGCGGTTCGTCGCCGGCGATATCGGCGGTTTGATCGGCTTCAACACGCCACGGCAGCTGTGGTGGTTTGGCACCGTAGCCACGGCTGACCACGCCGACACGCAAACCGCTGCGTCGGCAATGTTCGATCAACCAGAGAATCATCGGCGTCTTGCCGGTGCCTCCCACAGTGATATTGCCAACCACGATCAACGGCACCGGCGACTGATAAATCTCGCCTTCACCGTCGAGAAAGCGCTGGCGTTTACCCACCACCACGCGACGATAGAGCATTTCCAGCGGCCGCAGCAGCGTCAGGGCCGGGTGCCCCTGATACCACGCGGCGAGCAAACGATCGGACAGGCTCATCAGGATTTGGGCGCCGCCTCGACCGTGGTCATGCGCAGATGGCTGAAACCGAGCTTGCCGGCCGCGTCCATGGCGGTGATCACGGATTGATGCTGCGTCTTGCCGTCAGCACTGATCGACAACGGCATGTTGGTGTCACCGTTGGATTCTTTCTGCATGGCTTCCATCAGGGTCGCCAGGTCATTCTTCGGCAGAATCTTGTTGTTCACCGAAAACACGCCTTCAGCGCTGATAGCCACGTCAATCTGCTTGAGTTGCTGGTCTTCGGCCGGTGAGCCGCTGACCGCTTCCGGCAAATCGACACGCAACTGGGTTTCGCGGGTAAACGTGGTGGTCACGACGAAAAACAGCAGCAGAATAAACACCACGTCGATCAGCGACGCGAGGTTGATATCGATGGTTTCCCGAGGCTTGCGACGGAATTTCACGCGCGGCCCTCGGCCAGATCGACGTCACGGTCGCCCTGCACCACTTCAACCAGTTTGATCGCTTCCTGTTCCATGCCCACCACCAGCTCATCGATGCGGCGTTGCAGGAACCGGTGGAAGAACACCGCCGGAATACCGACCATCAGGCCTGCCGCAGTGGTGATCAACGCTTTGGAAATACCACCGGCCAATACCGAGGCGTTGGTGGTCATGCCTGAGCCAGTGAAGGCGCTGAAAATGTCGATCATGCCTAACACGGTGCCCAGCAGACCGAGCAACGGCGACATGGCGGCAATCGTGCCCAGCGCGTTAACGTAGCGCTCGAGTTCATGAATGACCCGGGCGGCGGCCTCTTCGATGCACTCTTTCATGATCTCGCGACCATGCTTGGAGTTGGCCAGACCGGCGGCGAGGATTTCCCCCAGCGGCGAATTGGCGCGCAATTCCTTGAGTTTTTCTTTATTGAGCTGCTTGTCCTTGATCCAGACCCAGACCTGACCCAACAGATGCTCGGGGGTGACGCGACTGGCGCGCAGGGTCCACAGGCGCTCGGCGACGATCGCCATGGCCGCGATGGAGCTCAGAATGATCGGCAACATCATCCAGCCGCCGGATTTGACCAATTCCCACACAGTGACAGTCCCCTCGAAAAAGTGCGCCACTTTACCATACCGATCCGCGATTAAGACCCGCCGCTCCGACGACCGTGATGTGGCATCCATGCTGGCACCGATCAACGGGCGAGTGCCGGCGGATCGCGCCAGAAACGCCGCTGTTGACGCATCGTCCACGGCGGTTTGAAGCGGCCCAGTTGCAGATGAATGGCGCCCTGCTCGGCGCTGTCGTAAATGCGCAGGCCCTGTTTCCGATAACGCGCGAGCACGGTTGGGTGGGGATGGCCAAATGAATTGCCATGACCTCGCGAAATCAGCACGGACTCTGGCTTCAAGACGTTAAGCAGCGCCATTGACGATGAACTGCGGCTGCCATGATGAGGCGCTTGCAGCCATTGCGTCGGCACGGCCAGTGGACTGTCGAGGAGGACGCGTTCGGCGTGGGTGTCGATGTCGCCGGTCAGCAGCAGGCGCTCGCCATTAGCCTCGATCTGCAACACGCAGGAACGCTGATTGCTGTCGTGAGCGTCCGCCCACTGCCAGAGTTGAAAACGCACGCCGTCCCATTGCCATTGCTGCCCACTAGCGCAGGCTTCGGCGCCCAATTGAGCGGGCAGTCCCGCCGGGTCGCCGCTTATCACTTGATCGACGGTCAAACCACGAGTGATCGCCAAAGCGCCGCCAGCGTGATCGGCGTCCGCATGGCTGAGCAGCATCAAATCGAGTTTTTCCACATTGAGTTTGCGCAACGCGGGCAGCACCACCCGCTCGCCGAGATCGAAATCGCCAAAACGCGGCCCGGCGTCATACAGCAGCGCGTAATGACGGGTGCGGATCAGAATGGCCAGGCCTTGACCAACATCGAGTTGCCAGATATCGGCCCCCCCTTCATCCAGGCGCTCGCGTGGCGGCACAACCAATAGCAACAGCAATGGCCAGCCCAGCGCACGCATCGGCACGCCGCGCGGCAACAGCAACAACACGGCACCGAGGCTGCCGAGCAACCAGACCCAGCCCGGCACGGCGGCGGCTGTCCATGCCGGCCACTGCCCGGCAATCACCGCCAAAGCGCGAAACAGCGCCTCGATCAAACCGCCGGCCAGCCACAAAAGACCTTCCCCGACATGCGGCACCGGCAACATCAGCGTGCCGAGCAGTGCCGGCGGCAACACCACGAGGCTGACCCAAGGCACCGCCAACAGATTTGCCAATGGCCCGCTCAGGCTGATCGGCAGATTCAGTGCCAGCAACACCGGGCACAGACCGATGGCTATCAACCATTGCGCCCGCGTCCAGGTTTGCCACCAACGCCACCCGCCCAAGCGGCCACCAAAGGTAAAAATCAACACTGCTACGGCCGTAAAGGACAACCAGAAGCCGGGGCGCAGGCTGGCCAAGGGATCGAGCAAGAGCACTGCATTGAATGCCAGCAGCAACGGCCACCACGCACCGAGATGGCGAAAGCGCAGGCGCCACAACAGTACCAGCCCGACCATCACGCAGGCGCGCTGTACCGGCACGTCGAAACCGGCAAGGAGGCCATAACCGAGCGCAGCCGCGAATGCCAGGCCGCAGGCCCACGGCAGCCAGGGCCAGCGCAGCGGCCACAGGCCAAAGCGGGCCAAGCCGGCGACCAGCATGTACATCACCGCCGCCAGCAAGCCAATGTGCTGACCGGAAATCACCAGCAAGTGCACGGTGCCGGTATCCTGCAAAATCTGCCAGTCCTCACGACTGAGTCCCGAGCCATCGCCCAGCACCAGCGCCGCCAATGCCCCGCCCCGCCCCTGTGCGTCCACCTCGAGCAAACGCTGCCGAATACTGTCGCGCCAGGCCCAACGTGCCTCGCTCAGGCGTTGGCCGTCCTTGATCGTGCCGGTCGCACCGATGCGTTGCGCCAGTAGCCACGCCTCGTAATCGAAAGCGTCCGGATTGAGCAAACCACCCGCAAGCTTGAGCTTGACCGCCAGACGCCAGCGCTCGCCGCTGTTGACCGGCGGCCCGCCGTACCAGGCCAGGCGCATCAGCGGTGGCAGTTTTTCGTGACGGGAGAGTGCATCAGCCAATTCGAAACGCACCACGCCGTCGCTGTTCTGCGGCAACCCGACCACCCGCCCTTCAACCCACCGGGTTTCGCCATCCAGCCCGGCCGGCAAGCGATCATTCAACGCCCACTGCGCACCGACACTGGCCCACGTGAAGCCAAACAGCAGAAACGCCAACGGATAGCTGCGAAACGGCAGCAACATCAAAGCCACGACCGGCAATAACAGCAGCAACCAGACCGGCGGTAATGCCGACATAAAAACCGGGGCCAGCAGACCGACTGCCAGCGCCATCATCCCTGTGCGCATAAGCCCGTCCTTGAGAGTTCCACACTTAGGCATAGCGGGTGTCGGGCACGGGCGTCGTCAACAATTGTCACAAAGTCTGAATGGGCGCTTCGTAGAATCCAGACATACTTGCCGCCTTAACCGACCGAGAAGCCTTATGCCCCGGCGCTTATTCAAACGTTACATGCCCGACCCGACGAGCATCAGGGAACACAAATCCTTACGCTTTCTCGGCAAGTTGCTGCATGACCCGAACCTCTGGCACCTCAATCGTCACTCGGTCGCACGGGCGATGGCGGTCGGCCTGTTCGCCGCATTCCTGCCGATTCCGGCGCAGATGCTGGTGGCCGCCGCCCTCGCCGTCATGGTGCGGGGGAACATGCCGATTGCTGTCAGCCTGGTGTGGCTGACCAATCCGATCACCATGCCGGCGGTGTTCTTCTGCACTTATCAGGCTGGGGCGTTTTTGATGGACGTGCCCGCCCGGCATCTTCCGGATGAACTGACCTGGGAGTGGATCAGCGGCGAGTTGTCGACATTGTGGCAGCCGTTCTTGCTCGGCTCGGTGGTGGTAGGGCTGGTGCTTGGCGCCCTCGCCTACTGTCTGGTGATGATGTATTGGCGCTGGTGGGTCGCGCGGCAATGGGCGCGGCGCAAGAAAAGCCGCATGCGCTGAATGCAAAACGGCCTCCGCAGTGGGAGGCCGTTTTGTTTTGTGGCGTTTGCATTCGCGAGCAGGCTCGCTCCTACATTGGAATGCGTTCCCCTGTAGGAGTGAGCCTGCTCGCGATGGCCACGACTCGGTCTGGAATCAGGTCCGCATCCCGCGCCCACTCACCAGCAACCGTGCGCAACCGAGATACAGCACCACCGTCGCCACCAGCATAAAGGTGATCGCGATACCGATCTTGATATCCGACACACCGAGAATGCCGTAACGGAAGGCATTGACCATGTGCAGCACCGGGTTGGCCAGCGACACGGTTTGCCAGAATGGCGGCAGCAGCGTGATGGAATAGAACACCCCACCCAGGTACGTCAGAGGCGTCAGCACAAAAGTCGGGATGATCGAAATATCATCGAAGTTGCGCGCAAACACCGCGTTGATGAAGCCTAGCAGCGAAAAGATCGTCGCCGTCAGCACCACCACCAGAATGGTCACACCGAGGTGATGCACCTGCAAATGGGTGAAGAACAGCGACAGAATCGTCACGATCACGCCGACCATCAGACCCCGCAACACACCGCCAATGGTGAAGCCGATCAGAATCGTGTGCGGCGACACCGGCGATACCATCAATTCCTCAATGGAACGCTGGAACTTGCTGCCGAAGAAACTCGACACCACGTTGCCGTAGGAGTTGGTGATCACCGACATCATGATCAGTCCCGGCACGATGTACTCCATGTAGGTGAAGCCACCCATGTCGCCGATCTGGCGACCGATCAGATTGCCGAAAATCACGAAGTACAGAACCATGGTGATCGCCGGCGGCAGCAGCGTTTGCGGCCAGATCCGCGTGAAGCGTTTGACCTCTCGATAAACAATGGTCTGCAGGGCGACGAGGTTGGGACGGAATTCGGAACTCATACCGCCACCTTCGACAGATTTTTCTCCACCAGGGACACGAACAGCTCCTCGAGGCGATTGGTTTTGTTACGCAGGCTCAGCACTTCGATGTTCTGCTGCGCCAACTGGGTGAACAACGCCGTGATGCCCATGGACTTGTCGACCTGGACTTCCAGGGTGTGAGCGTCGATCAACCGGGCTGGATAGCCGAGCAATTGCGGCGCGGTGTGCAAGTCGTTTTTCAGGTCGAGCAGGAAGGTTTCCACGTGCAACTGGCCCAGCAATTGTTTCATGCTGGTGTTCTCGACGATGGTGCCGTGGTCGATGATGCCGATGTTGCGGCACAACTGCTCAGCCTCTTCCAGATAGTGCGTGGTGAGGATGATGGTGATGCCTTTCTGGTTCAGCTCGGTGAGGAACGTCCACATCGAACGGCGCAACTCGATATCGACGCCTGCGGTCGGTTCATCGAGGATCAGCAGACGCGGTTCGTGCACCAGTGCGCGGGCAATCATCAAGCGCCGCTTCATGCCGCCGGACAGCGAACGCGACGGCACATCGCGCTTGTCCCACAAGCCCAGTTGGGTCAGGTACTGCTCGGCGCGTTCCTTGGCGATCTTCGCTGGAATGCCGTAGTAACCGGCCTGGGTCACGACGATGTCGAAGGTCTTTTCGAACTGGTTGAAGTTGAATTCCTGGGGCACTACGCCGATCGAGCGCTTGAGCTGCGCAGGATTCTTGTCCAGGTCATGGCCGAAGATATTCACCGTGCCGCTGGTCTTGTTGACCAGGGTCGAGAGAATGCCGATGGTCGTGGATTTGCCGGCACCGTTGGGGCCGAGCAAGGCGAAAAAGTCACCTTCGGCGACGTCCAGATCGATACCACTCAAGGCCTGGAACCCGTTGCCGTAGGTTTTGGTTAGCTGCCGGATGGACAGAGCGGAACTCATATCTGATTTACGCACCATTGAAGGGAAAAAGGAGACGGCGGCGAAGAGTCGAACCGCAGCGCAAGTGCGCAATGGTGCTTGCCGCCGCCGTACAAGTACAGTCAAGTGTGTCGATAGTAGGTATTAAGTCAACGCGGTCATGACGGCTTTCCGGTAGGCCGGACGCTGCTTCAGACGCTCGTACCAGGCTTGCAGATGCGGTTGCGGGGCGCGTTCGATGGGCATCTCGAACCAGGCATAAATGAAACTGCCGAGCGGGATGTCACCCATGCCGATGTCTTTTCCGGAAAGGTAAGGCTGACTGGCCAAGGCTCTGTCTGCCATGCTCAGCAACTCGCTGCATTCCTTGATCGCGGCATTGATCGCCGCCCAGTCCTGCTTGTCCGCAGGCGTGCGCAACACGCCCCAGAACACCGTGCGGAAAGGCCCGGCGAAACTCGAGGTGGTCCAGTCCATCCACTTGTCAGCGACGGCGCGGGTTTGCGGATTCGCCGAATACCAGTGGCTGTCGGGCGCATGTCTGGCCAGCAGATAGCGGACGATGGCGTTGGATTCCCACAACACAAAACCGTCGTCTTCGATCACCGGCACCCGGCCGTTCGGGTTCATCGCCCGGTACTCGGGCGTGTCGACCACGCCGAATGCGCCACCGGCATCAATCGCCTCGTAAGCCAGACCGAGTTCCTCGGCAGCCCACAACGGCTTCCTGACATTCGATGAGTTTTTCCGTCCCCAGATCTTCAGCATGACCGCCTCTTTTCAAATGCGTGGGCAGGCAGCATACGCCGGATCAGGTGCGGCTCAAATCACTCTGCATGTCGCCCAGCAGTTGCGGCTGCTGATCAGTGAACAGATGCGGATAACACTTTTGCAGATGCTCGAAGAAGAACGTTTCCGGGACATCGGCGAATTGCCCATGATCGACCAGATACTCCATCAGTTGCGCGCCGTCGCGGTTGAACGGGTGAAAAACGCTGTCGTTGATGCCATCGAATTCCAACGGAGCGACGTTGAACAACTCACACAGTTGCTGATTGAACGCCGGTGTTGCCTTGACCCAGCGATCATTGAGAAACAGCTCGGTGTAACCGTGCATGGCGAACATGTCGCTCTTCAGCAGTTCAAGCAGGCGCGGGGTCGACAGGTGATTGCGCACATCGGCCAGACCGATACGCGCCGGGATCCCGCAATGCCGTGCGCAGCCCGCCAGCAGCGTGGCTTTCGGTACGCAATAACTCTCCCCCGTCGCCAACGCATAGCTGCCGCGCAAGGTCTGCGGATCACGGCTGAAGGTGTAGGGGTTGTAACGCACCGCCTCACGCACGGCGTAATAAAGACTGATCGCCTGCTCGAGCGGATTGCGGCTGGCACCCCGATGTTGTTCGGCGAACTCCACCACCGCCGGGTGGTCACTATCGATGAAGCGGCCGGGACTCAGATACTCGTGCATGACGGCAATCTCCTGGGTGAGCCCCGAGTCTAGCGACAGCTTCAGCACAGAGATAACGACGTTTCGGCCAAACTTGGACGCAAAGACGCGGGATCGGCGAACGATTTCCCACACGTGTTGCCCACCGAACCTACGAAAACCATCCGGGGTTTCCCACGATTTCAATCACCTTGCTCTGACCACCCGCTTTTACAGATGCCGTCTAAGCTCTGGAGGGTCGATTTGCCTTGGTTCACGGAGGACTGAATATGCTGTTGTTGTGGATACTGGTTTTGATCGTTGGCGTGGCGTATCTCGCCCACCGACGTATTTCCCCTCTGCCGGCCTTGGGCATTGTTGCCGTCTACTTGCTGGCGATGGGTATTTTCAGTCACGCACCGGGCTGGCTGCTGCTGGTGTTCTGGGTCGTGCTGGCGGTGGTCGCCGCGCCTTTATTGCTGCCTGACCTGCGCCGCAAACATTTCACCGCGCCGCTGTTCAACTGGTTCCAGAAAACCCTGCCGCCGATGTCGCAGACCGAACGCGACGCGATCGACGCCGGCACCGTGTGGTGGGATGGCGAATTGTTCAGCGGTCGTCCGGACTGGGACAAACTGCTGTCGTATCCGAAAGTGCAGTTGACCGAAGAAGAACAGGCGTTCATCGACGGCCCGACCGAAGAGCTGTGCGCGATGGTCACTGACTGGCAGATCGGCCAGTCGATGGACCTGCCGGCCGAAGCTTGGACGCACATCAAGGAACATGGCTTTTTTGCCCTGATCATTCCGAAAGAATTTGGCGGTAAAGGCTTCTCGGCCTACGCCCACTCGCAAGTGGCAATGAAACTGGCGACCCGCAGCGGTGACCTCGCCTCCACCGTCATGGTGCCGAACTCACTCGGCCCGGCCGAACTGCTGCTGCATTACGGCACCGACGAACAACGCAATCACTACCTGCCGCGTCTGGCCCGGGGCGATGACATTCCGTGCTTTGCCCTCACCGGCCCGCTCGCGGGTTCCGATGCCGGGGCGATGCCCGACACCGGGATCATCTGCAAAGGTCAGTGGGAAGGTCAGGAAGTCATCGGCCTGCGCCTGAACTGGGAAAAACGCTACATCACCCTAGGCCCGGTCGCTACCCTCCTCGGCCTGGCTTTCAAGGCCTACGACCCGGAACATCTGCTGGGCGACAAGGAAGACCTTGGCATCAGCCTCGCGCTGATTCCGACCGACACCGCAGGCGTGGAAATCGGTCGTCGTCACCTGCCACTAGGCGCGGCGTTCATGAACGGCCCGAACTCGGGCAAAGATGTGTTTATCCCTCTGGATTTCCTCATCGGCGGTCAGGAGATGCTCGGCAAGGGCTGGATGATGCTGATGAACTGCCTGTCGGTCGGCCGTTCGATCTCGTTGCCGGCGGTCGGCACTGGTGCGGCCAAATTCACCAGCCTGGTCACCGGTCAGTACGCGCAGATTCGCGAGCAGTTCAATGTACCGCTGTCGGCTTTCGAAGGTATTCAGGAAGCCATGGCGCGCATCGGCGGCAACGCCTGGATGATGGACGCGGCGCGGATGCTCACTGCCAACGCAGTGGATCTGGGCGAGAAACCCTCGGTGCTGTCGGCGATCCTCAAGTATCACCTCACCGAGCGCGGCCGCGAATGCATCAGCCACGCCATGGATGTGCATGGTGGCAAGGCGATCATCATGGGCCCGAACAACTACCTCGGGCGTAGCTGGAACGGCGCGCCGATCTTCATCACCGTGGAAGGTGCAAACATCCTGTCGCGCAACCTGATGATCTTTGGTCAGGGCGCGATTCGTTGCCATCCATTCGTGCTGAAGGAGATGGCCCTTGCCGGTCGTGAGGACAAGGACCAGGCGCTGAAAGAGTTCGATGGCCTGCTGCTCAAACACATCGGTTTCGCCGTAAGCAACGCGGCCAGCACGCTGGTGCTGAACCTCGGTTTCGGTCACTTCGAACACGCGCCGGGCGACAAGATCAGCCAAGGCTACTTCCGCGCACTCAACCGCCAGGCCGCGGCGTTCGCCATGCTCGCCGACTTCAGCATGATGCTGCTGGGCGGCGAACTGAAACGTCGCGAGCGTCTGTCGGCACGTTTGGGTGATGTGTTGAGCAACCTGTATCTGGCCTCGGCCGCGCTCAAGCGTTATCACGATCTGGATTCGCCGGCGTACATGGAGCCGCTGTTCAGATGGGCGATGGAAGAAAGCCTCGGCCAATCGGAACGGGCGCTGGATGAATTGCTGCGCAACTTCCCGAACAAGGTATTCGGTTGCCTGCTGCGAGCCATCGTGTTCCCGTTCGGTCGTCGTCACAAAGGCCCGTCGGACAAACTCGGCGCCGAAGTGGCTGGCGTGATTGGTCGCGCCAAGGGCGATCCGGCGCTGGAAGAACTGCTTGCCGGTTGTTATCGCCCGCAGTCGGCAGACGATGCCGTCGGCGCGCTGCAACACGCCAGCGATCTGCTGAATGCCGCGCAGCCGTTGCACAAAAAACTGCACACCTCGCTGAAAAGCGGTCAGGTCAAACCGGTCGCAGGTGAGCACGCCATCGATGCGGCGCTGGAGGCCGGGGTGTTGCAACCGGGAGAAGCACAGAGCCTGCGCGATGCCGAAGCCGCACGACGCAAGGTGATCGACGTGGATGACTTCGACAAAGAGGAACTGAAACTGGCAGAGGGCAAAGTCCGCTGATCCTGACAACCATGTCCAAGAGGGCGCAGGAGCTTTATACTCCCGCGCCCGTTTTGCTCTTGAGGACTTATCTCGTGTCCAACGTCGTTGCCGATCATCTTGTATTACTCGACCACCTGCGCAGCATCCTGGTCGCCGTAGGTGAGGCCGAACAGGTTCCCGAAGAAAGCCATGCCCTGTTCCTGGAGCGCTTCGACGAACTGCTCGCATCGCTGCCGATCGATCCGATCGAAAGCCAATACCTGGGCCAGGACATCCTGACTCAAGTGATTAGCCGTTATCCGCAAATCGCCCACCTGATCCCGCGCGATCTGCTGTGGTTCTTCGCCGGTGACTGCCTGCACTACCTTTCCGATGAAGAGATCGACCTGTATCAGGCCCTGGAAGAGCGCCGTTACGAAGCTGAACAGAACGACGAACCGTTCGACTGGAATCAGGAAAAACAGCTGCTGGCGATGTCCGCTCAGGACAGCAAGCACTGATTTTCGCGCCGTTATGAAAACGCCCGCATGGTTGTCCATGCGGGCATTTTTTTGCATTGGCGTTAGAGCAGACCTTCGCTTTCCGGTAATTCATACGCCATGGCTGCGTTACTCGCACCACCTGACTTGCCCGGCTTGCTCAAGGTCGGCT
The DNA here is from genome assembly GCF_900187515.1 of Pseudomonas sp. Irchel s3f10. Classification (NCBI taxonomy): domain Bacteria; kingdom Pseudomonadati; phylum Pseudomonadota; class Gammaproteobacteria; order Pseudomonadales; family Pseudomonadaceae; genus Pseudomonas; species Pseudomonas sp. Irchel s3f10. The sequence goes on from NZ_FYDZ01000006.1 coordinate 300,108, forward strand.
CTTTCTGCAGACACTCCACCAGATAGTCGATAAACACGCGCAACTTGGGTGGCAGATAGCGCGTCGGCGAATGCAGCAACCACAGTCCGCCATGGTAGGACGCCAGAAAGGTCCAGTCCGGCAGCACCTGCACAATCAACTTCTGCTCAAGTGCGTAACGGGCAGTGAAATACGGCAGGCTGCCAATGCCGATGTGCTGCAACACCGCACCCAATCGCACACCGGTGTGATTGGCGGCATAGCGACCGCGCACACCCACCGTTACCGCTTTGCTGCCTTTCTTGAATTTCCAGCGTGCATCGCTGGGGGTTTCACCCAGATAAATACAGCTGTGATTGAGCAAATCATGAGGGTGAGTCGGGGTGCCGTGCTCGGCCAGGTACTGCGGCGTGGCACAGAGCAAATGATCGATGGTCAGCAATTGCCGCCCGACCAACCCGGCCGGTGGTCGATCCGTAATACGAATGGCCAGATCGACATGGTCGTCGATCAAATCGACCTGGCGATCTTCCAGTAGCAACTCGACATCAACCTTGGGATAACGCCGCAGAAACTCGGGCATGTGCGGATGAATCACAAACCGCCCGACTGCTTTTGGCACGCTGACCCGCACCAGCCCTTCCGCTTCATGGGTGAACTGGCCACTGATTTCCATCACTGACTTGGCCGCGCTTACCATCTCCTGACAACGCTTGAATACCTCTTCGCCGCCATCACTCAAACGCAGCTTGCGCGTAGTGCGCTGCAACAGTCGCGTGGCCAAGGCTTTTTCCAGCCGCGAAATACTGCGACTGACCGCCGACGGCGATGAACCCAGTTGCCGAGCCGCTTCAGAAAAGCTGCCGGTCTCCACGACCTTGACGAAGATTGCCATCTCACCGAGCAGCGGGAGCGGAAGATTTATGCTCACAGCGCACAAGTCCTTTGATGTTTTAACGGATTATCACGTTATTACACGATTCATATAATAAAAATAGAAATTTAAATAAGGGCATGGAATATGACGCTTCGCCTCTTTTTCCATAGTGATGACCTCAAGGCTAATGTAGAAGTCCTCGACTGCACGCCCCACGAGAACGAATTTGCGGTGGTGCTGCGCGCCACCCTGTTCCATCCGCAAGGGGGTGGCCAGCCCTGCGATACCGGCTGGATCGATGAGAGCCAGGTATTACGCGTCGTACAGGAACCGGACCGGATCGTTCATTACGTCGACCGCCCCGTAAAGCTTGGCATGACCTGTATCCATGTCGATGGAGAACGCCGCAGCTTCAACACCCGTATGCATTCGGCCGGCCATCTGATCGGACATTTCGTTCAGGCCATGGGCTGGATGCCGATCAAGGCACACCACTGGCCGGATGAAGGTCGAGTGCAATTCAAACCCGGCGATGCTGCGCAGGAAGTCGACACCGAGACCGTTCAAACCGGGATCGACCACTGGATCGAGCACGACCTGCCCCGCCTGACCTCGCTACGCGAAGGTGCGCGGGAAATCGGTTTTGGTGAACTGCCCGCCTATGGCTGCGGCGGCACCCATGTACGTAGCCTGAAGGATCTGGGCACAGTCACGATCGCGTCCCTTTCGCAGAAGAAAGGCACGTTGTCCGTCCACTACAGCGTGGATTGAGCATTTCGGGCGCTGCCTCACGCAGCGTCCGACGCCGGGGGAACCGCATTCGCCGGTTCCGTTGACTATCGATAGATGGACCTAAAAACAATGATGCTAGACGTCGAGCGTCTCGATGAGACGTGCATAAAAAAACTGGCCAACGAAGAAGTCCTCGCCATCCGCGTCAAAGGTTTTCTGCCTGAGCCGCTGGCCATTCAGATTGGCAACAAAATTCTTGCTCCAGGTTTTGAGGGTTACATCAACGCACCGAGCATCGGCCGCATCGGCATGGCTTTTTATGAGGCGGAAAACCAGCCGTTACTGATCGAAGACTACTTCGAACGCGCCACCAGCAACATCGCGGAACTGCGCAATCGCTGCGCCCCCTATTCCTCACCGATCGATACCTTGCGCTGCATGCTCGACGAATCCTGGCCGGCCGGCGCACACCTGGAAAATCTCTACGGCCGGAAAATGTATGTCGGCCTATCGCGAGTAGTGAAACCCGGCGTGTGCTTCCTGGCCCATCACGACATCTTCGCCAAGGACGCCCCGGACAGTTTCCAGGCCCGCAGCCTGGAGGCGCAGTTCGCCTGCAACGTCTATCTGAACATGCCGACCGAGGGCGGTGCGCTGCAGATGTGGGACGACGACATCACCCCGGATCAGTTCGACGAGATGCGTGGCGACAGTTACGGCATCGAACCGGCGCTGCTCGGCCCACCCGCGCTGGAAGTCCGACCGCAACCCGGCGATTTCATCATGTTCAATTCGCGTCGCATGCACTCGGTGACCCCGGGCGTGGCAGATCCGCGCTTGAGCCTTTCCTTTTTTGTCGGCTATCGCGGCAATGCTTCACCCCTGACCTACTGGAGCTGAGATGTATTCGAATTATCTGGGCGAGTTTCTGGCGCTGGCCACTATTCACTTCCTGGCTGTGGTTGCTCCCGGCCCGGACTTCGCGGTGACTATTCGCCAAAGCGTACGCTTCGGCCGACTGGTGGGGATCTGCACGGCGCTGGGTATTGGCGCGGGGATTTCCGTACACGTGCTGTACACGCTACTGGGCGTGGGGGCATTGATGCACACGACCCCTTGGTTGTTGACCGTCGCCAAAGTGATCGGCGGCGCTTACATCCTGTATTTGGGTATCAGTCTGCTGCGCAGTAAACCCAAATCGGCCCTTGAAGGTGAGAAAAACAGTGAGGAGGCGGTGGTTGCACAAACCTTGTTCAAAGCCTTCAGCACCGGTTTTCTGACCAACGCAACCAACCCCAAGGCCACGCTATTTTTCCTGGCCATCTTCACCACAATCATCAGCGCTGAAACACCTCTGCAAATCCAGGCGTTCTATGGTTTGTGGATGTGTTTTGTAAACGCGCTGTGGTTCGTGATCGTGGCGCTGTTTTTCTCGAGCAGCAAAGTACGCCTGCTGTTCATGCGCATGGGACATTGGTTCGAACGCACCATGGGCGTAGTGCTGATTCTGTTTGCCGGCCGCCTGATGCTGTCCTGGTAGACAGACGCAAAACGCAAAAAGGCCCGCCGAATCGCTTCGACGGGCCTTTTTCTGCATGACCTGATGGCACAACCACACATCACGCGCATACAAAAACGCCGCTCTATTGAGCGGCGTTTTTGTGAATATGGAGCGGGAAACGAGACTCGAACTCGCGACCCCGACCTTGGCAAGGTCGTGCTCTACCAACTGAGCTATTCCCGCAATGGCGTCCCCTAGGGGACTCGAACCCCTGTTACCGCCGTGAAAGGGCGGTGTCCTAGGCCACTAGACGAAGGGGACACAGGCTACAACTTTCACTAATAAAAACGCCGCTCACGGAGCGGCGTTTCTAGAATTTGGAGCGGGAAACGAGACTCGAACTCGCGACCCCGACCTTGGCAAGGTCGTGCTCTACCAACTGAGCTATTCCCGCAAATGGCGTCCCCTAGGGGACTCGAACCCCTGTTACCGCCGTGAAAGGGCGGTGTCCTAGGCCACTAGACGAAGGGGACACGCTACCCGGAACACATGGTGTGTGTTTCGGTGTCCAGATCCGTATCCGAAGACTTGGCTCTGGTTTCACTCAGCACCGCCCGAAAGCACTGCTGTTTAAAATTGGAGCGGGAAACGAGACTCGAACTCGCGACCCCGACCTTGGCAAGGTCGTGCTCTACCAACTGAGCTATTCCCGCATTGGCGTCCCCTAGGGGACTCGAACCCCTGTTACCGCCGTGAAAGGGCGGTGTCCTAGGCCACTAGACGAAGGGGACACACTACAACATTCACTCCCTGCCGCGCTTCGCTGTGTGCTTTACGCTGCAAGTGGCGCGCATTCTATGGATGGATTGAGAGGTCGTCAACCCCTTGATATAAATTTATTTAAATCAATGACTTCGACCTGCTTTACGGCAGCAACCGGGCTTTTCCGTCGCCCGACGATTGACGCCTATATTCCGCCACTCGCCAAGACGTTATAGTCCACCGCACAGTGATGGCAATCTGCACCCGCAGCGCCAGCATTCATATAAGCAGCGTGCGGCCGATACAGATTGAACCTGCCGATCCAACCAGTCGAGCGGCGCTAGGCGGTTAATTGCCCAGCCACTACACTCGCATGCGAACCCTATAAAGAGGTCTTACCGGTGACACCACTCATGATCACCCTGCTAGTCATAGCCGGGATCGCAATTCTGATCGCCATTGGCTACATGAACCATGTGGTGGAAAACAACAAACTGGAGAAGGCCCGTACCAAGGTCGAACTCAACGACCGCCTGCGCCGCTGCGGCGAACTGACCGAGACCTTCCCGGGCCAGTTCATGACCCCGGCACTCAAGCTGCTGCTCACCCGTCTGGAACTGAACGTCTGTCAACGTCTGTTGAACCTGGAAAAAACCAGCGCCACCACCAAAGCGCGCATCACCGAACTGAGCGCCCTGGTCGCGCAAGGTGAATCGATCCCGGTCAACAACCCACCGGCGCCGATCCTGACCGAAGCCAAAGCCAAAGACGTACGCTTCCTGCTCGAAGCCCTTCACGGCCAGATCACCCGCGCCGCCCACGACGGCTTCCTGCCACCGAACGAAGCCAAGCACTGGATCCGCGAAGTCCGCCACATTCTGGTGCTGCTGCACATCGAATTCTTCAACAACCTCGGCCAACAGTCCCTGCAACAAAACCAGCCCGGCCAGGCCCGCCTCGCCTTCGAACGCGGCGTGCAATACCTGCGCAAACAGCAAGATCCGCAGGTGTATGCAGAACAACTGCAATACCTGGAAAAACTGCTGGCCCGCGCCAACGCCCAGGTCATGGACAAGATTGCACCGGTTGAAGGCGAAGAGAACCAACTGACCGCCGGCCTCAAAGATGCCGAGGCAGATGCCGACTGGAAGAAGAAAGTGATTTACGACTGATTGCAGAGGTTGAGAGAGAAGCCACCGAGAGGTGGCTTTTTTGTGGGCTCGCGGGAGTGAACACGATAGACACCCGGTGGATGTGAGGCCGCTTTCGCGAGCAAGCTCGCTCCCACATGGTTTGAGTACATCCGGCAGAGATGGGTTGGCTGCCAGACCACGATCGCGAGCAGGCTCACTCCTACAATGGGATTGAGCACATCTGACAGAGATGGGTCGGCTGTCAGGCCGCTTTCGCGAGCAGGCTCGCTCCCACATGGTTTGAGTACATTCGGCAGAGATGGGTCGGCTGTCAGGCCGCCTTCGCGAGCAAGCTCACTCCCACAGAAAAGCAAAAGCAACGCCCACCTCGCAACCGCATCAGCTCCTCACCACTCAACAGGATGAGCGTTAGCTCGGCTGCAGCTCTTGATCTTGATCCACGGGCGACGTCGGAAGGCTGAGTGGAGGGATTGATCCGGGGGTGGGAGCGTAGCGACCGTTTGGCGCAGCCAAACACAGCGAGAGGAGGTGCAGCGAAGCAAACCGTAGGCGATGCCCCCGGAGCGATCCCGGAGCGAAGGAACCCCGAGCCCCAGCGAGCGGGCCGTACGTAGGAGCAAGCGTTTTTGGTTACTTTTGAGGCGTTTGTCAAAAGTGACCCGCCGTAAGGGCGGAACCGCCAGCCGCAACACCCGAAGCAACGGATATACCCCCTAACCACCCACAACATGGTCGGCCCAAAGGCCGCCAAGCCCAAAGCGTCAAAGCCGAAAATGCCCAACCATCCCACGCAACTCACTCCCCAACTGCGCCAGTTCAACACTCGAAGCCGCATTCCCGCGCATCGCGATCGACGACTGATCCGCACTCGCACGAATATTCGTCACACTGCGATTGATCTCCTCCGCCACCGAACTCTGCTCCTCGGCCGCCGCCGCAATCTGCTGATTCATCTGCTGAATCAACGACACCGCCACCGCAATACTCCCCAGCGCACTCTCGGTCTGCAACGCATCACTCACCGCCAGCTTCACCAACTCCCCGCTGCTCTGAATCTGCTGCACCGACGAATGCGCCGCCGAGCGCAATGCACTCACCAGCCGTTCAATTTCCTCAGTCGATTGCTGCGTGCGCCGAGCCAGTGCGCGCACCTCATCGGCCACCACCGCAAAGCCCCTGCCCTGCTCCCCGGCCCGGGCCGCCTCGATCGCGGCATTCAGCGCCAGTAGATTGGTCTGCTCAGCGACGCTTTTGATCACCCCCAGCACCGTCCCGATATTCTGGATTTCCGCACTGAGGCTTTCGATGCTGGAACTGGCCGACGTCGCCGAATCAGCCAATTGCTCAATGCGCGCCATGCTCTGGCGCACCACCTGCTGACCACTCTCGACCTTGTCATCCGCCGTCTGCGCAGCCAACGCCGCCTCTTCGGCATTGCGCGCAACGTCATGCACGGTGGCGGTCATCTGGTTCATTGCCGTGGCGACCTGCTCGGTTTCTTCCTTCTGGCTGCTGACCTCAAGGTTGGTCTGCTCGGTGACCGCCGACAGCGATTGCGCCGAACTGGCCAGTTGCTCGATACCTGCCTGCAACCCGCTGACAATCGCACTCAGTCCTGCACCCATCTGCTGCATCGCCAACATCAACTGGCCGATCTCGTCACGCCGGGTCACCTCCACGGTCGCACTCAAGTCACCGGCGGCAATCTGCTGGGCGACTTGAATCACACTGCGCAGTGGCGCGACGATAAGACGAGTAATCAACCACGCGGCCAGCAATCCGACCAACAACGCCAGCGCCGATGAACCAACGATCAGCAGCGAGTTTTTCTTCAGTTCCGCCTGCATCGCGCCGTCTTCAGCGACATAAGCCTGATTCACCCGCTCGACCACTTGGTCGGCACGCTGGTGCAATTGCTCGTAGACGGTTTTTTCCTGCGCGAGCAATCCGGTGTACTCGGCCAGTTTGTCGTTGAAACCGGCGATATGCCCGGACACTTCATTGAGCACGGTCAGGTAACCCTCGTCCTTGACCGTGGTTTTCAGTTCTTCGGCTTGCGCCTGAGCCTGCGCGGCCTGTTCGATATTGCCCTTGCCGGCACTGTCGGCATCGCCCTTGCGGCTTTGATCGAGGCGAATCCGCGCTTCGTTCATCGCTTGCAGCATCAACCGCGACACCTGACTGACCTGGTTGGCCTGCTCAATGAACTGCGCTCCGTCCTTGCCCTCGGTGTCCTTCAAGGTATACGCACCGTCGTCGGCAAGTCCGGCCTGCAACACATCGAGGTTATTGGCCACACTGGACACCGACCAACTGGCCATTTCCAGTGCGAGGTCCTTGGCCTGGGTCAACGAAACAAACTCATCGAACGCTTTGCGATAAGCGCCGAGCGACTGCTGCACATCATTCATGACCGGCACATTGGCCGCCGACTGTGCCTTGAGCTGATCAGCCAGAGCAACCAGTTCGTCGACGCCCTTACGCAAGGCATCGGCGGTTTTCGGATCGCCGCGCAAGGCATATTCCTGCTCGAGCAGGCGCACCTTGAGCAAGCCACTGTTGAGCGAGGACATCTGTTTCAGCCCGTCGAAACGCTGACTGATGGTTTGCAGGGACCAGACGCCAATGGCTGCCACCAGCGCGGTCAGCAGCAAAACCAGTACAAACCCGATACCCAGTTTTTTTGCCATACCGAGGTTGGCAAAACGTGCTTGCATGGCCGAAATCATTGCGCGTAGTCCCCTGCCATTGTCAGTAGAGCGAAGAGTCGCAACGGCCATCCACCCGCACAAGTCTCTGGTGTCGGAATAATGGCAAAAAGCTACGCCCGCGTCGTTTTCAGAACGCTTGAGGTCGATCCGAACCGGTGTTGCGAAAAAACTGCCGAGCGCGTGGATCGCAGGCGTATGCGACGTTGATGCGCAACCAGTCGCCCGATTCGCCACAGGGACTGAACGCATCAGGCGCTGACAGCAACACGCCGCAGTACTGCGCCTGCCGGCGTACCCGAACATGATCGGTCATGCGCGAGCGCGCCCAGATGAACAACCCACCCGCAGGCTTGCCGAAAACCTCCCAATCGGCGTCCTCCAGCGCCTGCAGCGCGGCGGCACGATCGGCATTCAAGCGTTGGCGCTGGCGCTGCACCAGTTTGCGGTAAGCGCCGCTGACCATCAGACTGGCCAGCACCGCCTCGGTAAACCTCGACGCCCCCAAGCCGCTGATCATTTTGACCTGAGCCAGTCGCCTGACCATTTCGGTTTCGGCGAAGACGAACCCGACCCGCAACGAACTGCTCAGCGTCTTGGAAAAACTGCCCACATAGATGACCCGCCCCTCATCATCCAGCGCCGCCAGTCGCGTACCGTTGCCCGTATGCAAATCCGCGTAGACATCGTCTTCGATCACGCGCAAATCATAGGCCTTGCTCAGTTGCAGGATGCGTTGGGCCACGCTCGCCGACAGGCAACTTCCGGTGGGATTGTGATGATGGCTGTTGATGAACAATGCGCCAGGCCGAAACTGTTGCAGCAAAGCCTCCAGCGCTTCGATATCCGGCCCGTTCGGGGTACGACGCACCTCGAGCATCCGCACGCCATGCAGGCGCAGGAGATCGAACAGCGGCGCATACCCTGGCGTCTCGACCACGACGCAGTCTCCGGCCTTGAACAAGCTGCGCACGATCAGATCCAGCGCGTGGCTGGCGCCGCAGGTACTCAGCAACTGCGAACTGCGAGCCTCGATACCGAACAGCTTCAGACGTTTGACGATCTGCTCGCGCAACACCGGAAGCCCCAAAGGCGTGCTGTAGTTGAACAGGCTGGCCATATCGGTGCGCGCCACCTCGCGCAGCGCATAGCAGAGGTCGTCAGGCTCGCGCCAGCTTTGCGGCAGACCACCGGCCCCCAGCTTCAACCCCCCGGCTGCCTCGCACACTGCATCACACCAGGCATAGCGGCCCTCGAATGGCGCCAATTCATCATCGGCGCCCAGTGTCGACCGCGAGGCGGCGACAATGAACCCGGTGCCTTGGCGGGCGCTCAGAACGCCCTGCGATACCAGCCGTTCACACGCCTCGACAACACACGACTGACTGAGCAGATTATCCCGGGCGATTTGCCGCACGGAGGGCAAACGGGTGGCCGGCTCTACGCCACTTTGCAGGATCCACTCGGTCAGTCCGTCAACAATCTGCTGCACGACCGGCACCATTGCCTGTCGATCAATTCTCAATTCCATGAGCAAGCAAACTCCTGTCCGTTTTGCTGGCGGCAGTAAATCACAGCCGCGCCGGACAGGCTGTGCGACAACGCCGCCAAAAGCGACCGTTCTAACCATTTGATACACATTGTTTAAGGGGCTTCACGGAACTGAGCGTGATCCATAAAAAAGCCCGCAACGAATGCGGGCAGTTTTTATTGCGCGTTGTTCAGAATGCGGTGACGCCGCCATCGACTGCCAGCGAGTGGCCGGTGGTGAAAGCGGCACCGTCGCTGCACAGATACAACACGGCACTGGCAATTTCCTCGACTTTACCGATGCGCCCGACCGGGTGCATGGCATTGGCGAATTCGCCCTTCTTCGGATCGGCCTCATAGGCGCGACGGAACATGTCGGTATCGATCACCGCCGGACACACAGCGTTGACGCGGATTTTCTTCTTGGCGTATTCGATGGCTGCCGATTTGGTCAAACCGATCACCGCATGCTTCGACGCCGCATAGATGCTCATCTTCGGTGCCGCGCCCAGCCCCGCGACTGAGGCGGTATTGACGATCGCCCCGCCGCCCTGAGCCAGCAATAGCGGCAGTTGATACTTCATGCACAGCCAGACGCCCTTGACGTTGACGCCCATGATCGCGTCGAACTCATCCATCGAGCCGTCGGCCAGTTTGCCTTTTTCGATTTCGATGCCGGCATTGTTGAAGGCATAGTCGAGACGGCCGTAGGTGTTGATCACCTCATCCATCAGATTTTTCACTTCGCTTTCGACGGTCACGTTGCAGCGCACGAAGGTCGCTTCGCCGCCGGCTGTACGAATAAGCGCTACCGTACCCTCGCCCCCTGCCGCATCCAGATCGGCCACCACCACTTTCAAACCTTCGGCGGCGAATGCCTGGGCGGTCGCCCGGCCGATGCCGTTGGCCGCGCCGGTGACTACGGCAACTTGACCGGAAAACGTCATGCTCATTGTTATGTCCTCAAAGGGATAGCTGCAGGTGATTTGCAGCATAGTCATTGAGGTATGCCGAGCGTCAGCACTATCCAATGGCTGTTTAGGTGCCCATGCATCGCAGTGATAAAACCGTCCCGGTGATCATCACTGCACTGGATCGGCGTGCATTCGCCGCATCAGCCAACCTTGCGCCAATGCAGCCAAGCGTCTATCAACAAGACTTCATTCCGTTCGAGTGCCTGCCATGACCAACCAGACCAATCGCCAGTTCCTGCTCGCCAAACGCCCGGTGGGTGCGGCCAACCGCGAGACCTTCACCTATCAGGAAGTACCGGTGGGCGAACCGGCAGCGAACCAGATTCTGGTCAAGAACGAATACCTGTCCCTCGACCCGGCCATGCGTGGCTGGATGAACGAAGGCAAGTCCTACATCCCGCCAGTGGGTATCGGTGAAGTCATGCGCGCGCTGGGCGTGGGAAAAGTCATCGCCTCGAACAACCCGGGCTTTGCGGTCGGGGACTACGTCAACGGCGCCATTGGCGTGCAGGATTACTTCCTCGGCGAGCCCAGAGGTTTCTACAAAGTCGACCCGAAACTGGCGCCGCTGCCGGTGTATTTGTCTGCGCTGGGCATGACCGGCATGACTGCGTATTTTGCCCTGCTGGATGTCGGTGCGCCGAAGGCCGGCGACACCGTGGTGTTGTCCGGCGCTGCGGGTGCAGTGGGCAGCATTGCCGGACAGATTGCCAAGATCAAAGGCTGCCGCGTGGTCGGCATTGCCGGCGGCGCCGACAAGTGCAAGTTCCTCATTGATGAACTGGGCTTCGACGGCGCCATCGACTACAAGTCCGAAGATGTCGTGGCCGGGCTTAAACGCGAATGCCCGAAAGGCGTCGACGTGTATTTCGACAACGTCGGCGGCGACATCCTCGATGCGGTATTGAGCCGCTTGAACATGAAGGCGCGGGTGGTGATCTGCGGCGCGATCAGCCAGTACAACAACAAGGAAGCGGTCAAAGGTCCGGCCAACTATCTGTCGCTGCTGGTCAATCGCGCGCGGATGGAAGGTTTTGTGGTGATGGATTACGCGGCGCAGTACGCCAGCGCCGCACAGGAAATGGCCGGGTGGATGGCCAAGGGGCAGCTCAAGAGCAAGGAAGATATCGTTGAAGGTCTGGAGACCTTTCCGGAGACGCTGATGAAATTGTTCAGCGGTGAGAACTTTGGCAAGTTGGTGCTGAAGGTTTAAGCCCACCACAAAACAAATGTAGGAGTGAGCCTGCTCGCGATAGCGGTGTGTCAGTCAACATTAACGTTGTTTGACATACCGCTATCGCGAGCAGGCTCACTCCTACAGGTTTTTGCAGTGTTTGCTTAGGCGATTTCAGCTACAACCGACGCCAGCGCCTGTGCCGGATCCGCCGCCTGGCTGATCGGACGGCCAATCACCAGATAATCGGAACCGGCATCCAGCGCCTGACGCGGGGTCAGAATGCGGCGCTGATCGTCCTGCGCGCTGCCGGCCGGACGAATCCCCGGAGTCACCAGTTGCAGCGACGGATGCGCTGTTTTCAGTGCCGAGGCTTCCAACGCCGAGCACACCAGACCGTCCATGCCAGCCTTCTCGGCCAGCGCAGCCAGTCGCAGCACTTGTTCCTGCGGTTCGATATCCAGACCGATACCGGCCAGGTCTTCACGCTCCATGCTGGTCAGCACGGTCACGCCGATCAGCAACGGCTGCGGACCGCTGCGCTTGTCCAGCTCTTCACGGCAAGCGGCCATCATGCGCATACCACCGGAGCAATGCACGTTGACCATCCACACGCCCATCTCGGCGGCGGCTTTCACGGCCATCGCGGTGGTGTTGGGAATGTCGTGAAATTTCAAATCGAGGAATACTTCAAAACCCTTGTCACGCAGGGTACCGACAATTTCTGCGGCGCAACTGGTGAACAGTTCCTTGCCCACTTTGACCCGGCACAGTTTCGGGTCCAACTGATCGGCCAGCTTCAGTGCGGCGTCACGGGTGGGGAAATCCAGGGCGACGATGATAGGAGTCTGGCAGGCGGACATGAATGGGCTCTCAGGCAGGTCGAAATCGGCGCGCATTGTAGCGGAACCGGCGGCGGCGCGGCACCCGATGATCGGTAAATCGTCGCGCCGACCGTGATCAGCATAGCGCTCGCTGCTATTGTGTCGACTCCGATACACAACCGACATGCCAGCAACAAGCACCCGCGCTAGCCTCGCCAGCCGCAATACGTCCTTACATCAGCACTTCCCGCCTCACGGCCGGACGCCTATGCTGAAACCACAACCTCGCAGCCCATCTTTTGTGGTTGGCGGCCTACTGGCAGATGAACAGCCTCATGCACAACACCCAAATGACCGCGACGGATGAGCCTAAAGACGACAAGCGCTGGAGCATTCGCGCGCTGATCGTCGACGATGACGTGCCGATCCGCGAGCTGATGATCGATTACCTCGCCCGTTTCAATATCCACGCCAGCGGCGTGACCGACGGTGCGGCGATGCGTCAGGCGCTGCTCGCCGAGCATTTTGACGTTGTCGTGCTGGACCTGATGCTGCCCGGCGAAGACGGCTTGTCGCTGTGCCGCTGGCTGCGCGCCGAATCGGACATCCCGATCCTGATGCTCACCGCACGGTGCGAACCGACTGACCGCATCATCGGCCTGGAACTCGGCGCTGATGACTACATGGCCAAACCGTTCGAACCGCGCGAACTGGTCGCGCGCATTCAGACCATCCTGCGCCGGGTGCGCGATGACCGTACCGAGCAACGGGCCAACATTCGTTTCGACAACTGGCGCCTGAACAGCGTCCTGCGTCAGTTGATCGCTGACGATGGCTTGGTGGTGCCGCTGTCCAACGCCGAATTCCGCCTGCTATGGGTTTTCATCGAGCGTCCGCGCCGGGTGCTCAGCCGCGAGCAATTGCTCGACGCGGCCCGGGGTCGTTCGATCGAAGCGTTCGACCGCAGCATTGATTTGCTGGTATCGCGCCTGCGGCAGAAACTCGGTGACGACCCGAAAGCGCCACAGTTGATCAAAACCGTGCGCGGTGAGGGTTACCTGTTCGACGCGCGGGACATCGGCTGATGCGGGCGCGCTTCGACACGCTGTTCGGCCGCCTGTTTGGCGTGCTGTTCGTGGCGATCGTCCTCGCGCACCTGCTGGCGTTCACCTGGTTCCGTCTCTACGGCCCGCCCCCGCCTCCGCCGCCGCCGGAATTCTCCCAAGGCGCCAACGGCCAACCAATGGCGCAAGACCCACGCTATCCGCCACGGCCACCGCGTCCGTGGTTCGGTGGCCCGGTGGTGCCGCTGACCTTTCAATTCATCACACTGATGATCGCGGCATGGTACGGCGCCAAACTGCTCAGTCGCCCGATCCAGCGCCTGAGCGACGCCGCCGAACGCCTCAGCGAAGACCTCGACAGCCCGCCACTTGATGAGTCTGGTCCGCGCGAAGCACGGCAAGCCGCGCACACCTTCAACCTGATGCAACGGCGCATTCGCGAACAGGTGCAACAGCGCGCGCGGATGCTCGGTGCCGTGTCCCATGATTTGCGCACACCGTTGTCACGCCTGAAACTGCGCCTGGAAAATATCAGCGACGAAAAGCTGCAAGGCCAGATGCGTCAGGACCTGGACGACATGATCGGCATGCTCGACGCCACCCTCACCTACCTGCACGAACAACGCACCAGCGAAGCGTTGCAATTGATGGATGTGCAGGCGCTGGTCGAGTCACTGTGCGAAAACGCTCAGGACCAGGGCGCCGACGTGCACGTCAGCGGCCATTGCGCACCGTTGCCGGTGCAGCCGATGGCGCTGCGTTCGTGCATCAACAACCTCATGGACAATGCTCTGCGTTATGCCGGGCAGGCACGCATCGAGTTGCACGATCAGCGCGAGCAACTGCTGATCCGCGTGATCGACCACGGCCCGGGGATTGCCGAGGACATGCGTGAAGCGGTGTTTGAACCGTTCTATCGCCTGGAAGGCTCGCGCAATCGCAACTCTGGCGGTGTGGGGTTGGGGATGACCATTGCCCGCGAGGCAGCGCAGCGTTTGGGTGGCCAGCTCAATCTTGAAGAAACCCCCGGCGGTGGCCTTACCGCCATCATTCGCCTGCCGCGCCCCTGAGAAACACACATCCCCTTGTAGGAGTGAGCCTGCTCGCGATAGCGGTTTATCTGTGAGAGTTGCATTGACTGACACACCGCTATCGCGAGCACGCTCACTCCTACAGGGGGTGGAGGTGAAATTTCAGTCTGTGTACCCACCGGTACAAATCCCACATACCCCCGACAACTTGCGCCCTGACGCTGCATAAGCCGGTACACCCGCCGGTTTTCCAATCCAGGGAGTGAGTCCGATGATCGGTAGCGTCAGCAATTACACGAGCTATACCAGCACCAGCAGCACCTCCACGCAAAACGCCCGCAGCCAGCAACTGCAAAAAGAACTGTTCGCCAAACTCGACAGCAACGACGACGGCGCGGTGGATCAGGACGAACTGAAAAGCGCCCTGTCGCAGAAGTCCGACGACGGACTGTTGGTCAACCTGAGCAAACAGTTCGGCGATCTGGACAGCGACGCCAGCGGCAGCCTCAGTGCCGAAGAAATGACCGCCATGGCGCCCCCTCCGCCACCGCCCCACGATCAAGCACCAGACACCGACCTCGCCGACGCTCTGATCAGCGCCCTCGACAGCGATGGCGACGGCGCCATCAGCAGCGACGAACTGAGCAGCGGCCTGACCAGCGCCGGCAATACCGCCGACAGCAACGAACTCTTTTCCGCCCTCGACAAGAACAAGGACGGCACCGTCAGCCAGGACGAACTCACCGCCAGCCTGACCCCACCGCCGCCTCCGCCACCAGCAATCAACAGCGACGAACTGTTCAGCCAGCTCGACGCCGATGGCGACGGCAGCGTGACCGCGACAGAACTGAGCAGTGCACTACAGACCAGCGACAGCGCGACTTCAACCACTGACACCAGTGCCGCGCTGCTAAAGGTTCTCGATAGCGACAGCAGTGGTGGCGTGAGCAGCGATGAGCTGAAAGCGGCGCTACAGGCTGCGAGAGAACGACCGGAGGAAGAGCAGACCGCTTCGACCCAGAGCACCACTGAAGCCCTGAACCGCATGATTGCCAATCTGAGCAAACAGTACTCGCTGGAGAAAACGGCGTCGGTGGGCAAGTATTTGAATGTGGCGACTTGAGTCGACGCCATTATTTGCCGCCGACAATCAAAAGCCCCTCACCCTAACCCTAACCCTCTCCCAGAGGGAGAGGGGACTGACCGAGGTGTTTGGACGAGTTACGCCGACGTGAAATACCGAGTCGAACTCAGATTCTGAAAAAGATCAAAAGCCCCTCACCCTAGCCCTTTCCCAGAGGGAGCGGGGACTGATCGAGGTGTTTGGACGAGTTACACCGACGTGAAATACCGAGTCGAACTCAGATTCTGAAACAGATCAAATGCCCCTCACCCTAGCCCTCTCCCAGAGGGAGAGGGGACTGACCGAGGTGTTTGGACGAGTTACGCCGACGTGAAATACCGAGTCGAACTCAGATTCTGAAAAAGATCAAAAGCCCCTCACCCTAGCCCTTTCCCAGAGGGAGCGGGGACTGATCGAGGTGTTTGGGAGAGGTACGCCGACGTGCAGACACCGCGTTGAACGCAAATCCAACGCCGAACACCTCACGCTCTTCACCACTCAATAGGCCGAGTGTCAGCTCGCCTGCTTTTGATCTTGATCCACCAGCGACGTCGGAAGGCTGAGTGGAGGGATTGATCCGGGCGTGGGAGCGCAGCGACCGTTTGGCGCAGCCAAACACAGCGAGAGGAGGTGCAGCGAAGCAAACCGTAGACGCTGCGCCCGGATCGATCCCGCAGCGAAGGAACCCCGAGCCCCAGCGAGCGGGCCGCACGTAGGAGCAAGCCTTTTTGGTTACTTTTTCGGCGTCTGGAAAAAGTGACCCGCCGTAAGGGCGGAACCCTAAGCCGCCGTTACCGCAGCAACGGATATACCCACAAAAATCAGCGTCGCTCCTCAACCCGCCCCTGACTCTTGCTCCAATCTGTCAACAAACTATAAGCCACCGCCAACAACGTAGGCCCGATAAACAACCCGATAAACCCAAACGCAATCAACCCGCCAAACACCCCAAGCAACACAATCACCAACGGCAAATTCCCCCCGCGACTGATCAGATACGGCTTGAGCACGTTGTCCACGCCACTGATGATGAACGTCCCCCAGATCCCGAGAAACACCGCCATCCCATACTCACCCTTCCACGCCAGCCAGGCCGTGGCCGGCACCCACACCAACGGCGGCCCCATCGGAATCAGACTCAACAGGAAGGTGACAATCCCGAGCACCAGCGCCCCCGGCACCCCGGCAATCAAAAACCCGATCAACGCCAGAACCGCCTGCGCCGCTGCCGTCCCGATCACCCCGTTGACCACGCGCTGCACAGTCCCGGCGACCAGCTCGATGTAATAGCCCGCGCGATCACCGATCAAGCGCTCCAGCAAACTGTGCACAAACGCCGCCAGCCGTGGCCCGTCACGATAGAAAAAGAACACAAAGACAATGCTCAACGTCAGCTCGAGAATCCCGCCGCCAATCTGCGCACTGCGCGCCAGCAGCCAGTTACCGACCTGCCCGAGATACGGTTTGACCGAGACCATCAGCGCCGCACCTTGCTGATCGATGCTGTCCCACAGTCCCACCAGCCGTTCACCAACAAACGGCACAGCCCCCAGCCAGGCCGGCGCTTCCGGCAGACCGTCGACCTGCACATCCTTGATAAACGCCGTGGCATCGCGCACATGATCCGCCAGGTTAAACCCCAGCCACACCAGCGGCGCCGCCACCAACAGCATCCAGCCCAGTGTCAGAATCGCCGCAGCCAGCGATTCCCGGCCATTGAGCCAGCGGGTCAACAGGCGCATCAGCGGCCAACTGGCAAACGCCAGCACCGCGCCCCAGAAAAGTGCCGACCAGAACGGCGCCATCACCCACAGGCTGGCCCCAAACAACACCAGCAGCAGGATCTGCACCAGCAGGCGATCGTTATTGAGCATGTAAGGTCTCGAAAAAGTCAGTCAGGCAAAGAGTAGGCGAACACGCGATTCGTGCTCGCCTGAAACAGCTTAACGCAACAGATCGATGCGCAGGCCAGAGCCTTCGACACTGCCGGTCTCCATGCGCGCCGCGCGCACGCCCTGATTGATCAGCGCCTCGCGCCAGGCTTCGGCCTTGGGCCCGGACACCGTGACCCGCAACGTCGTGTCGAGGTTCAGGCCACGGGAAATCAGCCGCAGCCAGGTATCATCCGGCTCATTCACGCGATCAGGGAAATCCAGCTCTCCGGTGCTTTTGAGCTGACGCAACAGCGTCGCCGAGGTCGGCAGCAGCTCACCCAACGGTGCCACTGCTTCGAACTGTTCGACATGCAGATAGGCTTTGCGATTGCCGCGAGTAATGCTGTAAAGCGCTACCAGCGTGTTGTCACGCGGTGCGGCCAGCCTCAACAGCAGATAGGCCTGTTGCTCGTCAGCGCCATACAGTTTGGCGTTACCGAACACTTCGTTGGCCCACAGACTGCTTTCGCCGCAATCACGCGCCTGACACCAGAACAGCAATTCAGCGTCCTGCTTTTGCAAGGCTTCGCGGGCGGCGGTGAAGGCTTCGGTGGCGGAATGTTCGGGTGGCAACTCGTAGGTCACCGAAGTGGTTTGGCCACGTGCGGTGACCTGGCCATCGAAACGCAGCTGGCCACTGATCTTGCGGATCGAACCCAGCGGATAGATCCGCTCAAGCTCCACGGGCGGGCGATAGTCGACGATTTGCGCGTCGGCCAGACGCGGCACGATCTGCAAGTCCTGACTGCCCGGCACATCGGCGGCGAACGAAACGGTACTGAAACAGCACAGTGCCAACAGACTGAGTGACCGCATAGTCAGCCTCATCGGATCGGCATGACTGGGTAATTCGAGGTCGCAGCGGTGTAGAAATCCATCGTGGTTGTCTCCCATTTCAACCCGACCAGCCTCGACAGTTGCCCGCAGCAAGTCAAGGAATGGCGAAGAACCGATTGAAACAGTCTGCGACAAGGTCGGCCCCGGCCTCATCGTTCAGGTGCAAATGGTGCCCGCCCGCCAACTGTTCCCGGCTAAAGGGTAGACTCTCCAGCAGTTCGGGATGTTTGGCCAGCATGCCGTCAGCCGCGACCACCAGATGCGCGGGGCAACTGACTCGAAGCGCGAAAGCCATTGCTTGTTCCTGAGTCAGGCGCAGCGGCGATGGCAAGGTCAGGCGATTGTCGGTGCGCCAGGTGTAGCCGCCGGGCACCGGCATCAGCCCGCGTTGAGCCAGCAATTCAGCGGCCTCACGGCTGACTGCGACCAGACCTTTCATGCGCGCCTCGATAGCACGGTCGAGGCTGTTGTAAACCGGTTTGCGCTTCTCGCGCAGATCCAGTTGCGCTTGCAGAGCCATGCCCATGCGCTCGGCGGCGTTTTCGCCTTTGTCTGTAGGAGGAATGACGCCGTCGATCAGCGCCAGATGGCTAATGCGTTCCGGCAACGACCCCGCCAGCACCATCGAGACAATGGCGCCCATCGAATGCCCGAGCAGGCCGAAACGCTTCCAGCCCAATTGCTCGGCGACTTGCAGTACGTCATGGGCGTAGTCCCACAGTGCATACCCGGCGCCGTTTGGCCGATGCCCGGAATGCCCGTGCCCGGCCATGTCCAATGCGATAATGCGCAAGCCTTTGAGCTTCGGCGCCAGACGGGCAAAGCTGTTGGCGTTGTCGAGCCAGCCATGCAGTGCGATCACTGGCAGACCGTCCTCGGGGCCGAACAAATGCGCGGCCAGCTCGATATGCGGCAGGCTCAGGCGCACTTCTTCGAAGGTCGGGCTCATGCGCAATCCTTGTCCTGACGGTTTTCCCAGCGGGTGAACAAATTCTTCAACAACCGCGCTGTATCCTGCGGACGCTCAAGCGGAAACATGTGGCCACCGGGCATGCTCAGTGCCTCACCCTGGGCCAGACGCGAAACGAAACGGGTGTGATGGCGCATGACCACGCGACTCTTGTGCCCGCGCACTACCGCCAGCGGCACCTGCAATTGCCGGGTACGGCCAGGGCTGGTGTGCGGCACGCCGCGATAGATGCTGATTTCGGTGGCGGGGTCGAAACGCAGGCGCAATTTGTCGCCAACCTGATGCAAACCGTGTTGCAGGTAGGCATCAAAGCATTCCGGATCGAAACCGCGAAATAGTGTTTTACCGGCAAAGTAGCTGCGCGCACTGTCGAGATCGGCGAATTCTTCACGCCGGCCAAGGGTGCGGCCGGCCGGGGTCAGCTTGTCGATAAAACCAAAACGCTTGGCCGCACGGATCACCCACTGATCGGTGCGGGTCAGCACGGGCGAATCAAGCATCACCACGCCGCGATA
Source organism: Pseudomonas sp. Irchel s3f10 (assembly GCF_900187515.1). Classification (NCBI taxonomy): domain Bacteria; kingdom Pseudomonadati; phylum Pseudomonadota; class Gammaproteobacteria; order Pseudomonadales; family Pseudomonadaceae; genus Pseudomonas; species Pseudomonas sp. Irchel s3f10. The sequence goes on from NZ_FYDZ01000006.1 coordinate 319,797, forward strand.
CAGCTCCGGGCAACGCAGCGCCGCGTGCAAGTGCAACACCCCGCCAAAGGAGTGGCCAACGCCCCACACCGGTTGATCCTGCTGCTGCAAATGGTGGATCAACTCGTCGACGAGGTTGTACCAGTTGTCGTCCGCCGGAAAACGCGGGTCATGGGCGTGCTGCTCCAGATGCGCAACCCGGTACTCGGGCGCCAGCGCCGCGAACAACTTGCCATAGGTACCCGAAGGGAAGCCGTTGGCGTGGGCGAAAAAGATTGGTTGCGACATGCGGGCAAATCCATGAGCGGGAAACGTGGCGTTGATTGTCCGTAAGACCGCGCCTTACAGCAATGACCGTAACTGCCAGGAATGATGACAGTCCGGTCAGCGTGATGGTGTGTCAGGGAGATCGCTTCCCCCTCACCCCAGCCCTCTCCCCCAAGGGGGCGAGGGGGAAAGGAGCAGATCTGCATGAATTTCAAAACCTGAGTTCGACTCGATAACTCAGGTCGGCGCAACTCGAACATCCAGCCCGGTCAGTCCCCTCTCCCTCGGGGAGAGGGTTAGGGTGAGGGTGGCTGCTCACCCAACGGCACAACCGCCATGGTCAACCGCGATACACAACTGGCCTTGCCTTCATCGCTGGTCAAACGGATATCCCACACATGAGTGGTGCGACCAATATGAATCGGCTTGGCCACCGCCGTCACCCGCCCGCTGCGCAAGCCGCGCAAATGGTTGGCGTTGATTTCAAGCCCTACGCAATAAAACTTGCTGGCATCGATGCACAGGTAACTGGCCATCGAGCCGACGGTTTCCGCCAGCACCACCGACGCGCCGCCGTGCAGCAAACCGTAGGGCTGATGGGTGCGATGGTCGATGACCATGCTCGCGGTCAGCGATTCTTCGTCGAACGCTTCGAAGCGGATGTCCAACACTTCGCCGATGGTGTTCTTCTGGATTGCGTTCAACTGCTCGATGTTCGGAGTGGTACGCCACAAGCTCATCGCAGACTTCCTTTGTTGTTTTAGTCGTCGCTCAATCCTGCCACAGCACCGCCTCGCTGCGCTCGCTCCATTCTTCGAAACGCGCGCCATAGGTGTCTTCGATGACGTTGCGCTTGATCTTCAGGGTCGGCGTAAGGAAGCCGTTTTCCACCGCCCAACTGTCCTTGACCACCACCAACCGGCGCAGGCGCTCATGCTTGTCGAGCGCGGCGTTGACCTCCTCCAGGAGTTTTTCCAGGCTCGAATGCAGACTCGCCCGGCCCTCCTCCTGATTGACCGTCGACAGCACACACAACCCCAGCGGTGCACTCAAACCGTCCCCCACCACGCACACCTGTTCAATCCGTGAATGCACCGCCAGACGATTTTCGATCGGCGCCGGGGCGACGTATTTGCCTTTGCTGGTCTTGAAGATTTCCTTGAGTCGACCGGTCAGGCGCAGGCGCCCTTCAGCATCCTGCTCGCCCTTGTCGCCGGTGCGCAGAAAACCGTCCTCGGTCAGGGTCTCGGCGGTTTTCTGCGGTTCCTTGAAGTAACCGAGCATGTTCGCCTGACTGCGTACCTGCACCTCGCCCGACTCATCGATACGCACTTCGACATCGGGGCACGGTTTGCCGATCCAGCCCTGCTTGTATTGCCCCGGCAGGCAGATATGCGAGTAGCCGCAGCTCTCGGTCATGCCGTAGACCTCCAATACATCGAGGCCGAGTTTCTGATACCAGGCGAGCAAGGTCTGCGGCACCGGCGCTGCACCGGACAGCGCCACGCGCAAAGCATCCAGCCCCAAGCCTGCCAATACTTTGTACCCGACCCGCTTGCCAATGAATGGCAGACCGAGGAGAAAATCCAGACGCTGCGCCGGGATCTTGTTGTACACGCCCATCTGAAATTTCGTCCAGATGCGCGGCACGCCGAACATTGCGGTCGGCCGCGCTCGCTGCAAGTCAGTGATAAAGGTTTCCAGGCTCTCGGCGAAGAATACGGTCTGCCCGGTGTAGATCGACGCCAGTTCAACGAACATACGCTCGGCGACATGGCACAGCGGCAGGTACGACAGCAGACGATCGTTCTCGTTGAGGCCGAACAGTTGCGTGCCACGGGTCGTGGCGAAACCGAGATTGGCAAAACTGTGCATCACGCCTTTGGGCAGGCCGGTGGTGCCGGAGGTGTAGATGATCGTTGCCAGTTGTTCGGCGGCTGGACGCGGATCGTCCTGAATCGGTGAGCTGCGCTGCAGGTCGGCCCAACTGAAATCAAAATCCCCGGGCGGATGCAGTGGCAGGCTGATGGTCGGCAGCTCCGCCGGCACGCCTTTGGACATGTTCGGCCAGTCGTCGAGTTTGCCAATGAAAGCCAGAACGCTTTCCGAGTGATTGAGCACTTGGGCGACGGAGTCGGCGGTGAGGTTGGGATACAGCGGAACGGAAACGTGCCCGGCCATCCAGATCGCCAGGTCGGCGATGATCCAGTGCGCGCAGTTTTTCGAGATCAGGGCGATGTGGCTGCCTTGCGGTAACTCGCGGGCGCGCAACCAGTGCGCGGCGCAGCGAGCCTGATGGCCGACGTCGGCCCAGCTCAGCGTCTCGACCTGCCCGCCGCCAATGGGCTGCACGAGGAAGCGCTGGCGCGGGTGCCGGGCTTCACGTTCGTAAAACACGTCCAGCGGCAAACGGAATGCGGCAGACATGCGACTCGCTCCTGTTTTTCGGGTCTGGAGCAAGCGTAGTCAACCAAGCAAGTGCTTGGTTGGAAAATTCACACAAATAATTTCAGGGTGTACGCGGTACCTGTAGGAGTGAGCCTGCTCGCGATAGCGGGTTGTCAGTCGACATAAATAGCGACTGATATACCGCTATCGCGAGCAGGCTCACTCCTACAGGGTCGGTGTTTACAACTTCAGGGATGTTTGAGGCTGTTAAGGGTCATCGAGCCAATCAGCAACTCAGGGCTTTCCAGCTCGGCCAAGCCAGCAGTACTGACCTTCTCCGGCGGATACCCGGCGCCATGCTGCAGATAGCTAAGCAGATTGCCCACCAACGGATTGTGGCTGACCAAGAGCACATTGCTCACCGACACCAGTTGGTCGGTGACTTTGTCCGGATCAACCTCCGGCGTCAGCCACTCGACCGTGCGAATTTCCGGCTCGAACCCCAGCGCCTCGCGAACAATCTGCGCGGTTTGCTGCGCACGCAGATAAGGGCTGGCGTAGATTGCCGTCAGCGGCTGGCCGATCAACCGGGCGGCGCTGCTCAAGGCCTCTTTGCGACCGTGCTCGGTCAGTTCCCGTTCGGAGTCGGGGCACGAGCCATAAGGCACGGCTTCACCGTGACGCAATACCCAGAGTTTCATAGCTTGGGTTCCTCATCTCGAACCGGATGTGGCGCCGGTGCGACGGCGTGCGGCGCTTCACCTTCCGGGGTACGCGGCATTGGCCAGTCGGCGAACGGCCAGGGTTTCTGGTCGCTGTGGAAGCTGCCGAAGCGGCCGATCTGCGCCAGAAACTGGCTCAGGCTGTCGCCAAAATTCATCAGGCTGGCGCTCGGGGCGCCATAGATCAAACGATAGATCAATTGCACCAGCACCACCGCGCCGAGGATGAACTGCGCCACTTGCCAGACCAGCACATAGACGATCATCCACAACACGCGCAGGAGGATGGATTCGTACTTGGCTTCTGTTTTTGGATCGTTCATGGCTTGCTACTCCCGGCTCACTCAGTTGAAACCACTGGTGGAAATAAAATCGACGTCGGTTTTCGGCTCGGCTCGCATCAGTAGACCGATCACCTGCTCCAGCGTGCGTCCTTCAAAGAGGATCGCATGCAGCCCGGCGACCAGCGGCATATAGACGCCGACTTCCTGGGACTTGGCCTTGAGCACCTTCAAGGTGTTGACCCCTTCGGCGACTTCACCGAGGCGCGACACCGCTTCGTCGAGGCTCAAGCCCTGACCCAGCGCAAAACCGACTTGATAGTTGCGACTCTTCGGCGACGAGCAGGTCACGATCAGATCGCCGACACCGGCCAGACCGAGGAAGGTCATGGGATTAGCGCCCTGATTCACCGCAAAGCGGGTCATCTCGGCGAGGGCGCGGGTGATCAACATGCTCTTGGTGTTCTCGCCCATTTCCAGCGCCACCGCCATGCCGGCGATGATTGCGTAAACGTTTTTCAACGCCCCGCCCAACTCGACACCGAAACGGTCGGCGCTGGCGTAAACGCGGAAAGTGCGACCGTGAAGCGCAGCTTGCACGGCTTTACAGAGTTCTTCGTCTTCGCTAGCGACCACGGTGGCGGTCAGCGCGTGCTCGGCGATCTCGCGCGCCAGATTTGGCCCGGACAACACGCCGATGCGCGCCTGCGGGGCGATCTCTTCGAGAATCTGGCTCATCAGCTTGAAAGTCTGTGCTTCGATGCCCTTGGTCAGGCTGACCAGCATCTTGCCGCTCAGGCGCTCGGCGTGGGCGGCGAGCACCGTGCGCAATGCGCTGGACGGCAGTGCGACGAAGCACAAATCACAGGCGTCGAGGGTTTCCTGCAGGTCGGTGACGGCGGTCACACCCGGCAGAATCTTGATGCCTTTGAGGTAACGCGGGTTTTCGCGATTGACCCGGATGGCCTCGGCCTGCTCGGGGTCACGCATCCACTGCCGGACTTGATGGCCGTTCTCGGCCAGTAGATTGGCCACGGCGGTACCAAAACTTCCGCCTCCCAGGACCGCAATCGGGCGCTGTTCAGTCATATGCAATCCGTTAATCCATACCAGTGGCGATGGCGGCATTATACGGGGCGGCCAACGCGCGGCCAGCCCCAGCAACAATTACCGACACTTGTAGGAAGAAGACCAATAAAACCTAGGAAAATGCCTGCAACGTGACTGGAAAAGTCGCTGCCCTCGGTTAACATGCGCGCCAATTCTTCGCTATCAAGGTTGTGTCGTGTCTTTTGGCTCTGCGTCCCCGCGTTCGTCCATCTTACTGGCGCTGCTGTTCAGCCCGGTATTAATGGCGGACGACCTGTTCATGGACAACGAAGCACTGCCGCAGGTGCTGACGGCCACGCGCCTGAAGCAAACCCCGGCGGAAGTGCCAGGGAGCATGACCGTACTCGACAGCGAACTGATCAACGCCAGCGGTGCCCGCGACATCAGCGAACTGCTGCGCCTGGTGCCGGGGATGATGGTCGGCAACATCAGCGGCAATCAGGCGGCAGTCAATTACCACGGCACCAACGCCAGCGAAGCGCGGCGCATGCAAGTGCTGATCGACGGCCGTTCGGTGTACCGCGCCGGATTGTCCACGGTGGACTGGAGCGATATTCCGGTGGCCATGGAAGACATCGAACGCATCGAGGTTTTTCGCGGCCCGAACACCGTCAGTTATGGCGCCAACGCGCTGATGGCGGTGGTCAACATCATCACCCGCCACCCGGCGGACAGCCACGGCACGCGGTTGAAGTACACCCGTGGCCAGCGCGGCATCAATGATTTCTATGCCAGCCAGGGCACCGGCTGGAATGGCGGTGATTTGCGCCTGTCGTTATCCGGCCAGGAAGACGATGGCTTCGACAGCGATCGCAGCGGCGCCGATTACCGCGACAGCCGTCGCTTGAATCGCTTCAGTCTCGCGGTCAGCCACACCCTCAGCGATAACCAGAGCCTCGACTGGCAGGTCAACGCCAAGGATGGGACCAACCAGCGACCGTACACCTACCGCCCGGTGTTCTCCGGGATTACCGCCGCCGGAAACAATTCCGACGTGGTAGCCAAGGATTACGCCGGTTCGGTGCGCTGGAACCTCGACATCAATCCCGAACACAGCCTTTATATACAAGGTTCGGCGCAACACTGGGATCGCCAGCAAACCTGGCGCGCCTGCGATGCCGAGGTGTCATTCAGCCCCGAACTGACGCAACTGTGGCAACTCAACCCGAATTACACCGAACGCCTGGCGCGCAACATCACGCAGTTCACCGGCCCTGGCGCGGCGCCCGGCACGCCGCAGGAAATGGCCTTGGCCAATCAGGTGCTCGATCAGTGGCGCAACGGCGCCAGCCGAACCCTGTGCGGCGACATCGACCAGAGTGCCCGCGAATCGCGCTACGACCTCGAACTGCAGGACACCCTCAGCCTGTCCGACAGCCTGCGTCTGGTCAGCGGTATGAACTATCGTTACGACCGCGCCGACTCCGAGACCTTCTTCAATGGCACGCTGGACGACACCACGTGGCGCGCGTTCGGCCAACTGGAATGGCGTGCCACTGAACACTGGCTGTTGCAGGGCGGTGCGATGTTTGAAAACACGCAACTGATCGGCAGTTCGCTGACCCCGCGATTTGCCGTCAATTACCTGATCAACCCGCGTCACGGCTTGCGCGCGGTGTACTCGGAGGCGATCCGCTCGCCGGACATGTTCGAGAACAATGTCAACTGGAGCTATCAGGTCAGCAACCTGCACCCTTCCGCATACGGCCAGTCTTCGGCGCGCTACTTCGTCAAGACCCGCGGCCCGGGCGACCTCGACCAGGAACACATGCGCTCGCGCGAGCTGGGCTACAACGGCTATTTCGCCGAGCTCGGTCTGGCCCTCGACGTGAAGCTGTTCTACGACGAAATCACCGGGATGATCAGCGAGCCGCTGCGCAACAACCAATACATTGCGAGCAACGCCAACAGCTCACGCTTTCGTGGCACCGAAACCCAGCTCGACTGGCGCGTGAGCCTCGCCGACCGCTTGCGTTTCACCTACGCGTTCGTCGATGCCGAAGCGAGCAATCCGCTGGATCAGCAATTCACCTCGCGTAACAGCGGTTCGGCCGGCTGGCTGCGCGATTGGGGCCATGGCTGGAACAGCGCCCTCTTCTATTACGGCGACAACGCGCTCAATGGCTACCGTTTCGAACGGGTCGATACGCGTATCGCCAAACGCATTGCGCTGGGTAAAGCCCAGCTGCAACTGGCCGGCGTGCTGCAACAGCGTCTCGACCACGAGCCGACCACCTTCGTCGACAATAATTACGACGAGCGCCGAGTGATGTACTTCAGTGCCGAGCTGGAGTTCTAGGATGCGCTACGGGCCGTCACGGAAGCTGCCAACCTTTGGCCACTGGCTGGCCGGGGTGTGTCTATTTCTGACCGCATGGCTGCATGGCGTGGCGGTGCAGGCCGCCGATATTCTGTTGACCGGCGCCGAGGAAAGCCCCGGCGTGCAAGCGTTCGTCCAAGCGCTGAGCGAATTGCGCCCGACCGACAACGTGCGCTTCCAGCCACTGGCCAGTCTGCCGGCACCGGGCAAACTGCCCGCCAGTCTGCGGTTGATTCTGCTTGATCTACCGAGCCTCGACTGGCGTCTGCAAGAAACCCAGGGCCCGGCAACGCTGGTACTGCGCATCAGTCGTCTGCAGGCTCGCCAGCGCCTCGGCAACGCGCAACCAGCGCACCTGAGTCTGCTCTGGAGTGACCCGCCGCTGAGCCGCCAGTTACAGTTGATCCGGCGCATCCTGCCCCAAGCCCGAAGGATCGGCGTGCTGTTCGATGAGCACAGCGAATTCCTCCTCAAGGAGCTGAATCTCGCCGCCGCGCCGCTGAATCTGCAAATCGTCAGCGAGCGCTGGGAGAACACCCACGACAGCCGCCCTTTGCAAACCGTGCTGAAAAACAGCGACGTACTGCTGGGGCTCGACGATCCCGATCTGTACAACCCGAAAACCGCAAAAAACCTGCTGCTCAGCAGCTACTCACGGCAAGTCGCGCTGGTCGGCCCCAACGTTGCGTTCGTCCGCGCCGGCAGCCTGGCCAGCACGTACAGCGATCAGAACGACTGGCTGGCAATCCTCGATCAATTGCTCGATCAACCGCCGGCCAATTGGCCGCGGACGCTCTATCCCGCACGTTTTAAAGTCTCAAGTAATGCGCAGGTCGCTCGTTCACTCGGTATCGAACCGCTGAACGACGCATCTGTTGCCAGCGCACTGGCTGAAGGAGAACGCCGCCCATGAGTTTCCGTCGCCGTTGGGACATCAACACCCGCACCCAGCTGATCAGCCTCGGCCCGGCGCTGTTGCTGACCTTGCTGTTGATCAGCTTCTTCACCTTCGTGCGCATTCAGGATTTGCGTCAGGAGCTGAACCACACCGGCCAATTGATCGCCAACCAACTGGCGCCCGCCACCGAATACGGGGTGATTTCCGGCAATAACGAAGTGCTGGAAAGCCTGCTCAAAGCCACACTGGCCACGCCCAACGTGCGTTTTCTTGAAGTCCAGGACAGCGCCAACCGGATTCTGGTGTACGTCGAACAACCGGCGGCAGCCCACAGTCGTCCGCATCAGGTCGAAGTGTTTCAGGCACCGGTACGCCTGCAACGCATCGCCCTGCACAATGATTTCTTCCAGGACGGCAAGGTCAGCAATAGCGGAGCCGGCGAAGATTATCTGGGCCGGGTGATCGTCGGTCTGTCCAACGACGCGTTCAGCCAGCGCCAGCAGGAGATTCTGCTCAAGGCCGGGATTCTCGCGCTGTTCGCCCTGCTCTTCACCTTTGTCTTGGCACGACGCCTGGCCGGCAGTCTGTCGCAGCCGATTCGCGATATCGGCGATGCGGTCAAAGCGATTCAGGACGGCGACTACAAAACCCCGCTACCGATTGTTGATGACACCGAACTGGGCGCGCTGTCGCAGCACATCAACAACCTCGCCCAGGCGCTGGAACAGGCCAGCCGCGAGCAGCATCAAGCCATGGCGCAACTGATCCAGACCCGCGAAGAGGCGGAAAAGGCCAACAACGCCAAATCCGACTTTCTGGCGATGATGAGCCATGAACTGCGCACGCCCATGAATGGCGTGCTGGGCATGCTGCAATTGCTGGAAACCACCGAGATGACCGAGGAGCAGGTCGAGTACGCCGCCCTCGCCTCGGAGTCCACCGAGCACTTGCTGAAAGTCATCAACGATATTCTCGACTTCTCGCGCATCGAACGTTCGGAGCTGGAACTGGAGCACATCCCGTTCAACCTCGCCGAACTGATCGGCGCCTGCGCCCAGTCGTTCCAGCACAGCGCGGTGCAGCGAGGGCTGGCGCTGAATCTGCGCATCCCGGACGACATGCGCGGTTTGCAGGTGCAAGGCGATCCGACGCGGATCCGGCAGATTCTGGTCAATCTGGTCGGCAACGCGCTGAAGTTCACCGAACAGGGTCGGGTCAGCATCGAGGCGCAGTGGCAGTCGCTGGATCACGAACTGCTGTGGTTCACCTGTTCTGTGCGTGACAGCGGCATCGGTATTTCTTCTGAAAGTCTGGAGCTGATGTTCAACGCCTTCCAGCAGGCCGACAGTTCGATTTCACGGCGCTACGGCGGCACCGGCCTCGGTCTGCCGATTGCTCGTACATTGGCCGAGCGCATGGGCGGCACCTTGCGCGCGCAGAGCGAGGAAGGACGTGGTTCGGTGTTCACCCTGGAAATTCCGCTGGCCCTCTATAAGCAGGCGCTGCCGCCATTGGCCGCGCCGCGTGCACTGAACGGCAAAGAGCATGGTGAAGGGCGCAATGTCTTGCTGGTCGAAGACAATCCAGTGAACCAGACAGTTATCGAAGCGATGCTGCGCAGTCTGGGCTTTACTGTCAGTGTCGCCACCGATGGCGCACAAGCGGTACGCAGTGCCGAGGGCAGCGACTTTGAAGTGATTCTGATGGATTGCCGGTTGCCGGTCATCGATGGCTATGAGGCCACCCGGCAGATCCGTCGCCTGCCCGGACGCAGCGACGTGCCGATCATCGCGCTGACCGCCAACGCCTTGCAGGGTGACCGCGAAACCTGTCTGTCGGCGGGTATGAACGATTATCTGGCGAAGCCGTTCAAACGTAATGATCTGCAGCAGATTCTGCAGCGCTGGGTGTCGTAGTGTGGGCCTTTCGACCATCTGCGACTGGCGTGAAAAGCGAAAGTGCGGCAGTCTTAGGCACCCGAACGAGCCTCAAAAGGGGCTTGAATAAAAATTTCAGTGCACAAGTGTACATTCATGTCCTTGGTGCTGTGACTTTCACCACAACGCAATAGTCTATGAGTAGGCTGCCGGTTCGAGGCATGAACGCTTCGAACGGTCGGGAAGATTTGCCCCACCTGCCGCATGGGATTATTGAGGAGCTCGCATGACCAAACAAAACGCCTTTACTCGGGAAGATCTGCTGCGCTGCAGTCGCGGTGAGCTGTTCGGCCCAGGTAACGCGCAACTGCCCGCCCCGAACATGCTGATGGTCGATCGCATCACCCTGATCAGCGAAGAAGGTGGCAAGTACGGCAAAGGTGAATTGGTCGCCGAACTGGATATCAACCCTGACCTGTGGTTCTTCGCGTGCCACTTCGAAGGTGATCCGGTGATGCCGGGCTGCCTCGGTCTGGATGCCATGTGGCAACTGGTCGGTTTCTTCCTGGGCTGGCAAGGCCTGCCGGGCCGCGGCCGTGCGCTGGGTTCGGGCGAAGTGAAATTCTTCGGTCAGGTGCTGCCGACCGCCAAGAAAGTCACCTACAACATTCATATCAAACGCGTCCTCAAGGGCAAGCTGAACCTGGCCATTGCCGATGGTTCGGTGACTGTCGACGGTCGCGAAATCTACACCGCCGAAGGCCTTCGCGTCGGCGTGTTCACCTCCACTGACAACTTCTAAGGGTTATTCGCATGCGCCGCGTCGTTATCACTGGTCTGGGCATTGTTTCGTGCCTGGGCAATGACAAAGAGACCGTCTCCGCTAACCTGCGTGCAAGCCGCCCTGGCATCCGGTTCAACCCGGAATATGCCGAAATGGGTCTGCGTAGCCAGGTTTCCGGCTCCATCGACCTCAACCTTGAAGAGCTGATCGATCGCAAGATCTATCGCTTCGTCGGCCACGCAGCGGCTTACGCCTACCTGGCCATGAAAGACGCCATTGCTGACTCCGGCCTGACCGAAGAGCAAGTGTCCAACCCGCGTACCGGCCTGGTGGCTGGTTCCGGTGGTGCTTCCACACTGAACCAGATGGAAGCGCTGGACATCCTGCGCGAGAAAGGCGTGAAGCGCGTTGGCCCGTACCGCGTAACGCGGACCATGAGCAGCACCGTTTCCGCTTGCCTGGCCACGCCGTTCAAGATCAAGGGCCTGAACTACTCCATCGCTTCTGCCTGCGCTACCAGTGCTCACTGCATCGGTACCGCCATGGAACAGATCCAGATGGGCAAGCAGGACATCGTTTTCGCCGGTGGCGGTGAAGAAGAGCACTGGAGCCAATCGTTCCTGTTCGACGCGATGGGCGCGCTGTCCAGCAAGCGTAACGACACCCCGGAACAGGCTTCCCGTGCCTACGACGCCGACCGTGACGGTTTCGTCATCGCTGGCGGTGGCGGCATGGTCGTGGTTGAAGAGCTGGAACACGCTCTGGCCCGTGGTGCCAAGATCTACGCGGAAATCGTTGGCTACGGTGCGACCTCCGACGGCTACGACATGGTTGCCCCGAGTGGCGAAGGCGCGATCCGCTGCATGCAGATGGCGATGTCCACCGTTGATACTCCGATCGACTACCTGAACACCCACGGCACCTCGACTCCGGTCGGCGACGTTGCGGAAATGAAAGGTGTGCGTGAAGTGTTCGGCGACAAGGCACCGGCGATCAGCTCGACCAAGAGCCTGTCCGGTCACTCCCTGGGCGCTGCCGGCGTTCACGAAGCGATCTACTGCATGCTGATGATGGAAGGCAACTTCATTGCCGGTTCCGCCAACATCGACGAGCTGGACCCTGAAGTGGCCGATCTGCCGGTGCTGACCAAGACCCGCGAGAACGCCACCATCAACACCGTGATGAGCAACAGCTTCGGCTTCGGCGGCACCAACGCCACGCTGGTACTGAAGCGCTGGGAAGGCAAGTAATTCCCCGCTGCTGAGCCACACATGAAAACGCCCCGACTGGTTCGGGGCGTTTTTTTTCGCCTGCAGAAAACTCATGGCCGACAAAAATCCCCTGTGTAGGAGCTGCCGAAGGCTGCGATCTTTTGACTTTGATTTTTAAAAGACAAGATCAAAAGATCGCAGCCTTCGGCAGCTCCTACACAAAGGTTCGCATGGGTCTGGAGATGAAACTTCTGTCATGAAACTTACCGCCCTGCGACCGAATGTCGCGGATTACGCGGGCTGCAGAACTGTTGCAAAAAACGCAATAACACCTTGCACAAATCAGCCGTTTACTTAGCAGGCTAACAAATTCTATAACAGAGTCCTGCACACGCCTTGCTGCAGATAACTTGAGATTTGGAGCTAGCAGATGACTGTAAAAGTAACTGAACGCGACGATTCACACATGTCCCACGAAGGCGTAGCCGCCGGTATCCGCATCTGGGATGTGCATCAACAAGACTTGCTGGTCGGCATGTTCCACAACGAGATCGATGCCCACAACTACAAGGCCGAACTGGAAGTACAAGAACAGCAGCGGGATCTGAAATCCGCCTGATTCACCACAGCATTGAAAACGACAAACCCCGCCATGAGCGGGGTTTGTCGTTGTTACAGCTTTATCGATTTACCACATCAGGTCATCAGGGATCTGATATGCCGCGTACGGATCGTCCTCGGTGCTGACCTCTTCGGTCTGCACGTTGAGCTGGACGATGCGCTGCGGGTCGCGCTCCTGGATCTTCAGGGCCGCTTCACGCGGGATCACTTCGTAGCCGCCGCCATGGTGGACGATCGCCAGCGAACCGCTGCTGAGCTTGTTGCGCATCAGCGTGTTGACCGAGATGCGCTTGACCTTCTTGTCGTCGACGAAGTTGTAGTAGTCCTCGGTGGTCAGCTTCGGCAGACGCGAGACTTCAATCAGTTGCTTGACCTGCGCCGCACGCGCCTTGGCCTCGGCTTTCTCTTTCTGCTGACGGTTCAGTTCCTGGTCGCGTTTGACCTTTTCGGCCATGGCTTCCTGAGCTGCACGTTGCTGCGAGTCATCCAGCTCGATCTGGCCTTTGTGGGCCAGACGCTGCTGCTTCTGCTTGTCCTTGCTGACCTGCTTGGCCTGCTTTTGGTTGACCAGGCCTGCTTTGAGCAACTGGTCGCGAAGGGAAATACTCATGGGACTTACTCACTTGGGCAGTTGCTCAGCCGCAGCCGGGCACATTCTTTTCCTGACGTTTGGCTTCACCCCACAGGGCGTCCAACTCTTCGAGGGTGCAATCTTCTATGGGACGGTGGGTGTCGCGCAATGCCTGTTCGATAAATCGGAAACGTCTTTCGAACTTGCCGTTGGCGCCACGCAGCGCAGTTTCCGGGTCGACCTTCAGATGCCGGGCCAGATTGACCACGGAAAACAGCAGATCGCCGATCTCGTCAGCCACGGCGACGGGATCGTTTTCCGACATGGCTTCGAGGACTTCATCGAGTTCTTCGCGCACCTTGTCGAGCACCGGCAAGGCATCCGGCCAGTCGAAACCGACTTGCCCTGCGCGTTTCTGCAACTTTGCCGAACGCGACAAGGCCGGCAGCGTTGCCGGCACATCGTCGAGCAGTGACAGCTGCTCGGGCGCGGCGGATTTCTCGGCGCGCTCTTCGGCCTTGATCTCTTCCCAGCGCAGCTTGACCTGTTCTTCGCTCAAGCGCGGCACATCCAGCGGCGCGTAGAGATCACCGGTGGGGAACACGTGGGGATGACGACGGATCAGTTTGCGGGTGATGCTGTCGATCACGCCGGCGAATTCGAAGCGCCCTTCTTCCTTGGCCAACTGGCTGTAATACACCACCTGGAACAGCAGATCGCCCAACTCGCCCTGTAGATGATCGAAGTCGCCACGTTCGATGGCGTCGGCCACTTCGTAAGCTTCTTCGAGGGTGTGCGGAACGATGGTCGCGTAGGTTTGCTTGATGTCCCACGGGCAACCGTACTGCGGATCGCGCAGACGGCTCATGAGGTGGAGCAGGTCTTCAAGGCTGTACATCATATTTCTGTCTCACCACAAAACCCTGTAGGAGTGAGCCTGCTCGCGATCGCGGTGTATCAGTCACCATTGATGCTGACTGACACTCCCTCATCGCGAGCAGGCTCACTCCTACATTGGTCATCTTCACGGGGTGCGGTTACGCCGCGTTTCGATGATGTTCGGCAACTGCGAAATCCGCCCGAGCAACCGGCCCAGTGCATCCAGCCCCGGGATCTCGATGGTCAGCGACATCAACGCGGTGTTGTCCTCTTTGTTCGAGCGGGTGTTGACCGCCAGCACGTTGATGCGCTCGTTGAGCAGCACCTGCGAGACGTCGCGCAGCAAACCGGAACGGTCGTAGGCGCGGATGACGATGTCCACCGGATAGGTGAGCACCGGCACCGGGCCCCAGCTGACCTGGATGATCCGCTCTGGCTCGCGCCCGCCCAGTTGCAGCACCGAGGCACAGTCCTGACGGTGAATGCTTACGCCACGACCCTGAGTGATATAGCCAACGATCGCATCGCCCGGCAGCGGCTGGCAGCAGCCGGCCATCTGCGTCATCAGGTTGCCGACGCCCTGGATCTGAATATCGCCGCGCTTGCCCGGTTTGTAGCCGGTGGCTTTGCGCGGAATCAGCTCCAGTTGCTCGTTGCCACGTTCCGGCTCGACCAGTTGCTGCGCGAGGTTGACCAGTTGCGCCAGACGCAGGTCGCCAGCACCGAGGGCGGCGAACATGTCTTCGGCGGTTTTCATGTTGGCCTTGTCGGCCAGCTTGTCGAAATCCACCGCGGGCAGGCCGAGGCGCGTCAGTTCGCGTTCGATCAGGGTTTTACCGGCGGCAACGTTCTGGTCGCGCGCCTGCAATTTGAACCAGTGGACGATCTTCGCCCGCGCTCGCGAGGTGGTGACGTAACCGAGGTTGGAGTTCAGCCAGTCGCGGCTCGGTGTACCGTGCTTGCTGGTAATGATCTCGACCTGCTCACCGGTCTGCAGGCTGTAGTTGAGCGGCACGATGCGCCCGTTGATCTTCGCGCCACGGCAGTTGTGACCGATTTCGGTGTGCACGCGGTAAGCGAAGTCCAGCGGCGTCGCGCCTTTCGGCAAGTCGATGGCGTGACCGTCGGGAGTGAAGATGTAGACCCGATCCGGCTCGATATCGACGCGCAGCTGTTCCGCCAGACCACCGATGTCGCCCAGTTCTTCATGCCACTCGAGGACCTGACGCAGCCAGGAAATTTTCTCTTCGTAGTGGTTCGAACCGGATTTGACGTCAGTGCCCTTGTAGCGCCAGTGCGCGCAGACGCCGAGTTCGGCTTCTTCGTGCATCGAGTGCGTACGGATCTGCACCTCAAGCACTTTACCCTCAGGGCCGATCACCGCGGTGTGCAGCGAGCGGTAGCCGTTCTCTTTCGGGTTGGCGATGTAGTCGTCGAATTCTTTCGGGATGTGCCGCCACAAGGTGTGCACGATGCCCAGCGCGGTGTAGCAGTCGCGCATTTCCGGCACCAGCACGCGTACGGCGCGCACGTCGTAGATCTGGCTGAATTCCAGACCCTTGCGCTGCATTTTGCGCCAGATCGAATAGATGTGTTTGGCCCGGCCGCTGATGTCGGCGTCGACGCCGGTGGCCTGCAATTCGTCCTTGAGCTGGGTCATCACGTCGGCGATGAAACGCTCGCGATCAAGCCGTCGCTCGTGGAGCAACTTGGCAATCTGCTTGTATTGATCTGGCTCGAGATAACGGAAGGACAGATCCTCCAGCTCCCATTTGATATGACCGATGCCGAGACGGTGCGCGAGCGGCGCATAGATGTCGAACACTTCCCGAGCGACGCGGTTGCGTTTTTCGTCATCGGCGGTTTTCACCGCACGGATCGCGCAGGTACGTTCAGCCAGTTTGATCAGCGCGACGCGAACGTCGTCGACCATCGCCACGAGCATCTTGCGCAGGTTCTCCACCTGCCCTTGCGTGCCCATGACCATCGACTGACGCGGACTGAGACTGGCGCTGATGGCCGCCATGCGCTGCACGCCGTCGATCAGCTTGGCCACCACCGGGCCAAAGCGCTGGCCGATCGCCGCGAGTTCGATCTGGCCTTCGCGCACGCCGCGATACAGGACCGCCGCGACCAGCGAATCCTGATCGAGCTTGAGGTCGGCGAGAATCTCGGCGATTTCCAGGCCCGTACTGAAACTGCCGGAGCCTTCGGCCCACAGATTCTTCTTGGCATTGGACTGTTGTTCGGCCTCGCGAGCGAACTCGCAGGCTTCTTTCAAGGCTTCGCGATCCAGTGCCAGATCGACACTGACCGCGTGATCGAGCCAAGCCTCGAGATTGATACTGCCGTCAGTGTTGATCGGCTGGTGTGCTCTCACCTGTACCATCTTGCTTTACCTTCCCTACGACGCAGATTCAATGCGTCAAATCGCTGATCCTTGTTGCCCGTCTGCGCTCGCGGGGCTGATGCGAGCGCTGCGCGGACAGATCAGACGGATTCAGACGAGCCATCCTGGCTCGCTTCAAATAACGCCATGGCCTCGACATGTGCCGTCTGAGGAAACATATCGAGAATCCCGGCACGTTTTAACCGGTAGCCCTGCTTGATCAATTCGACCGTGTCGCGCGCCAGAGTTGCAGGGTTGCACGACACATACACCAACCGTTTGGCACCCAGGGTCGCCAGCTTGCGAACCACCTCGAAAGCACCGTCACGCGGTGGGTCCAAGAGTACCGCAGAAAAGCCGTTTCCGATCCACTGGGCATCGGTCAAAGGCTGGGATAAATCGGCTTGAAAAAACTTTGTGTTATGCAAATTGTTACTGGCCGCGTTGGCTTCAGCACGATCGACCATGGTCTGCACGCCTTCAACTGCCACCACTTCGCGCACGGCTTTGGCCAGCGGCAAGGCGAAGTTGCCCAGGCCGCAGAACAGATCGAGCACGCGCTCGTCGCGACCCGGCTTCAGCCAGTCCAGCGCCTGTGCAACCATCGCTTCGTTGACACCGGCATTGACCTGAATGAAGTCACCCGGCCGATACGCCAGATCCAGATCCCACTGCTCCAGGCGATAACCCAGCGACTGGGTCGCATCGACCGGTTGCGGCTCACCTTCGCCATGCAACCACAATTGCGCTTCATGGAACTGGCAGAAGTCCTTGAGGATGGTCAGATCCGCTTCGGACAACGGCGCCATGTGCCGCAGCAACACCGCCAGAGACGAGCCGCTGAACAATTCGACATGGCCCAGCGCCTGCGGTTTGCTCAAACGACGAAGCATCTCCGGCAAACGGGTCATGATCGGTTGCAAGGGCTGTACCAGCACCGGGCATTCGCTGATCGCGACGATGTCCTGACTGCCAGCGGCACGAAAACCGACTTCGAGTTTCTTCGCCTTCATGTCCCAGCGCACGGCGATGCGGGCGCGACGGCGATAGCCGAATTCGGGGCCGGTCAGCGGTGCTGCCCACTGTTCAGGTTCGACACCGGCCACACGCGACAATTGCTCGGCGAGCATGCGCTGTTTCAGGGCAAGCTGTTCGCTGTGGGGCAAATGCTGCACGCTGCAACCGCCGCAACGGCCGGCGTGTTGACACGGTGCCGGGCGACGTAATTCGCTGGCCTTGAACACGCGCTCGGTGCGCGCCTCGACCACTTTGCCATGGGCGCCGAGCACCCGCGCTTCGACCTCTTCACCGGCAAGGGCGCCGAGGACGAACCAGGTTTTGCCTTCGAAAAACGCGATACCGCGACCGTCATTGGCCAGGCGCTCGATGCTCAAGCGCTGCTTTTTACCGGTCGGAATTTGCGCAGCCTTGCTGCCGCCCGTGGGCTGGAAGCGCAGGCCTCTCTCGTGCTTGGCCATCAGTTGGGCGCGTCGAAAATGCCGGTCGACAGATAACGGTCGCCACGGTCACAGATGATCGCGACGATCACCGCGTTTTCAACTTCTTTGGACAGGCGCAGCATCGCTGCCACCGCACCGCCCGAGGACACGCCGCAGAAGATACCTTCTTCGCGGGCCAGACGCCGGGTGACGTCCTCGGCTTCGCTTTGCGCCATGTCGACGATGCGATCAACGCGATCGGCCTGATAAATCTTCGGCAGGTATTCCTGCGGCCAGCGGCGGATACCCGGAATGGCCGAGCCTTCCATCGGCTGGAGACCGACGATCTGCACGCTGTCGCTCTGTTCTTTCAAGTAGCGCGAAACGCCCATGATGGTGCCGGTGGTGCCCATCGAACTGACGAAATGGGTGATGGAGCCCTGGGTCTGACGCCAGATTTCCGGGCCGGTGGTGGTGTAGTGCGCTTCAGGATTGTCGCCGTTGGCGAACTGATCGAGCACCTTGCCACGGCCCTCGGCTTCCATACGCTGGGCGAGATCGCGGGCGCCTTCCATGCCCTCTTCCTGGCTGACCAGAATCAGCTCGGCACCGTACGCGGTCATCGCCGCTTTACGCTCGGCGCTGGAGTTGTCCGGCATGATCAGGATCATCTTGTAACCCTTGATCGCAGCGGCCATGGCCAGCGCGATCCCGGTGTTGCCCGAGGTCGCTTCGATCAGCGTATCGCCGGCGTGGATCTGCCCGCGCAACTCGGCACGAGTGATCATCGACAGCGCCGGACGATCCTTGACCGAACCCGCCGGGTTGTTCCCTTCGAGCTTGAGCAATAGGGTGTTGCTGGTGGCACCGGGCAGGCGCTGCAAACGCACCAGCGGAGTGTTGCCGACGCAATCGGCGATGGTTGGGTACTGCAGGGTCATGGCGTATTCGCAATCCAGACGTGCGGGGGCGCCTATCATACCGGCAAACCCGCGCAGGCCATATCACGCAAAGTGCGGTGCTTATGGTTTATGGGAATAAGGGATTGAAAGTCGCACCAGTGGTGCGACTTTTGCGGTGGGTCATCTTAATTGGCGGTGATGCGTGTGGCCTCTTCGCGAGCAGGCTCGCTTGTATGGTAGGACTTGAAGGGAGGAGGAGGGACAAGGCTCGATTCTGACTGTTGACGCAGTACAGACCGTGGGAGATTTCGCCCCTCCTCCTTTCACCCAAGCGCCGATAAAGAATGCATC
>NZ_FYDZ01000011.1:0-190614 GCF_900187515.1 Pseudomonas sp. Irchel s3f10
GTTTTCGACAAGGGTTACTGCGATTACAACTGGTGGCACCAGATTGATCAGACAGGCTCTTTTTTCGTCACACGCCTGAAAAAAAACGCCAATCTGAAGCGGGTCGAAAATTTGAAAAAAGAGGATGTAGCAGAATTTATCGAGGCGGATGAATCGGTATTGTTCGCCAAGAAATATCTGAGCACCCGGCGCCCGAATCTCTATCGGGACCAGGCGGTACGCCGAATACAGGTTCGCCGAGATGATCACGAAACGCCGCTGGTGCTGGTCACTAACGACTTTTCTCGCTCTGCTGAAGAAATTGCCGGGCTGTACAAACAGCGCTGGCAGATTGAGTTGTTTTTCAAGTGGATCAAGCAAAACCTCAAGCTCAAACGCTATTTCGGTTTCTCAGAAAATGCCGTTCGTCTTCAGATCTACAGCGCCCTCATCACGTATCTCTTGCTGCACCTTTATCAGCGCCGGTCAGGTGGCTCCGGGTCTATTTCCAGCTTTGTTATTCGGCTAGCCCACACGTTGTTCGAACGTCCATCAAGCATCGAACATCTTGAGCACCGAAGGCAGAAGCGAACGGAGCAGAAGGCAGCTCAAGGCTGCCTTCTGCTATGACACAGGTTTTACCGGACACTAGTGACGCTCCGCGTGGGAACGATCTTCGATCGGGAATGATTTTTCCCACCGCGACACCAGACTTCTCTTCTAGCGAGAACATGCCACCCGCCTCATCTTGATCGTTCCCACGCTCCGCGTGGTAACGCATCCCGGGACGCTCCGCGTTCCATCTCCAATGCACCGCAAGATTCAAGGAAGAATCCCATGGGCCGCAGCCGCTACACCTTTACCGAAACCGACAAACCGCATTTCCTGACTTGCACGATCATGGAATGGTTACCGCTGTTCATCCGTCCCTACATCGTCGACCACCTGCTCAACTGCTGGCGTTATCAACAGACCCACCATGACTTGAAGCTGTACGGCTACGTGATTCTGGAAAACCATCTTCACTTCGTCGCTCAGGCACCCGACCTGAGTAAATGCCTCAGCCAGTTCAAATCATTCACTGCTCGACAGATTATTGATGACTTGCAAAGCAAAGGTGCTGACAAAGCCCTGCAACGGCTGCGCTTTAGCAAACGGGCGCACAAGCAGGATCGGGTATACCAACTGTGGCAAGAAGGCTCCCACGCAGAGATGGTTTACAGCGAATCGGTCATGCGCCAGAAGCTTGAATACATTCACAACAACCCGGTGAAACGCGGATATGTGGATTTCCCAGAACAATGGCGTTATTCGAGTGCCAGAAACTACACGGGAATGCCGGGGCTGATTGAGGTTCAGTGCTGGTATTGAAATGGGACGCGGAGCGTCCCGGGCTGCATTCCCACGCAGAGCGTGGGAACGATCAACAGGTTGTGCTTCTGCTTGGTCTACATTGTCTGTCGAGCCCTCCGCTCACATAACAATAAGCAGGAGCATCGGCATGTCGTTACAAGGCAAAACCCTGTTCATCACCGGCGCCAGCCGTGGCATTGGCCGTGAGATTGCGCTGCGTGCCGCCAGGGACGGGGCCAACATCGTTATTGCGGCGAAGAGCGCCGAACCCCACGCCAAACTGCCCGGCACCATCCACAGCGTCGCCGCCGAAGTCGAAGCGGCGGGCGGTAAGGCTCTGGCCCTGCAAGTGGATGTGCGTGATGAAGAGGCGGTGCGCAAAGCGCTCGCGCAGGCCAACGAGCATTTCGGCGGCATCGATGCGCTGGTGAACAACGCCGGAGCGATCAAGTTGACCGGCGTGCAACACATTGAGCTCAAGCGTTTCGACCTGATGCACCAGATCAACACCCGTGCGGTGTTGCTGTGCAGCCAGGCCGCCCTGCCCTATCTGAAAAAGTCCTCCGGGCACATTCTCAACCTGTCGCCGCCGCTGAATCTGGCGAGCAAATGGTTTGCACAGTTCAGCCCGTACACCGTGACCAAATACGGCATGAGCATGCTGACGCTGGGGATGAGTGAGGAGTTCGCCAGCTATGGGATCAGTGTGAATTCGTTGTGGCCGCAGACGATGATTGCTACGGCGGCGATTGAGTTTCAGTTGGGTAACCGGGAGTCATTCAAGCAGGCGCGGACACCGGCGATCATGGCGGATGCTGCGCATGTGATTCTGGATAGCAGTGGCCGGCAGATCACTGGGCGGTTGTTGATTGATGAGGAGATTTTGCGGGAGAGCGGCGTTGGCGAGTTTGAGCATTACCGGTTTGAACCGGGGAGTAATGCGGCGTTGATGACGGATTTGTTTATCGACTGAAAAGCCCCTCACCCTAGCCCTCTCCCGGAGGGAGAGGGGACTGATTGGAGGATGCTTGAGGAATACGCCGACCTGAATCTGCTTTGCCGAATCCATAGTCGACTCGATCTTTCAGGTCGATGGATCCCTCAAGACACCTCGGTCGGCCCCCTCTCCCTCCGGGAGAGGGCTGGGGTGAGGGTTTACCGATCAGAAATCGATACGCACATCCCCTTTAGGCACACTGCAGCACGACAAGATAAACCCTTCCGCCTCATCGTCCTCGGTAATCCCGCCGTTGTGTTCCATTTCCACCTCGCCGCCCAGCTTGAGCACCTTGCACGTCCCGCAAATCCCCATCCCGCACGCCTTCGGAATCATCAAGCCCAGCTTGGCGGCCGCCGCGTGCACGGTCTCGCCCGGTGCCACACGAATGCTTTTGCCGGACGAAGTGAATTCGACCTGATGCAGATCCGCCGCATCGATTTCCGGCGCATCCGCAGCCTGCTCGGCCTGCTCCACCGCATCGGCACGGGCTTCCGGTGGCGTGGCGCCAAAGGATTCCTCGTGATAACGCGACATGTCGTAACCGGCCACTTCCAGCAGGCGCTTGACCGCGTTCATGTACGGCGTCGGGCCGCAGCAGAACACTTCGCGCTCAAGGAAGTCCGGCACCATCAGCTCAAGCATCTTGTGGTTGAGATAGCCGCGATACCCGGCCCACGGTTCGCCCAAGCCATGCTTCTCACAAATCAGATGCAGGCTGAAGTTGTCGATCCGCGACGCCATGTGCTCCAGCTCGCGGTGGTAAATGATGTCTTTCGGCGAGCGCGCGCTGTGGATAAAGGTCATGTCGACGTTGGCGTTGGTGTCGTAGAACCAGCGCGCCATCGACATGCACGGCGTGATACCGACGCCGCCGCTCAGATACAGCACTTTCGGGCTCGGGAAGTCGATGGCGTTGAACAGCCCGACCGGCCCGTGCACCGCCAACTCTTGCCCCTCATGAAGGGTGTCGTGCAGCCAGTTGGAGACCTTGCCCCCCGGCACACGTTTGATCGTCACCGAAAAGCTGTACGGCACCGACGGCGAACTGGAAATCGTGTACGAGCGCATGATCGGCTGGCCTTCGATTTCCAGCTCCAGGGTGACGAACTGCCCGGGCTTGAAGAAGAACAGGATCGGCTGGTCAGCCATAAAGCAGAAGGTGCGCACGTCCCAGGTTTCCTGGATGACTTTGACGCAACGGACGATGTGTCGGCCATTGGCCCAGGTCTGGGTGGTGACCGGATTCAGGAAGCTGTTGGACATGCTGTTCTCCACGGCCGACTGTCGGCCTCATGTTGGCGATTCTGCGTATAGCGCGAACCGCCCGTTTACCTATCCGCGACATCGGCATACTTATCGCGACCAGCCCCCAACCACCGGGGGTTGCGCGTCGGGAACAGATTGCACCATGTCGCCCATGGATAAGGTTCCGCCCTGCGCCGGCCCCACACTCGCCCCAACACCAAGACAGCTTCTTTACACCTTGCGTAGCAACCGTTAGCAGCACACCTGATCAGCCACTTTTCGCCGGCCACGCAGATGGCCATGAGGATCACATCGATGGACGTCACCGCAAAAATCAGCCTGGGCGATCCGCTGGAACCCGCACGCAAGGCCACCGCACAAATGCTGCAAGAGCGCGAGCGCACCTTTTCGCTGCCGCAACCGTTCTATAGCGATGAGCGGCTGTTCGATATCGACATGCAGGAGATCTTCCAGAAAGAGTGGTTGATCGCCGGCATGACCTGTGAGATCCCGGCCAAGGGCAATTACCTGACGCTGCAGATCGGCAAGAACCCGATCATCGTCATCCGTGGCGCCGAGGGCGTGGTGCATGCCTTCCACAACGTCTGCCGCCACCGTGGCTCGCGCCTGTGCACCAGTGAAAAAGGCAAGGTCGCCAAACTGGTCTGCCACTACCACCAGTGGACGTACGAGCTGGACGGACGCCTGCTGTTCGCCGGCACCGAAATGGGCGCGGACTTCGACATGAAGCAGTACGGCCTGAAGCCGGTGAACGTGAAGACTGCTGGCGGCTACATCTTCATCAGCCTGGCCGAGAATCCACCGGCCATTGATGACTTCCTGGCGACGCTGAACCACTACATGGAACCGTACGACATGGAGAACACCAAGGTGGCGATCACCACCACCTTGATGGAAAAGGCCAACTGGAAACTGGTGCTGGAAAACAACCGCGAGTGCTACCACTGCAACGCGTCGCACCCGGAACTGCTGAAAACCCTGCTGGAATGGGACGACGTCACCGACCCGCGCGCCGATCAGGCGTTCAAGGATCACGTCGCCGCCTCCGCCGCTGCCTGGGAAGCCGAAAAGATCCCCTACGCCCACGCCAGTTTCGGCCTGCGCAACCGCATCGTGCGCATGCCGCTGCTCAAGGGCACCGTGTCGATGACCCTCGACGGCAAACAGGGCTGCGCGAAACTGATGGGCCGCATCAAAAACCCGGACCTCGGCTCGATGCGCATCCTGCACCTGCCGCACTCGTGGAACCACTGCATGGGCGACCACATCATCGTTTTCACCGTGTGGCCGATCAGTGCGCAGGAAACCATGGTTACCACCAAATGGATCGTGCACAAGGATGCGGTTGAGGGCGTCGATTACGACGTCGAGCGCATGCGTCAGGTGTGGGATGCGACCAACGATCAGGATCGCCGACTGGCGGAAGAGAACCAGCGCGGGATCAACTCGACGGCGTATCAGCCTGGGCCTTACTCGAAGACTTATGAGTTTGGCGTGGTCAACTTCGTTGATTGGTACAGCGAGCGTCTGCTGAACAACCTCGGTGCCGAGCCTGCGCCTTACCTTAAAGGTGTGCCTGTCCAAGGATAAAAAGCATCGCGAGCAGGCTCACTCCTACATTTGGAATGCGTTCCCCTGTAGGAGTGAGCCTGCTCGCGATAGCTATTTCACATTCACCACATCCCTGAACCTTGATTGCACAAATTCTGACCAACCACCCCACACCCCATACCCACCAAGCCCCCCAGCCTTCCGCAAACAAGTTATCCACACACCCACCCACAGCAAATGGGGACAACTGTGGATGACTCGAAAAATATCCCACTGTTTTGTAAAGAAAAACCGTGACTTATCCAGAAGCACGGTTTTCGAAAGGCAATGATCATTTTTTGATCAACAGGCTAAAAGGCACACAGATCGTGGCCTTCAGCGGATGGCAAACACCTTATCCACAGAAGCGCCAACAGAGATCGGGGGTAACTTTGCATCTGCTGTGGAAAAGTGCTGAAGACTGCGAAAAATCGGGGGTTTCGGAAGATTTATCCGGTTAAAAGTGCAAATTGATCAGTTATTGATCAAACCTTTGAAAGCCACGTTTTGCATGGCTGTCAGCGGACAGCGAACATCTTATCCACAGAAGCGCCAACAGAGATCGGGGGTAACTCAGGAAGTTATCCCGCGGGAAAATCCCGTAAAAACCGCAACTTAGGCTGGTTGTTTTTTGATCTTCGGCCTGCAAGCCACGGCTGACGTGACTTGCAGTGAAGGGCAAACACGTTATCCACAGATTGACCAACAGGGATTGTGTGTAACCCCTCGTCAGTGGATAACCGGCTTCATGCTCGGTGCATGAGATAGGCCTCACCCGTCACCCGAATCATCGGATGCGGTACCACCTGACAGGTTTTGACGATGCCAAAGCCATGTCGCTCATAAAATCGCCGTGCACCGGTATTGGCGGCGTAGTCGATCAGGCTCAGCCCTTTGAGCGTGAGTTGATCGGCGCGCGCCTGGGCATGTTTGAGGAACTGCACGCCCAATCCTTGATTGCGCCAGCCTTCGTGCAGCGCCAGGCTGGAGATGTACAGCGTATCCGCCACCTCCATATCGGCGTAAGGCGCCAGCACAGGATCGGTGGGCGGTGCCGGGTCTGGATCTTCGCGCATGACGTAGCTGTGCATCATGCCGACCACGCAGCCTTCGGCCTCAGCGATCAGGCAGTTCTGCCAGGAAAAGTCCACATCGTCGCGGGCATATCGCCGCTCACCGACATCAAGCAATGTCTCGCCCGGCTCCGCCAACTGGCTCCAGATGTAATCCGAGGCGCCCTCTGAGGAGATCTGAAACAAACGCGCAATATCGCGCGCATCCGTGCGCCGGGCAGGTCGAAATTTAACGGTCATTCACTTGACTCCCTGTGTGGTGAGTGGCTTTTCTAACCTGTGCTTGAAAACAGCTGCAAACAGAAGCGCAATGTTTTTCATGTCAACAAATGACAGTTGTCGACCAAATACATGTGGGAGCGTGCTTGCTCGCGAAAGCGCTGTATCCGCCAACATCATTGCTGACTGATCCGATGCATTCGCGAGCAAACCCGCTCCCGCAGGGGGATTGCTGGGGTGTCAGCGGACCACGCCTTCTTCAATCAGCAACTTGAGGATGGCTTCGGCGCCAGCCTGCGGGGTAACGCCTTTGAGCACTTGTCCACCGCCACCACTGGCTTTGGCGGTAGCCGCTTTCATCCGGTCGGCACCGCTTTTGGCCTTGATCACTTTCAGGCGTTTGGGCCTTGGTTTGGCCGGGTGCAGGGTGGCGACAGCGAGGAGTTCATCGTCGACAACCTCTACGTCATCCGCCTCCAACACCCCGCGTCGCGCCGGGCCATAGGCACTCTGCCGAGGCTTCGGCGCAGCGTTATCCACAGTCGCGAGAAACGGCAGTTTCACCTTCAAGCGCCGACGCTGCCCACGCGGCAAAGCCTGCAGTACCAACGCCGAACCGTCATTGATCGACTCGACCTGCGCCAGCCCGACCACCAACGGCCAGCCCAGACCTTCGGCGAGCAGAAACGGCAGCATCCCCGAACCTTCGCCGGTTTCTGCCTGGCTGCCAGTCAGCACCACTTGCGCACCGGCATTGCGCAGATACGCGGTCAGCGCTGGCAGCGCATCGGCACCAGCAGGTTGTTCCAGCACGTGCATCTGCTCCAGGCCCATGCCCAAATAGGCGCGCAACGCCGGTTCCGCGACATCGCCAGCATGCAGTACTTGCAGGTTATCCCCAGCCAGTTGCAAACCCAGTTCCACCGCGCGGGCATCCTGGTCGGCGCGGCGTGGCCGGCCCGAAGTCGGGTGGGCGCCGATGGAAACCAGACTGATAACTTTCGTGTTCATAGCGTTTCCTTAAGCCGCATCGCGCTTGGCTTCGTTGCGGTAAGCCGCGACCGCTTCGATCAACGCCCGCAGAATCTCTGCGCTCTCGCCGATCACCGACAAATCGGCACGCTTGATCATGTCGCAACCTGGATCGAGATTGATCGCCACCACCTTGTCGCAGGCACCAATGCCTTGCAGGTGCTGGATCGCGCCTGAGATACCCACAGCCACATAGACCCGTGCGGTGACCCAGGTACCGGACGCACCAACCTGCCGATCACGGGCCATGAAGCCATCGTCCACCGCCACCCGCGACGCACCTTCAGTAGCGCCGAGTGCCGCCGCCGTTTCGTGGAACAGCTGCCAGTCCTTGACGCCGTTGCCGCCGGAGAAAATGAACTCGGCTTCGGCCATCGGAATCGCTGCCGGGTCCACCGCGACCGCACCGAGATCTTCGATCCGCGACAGGCTGCGCGCGACACTTGTGGATAACTCCACCGGCAACGCTTCATGACGGGTTTCGCTGACCGGCTCGGCGCATTCGGCCGCAGCCAGAATCAACCGTGCGACGGGACGGGCAAGGTCTTGCAGCCCAGCGCCCGCGCGGCCGATGCACTCCTGATCCTTGACCTGCCAGACCCGTGTGGCCGGGCGCTCGCCCAGTGCCGCCGCAAAGCGTCGACCGAGTTCACCGCCACCGCTGCGGCTGTCCGGCAGCAACCAATGACGCGGGTTGAACTGGTTATCCACAGCGCGCAAACCTTGCACCCGTTGCTCCGGTGCATAACCGCTGAATTCATCGCCTTCGAGTACCAGCAAGCGATCGACGCCAGCGGTCGCGAAAGCGTTTTCCTTATGCTCGCCAAAGACCACCGCCAACACCGCGCCATCCTGGCCGGCGAGTTGATGGGCGAGGCCAAACAAATCACGGTCGTGACTGCTCAAGCGGCCACCGACCATGTCCGGTACCACGCTGATGTAGAACGCCGGCGCGGGCACCTGATGCAGCGGCAATTGCACTTCCACAGCCGCCGAGCGTTTGACCGCCCCGCCCTGTTGCGCGCCGCTGCGGTCGATACGCTTGATGCCGTTGGGGCCGATAAAACCGATGCCATGCAGATTCTTGCGAATGACGCCGTTGGGCCCCATCCAGCTGTGTTGCGCCGGTTGCATGGTCGCGTGCAGCGGGTGCAGGCGGTTACGCGCAATCCATTCGGCGCGCGGGTCGCGGCGGATAACGTCGCTCATCAGTGGGCCTCCGCAGGTTCACGTTTGGCCGGGGTCGCTGGTTTGCTTGGCGCGGCGTCTTCGAGCAGCGCGTCGGCCACCAGTTCGGCGATGTCCTTGATCAGCGGACGCGGTTCGACCACGCCTTCGAGCATCGCCGTGCACTGTGGACAACCCACCGCCACCAGTTCGGCGCCGGTCTCGCGGATGTCGTCCATGCGCATATCGGGAATCCGCTGCTTGCCCGGAATGTCAGTGATCGGCGCCCCGCCACCGCCGCCGCAGCAGCGCGAACGGAAGCCGGAACGTTGCATCTCTTTCACTTCAATGCCGAGCGCACGCAGCACTTCGCGCGGCGCTTCGTACTCGCCGTTGTAGCGACCGAGGTAGCACGGATCGTGGTAGGTCACGCTGTTGCCTTTGTGCTGTCCGAGATTGAGCGCGCCGGCCTGGATGATTTCCGCCATATAGGTGCTGTGGTGCTGCACCAGGTAGTTGCCGTCGAACGCGCCGTATTCGTTTTTCAGTACATGGAAGCTGTGCGGATCGCAGGTGACGATGCGGTTGAAGCTGTATTTGGCCAGGGTCTGGATGTTGCGTTTGGCGAGCAACTGGAAGGTTGCTTCATCGCCGAGACGGCGGGCCACGTCGCCACTGTCACGCTCTTCGAGACCGAGCACAGCGAAGTCGATTTTCGCCGCTTTCAGCACTTTGACGAACGCGCGCAGGGTGCGCTGGTTACGCATGTCAAAAGCACCGTCGCCAACCCAGAACAGCACGTCGGTGGATTTCTTTTCGCTGAGCAGGTTGAGGTTCAGATCCGCCGCCCAGTTCATCCGCCCGCCCGGGGCGAAACCGCCAGGGTTGTCGGTGGCGATGAGGTTTTCGAGTACTTCGGCGCCCTTGTTCGGCGTCGCGCCTTTTTCCAGGGTCAGGTGGCGGCGCATGTCGACGATGGCGTCGACGTGCTCGATCATCATCGGGCATTCCTCGACGCAGGCGCGGCAAGTGGTGCACGACCACAGGGTTTCGGCGTCGACCAAGCCGTTGACGATCGGTTGATGTGGATTACCGCTATGTTCGCCTACAGGTTTGCCCGGATACGGGCTGCCGGCGAACTTGGCATCGGTACCGCCAGCGAGGCCGACGACCATGTCCTGAATCAGCTTTTTCGGGTTCAGCGGCTGGCCGGCGGCAAAGGCCGGGCACGCCGCTTCGCATTTGCCGCACTGCACGCAGGCGTCAAAACCGAGCAACTGGTTCCAGGTGAAATCCTTGGGTTTCTCAACCCCCAACGGCGCTGACGGATCATTGAGATCCAGCGGTTTCAGGCCGGTGGAACGACCACCGCCAAAACGTTCGGCGCGACGGTGCCAAGCCAGGTGCAAAGCACCGGCAAAGGCGTGTTTCATCGGCCCGCCCCAGGTCATGCCAAAAAACAGTTCCGACACGCCCCACAGCACGCCAATCCCCAAGATAACGGCGAGCACCCAGCCACCGAAGTTCTCCGGGAGAATCCCGGCCACCGGCAACGTCAGCAGAAAGAACGACGCCGAGAACGCCAGCAGGCTCTTCGGCAGGCGCATCCACGGGCCTTTCGACAGCCGCGCGGGCGGATTGCGCCGACGCAGGTAAACGAAGATCGCGCCGACGAACATCACCGCCGTCATCAGCAGCAAGGCGTAGCCGAGAATGCGGTTATGCAGGCCGAAACCGTGCACCAACAGCGCCAGCACAATCGACGCCACCGCACCGCCGGCCGTGGCCACGTGGGTGTTGGCTATGTATTTGTCCCGCGCCACCACATGGTGCAAATCGACCATGTAGCGCTTGGGCATGGCCAACAGGCCGCCGATCAGATCGACCTTCGAGGCCCGGCCCCGGCGCCACATCGCTACCCGCCGCAACGCACCGAGGACACCAAGGCCGATAGCTGCGAACAACAGGATTGGAAGAAGGGTGTTCAACATCAGAGTCACCTCTGGCGAGGTGCAAGCTACAAGCTACAAGCTGCAAGAAAGAGCAGCAAAATCTGCCGGGCTTTTACTTGCGGCTTGAAGCTTATGGCTCGCAGCTGAGCCGTCAAAAATCCTTACAGAGCCGGAGTGCGTCATAAATGGCGGC
Source organism: Pseudomonas sp. Irchel s3f10 (assembly GCF_900187515.1). Lineage (NCBI taxonomy): Bacteria > Pseudomonadati > Pseudomonadota > Gammaproteobacteria > Pseudomonadales > Pseudomonadaceae > Pseudomonas > Pseudomonas sp. Irchel s3f10. The sequence goes on from NZ_FYDZ01000011.1 coordinate 10,825, forward strand.
GTGTGTGTTGCGCTGCGCCACGCAGTCGCCGATGCGGAACAGCAAGTAGCCGTCGCCCGCCTCGCTCAGCGAAGGTTGTGGCTGGATCGCGAACAACGCTTCGACGTCGATCTGACCCTTGTTGCGCGAACCCTCTTTGAGCGCGTAGTAGATTTCCTCATCCGGACGCACGCCGTTTTCCACCACCACCTGATCGACCACCCGCTCCTCCTTGGCGCCGGTGTATTCGTTCTCCAGCACCGCGACCAGTTTGTCGCCTTCGCGGTAGACCTTCTCCAGCATCATGTCGCCGGTCATGATCACTTCTTTCGGGTACATGCTGCGGTAGTAGGTCGGGAACGACGTACCGCCGATGGCCACACCCGGTTTGATGTCGTCGGTGACGATCTCGACCTGGCTGCCCTTGTCGGCGAGGAAGTCGGCAACCGACATCCCGGTGAACTCGCAAATGGTGTCGTAGACCAGCACGTTCTTGCCCGGTGCAACCTTGCCGTCGAGCACGTCCCAACTGCTGACTACCAGCCCTTCGGCGGCGCCCCAGTGTTCGTTCTGTTCCAGGTACGGATGCCCGCCGACCGCCAGCACCACCACGTCCGGACGCAAGTCCATGATGGTGTCGGCATCAGCTGCCGTGCCCAGGCGCAAATCGACTTTCAGCCGCGCCAGCTCCAGTTGGAACCAACGGGTAATACCGGCGATCTGGTCACGCTGCGGCGCTTTCGATGCGGTCGTGATCTGCCCGCCGATGAACTCCTTCTTCTCGAACAGCGTCACGTCGTGGCCACGCTCGGCAGCAACCCGTGCCGCTTCCATCCCGGCAGGGCCGGCACCGACGATCACCACTTTGCGTTTCGGCCCGGTGGATTTCTCGATGATGTGCGGCACGCCCATGTATTCACGTGACGTCGCGGCATTCTGGATGCACAACACGTCGAGGCCTTGATACTGGCGGTCGATGCAATAGTTGGCGCCGACGCACTGTTTGATCTGGTCGATCTGGCCCATCTTGATCTTGGCGATCAGGTGCGGGTCAGCGATGTGCGCGCGGGTCATGCCGACCATGTCGACGTAACCGCCTTCAAGAATCCGCGTGGCCTGGTTCGGGTCCTTGATGTTCTGTGCGTGCAGCACCGGCACCTTGACCACTTCCTTGATCCCGGCGGCCAGATGCAGGAACGGCTCCGGTGGATAACTCATGTTCGGAATCACGTTGGCCAGGGTGTTGTGGGTGTCACAGCCCGAGCCGACGACGCCGATGAAATCGAGCATGCCAGTGTCGTCGTAATACTTGGCGATCTGCTTCATGTCCTCGTGGGACAAGCCGTCCGGGTGGAACTCGTCACCGCACAGACGTATGCCCACGCAGAAATCATCACCGACCTCGGCGCGCACGGCCTTCAGCACTTCCAGACCGAACTTCATCCGGCCTTCGAAGGTGCCGCCCCATTCGTCGGTACGCTTGTTGACGCGCGGGCTCCAGAACTGGTCGATCATGTGCTGGTGCACTGCCGACAGCTCAACGCCGTCGAGGCCACCGGCCTTGGCCCGGCGCGCAGCCTGGGCGTAGTTGCCGATCACCCGCCAGATTTCTTCCGGCTCGATGGTTTTGCAGGTGGCGCGATGCACCGGCTCACGGATGCCCGACGGCGACATCAGGGTCGGCCAGTTGAAGCCGTCCCAGCGCGAGCGGCGGCCCATGTGGGTAATCTGGATCATGATCTTGGCGCCATGCTTGTGCATGGCGTCGGCCAGATTCTGGAAGTGCGGAATGATCCGGTCGGTGGACAGGTTGACCGAGCTCCACCATTCCTGTGGGCTGTCGATGGCGACTACTGAGGAGCCACCACAGATCGCCAGGCCGATGCCGCCCTTGGCTTTCTCTTCGTAATACTTGACGTAGCGGTCGGTGGTCATGCCACCGTCCGTCGCGTAGACCTCAGCGTGCGCGGTGCTGAGCACGCGGTTGCGGATGGTCAGTTTGCCGATCTGGATCGGCTGGAACATTGCTTCGAAAGCCATGGCGGGTTCCTCGACTTACAACGGCTTGACGGTGAACAGGCCGTCGTCGTGGCCTTCTTCGGAGCCACCGTAGACTTGCTCGGCGACGGTGCGAATCTTGCTGCCGCGTGCTTCAAGAATCTGATCCATGGCCCCGGCAAACCAACCGGTGAACATGTAGTCGACCTTGCGCCCGACCTTGCCGTACACATAGACGAATGCCGAGTGTTCGAGCTTGACGCTGGCGGTGCCTTTGTCGAGGTCGATGTCCTGGATCTTGAACAGGCCCCAGCCGCGTTGCGACAGGCGTTTCATGTAGTGTTCGAACACCGCAACGCCTTCCAGGCCGTGGCATTCAGCTTCTTTCTCGCACCAGTGCCAGGCGGATTTGTAGCCGGCCTTGTAGAGGATCTCGGCGTAGGCATCGGCGCCCAAAACTTCTTCGATGCCCATGTGGTTATTCACAAAGAAGTGACGTGGCACGTAGAGCATTGGCAGGGCGTCGGAGGTCCAGACACCGGTCTCGCTGTCGACTTCGATGGGCAATTGCGGGGCGATCTTGGCCATGGAAACTTAACTCCAGAAAAATTTTAGATTCAGTGGTGACCGCTGCCCTCACCCCAGCCCTCTCCCACAGGAGAGGGGGGAGTTCGGCGGCGGTCTTGAGTCAGCGTTACTCGCCCCAGACGTCTTTCAGGACGTTGACCCAGTTCTCGCCCATGATCTTGCGCACGACGCGCTCGGAATGGCCGCGCTTGAGCAGGGTTTCGGTCAGGTTCGGGAACTCGCCGACGGTGCGGATGCCCAGCGGATTGATGATCTTGCCGAAGCTGGTCAGACGGCGGGCGTAACCCTTGTCGTGCGTCAGGTATTCGAAGAAGTCCTGACCGTGGCCCTGGGTGAAGTCGGTGCCAATGCCGATGGCGTCTTCGCCGACGATGTTCATCACGTATTCGATCGCTTCGGCGTAATCGTCGATGGTCGAATCGATGCCTTTGGCGAGGAACGGCGCGAACATGGTCACGCCGACAAAACCGCCGTGGTCGGCGATGAACTTCAGTTCTTCATCGGACTTGTTGCGCGGGTGCTCTTTGAGACCCGACGGCAGGCAGTGGGAATAGCAGACCGGTTTTTTCGATTCGAGGATGACCTCTTCCGAGGTCTTGGAACCGACGTGGGACAGGTCGCACATGACGCCGACGCGGTTCATCTCGGCGACAATCTCGCGACCGAAGCCCGACAAGCCGCCGTCACGCTCGTAGCAACCGGTGCCGACCAGATTCTGGGTGTTGTAGCACATCTGCACGATGCCGACGCCGAGCTGCTTGAACACCTCGACGTAGCCGATCTGGTCTTCAAACGCGTGGGCATTCTGGAAGCCGAAGAGGATGCCAGTCTTGCCTTGTTCTTTGGCGCGACGGATGTCGGCGGTGGTACGTACCGGCATCACCAGGTCGCTGTTTTCGCGGATCAGCTTCTGGCTGGCAGCAATATTGTTCACGGTCGCCTGAAAGCCTTCCCACACCGACACAGTGCAGTTGGCTGCCGTCAGACCGCCCTTGCGCATGTCTTCAAACAGCTCGCGGTTCCATTTGGCAATGATCAGACCGTCGATAACGATGCTGTCGGCGTGTAATTCGGCTGGGCTCATCAGGCGTCCCCTTATTGGCGATTCATGCGCCGAATCGTCTGCCGGCGCTTTGGGGCCAGCATATGCCTCGGTGCAGGGGCGACCGGGTGCAAAAACGACAGGGGAATTGCCGAAAGCGTCAATCCGCGACAAAGGGTCGCCAGACGCTCCGATCAGCTACCTGTTCAAGCCCGCAAGCTTGAGCCAGAATCTCCGGCATCTTGGAAACACCACTGGATTAGAGCGGCGACAACAATGAAATCGATCTTCCTCGCTTTGGCACTGCTTGCGACCGGCGTACACGCCGCCGAAGAATCCGACAACAACCCCTGCGACGCCGTCGAAAACGACGTCCAGACCCTGGAATGCTCAACGTACAGCCGCAGCACCGCCGAAGACCTGCTCAAGGACAACTACGCCAGCCTCAACGAACGCATGCAGACCGCGTATGGCAAGAACCCGACGCAATTGGCGGACATTACCGCCAAGATCAAGACGGCTCAGCAGCAGTGGTTGAAGACGCGGGACGCGGATTGCGCGGTGGAAGCATTCCCGGCCACTGCTGGCAGTAAGGCGTTCACGATTGCGCAGAATGATTGCGTGGCGCGGATGAGTGATGAACGGTCGGAGTTCTTGGAGTCGATTGGGCAGGAGTGATCCTGACCACTCGTAACATGCCGTCAATTCTTGTTGATTGGCGTTGGGAGAAATATAAGCAAAGATTCTGAAATCTTATAAAAGACTTATATTTCTCCGAAAATGAAGTTATCCACAGATATCCAAATCATCAACGACGCCGAGGGCAACCCCGCCTTCGTGGTCATTCCCTACGCGCAGTACGTTGCGCAAAAAATGCAGCCCGACCTGATTCCCCATGAGGTCGTCAGCCGGATGGTCGATGGGGCAACACCGATCCGTGCCTGGCGCGAACACCTCAACCTGACTCAGGAAGAAGTCGCTAAACGCATGGGTATTTCGCAACCGGCGTTTGCCCAGCAGGAAACAGTCGCCAAGCCACGCAAGGCCACTCGCGAGAAAATTGCGTCGGCGTTCGGCATCACCGCCAATCAGCTTGAGCTGTAAGCTGCCCTCTTCACTTCAAGGAATTCCCCATGAACATCTGTGGCATCGAAATCAAAGGCAGCGAAGCGATTATCGCCGTGGCCGCTCTCGACGGTTCGACCCTGAGCCACATTCCCCTTGCCACCAAGAAAATCGCCCTCGAAGACGATGACGACGCGGCCAACGTGAAAGTGTTTGCGGCGCAGTTGGCGTCGTTTGTGCGGGAGAATTCGGTTGACCGGATTGCGATCAAGAAGCGCAGCAAGAAGGGTGAGTTTGCCGGCGGGCCGACGACGTTCAAGATTGAAGGGATTTTGCAGTTGCTGGATGGTTGTGAGGTGACGTTGTTGTCGCCGCAGACGATCAATGCGCAGGCGAAGAAGCATAATTTTGAGCTGCCGGGGACGTTGAACAAGTATCAGCATGAGGCCTATAAGGCGGCGTGTTCGGCGTTGCTGAAGAAGTAACCAACAGCAAGATCAAAAGATCGCAGCCTTCGGCAGCTCCTACATTGGAATGCATTTCCCTGTAGGAGCTGCCGAAGGCTGCGATCTTTTGATTTTATGCCTGGGCGGTACGCCGGTCTTCGCGCGGGCAGCGCGCAAAGCGTGCACGGTAGCTGCGGGTGAAGTACGACGGTGATTCAAACCCGCAGGCGATGCTGACTTCGAGCACGCTCATGTCGGTCTGGCGCAGTAGCTGCCGGGCCTTTTCCAGTCGCAAGCGCAGATAGAAATTGCTCGGTGTATCGTTCAGATGCAGGCGAAACAAGCGCTCCAGTTGCCGCCGCGTCACCTTGATCGATTCCGCCAGTTGCAGCGTGGTCAGCGGCGGTTCGCTGTGCTGTTCCATCTCGCCAATCACCTGAACCAGTTTCTTGTTGCTGATCCCATAGCGCGTGGCGACTTCCATACGCTGGTGGTCTTTGCGCGGACGAATCCGCCCCAGCACAAACTGCTCGCTGACCTGAATCGCCAGTTGCGGCCCATGGGCCTGGGCGATCAGATCGAGCATTAAATCGATGGACGCGGTGCCGCCCGCTGAAGTGATGCGCCGGCGGTCGATCTCGAACAGCTCCTGGGTCACGCTGAGCTGTGGATAAGATTCCTTGAATGCGTCGATGGCTTCCCAGTGCAGGGTCAGGCGATGGCCATCGAGCAGGCCCGCTTCAGCGAGGACAAAGCTGCCGGTGTCGATGGCACCGAGGGTCACGCCTTCGTTATCCAGCCGCCGCAACCAGTGTTCAAGGGTGGGCGTGGCGAACTTCAGCGGTTCGAACCCGGCCACCACCAACAGCGTCGCGCCTTTCTTCAGCGGTTCCAGCGCCGCATCGGCGTTGACCGACATGCCGTTGCTCGCCAGCACCGCCCCGCCATCAGCGCTCAACACGTGCCAGCGATACAACTCGCCACGAAAGCGGTTGGCCACGCGCAACGGTTCGATCGCGGAGATAAAGCCAATGGCGGAGAACCCGGGCATCAGCAAAAAGTAGAAATCCTGGGACATGTGCGCCCTCGGTCGACGGGTAGCGTGGCTCGTTGATACGCCGATTGTCGTCAGCGTTCAAGCGCACAGGTCGCTACAGTGCAAATGCCAGTCGCCGCAGTGCGCTTTCATGGGCGTATAGCTGCGTAACTTGGCACCACCGGCGCGTCAGACGCCGGGAACCACAATAAACGACCTGCCGAGGAACCCGACATGAAACGACTGATCAGCAGCTGTGTTCTTGCACTCAGCGGTACCGCTTTCTTCAGCGCCAGCGTCATGGCGGCCGAACCCGCCTCATGCCAGAACGTGCGCATGGGCGTGGTCAACTGGACCGACGTGATCGCCACCAGTGCCATGACCCAGGTCCTGCTCGACGGCCTCGGCTACAACACCAAACAAACCAGCGCGTCCCAGCAGATTATCTTCGCCGGGATCCGCGATCAGCGCCTGGACCTGTTCCTCGGTTACTGGAACCCGTTGATGACCCAGACCATCACCCCGTTCGTCGATGCCAATCAGGTCAAAGTCCTCGACGCACCGAGCCTGAAAGATGCCCGCGCCACCCTCGCGGTACCGACTTATCTGGCGGACAAGGGCCTGAAAACCTTTGCCGACATCGCCAAGTTCCAGAAAGAACTGGGCGGCAAGATTTACGGCATCGAGCCAGGCTCGGGCGCCAACACGCAGATCAAGGCAATGATCGCCAAGAACCAGTTCGGTCTCGGCAAATTCCAGTTGGTCGAGTCCAGCGAGGCCGGCATGCTCGCCGCCGTCGACCGCGCCGTGCGCCGCAAAGAGGCCGTGGTGTTCTTCGGCTGGGCGCCGCACCCGATGAACGTCAATGTGAAGATGACTTATCTGACCGGCAGTGAGGACGCCCTCGGCCCGAACGAAGGCATGGCCACGGTGTGGACGGTCACCGCGCCGAAATACGCCGAGCAGTGCCCGAACGTTGGCCGTCTGCTGACCAACCTGACGTTCACCGCCGAAGACGAGAGCCGGATGATGCAGCCGCTGCTCGATCACAAAGACGCTTTCGAATCGGCCAGGCAATGGCTCAAGGATCACCCTGAAGACAAGCAGCGCTGGCTCGAAGGTGTGACCACGTTCGATGGCAAACCGGCTGCGGAAAATCTCCAGCTGACCAGCAAATAACCGCCACCCTCACCCTAGCCCTCTCCCGTTGGGAGAGGGAACTGACCGACGCTTCGCAGCCCCGAAAAAAGCTGCGGACAGACCCATCACGCCTGAAGGAAACCGCACCATGAACCACGACGTCATCATCACCTGCGCACTTACCGGTGCTGGCGACACGACCGCCAAGAGCCCACACGTGCCGGTCACCCCGAAACAAATCGCTGCGGCGGCCGTTGAAGCGGCCAAGGCTGGCGCCACGGTTGTGCACTGCCATGTGCGCGATCCGCAGACCGGCAAGTTCAGCCGTGACGTCGCGCTGTACCGCGAAGTCATGGAGCGCATCCGCGAGGCCGACGTCGACATCATCGTCAACCTCACTGCCGGCATGGGTGGCGACCTGGAAATCGGCGCCGGCGAGAACCCGATGGAGTTTGGCCCGAACACCGATCTGGTCGGCCCGCTGACCCGTCTCGCCCACGTTGAAGAGTTGCTGCCGGAAATCTGCACTCTCGATTGCGGCACGCTGAACTTCGGCGATGGCGACACCATTTATGTCTCCACTCCAGCGCAATTGCGAGCGGGCGCCAAGCGCATCACCGAGCTGGGCGTGAAGGCCGAGCTGGAGATTTTCGACACCGGTCATCTGTGGTTTGCCAAGCAGATGATCAAGGAAGGTTTGCTCGATAACCCGTTGTTCCAGCTGTGTCTGGGGATTCCATGGGGCGCACCGGCAGATACCACGACGATGAAAGCCATGGTCGATAACCTGCCGGCGGATGCGGTGTGGGCCGGGTTCGGCATCGGCCGGATGCAGATGCCGATGGCGGCGCAAGCGGTGCTGCTCGGCGGCAATGTGCGGGTCGGGTTGGAAGACAACCTGTGGCTGGACAAAGGTGTGCTGGCGACCAATGGTCAACTGGTCGAGCGCGCCACCGAAATCCTCAGCCGCCTCGGCGCCCGCGTGCTGACCCCGGCGGAAGGCCGCAAGAAAATGGGCCTGACCCAGCGCGGCTGACCTATCCCCCAAACGAGCCTGACTGGCCCCACTTTTAACCTGTAGGAGCTGCCGAAGGCTGCGATCTTTTGACTTTGATTTTTAGAAGCAAGATCAAAAGATCGCAGCCTTCGGCAGCTCCTACAGGGATCACCTTACTCGGGAAAAATCCAATGAGCTTTATCACCGAAATCAAAACCTTCGCCGCGCTGGGCAGCGGTGTCATCGGCAGCGGCTGGGTCGCGCGCGCCCTCGCCCATGGCCTCGATGTGGTGGCTTGGGACCCGGCGCCCGGCGCCGAAGCGGCGCTGCGCAAACGCGTTGCCAATGCCTGGGGTGCGCTTGAAAAAAACGGTCTGGCGCCGGGCGCGTCGCAGGATCGTCTGCGCTTTGTCACGACCATCGAAGAGTGTGTTCGGGATGCCGATTTCATTCAGGAAAGCGCCCCGGAACGTCTCGAACTGAAACTCGATCTGCACAGTAAAATCAGCGCCGCGGCCAAGCCGAATGCGTTGATCGGCTCGAGCACTTCGGGCCTGTTGCCGAGCGAGTTCTACGAGAGCTCGACGCACCCGGAGCGCTGCGTGGTAGGCCACCCGTTCAACCCGGTTTATCTGCTGCCGTTGGTCGAAGTCGTGGGCGGCAAAAACACCGCGCCGGAAGCCGTACAAGCGGCGATGAAAGTTTACGAATCCCTCGGCATGCGTCCGCTGCATGTGCGCAAGGAAGTGCCCGGATTCATCGCTGACCGCTTGCTTGAAGCGCTGTGGCGTGAGGCGCTGCACTTGGTCAATGACGGTGTCGCGACCACTGGCGAGATAGACGATGCAATCCGTTTTGGCGCTGGTTTACGCTGGTCGTTCATGGGTACGTTCCTGACTTACACCCTGGCCGGGGGTGATGCCGGCATGCGCCACTTCATGTCGCAATTCGGCCCGACGTTGCAGTTGCCGTGGACCTATCTGCCGGCACCGGAGCTGACGGAGAAGTTGATTGATGATGTGGTCGATGGCACCAGTGATCAGCTTGGCCGCCACAGCATTTCGGCGCTGGAGCGCTATCGTGATGATTGTTTGCTGGCGGTTCTGGAGGCGGTGAAGACCACCAAGGAAAAACATGGGATGGCGTTCAGCGAGTGATGGGGTTGGCATGACATCGCTGCCCTCACCCTAGCCCTCTCCCGGGGGGAGAGGGAACTGACCGTGGTGTTTTTGCAAGCTACGCCGACTTGCACTACTGAGTCGAACTCAAGACTTGAAAGACTTGAAGATCTGCTCCCTTTCCCCCTCGCCCCCCTTGGGGGAGAGGGCTGGGGTGAGGGGGTAGCTCTTGATCCTGACGACCCGCCAATTGCCGGAACCCAATCATGCCCAACCTCACCACCTACCAAACCACAATCATCCCCGACTGGGTCGACTACAACGGCCACCTGCGCGACGCCTTCTACCTGCTGATTTTCAGCTACGCCACCGACGCCCTGATGGACCGTCTCGGCATGGACAGCAACAACCGCGAAGCCAGTGGCAACTCGCTGTTCACCCTCGAACTGCACCTCAATTATCTGCACGAAGTGAAACTCGATACCGAGGTGGAAGTACGCACGCAAATCATCGCCCACGACAGCAAACGCCTGCACCTCTATCACAGCCTGCACAAGGTCGGTGATGCGCAGGAGCTGGCCGGCAACGAACAGATGCTGTTGCACGTCGATCTCGCCGGCCCGCGTTCGGCACCGTTCAGCGCGGACACGTTGAGCCGCCTGCAAAGCATCGTCGCCGAGCAGCAAGACCTGCCCGCTCCCGCTTACATCGGCCGCGTTATCGCGCTGCCGCCTGCAAGGTAAATCCATCGATCGCAAGGAGCCGCCATGAACACCGCTGCCGCTGTTGCCGATTTCCGTACTTATCCGTTGATCAGCGCGCTCGGTGGCGTGCAGAGCCTGGCGGATCGTGTTGCCATTGAGTGGGCTGACGGGCGCATCAGCCCGTTTCACCATGTCTGGTTGCGGGACAACTGCCCCTGTCCGCAGTGCGTCTACAACGTCACCCGCGAGCAGGTTTTCGAGAGCGTCGATGCCGCTGAAGACCTCAAGCCTGCCGCCGTGCATATCGACACCGACGGCTGCCTGCGCATTGACTGGCAGGACGGCCACCTCAGCCGCTTCGATCCAGGCTGGTTGCGCGCCCATGCCTACGATGAGCAATCCCGCGCCGAACGCTTGGCCGCCAAACCCAAGCCTTATCTGTGGCGCAGCGATATGCAGTTGCCGGTGTTCGAATACGCGGCACTGATGAACGACAACGCCGCGCTGCTGCAATGGCTGATTGCGGTACGCGACATCGGCCTGACGCAAGTGCGCGGCGTGCCCACCGAACCCGGTTCGCTGAAACTCATCGCGCAACGTATTTCGTTCATCCGCGAAAGCAACTTCGGCGTGCTGTTCAATGTGCAATCCAAGGCCGATGCCGACAGCAATGCCTACACCGCTTTCAACTTGCCATTGCACACGGATCTTCCGACTCGCGAGCTGCAACCGGGGCTGCAATTTCTGCATTGTCTGGTGAATGACGCAAAAGGTGGTGAGAGTATTTTTGTCGACGGGTTTGCGATTGCCGATGCGTTGCGCAGTGAAGACCCGGCGGCGTTTCAGGCGTTGTGCGAAATCCCCGTGGAGTTTCGCAACAAGGATCGTCATAGCGACTATCGCTGTCTGGCGCCGATCATCGCTCTGGATGCTCTGGGACGCGTGGCGGAAATTCGCATGGCAAACTTTCTGCGCGGCGCGTTCGATACGTCAGTGGAGCAAATGCCACGGTTGTATCGGGCTTATCGACGCTTTATCGCGATGACCCGCGAGCCACGGTTTCGGCTGATGCAACGGCTCAACCCCGGTGAGTTGTGGTGCTTTGATAACCGCCGCACATTGCATGCGCGCAATGCGTTTGACCCGGCTACGGGAGGGCGGCATTTTCAGGGCTGCTATGTCGACCGGGATGAGTTGTTGTCGCGGATTCTCGTGTTGCAACGCTAGACCTTAAAAAGATCGCAGCCTTCGGCAGCTCCTACATTGGAATGCGTTCCCTGTAGGAGCTGCCGAAGGCTGCGATCTTTGCTTTTATAAGCAGGCAAAAAAAGCCCCGATACCAGCCGTGACTGGATCGGGGCTCAAGCTACTGTTGAGGAGCTGCCAAGCGAGGGTGACCAAACCTTCGTGTTGCAAGCTGAGTTCAGTGTGCCCACTCCGTTGAGCGGCGAGTTAGCCGAAAACGACCTGTTCATAGCCGTCGCGGCCACGGCGACAAATCGCCCTTGCCGTGCCTCGGCGTGGCTACCAGAATCGAGCCACGACCTCCGTTATTGAAGAAGGATGCGCGTCATGATGTATGCCGATTTGATCGATCAGGAAGATTTGTTGGGCCAGCTCAAGGCGTTGGGTATTCAAGTGCCCAGTGGCACGACCGCCGATCAGGCCTGCGAGTGCGCGGTGCGCGGTCTGGATAATGTGCGCGCGTTTGAACTGCGCAAGATGGTCAAGGACATGTACACCAGCGGCGCCAGTATCCAACCGGCAGTACGCCAGGCGATCGACAAGCAGTTGTTGCCGGCATTGGCGGACTACCAGCAAAGCCATAGCGCCTGACAGCAGATCAAAAGATCGCAGCCTTCGGCAGCTCCTACATTGGAACGCATATCCCTGTAGGAGCTGCCGCAGGCTGCGATCTTTTGCCTTACAGCCTTACGCTGGCAAACGTCGATTCATTGCGCGCCTGACTCAACGCCGACATCGGCCCCGACAGCGGCGACATCACGATTGCCTGTGGCAGTGGCAACATCGCCACTTGCTGGGTGGTGTTGGAACCTACGCGCTCGTCACGCGGCGGAATGCCGAAGTACTCGCGGTAGCACTTGGAGAAGTGCGGCGTCGAGACGAAACCACACACCGACGCCACTTCGATGATCGACATCGGCGTTTGCTTGAGCAACTGCCGGGCGCGGATCAGGCGCAGCTTCAAGTAATAACGCGATGGCGAGCAGTGCAGGTATTTCTGGAACAGCCGCTCCAGCTGTCGACGCGATACCGCGACGTACACTGCCAATTCATCCAGGTCGATCGGCTCTTCCAGATTGGCTTCCATCAGCGCGACGATTTCCTGCAGTTTCGGCTGGTTGGTGCCAAGCATGTGCTTGAGCGGCACGCGCTGGTGATCCTGTTCGTTGCGGATACGTTCGTAGACGAACATTTCCGAGATCGCGGCGGACAGTTCACGGCCGTGATCGCGGCTGATCAGGTGCAGCATCATGTCCAGCGGCGCGGTGCCGCCGGAGCTGGTGAAACGGTTACGGTCGAGGGTGAACAAGCGCGTGCTCATGGCCACGCGCGGGAAAGCTTCCTGCATCGCCGCCAGACATTCCCAGTGCACGCTGCAATCGAAACCGTCGAGCAGGCCGGCGCAAGCCAGTGCCCAGCTGCCGGTGCACACGGCGCCGAGGCGCTTGGACTGACGCGCCTGGCTTTGCAGCCAGGAAACGTGTTCACGGGTCACGGTGCGTTGAATACCGATACCGCCGCAGACAATCACGGTGTCCAGCGGTGGCGCTTTGTGCATGGACGCGTCGGGAGTGATTTGCAGACCGTCACTGGCCCACACCTGGCCGCCATCGACGGTGAGGGTGCTCCAGCGATACAGCTCGCGACCGGACAATTGGTTGGCCATGCGTAGAGGTTCTACTGCGGAGGCCAGAGAAATCAGCGTGAAATTGTCCAGCAGCAGAAAGCCGATGGATTGAGGCGCACGGTTCTGGGGTTGGGCCCCGGAGTTGAACGACGTCATCGCGGTATCTCCTCACACAAAGCGGGTGATGGCCTCAGGCGGAGGCTCTTGTTATTGCCAGCGTTCTCGCGTGGGAGACGGGCTTTGTTATGACAGAGCAATTGCCATGCCTAAAATTGGATGGCCGTTCAATAACTCCTGAAAACGACGTCGCGACGTGTCTATACGAGCCGTCCGACGAGAGGTATTTCGAAGTGCCATTAGCGGCTGGGAAAGCCCTGCCCCGAGGTGTTTGAGCAAATCGGTAGCACTTGTGGGAACTGGCCTGCGCGCGATTGTCGGACAGTGTCACCGCAAGCACGGGTGACGGACGGTAGGGGCGCGGATCGTATGTAACAGGTGGGAAAGACTCTTATCTGTTTGCGACGCGCTAAAAGGTGGCGTGATTTATTGTCTGTGTTCACTTGGTGAGCAGTTTTGACTGGTCTGCTCGCGATGGAGACGACTCGGTCTCAGCACTCAACCGCACTAACCGCCAACCCACCCCGCGATGTCTCCTTATATTTGTCATGCATGTCAGCGCCGGTATCACGCATGGTGCGGATCACCCGGTCCAGCGAAATAAAGTGCTGACCATCGCCACGCAACGCCATCTGCGCCGCGTTGATCGCCTTCACCGCGGCAATCGCATTACGCTCGATGCACGGCACTTGCACCAGGCCGCCGACCGGATCGCAGGTCAGCCCAAGGTTATGTTCCAGGCCAATCTCCGCCGCGTTGCACAATTGCTCCGGCGTAGCGCCAAGAATCTCCGCCAGCCCCGCCGCCGCCATCGCGCACGCTGAACCGACCTCGCCCTGACAGCCAACCTCAGCGCCCGAAATCGAAGCATTCTTCTTGCACAGAATCCCCACCGCCGCCGCACCGAGGAAGTAATCGACCACGTTGGCGTCCGTCACCGCTTCGCTGAACTTCATAAAGTAGTGCAACACCGCCGGAATGATCCCCGCCGCGCCATTGGTCGGCGCCGTGACCATGCGCCCGCCGGCCGCGTTCTCTTCATTCACCGCCAGCGCAAACAGGTTGACCCATTCCATGGCGCTCAACGTCGAGCCGATCACATTGGGCTTGCCCAATTCCTGAAGGCTGCGGTGCAACTTCGCCGCACGCCGCCGCACATTCAAACCGCCGGGCAGGATGCCTTCGTGCTTGAGCCCCTGCTCGACGCAATCCTGCATCGCCCGCCACAGTTTCATTAGCCCAGCGCGGATTTCTTCCTCGCTGCGCCAGACCTTCTCGTTAGCCATCATCAATTCAGCGACGCGCAAGTTGTTCTTCTTGCACAGATCCAGCAGTTCAACCGCGCTGGAAAAGTCATACGGCAATTCAGTGCGATCCAGATCGACGACACCGCTGGAGGCCTGTGCTTCATCAACAACAAAACCGCCACCCACCGAATAATAGGTGTCGCGGTGCAGTTCGCCGTGATCGCCTTCGGCAACAATCGTCATGGCATTGGGGTGGAACGGCAGGTTCTCGTCGATCAGACGCATGTCCCTCGCCCAGACAAACGGCACCGCCAAACGACCATCCAATAACAGTGTGTGAGTTTCACGCAGGGCCTGAATGCGCGGGCCGATCTGCGACGGGTCGATTGCGTCCGGCCACTCGCCCATCAAACCCATGATCACCGCGTTGTCGCTGCCGTGACCAATACCCGTGGCCGACAGCGAACCGAACAGTTGCACCTCTATTCGCCGTACCTGCTCCAGCTGATGCTTGTCCCGTAGCGACTCGACGAACAACGCCGCCGCGCGCATCGGCCCGACGGTGTGGGAACTGGAAGGGCCGATGCCGATTTTGAACAGGTCGAAAACGCTGATAGCCATTGCTGCAGAGCTCCTGAGGATACCGGTCCGGGACGCAAAAGCGCCCGCTGGCGGAGCTGCTACGCTCAAGCTGCGATCCGCCGGAATGCCCGCATCATCAGGCTTTTGTCGGGACGCACGGCGTCTGACACCGACGCACTCATGTCCACCAGCGCCGCGCCGTTTTCGCCCCGGTTTTTCGCCGTTTTTGTGCGGTTCAGATGGCCATTCGGGGCTGAAAAAAGCTGTAAACGACGTCACTGACACTGGATGCGACCATCCCTGTACTGGATACGACCCCCCCTGTAGGCGTCAGATTTTCACTGGTACATGATCGTTATGACTCGATTGCAAGGCGCCGTGACAGAGCTGTCTCCAGAACGCCATCCAACCGCAACCTATAAGTGCGGTGGTCCACAGTCGGAACACTGCCAAAAAAAACACCAAGGAGTCCATCCATGAAAGGTTCCCCGTCGTTGTTGTTGGCCGCCATGCTGAGTCTGCCGTTACTGGCGCAAGCTGCAGAACCGGCACAGTGCAGTACCGTTAACTTCTCCGATGTCGGCTGGACCGACATCACCGCCACCACCGCTACCACCTCCGTCGTGCTCAACGCCCTCGGCTACAAGACCAAGACCACCATGATCTCCGTGCCCGTGACCTACAAGTCGCTGGCAGACGGCAAGAACATGGACGTGTTCCTCGGCAACTGGATGCCGACCATGGAAAACGACATCAAGGCCTACCGCGACGCCGGCACCGTGGAAACCGTGCGCACCAATCTCAAGGGCGCCAAGTACACCCTCGCCGTGCCGCAAGCCCTGTATGACAAAGGTCTGCATGACTTCGCCGACATCGCCAAATTCAAGAAAGAGCTCGACGGCAAGATCTACGGCATCGAGCCTGGCAACGACGGCAACCGCCTGATCCAGAGCATGATCGACAAGGACGCCTTCGGCCTGAAGACCGCCGGTTTCAAAGTCGTCGAATCCTCCGAAGCGGGCATGCTCTCGCAGGTGGATCGCGCGCAAAAACGCGACACAGCGGTGGTCTTCCTCGGCTGGGCGCCACACCCGATGAACAAGCGCTTCAAGATTCAATACCTGACCGGTGGCGATGATTTCTTCGGCCCCGATTTCGGTGCGGCGACCGTGGCGACCAACACCCGCAAGGGTTACGCCACGGAATGCAGCAACGTGGGTCAGTTGCTGAAGAACCTGGAGTTCACCGTCGACATGGAAAGCGAACTGATGGGCAACATCCTCGACGACAAGATGAAGCCTGACGCGGCCGCCAAGGCCTGGCTGAAAAAGAATCCACAAGTGCTCGATACCTGGCTCGCTGGCGTGACCACCATTGACGGTAAACCTGGCCTGGAGGCCGTGAAAGCCAAGATTGCTCAGTAATCGCTTATGCCGGACGGCTGCGGCCGTCCGGGCTGTTTATTTCCTTGCATGCGGACGTTCACTACCATGCTGATTGATCAGAAAATACCTTTAGGCCAGTACATCGCGGGCTTCGTTGAATGGTTGACGCAACACGGCGCCAACACCTTCGACGCAATCGCCGTGACCCTGGAAACGATGATCCACGGCGTGACGTTTGCGCTGACCTGGTTCAACCCACTGGTCTTGATTGGCCTGATTGCAATCATCGCCCATCTGATTCAACGCAAGTGGGGCCTGACCGCGTTTGTGGTCGCCTCCTTCCTGCTGATCCTCAATCTGGGGTACTGGCAGGAAACCATGGAAACCCTCGCCCAGGTCATGTTCGCGACCCTGGTCTGCGTGGTCATCGGCGTGCCGCTGGGCATCGTCGCCGCGCACAAACCGATGTTCTACACTGTCATGCGTCCGGTACTCGATCTGATGCAGACCGTACCGACCTTCGTTTACCTCATTCCTACCCTGACCCTCTTCGGGCTGGGCGTGGTCCCGGGCCTGATCTCCACGGTGGTGTTCGCCATCGCTGCGCCGATCCGCCTGACCTACCTGGGCATCCGCGATGTCCCGCAAGAACTGATGGACGCCGGCAAGGCCTTCGGCTGCTCGCGTCGCCAATTGCTCTCACGGATTGAACTGCCTCACGCCATGCCGAGCATCGCGGCCGGCATCACCCAGTGCATCATGCTGTCGTTGTCGATGGTGGTGATCGCGGCACTGGTAGGCGCTGACGGACTCGGCAAACCGGTGGTCAACGCACTGAACACTGCTGATATCGCTCTGGGCTTCGAAGCGGGCCTGGCGATCGTACTGCTGGCGATCATGCTCGACCGTATCTGCAAACAACCCGACGCCAAAGTAGGGGGTGACGCATGAGCATAATTCGCTTCGAAGACGTCGACGTAATCTTCTCCAAGGATCCACGCGAGGCACTCAAGCTGCTGGATCAGGGCATGACCCGCAACGAGATCCTGAAGAAGACCGGACAGATCGTCGGCGTGGAAAAAGCCACGCTGGACATCAACAAAGGCGAGATCTGCGTGCTGATGGGCCTGTCCGGTTCCGGCAAGTCGAGCCTGCTGCGCTGCATTAACGGCCTCAATACCGTGAGCCGCGGCAAGCTGTTCGTCGAGCATGAAAACCGCCAGATCGACATCGCCTCCTGCACCCCGGCCGAGCTGAAAATGATGCGCACCAAACGCATCGCCATGGTGTTCCAGAAGTTCGCCCTGATGCCGTGGCTGACGGTGCGCGAGAACATCAGTTTCGGTCTGGAAATGCAGGGTCGCCCGGAGAAGGAACGCAAGAAACTCGTCGATGAAAAACTCGAACTGGTTGGCCTGACCCAATGGCGCAACAAGAAGCCTGACGAACTCTCCGGCGGCATGCAGCAGCGCGTTGGTCTGGCGCGGGCGCTGGCGATGGACGCCGATATTCTGCTGATGGACGAACCGTTCTCGGCGCTCGACCCGCTGATCCGTCAGGGTCTGCAGGATGAACTGCTGGAACTGCAACGCAAGCTGAGCAAGACCATCGTGTTCGTGAGTCACGACCTCGACGAGGCGCTCAAATTGGGTAGCCGCATCGCGATCATGAAAGACGGCCGGATCATCCAGTACAGCGTGCCGGAAGAGATCGTGCTGAACCCGGCGGACGATTATGTGCGTACCTTCGTCGCGCACACCAACCCGCTCAATGTGCTCTGCGGCCGCAGCCTGATGCGCACACTGGACAAGTGCAAACGCATCAACGGCTCGGTGTGCCTCGATCCGGGCGGCGATTCCTGGCTGGACCTGGCCGAAGGCAACACCATCAAAGGCGCGCGGCAGAACGGCTCGGTGCTGAACCTGCAGAACTGGGCGCCGGGGCAAGCGGTCGAGGGCCTGGAGCGCAAGCCGACGCTGGTGGACTCGAACATAGGCATGCGCGATGCGCTGCAGATTCGTTATCAGACCGGCAACAAGCTGGTGCTGCACGATGACAATCATGTGGTGGGGATCTTGGGCGACAGCGAGTTGTATCACGCGCTGTTAGGCAAGAACCTCGGTTAAGGCGGGATAAAAAAAGGGATCGCGGTGAGCGATCCCTTTTTTATTGGGTCAGGGAAAAGCCCCTCACCCTAGCCCTCTCCCAGAGGGAGAGGGGACTGACCGTGTTGGACGGTCAAGCTACATCGACCTGAGAAATTGAGTCGAACTCAGGCTTTGAAAAGCCCCCGATCTGCTCCCTTTCCCCCTCTCCCTTGGGGAGAGGGCTGGGGTGAGGGGGCTTTTGACTTTAGCTGTACACCCGGCCAAGGAGCTGCCGATGGCTTTCAAACTGATCAAGCACATCCCGTGTGATCTGATCCTGCGTGAAGCCCATCAGGTCGTAATCCTGGCTGCCGTTGTGCAGATATACCTCAGCGCGGTAGTAACGCTGACGCGCTTCATCGGACTGCGCCGATTCAGTCGGAGTCGCCAGATAGCCATCCAGGCTCACTTCGTAAACGAAAGGGTTGCCCTCTTCCATCTCGACGCGCACGCCCATGCAGCGCTTGGATTTACCCAACAGCGTCTGCACTTCCAGACCCTGCGCACGCATCTGCGCGGTGGCATCTTCCAGCGCCGGGCTGACCTGCTTGTCCATAAAGCGCTGCACCACCGATTGGCTCGGCTGCAGATCCAGTTGCGTCAGACGCTCGCTGAAACCACGACGACCGCGCTCCGCCAGTTGCGCCTGCTCCTGTTCGATCTGCACGTCCTGGCGCATCGCCTTGTGCAGGCCGAACATGAAGAACACCAGCACCACCGAGAACGGCAGACCGGCCAGCACGACCATGGTTTGCATGGCTTCGAAGTTACCGGCAAACAGCAGACCGATGGTCACCAGGGTGATCACCACCGACCAGAAGATCCGCAGCCAGTGCGGCGCATCTTCATCGACGTTACCGCCCTTGCAGGACAGATTCGCCATCATTACCGCGCCGGAGTCGGCCGGGGTCAGAAACAGCACGAAACCGACAAAGATCGACACACCAATGACGACTTTCGATGCCGGGTAGTGTTCAAGCAATTGATAGATCGCCATCGACGGCTGTTCCAGCGCCGTCTTGCCGAGTTCCACCGCGCCATGGTTCATCACCAGGTCCAGTGCCGAGTTACCGAAGATCGACAGCCAGGCCAAGGTGAAGCCCAGTGGAATCAGCAGCACGCCAGCGACCAGTTCACGCACGGTACGACCACGGGAAATACGTGCGATGAACATACCTACGAATGGCGCCCAGGAAATCCACCACGCCCAATAGAACAGAGTCCACAGGCCCATCCAGCGCTCGGACTTGGCGTTGTCGCCTTCGTACACATAAAGGTCGAAGGTTTTCAGCACGATGCCATTGAGGTAGTCACCGATGTTCTGCACAAAGCCGTTGAGCAGGTGCAACGTCGGGCCAAACAACAGCACGAAAATCAACAGACCACTGAACAGTACGATGTTCAGGTTGGACAAACGACGGATGCCGTTTTCCACGCCGGACACGGCAGCGATGGTCGCCACGGTGCTCATCACGATGATCACGATCAACAGGTTGGTGTTGCTGTGCTCCATGCCGAACAGGTTTTCCAGGCCCGAGGACACTTGCAGCGAACCAATCCCCAGGTTCGTCACCAGACCCAGCAGCGTCACGAACATGCCGAAGCCGTCCACCGCGTGACCGGCCGCGCCTTTGACCCAACGCTCGCCCACCAGCGGATACAGCGCCGAACGCAGCGCCAGCGGCTGGTTATGACGATAAGCAAAGTACGCCACCGCCAGACCGACCAGTGCGTAGATCGCCCAGCCGTGCAGGCCCCAGTGCAGGAACGTCAGCTGTACTGCCTGACGCGCGGCCATGTTGCTGGCCGATACGCCTTCCGGCGGATTGAAGTAGTGATCCAGTGGCTCGGACGCGCCGAAGTACAGCAGCGAAATACCGATACCCGACGAGAACAGCATCCCCGCCCAGGCGCCGTAACTGAAATCCGGGGTGTCATCCTTGCTGCCCAGTTTGAGTTTGCCGTACGAGGAAAACGCCAGGCCCACAACAAACACCAGGTAGGCGGCGATCACCACCATGTAGTACCAGCCGAAGCTGCGCGACAACCAGGCCTGAGCGATACCCAACAGTCTGCCGGCCTCTTGCGGGGCGATAATCAGAATGGCGGTCAACAACAGAATCAGCGCGGTAGAGGTGTAAAACACCCAACCGTTGACCGTCACCTTCTCGGGCGGGGTCTTTATAAGCGAGGCAGAACTCATGGCACAAATGCTCCAGGCAGTGCGAGAGAAGAACACAAGGCAACACGGAACCCGACCAATCGGTTAGTTGGCAGCCGACCGGCGGGTGATATAAAGACACCCCGAAAAAAGCCCGAACCTGCCGAAATGGCGCTGCGAATCGCTTTCGTGGCCGAAGGTGGACGGACGTTCATCCGAAACCTGGCCGTGAGCGTCTTGCCCTTTCAACACGTCCATCGAATCGCGAACCGCGCCATGCCCCACGCAGGTTTCGAGCTGTTTCGGATGTCGGTTTTATCGCCACTTACACGTAGGAAAAATCTGTAGGCAGCGACGATTTGTCGCAGATCTTATTCTTTGTTGATTGAACGTTCAATCAAAACAAAATAGACTGGCCGTCAATCCGATAGGCGTGATTCGCCGCTCGGAAGGCCTAAGGAGATGTGCAAGATGCCCAAGGTCGGTATGCAACCCATCCGCCGCCAACAACTGATCGAAGCCACTTTGCAGGCGGTCGATCAGGTCGGAATGGGGGACGCCAGCATTGCGCTGATCGCCCGTTTGGCCGGTGTCTCGAATGGCATCATCAGTCATTACTTTCAGGACAAGAACGGCCTGATTGCCGCCACGATGCGGTATCTGATGACCGCCCTCAGCGAGAGCGTCACCGCGCGCCGTCAGGCGCTGGCAGATGACAGCCCACGGGCGCATCTGCAGGTGATCATCGAAGGCAACTTCGACGCCAGCCAGGTCAATGGCCCGGCAATGAAAACCTGGCTGGCCTTTTGGGCCACCAGCATGCACCAGCCGTCTTTGCACAGGTTGCAGCGGATCAACGATCACCGTCTGTATTCCAACCTGTGCTGCCAGTTCCGCCGTGTGCTGTCGCTCGAAGATGCGCGCAGCGCCGCACGAGGACTGGCAGCGTTGATTGACGGCTTGTGGTTGCGCGGCGCTTTGTCGGGAGACGCTTTCGACACGGCGCAGGCGCAACAGATCGCTTACGAATACATGGATTTCCAATTGGCCAAGCAGGTGAGCTAGAGCACACAGAAAACGCTCGGCCCCTGAATGCCACCGCAGCCTCACCGCGGTGGTCAACGCCAACCACCAATGCACTTGCGAGGACACTATGGCCCGTTTCGAACTGCAAAAACTTTACATCGATGGCGCGTACTCCGACGCCGGCAGCGATGCCACCTTCGAAGCCATCAACCCGGCTAACGGTGAAGTCCTCGCACTGGTGCAACGTGCGACCAAGGAAGACGTCGAGCGCGCCGTGGTCAGCGCCGAAAAGGGCCAGAAAATCTGGGCCGCGATGACCGCCATGGAGCGTTCGCGCATCCTGCGTCGCGCCGTCGACATCCTGCGCGAGCGCAACGATGAACTGGCCGCGCTGGAAACCCTGGATACCGGTAAATCCTTCTCCGAAACCAAGTACGTCGACATCGTTACTGGCGCTGACGTGCTGGAATACTATGCAGGCCTGGTGCCCGCCATCGAAGGCGAGCAGATCCCGCTGCGTGACACTTCTTTCGTCTACACCCGTCGCGAGCCGCTGGGCGTGGTTGCCGGCATCGGCGCGTGGAACTACCCGATCCAGATCGCGCTGTGGAAATCCGCACCAGCCCTGGCGGCCGGTAACGCGATGATCTTCAAGCCAAGCGAAGTCACCTCGCTGACCACCCTGAAACTGGCCGAGATCTACACCGAAGCCGGCGTTCCAAACGGTGTGTTCAACGTGCTCACCGGCAGCGGCCGTGAAGTCGGCACCTGGCTGACCGAGCACCCGCGCATCGAAAAAATCTCCTTCACCGGCGGCACCGACACCGGCAAGAAAGTCATGGCCAGCGCTTCGGCTTCGTCGCTGAAAGACGTGACCATGGAACTGGGCGGCAAGTCCCCGCTGATCATCTGCGACGACGCCGATCTCGATCGCGCTGCCGACACCGCGATGATGGCCAACTTCTACAGCTCCGGTCAGGTCTGCACCAACGGCACTCGCGTGTTCGTTCCGGCGCACCTGAAAGCCGCTTTCGAAGCCAAGATCGTTGAGCGCGTTGCACGCATCCGCGTTGGCAACCCGGAAGACGAAAACACCAACTTCGGTCCGCTGGTCAGCTTCGCGCACATGGAAAGCGTGCTGGGCTACATCGCCAAGGGCAAAGAGCAAGGCGCTCGCGTGCTGTGCGGCGGCGATCGTCTGACCGACGGCGAATTCGCCAAAGGCGCATTCGTGGCGCCGACCGTGTTCACCGATTGCACCGACGACATGACCATCGTTCGTGAAGAAATCTTTGGCCCAGTGATGGCGATCCTCTCCTATGAAACCGAAGAAGAAGTGATCCGCCGCGCCAACGACACCGACTTCGGCCTGGCCGCCGGTATCGTCACCAAAGACCTGAACCGCGCCCACCGCGTGATTCATCAACTCGAAGCCGGTATCTGCTGGATCAACGCCTGGGGCGAGTCCGACGCAAAAATGCCGGTTGGCGGTTACAAGCAGTCGGGTGTGGGTCGTGAAAACGGGATCAGCTCTCTGAATAACTTCACGCGCATCAAGTCCGTGCAAGTCGAACTGGGTGAGTACGTTTCGGTATTTTGATTAGCTGATCAGCTACGAGCGGCAAGTTTCAAGCTGCAAGTAAAAGCAGTTTGGGGGTTGCCGCACTCCCCGATTTCGAAGCCACCGCTCGCTGCTTTTTCTTGCAGCTTGAAGCTTGTGACTTGTAGCTCCCTCAGGAGAACTTATGACTCAAGAATACGACTACATCATCATAGGGGCCGGCTCTGCAGGTAACACACTTGCGACCCGTCTGACTGAAGACGCTGGCGTCACCGTTCTGCTGCTCGAAGCAGGCGGCCCGGACTATCGTCTCGACTTCCGCACGCAAATGCCGGCTGCTCTGGCGTTCCCGCTGCAAGGTCGTCGCTACAACTGGGCGTACGAAACCGATCCAGAGCCACACATGGACGGTCGCCGGATGGAATGCGGTCGCGGCAAAGGCCTTGGCGGTTCTTCGCTGATCAACGGCATGTGCTACATCCGCGGTAACGCCATGGACTACGACGGCTGGGCGAAACTGCCAGGTCTGGAAAACTGGTCGTACCTCGACTGCCTGCCGTACTTCCGCAAAGCCGAAACCCGCGACATCGGCCCGAACGATTACCACGGTGGCGAAGGCCCGGTCAGCGTGACCACGCCGAAGGCGGGCAACAACCCGCTGTTCCACGCCATGGTTGAAGCTGGCGTACAGGCCGGTTATCCGCGCACCGAAGACTTGAACGGTTACCAGCAGGAAGGCTTCGGCCCGATGGACCGCACCGTGACGCCGAACGGCCGTCGTGCTTCCACCGCCCGTGGCTACCTCGACACCGCGAAAAAGCGTTCGACCCTGACCATCGTCACTCACGCCCTGACCGACAAGATTCTGTTCGAAGGCAAGCGTGCGGTTGGCGTGCGTTACCTGGTCGGCGACGCCGAAGAGCGCGTTGAAGTCAAAGCGCGCAAAGAAGTCCTGCTGTGCTCCGGCGCCATCGCTTCGCCGCAGATTCTGCAGCGCTCCGGTGTCGGCCCTGCCGAACTGCTGAAGTCGCTCGACATCCCGGTCGTTCACGACCTGCCGGGCGTCGGTGAAAACCTGCAGGATCACCTTGAGCTGTACCTGCAATACGCGTGCACTCAGCCGGTTTCGCTGTACCCGTCGCTGCTCTGGTACAACCAGCCAGCCATCGGTGCCGAGTGGCTGTTCAACGGCACCGGCATCGGCGCCAGCAACCAGTTCGAAGCCGGCGGTTTCATCCGTTCGCGTCCGGAATTCGAATGGCCGAACATTCAGTACCACTTCCTGCCGGTAGCGATTAACTACAACGGCAGCAACGGTGTGAAAGAGCACGGTTTCCAGGCGCACATGGGTTCCATGCGCTCGCCAAGCCGTGGTCGCATCCAGGCCAAGTCGAAAGACCCGCGCCAGCACCCGAGCATCCTGTTCAACTACATGGCCACTGAGCAAGACTGGCAGGAATTCCGCGACGGTATCCGCCTGACCCGTGAAATCATGCAACAGCCTGCGCTGGACGCTTTCCGTGGCCGCGAAATCAGCCCGGGCATCGAAGTGCAAACCGATGAGCAGCTGGACAAGTTCATCCGCGAGCACGCCGAAACCGCGTTCCACCCGTCCTGCTCGTGCAAGATGGGCACCGACGAGATGGCCGTAGTGGATGGCGAAGGTCGCGTGCACGGCATGCAGAGCCTGCGTGTGGTCGATGCCTCGATCATGCCGATCATCACCACCGGCAACCTCAACGCGCCGACGATCATGATCGCCGAGAAAATCGCCGACAAGATCCGTGGCCGCCAGCCGCTGCCGCGTAGCACCGCTGCTTACTATGTAGCGGGCGATGCGCCGGTGAAGGGCAAGCCGATGCGTGATATCACCCCGGCTGCTCAGTAGCCTGAAGTGATCGTTCCCACGCTCTGCGTGGGAATGCATCCCGTGACGCTCTGCGTCACACAGCGGACGCAGAGCGTCCATGGCGGCGTTCCCACGCAGAGCGTGGGAACGATCTCCTGCCTCGCACAGTAAATCCCCCTACACCCCCTCTTCACTTGATCCTACCCCCACGCAGGCCTACTCTAGACCTCGCGCAACCGTTTCACCCCCTCCCCGCCGCTGCTCTACCGCTTCCCCCTGACAAGGAGGTTCCCGAATGTTCGATTTCCACCCCCAGCTCAAGCAGCGCTTCGCTGCCTTGCGCACGGGCGCTGAGTTCTTTTCCCTGCGATACGTACGCGAATCCGGGCAGTACCTGTCGGTGCGTAAAAACGTCGCCGAACCGCCGAGCCTGAGCCGTGACGAAGGGGCGATGCTTACCGTGCGCGTCAACGGCGTTGAGGCCTACGCGGCAACCAACGACCTCTCGCAACAAGGTCTGCAAGCCGCCCTCGAACGCGCCGAGCTGCAAGCGCGCCGGCTCAAGCCGCACGCCTTGCTCGACCTGCGCGATCAGCCAGTGTCCAGCGATCGCGCTGATTACTTTTCGCCCAATCTCGACCAACCCTTCCCGTCCCTGAGCGAATGCTTTGAGTTGCTCGGTGCGGAATCCGCCTCGGTGCCAAAGGATGAGCGCCTGGTGAATTGGCAGGTGAGCATTGGCATTACCCACGTCGAACAGATCTACCTGAGCAGCGCCGGGGCCGAGTTGCGTCAGGCTCAGCGTTTCGTCTATCCAGGCCTCGACGTCACCGCCTACGACGGCAACGACAGCCAGACCCGCAGCCTCGGCCGCGAGAACTTCGGCCAACAGGGCGGCGCGGACGTGATCAGCCGTTGCGGTTTGATCGGTGCCGGCCCGCAAGTCGCCGACCAGGCATTGCAACTGCTGCTCGCGCCGAACACCCCGCAAGGCCCGCGCGACTTGCTGTTGATGCCGGACCAGATGATGCTGCAGATCCACGAATCCATCGGCCACCCGCTGGAACTCGACCGCATCCTCGGTGATGAGCGCAATTACGCCGGCACCAGTTTCGTCAAAGCCAGCGACTTCGGCAGCCTGCAATACGGCTCGAAACTACTCAACGTGACCTTCGATCCGGGCATTCCCGAAGAACTCGCCAGCTACGGTCATGACGACGACGGCAGCAAGGCCAGCAAACAATTCCTGATTCGCGATGGCCTGTTGTTGCGTCCGCTGGGCGGGGCGCTGTCGCAGTTCCGCGCCGGTCTCGACGGCGTTGCCAACAGTCGCGCCTGCGGCTGGAACCGGCCGCCGATCGACCGCATGGCCAACCTCAATATCGAGCCGGGCGATCAGCCACTGAACAAACTGATCGAAGGCATCGAGAACGGCATTCTGATGAGCACCAACCGTTCTTGGTCAATCGACGATGCGCGCAACAAATTCCAGTTCGGCTGTGAATGGGGCCAGTTGATCGAAAACGGTGAACTGAAAGGCGTGGTAAAAAACCCGAACTACCGGGCGATTTCCGCACATTTCTGGAAAAGCCTGCGCGCCGTCGGCGACGCCAACACCGTCAAGGTGCTGGGCACGCCGAACTGCGGCAAGGGCGAACCGAACCAGGTGATCCGCGTCGGCCACGCTTCGCCGGCCTGCGTATTCAGCAACGTTGATGTGTTTGGGGGAGACGCCTGATGAGCATTTCGAAGAGTCAGTCCGACGCCTTCAAGGTCATGGTCGAGTGGCTGCGCGACAGCGTGCGCGAGCCGGAACAGTTCACCCTTAGCTATGCCGCCGAATCCTCGGCGTTTGTGCGTTTCAACCACGCCAAGGTGCGTCAGGCCGGGCAAGTGCAGCAGGCCAATATCGTCCTGAAGCTGATTAACGATGGGCGTCACGCCGACCTGCAAGTCACCCTGTCCGGTGATCAGGAAGGCGATCTGCAACGGCTTGCCGAAGGTCTGCAACAACTGCGCGAAACCCTGCCGTTGCTGCCGCAGGATCCGTACCTGCTGCTCAATCACAACGGCTGGCAGAGTCAGAATGTGCAGGAGCATCCGCTGCCGGATACCGAACAGGTTGTCGATGAAATCTGTGCCGCTGCCGAAGGTCTGGATCTGGTCGGCTTTTATGCTGCCGGCCCGATCAGCCGTGGTTTCGCCAGTTCTTCAGGCGCATTTGGCTGGCATCAGGCCAACAGCTTCAACTTCGACTTCAGCCTGTTCCACGACAACGGCGAAGCAGTGAAGGCCAGCTACGCCGGGCACGACTGGAGCAGCGAAGGTTTCTCCAAGCGCTTCGGTCAGGCACGCGAGCAACTGGAGTTTCTCGGCCGCCCACTGCGCACCTTGGCGCCGGGGCAGTACCGAGCCTATCTGGCACCGGCGGCGCTGGAAGAAATCATGGGCATGCTGAGCTGGGGCGGTTTCTCGGCGCAGTCGATTGCCAGCAAAAGCAGCCCGTTGCAGAAGCTGTATGTCGGCGATCAGGCGTTCAGCCCGCTGGTGTCGCTGGATGAGAAAGTCAGTGAATCGTTGAGCCCGGCGTTTTCCGGCGAAGGCTACCCGCGCAGCGATCTGCGTCTGATCGTCGAAGGCAAAGCGGGCGATCAACTGGTCGGTTCGCGCAGTGCAGCGGAATATGGTCTGGCCGCCAACGGCGCCGGTGGCGGTGAAATGCCAAGTGCGTTGAACATGGCGGCGGGCGATCTGTCGCAAGCAGAGATCCTCAAGCAGTTGGGCACCGGGCTGTATATCAGCAACCTGTGGTACCTGAACTACTCGGATCAACCGGCGGCACGCATGACCGGCATGACCCGTTTCGCGACCTTCTGGGTCGAGAACGGCGAGATTCAGGCGCCGGTCAGCACCATGCGCTTTGACGACAGCGCCTACAGCCTGCTCGGTTCGCAGCTGGAAGCGTTGACCGCCGAGCGCGAGTTGCTGCTGTCGGCGAGTACGTACAGCCAGCGCAATACCTCGTCGGCGTTACTGCCGGGGGCGCTGGTCAGCCGACTCACGCTCACCCTCTGACAGCGATCGTTCCCACGCTCTGCGTGGGAATGCAGCCCGGGACGCTCTGCGTCCCAGCCAAAAGCGGACGCGGAGCGTCCGTTGAGGCATTCCCACGCAGAGCGTGGGAACGATCATCAAACAGACAACAAGAGGTTCCATGCCCAACCGCCCGCCTCTCGACGCCATCACCGCCCGCTGGTTGCCGTGGGTCGTCGCCATCGCTTTCTTCATGCAGTCCCTCGACGGGACCATTCTCAACACCGCCCTGCCGGCCATGGCTCGCGATCTGGCCGAAGACCCGTTGCGCATGCAAGGCGTGATCATCGCCTACATGCTCACCGTGGCCTTGTTGATCCCGGCTTCGGGCTGGATCGCCGACCGCTTCGGCACCAAGAAAATCTTCTTCGGCGCGATTCTGCTGTTCAGTTTCGGCTCGCTGCTCTGCGCCTTGTCGAGCAGCCTGAGCATGCTGATTGGCGCCCGGGTCATTCAGGGCCTGGGCGGTGCGCTGATGCTGCCCGTCGGGAGGCTAGTGGTGCTGCGCGCTTATCCACGATCCGAGCTGGTGCGGATCATGGGTTTCATCACCATTCCCGGCCTGCTCGGCCCGTTGATCGGCCCGACCATGGGCGGCTGGATGGTCGAATACCTGACGTGGCACTGGATCTTCCTGATCAACCTGCCGGTCGGCGTCATCGGTTGCTACGCGGTGTGGAAATTCATTCCCGACCTGCGCGGCACCGAGCGCACGCGCTTCGATAGTCTGGGTTTCCTGCTGTTCGGCGCGGCGATGATCCTGATCACCATCGCCATGGAAGGTCTCGGCGAATTGCACTTGCCGCACCTGCGCGTGATGTTGCTGCTGTTCGGCGGCATGGCCTGTCTGGCGGCGTACTGGTTGCGCGCCGGGCACATCGAAAACCCGCTGTTCGCACCGTCGTTGTTCAAGACCCGCACCTTTGCCGTCGGCATTCTCGGCAACCTCTTTGCCCGCTTGGGCAGCGGTGCTCTGCCATTTCTGGTGCCGCTGCTGCTGCAAGTGGCGCTGGGCTATTCACCGTCGCAGGCGGGGATGAGCATGCTGCCGCTGGCGGCGGCGGCGATGATCGCCAAGTGGGTGGCGCGACCGCTGATCGAACGGCTCGGCTATCGCATCGTCCTCACCGGCAACACCCTAGCGCTGGGGATCATGCTGGCGAGCATGGGCCTGGTCAGCGAGCAGACGCCGTACTGGCTGCTGCTGTGTCTGCTGGCGATTCTCGGCGCGATCAACTCGCTGCAATTCACCGCGATGAACACGGTGACTCTGATCGACCTCGACGACGCCAGCGCCAGCAGCGGCAACAGCTTGCTCTCGGTGGTGGCGCAGTTGTCGCTGAGTCTCGGGGTGGCGTGCGCCGGTGCGTTGCTCGGCGGGTTTACAGCAGAGGTCGGTAACGATGGCGTCGAGACCGTGCTCGGTGCGTTCCAGCTGACCTTCGTCACCGTCGGCATCATGGCGATGCTTGCCGCGACGATCTTCTCGCAACTGTCGAAGGAAGACGGCCGCCGCGCCAAACGCCCGGAAGAACACATCGAACATTAACCACTGTTCGTCCAGAACTTTCGAAGAAAGTGGCACGGGGCTGCTACACTGCGCGACATTTTGTTTTGCAGGCCAGTCCCGTGACCACCATCGCCACCGCTTTTAATACTCTGCCGCTGTCCGCCGCCATGCTGGCTAACCTCGAATCCCTCGGTTATGCCCAGATGACGCCGATCCAGGCGCAGAGCTTGCCGGTGATCCTCAAGGGGATGGACCTGATCGCTCAGGCCAAGACCGGCAGCGGCAAAACCGCCGCGTTCGGCATCGGCCTGCTCAACCCGATCAACCCGCGCTACTTTGGTTGCCAGGCACTGGTGATCTGCCCGACGCGTGAGCTGGCCGACCAGGTCGCCAAGGAAATCCGTCGTCTGGCCCGTGCCGAAGACAACATCAAGGTCCTGACCCTGTGCGGCGGCGTGTCCTTCGGCCCGCAGATCGCCTCGCTGGAACACGGCGCGCACATCATCGTCGGCACCCCGGGCCGCATCCAGCAACACCTGCGCAAAGGTTCGCTGGTCCTCGATGGCCTGAACACGCTGATCCTCGACGAAGCCGACCGCATGCTCGACATGGGTTTCTACGACGCCATCGAAGACATCATCGTCAAGACCCCGGAGCGTCGTCAGACCCTGCTGTTCTCCGCCACTTACCCGGTGGGCATCAAGCAACTGGCGTCGAAATTCATGCGTGATCCGCAAACGGTGAAAGCCGAAGCGTTCCACGATGACACGCAGATCGAGCAGCGTTTCTACGAGATTTCCCCGGAAGATCGCATGAGCGTAGTGACCAAAGTCCTGCACCACTTCCGTCCGGCGTCCTGCGTGGCGTTCTGCTTCACCAAGCAGCAAGTGCAGGAAACCGTTGATCACCTGACCGCCAAAGGCATTTCCGCCGTTGGCCTGCACGGCGATCTGGAACAGCGTGACCGCGATCAGGTGCTGGCGATGTTCGCCAACCGCAGTACTTCGGTACTGGTCGCCACCGACGTCGCCGCCCGTGGTCTGGACATCGATGCGCTGGACATGGTGATCAACGTCGAACTGGCCCGCGATTCGGAAATCCACATTCACCGCGTCGGCCGTACCGGTCGCGCTGGCGAGAAAGGCATCGCGATCAGCCTGGTTGCTCCGGGTGAAGCGCACCGCGCGCAAGCCATCGAACAGCTGCAGAAATCGCCGCTGAACTGGGATCAGGTCGATAACCTCAAGTCCCAAGGCCTCGCCCCGCTGCAGCCGCCGATGACCACGCTGTGCATCGGTGCCGGTCGTAAAGACAAAGTGCGTCCGGGCGACATTCTCGGTGCATTGACTGGCGACGCCGGCATTCCGGGTGCGCAGGTTGGCAAGATCGCGATTTTCGACTTCCAGGCTTATGTAGCCGTGGACCGCACCGTGGCCATGCAGGCCTTGCAGCGTCTGAACGACGGCAAGATCAAGGGCCGTTCGCTGCGCGTACGCATCCTTTAAGAACAACGTAACTCCCCTGTAGGAGCTGCCGCAGGCTGCGATCTTTTGACTTTGTTTTTTAAGAGCAAGATCAAAAGATCGCAGCCTGCGGCAGCTCCTACAGTTCGTTTTGTGGTGACATTTCTGAGGACACCGTTTTGCGCTCTACCGAAGTCGTGATCATTGGCGCTGGCGCCGCTGGGTTGATGTGTGCACTGACCGCCGCCGGGCGTGGGCGTCAGGTGTTGCTGCTCGACCACGCGAACAAGGCCGGCAAGAAAATCCTGATGTCGGGCGGTGGCCGCTGCAATTTCACCAACATGTACACCGAGCCGAGCAATTTCCTCTCGCAGAACCCGCATTTCTGCAAATCGGCACTGGCGCGCTACACCCAGTGGGATTTCATCGGCATGGTAGGCAAGCACGCCGTGCCGTACCACGAGAAAAAACTCGGCCAGTTGTTCTGCGATAACAAATCCAGCGACATCCTCGAAATGCTCCTGACCGAGTGCGATCAGGCCGGCGTCGAACTGCATCTGGACACGTCGATCCAGACGATCGAGAAGGTCGAAAGCGGTTACCTGCTCGACACCACCCTCGGTCAGGTTCAATGCCAGTCGCTGGTGATCGCCACCGGCGGTCTGTCGATCCCGACGCTGGGCGCCACCGGGTTCGGTTATCAGGTCGCCAAACAGTTCGGCCATGAGTTGCTGCCGACCCGCGCCGGGCTGGTGCCGTTCACCATCACCGATCAGCTCAAGGAGCTCTGCACCGAGTTGTCCGGGACGTCGGTGGATTGTCTGGTCAGCTGCAACGATCAGAGCTTTCGCGAGAACATCCTGTTCACTCACCGTGGCCTCAGCGGTCCGGCGATTTTGCAGATCTCCTCGTTCTGGGAATCTGGCGACACGGTGGAGATCAACCTGCTGCCGGATCACGACGCCGCGAGCTGGTTGCAGCAGCAAGTGGCCGAGCGCCCGAACAGCGAATTGAAAACCCTGCTGGGTGAGATCTTCACCAAGAAGATGGCCAATCTGCTGGCGGACAACTGGTTCGTGTCCAAGCCGATGAAGCAGTACACCCATGCCGAATTGGCGGAGATTGCCGACAAGCTCGGCAGCTGGAAAGTCGTGCCAGCGGGGACTGAGGGTTATCGCACAGCCGAGGTAACGCTCGGTGGCGTCGATACCCGCGAAGTATCCTCCAAGACTATGGAATCGCTGAAAAGCCCTGGCCTGTACTTCATCGGTGAAGTGCTCGATGTCACCGGCCATCTGGGCGGTTTCAACTTTCAGTGGGCCTGGGCCTCCGGCTACGCTGCCGCGCAGTACGCTTAACTCAAAGCCAAATACAAAACCCTGTAGGAGTGAGCCTGCTCGCGATAGCGGTGAATCAGTCGATGAATTCATTGGCTGACACACCGCTATCGCGAGCAGGCTCACTCCTACAGTTGTTATGTGTGATGCAGTAAGGAACACTTTTTGCTGTCAGATGTGATCGGCGCCATTGCGTCGGCGTCATTACTGGCTCAATTTAGCGGCATCGCCTCGGAAGGCCTTCGCACTTCATGTCCTCGACCTCGTTTCGTCAGTCTTTGCGGCGCCTGTGGGCGCTGGATAAATTCAGCTACAGCGTGCGGGTGTTCATCGCCCTGACCGGCAGCATGGCGCTGTGTTGGTATCAGGATGAAATGGGCCTGCTGATCCCGTTGTTCCTGGGGATTATCGCCAGCGCCCTGGCCGAGACCGACGACAGTTGGCAGGGCCGCCTCAATGCCCTCGCCGTGACGCTGGTGTGTTTCAGTATCGCCGCGCTCTCGGTGGAATTGCTCTTCCCCTACCCCATCGTCTTCGCCATTGCATTGGCGCTGGCCAGCTTCGGCCTGACCATGCTCGGTGCACTCGGCGAGCGTTATGGCGCGATTGCCTCGGCGACGTTGATTCTGTCGGTGTACACGATGATCGGCGTTGATCAGCGCGGTGGCGCGGTCACCGACTTCTGGCACGAGCCGATGCTGCTGGTGGCCGGTGCGGCGTGGTACGGCTTGCTCTCGGTGGTGTGGCAGGCGCTGTTTTCCAATCAGCCGGTGCAGCAGAGTCTGGCGCGGTTGTTCCGTGAACTGGGTTTTTACCTGAAGCTGAAATCCTCGCTGTTCGAGCCGATCCGGCAAATGGATGTGGAGGCGCGGCGTCTGGAACTGGCCCAGCAAAACGGTCGCGTGGTGGCGGCGCTGAACAGTGCCAAGGAAATCATCCTGCACCGCGTCGGCAACGGCCGCCCCGGTTCGAAAGTCAGCCGTTACCTGAAGCTGTACTTCCTTGCTCAGGACATCCACGAACGCGCCAGTTCTTCGCACTATCCGTACAACGCGCTGGCCGAAGCGTTCTTCCACAGCGACGTGCTGTTCCGCTGCCAGCGCCTGCTGCGCCAGCAAGGCAAAGCCTGCCGCGCTCTGGCCGAATCGATCCAGATGCGCCAGCCATTCATTTACGACGCCAGTTTCGCCGAAGCCCTGAGCGACCTCGACGCCTCCCTCGAACACCTGCGCATCCAAAGCAACCCGGCGTGGCGCGGATTGCTGCGTTCGCTGCGCGCACTGGCCGCCAACCTCGGCACCCTCGACCGTTTGCTAAGCGATGCGAGCAACCCCGATGCCTTGGCCGACGCCACCGACAGCAGCCTGCTCGACCGTTCGCCGCGCAACCTCAAGGACGTCTGGATTCGTCTGCGTACGCAACTGACGCCGACTTCTCTGTTGTTCCGTCATGCCCTGCGCCTGCCCTTGGCCCTGAGTATCGGCTACGGCATGGTGCATTTGATTCACCCGTCGCAGGGTTACTGGATCATCCTCACCACGCTGTTCGTCTGCCAGCCGAACTATGGCGCGACGCGGCGCAAACTCGGGCAGCGGATCTTCGGCACCGCCATCGGCCTGACCGTGGCGTGGGCGCTGTTCGATCTGTTCCCGAGCCCACTGGTGCAGTCGTGTTTCGCCATCGCTGCCGGCGTGGTGTTCTTTACCAACCGCACCACCCGCTACACCCTGGCGACAGCGGCGATCACCATCATGGTGCTGTTCTGCTTCAACCAGGTCGGCGACGGTTACGGGCTGTTCCTGCCACGGTTGTTCGATACCTTGCTCGGCAGCCTGATTGCCGGCCTGACGGTGTTCCTGTTCCTGCCGGACTGGCAGGGTCGACGCCTGAACAAAGTGCTGGCCAACACCCTGACCTGCAACAGCATCTACCTGCGCCAGATCATGCAGCAATACGCCGCGGGCAAGAGTGACGACCTCGCTTATCGCCTGGCCCGGCGCAATGCGCACAACGCCGATGCGGCGCTGTCGACGACGCTGGCGAACATGCTCATGGAACCGGGGCATTTCCGTAAGGAAGCGGATGTCGGTTTTCGCTTTCTGGTGTTGTCGCACACGTTGTTGAGTTATCTGTCAGGGCTGGGTGCGCATCGGGAAACTCAGTTACCCGCTGATGTGCGCGAGCATTTGATCGATGGCGCCGGAGTGAAACTGGCGACGAGCATCGACGAAATTGCCCAGGGGCTGGCGAACAAGCAGCCGGTGGCGATTCAGAGTGACGAAGAAGAAGCGCTGGCCAATGAGCTGGAGCAGATGGCTGATGAGATCGATGAAGGGCAGCGGTTGGTGCAAACGCAATTGGCGTTGATCTGCCGACAGTTGGGGCCGTTGCGGACGTTGGCGGCGCATCTGATCAAGGACACCAGTGAGGTTAGCGCTGGCTGACAGGACGCCTTCGCGAGCAGGCTCGCTCCTACAGGGGAACGCATTTCAAATTGTAGGCCTTCGCCTGCTCGCGATAGCGACATCTGCCACACAGAGGATTCTGGATCGACCCTCACATCCCATGCTGCCTCAACAACTTGTCATAACTGCCATCCGCCTTCATCGCCGCAATCGCCTTATCAAACCCCGCGACAATCTGCTCATGCTGCGGATTCTTCAGGCTGACCAATATATGCAGGCTGTTCTCACTCAACGGCTTGGGCAAAAACTCCACCGAATTGCGCACCTTGGCTGATTCCCGCGCCAGGTAATACTTGGCCACATACTCATCTTCCAGCGTCAGCTTGACCCGATCCGCCGCGAGCATGCGCACGGCCATGGCGAAGTTGTGCACAGGGACTTTCTGCAACGCCGTGTCGGCATCGAACGGCGCCGAATAGGCGTAACCACGCACTACCGCGATCGGATAAGTGTGCAGTTGCTGCAGATTGGAGTATTCGAGTGGCGTGTCCTTGCGCTTGAGAAAGCGGATGCGATTGAGCAGGTATTCCCCGGAAAACTGGCCCAGCTTGGTCCGTTCGTCGTTGTACCAAGCGTTGACCAATACATCGTAACGCCCCTCGCCAACGCCAAGCAGCGCCCGCGCCCACGGCACCTGCTCGTAGCCGCTGGCATAACCGGCCCGGGCCAGCGCAGTTGTGACGATGTCGGTGGCCAGTCCGCCGTTGATCAGCGTGTCGTCGGTAAAGGGTGGCCAGATATCAAACACCAGCCGCAGCTTATCCGCTGCAGCGGTCTGAGCCAGCAAGAGCAATCCGGTCAAAGCAAAGGCTCGATGCAAACGCGGCATGCTTGAAAATCCTTAGCGGGCGAGTTGCCCAGCATGTTTTCAGTCAAAACCCCAAGGCCCCTTACCGGCAAAACCCAGGCCCTAACATTAGCTCATTGCAGCCAGTGCACAGGGCTCTCCAGCAGATTACACAAAGTCACCGCGGCTGCGAGAAAGGAATGATGGCATTTTGACCTTTGTCACAGACTCTTACGCCATACAGACATCTTTGCCGCAGGCGCTTAGTATCGGGCGACACGTTCAAGGAATCGGCACATGACAATCGAGTGGGTCTGCAAACATCACAGTGATCTGGGCAAGGAGCAGCTGTACGCGCTGTTGAAACTGCGCTCGGACGTGTTCGTGGTCGAACAGAAATGCGCCTATCCGGACCTCGACGGTCAGGATCTGGAAGGCGATACCTATCACCTGATGGGTTGGGAAGATGACCAGTTGATGGCGTACCTGCGCCTGCTGGATCCGGAATCCCAGGGTGGCGACGTGGTGATCGGCCGCGTGATTACCGCACCGCAAGGGCGCGGCAAAGGGCTGGGGCACGAAATGATGGAGCAGGCGTTGAAACAGGCCGAGAAGCATTGGCCGCAAGTGCCGATCTATCTGTCGGCGCAGGCGCATTTGCAGGGGTATTACGGTCGGTACGGGTTTGTTGTGGCGGGTGAGGAGTATCTGGAGGATGACATTCCACACATTGGGATGCGTCGTGCCTGAAAAGCCCTCACCCTAGCCCTCTCCCAGAGGGAGAGGGGACTGACCGAGTTGTCGTGCGTCAGACATCGACCTGCAAAACCGCGTCGATTATGGATTCACAGCAACACTTCCAGGTCGGCGTACTTCTCCAATATCCCCCAATCAGTCCCCTCTCCCTCTGGGAGAGGGTTAGGGTGAGGGGCTCTTTTCAGGGATACTCCAGAACAGCCTTGATCTGCCGCAAATTACGCTCGATCCACCCGCGATCAATCGCCCCCCACTCACGAATCCGATAGCGCCCCGCATGGTTGCGCGCGCCCTCTTCCTGCTCGAATTCACACACGATATCCAGATCCGCCAACGCGGCAATCGTGTCCTGCGCCGTGCGCCGGGGCATGCCGGTCACTTCGGTCAGCGTCGGCACACTCGGCGCCAGACCGCTGTCGATCAGGTACGCCACATACAAGCGGCGGTAGAAACTGCTTTTGGTCTTGCTGACGTCCATCCCCACCTTCCTGGTTGCGTACTGTTAAGCCTGCAGATCCCGCCATGTCAGGTACACGCGCAGATCAAACTCGACCTGGTGATACCCCGGCAGCATGTGCTCGCACAATTTATAGAACGCCTTGTTGTGATCCGATTCCTTGAAGTGCGCCAGTTCATGCACCACGATCATTTTCAGAAAGTCCGGCGCGGCATCCTTGAACAACGAGGCGATACGAATCTCTTTCTTGGCCTTGAGCTTGCCGCCCTGCACCCGCGAAACCGTGGTGTGCAGACCCAGTGCCCGGTGGGTCAGGTCGAGGCGGTTGTCGAACAGCACCTTGTCGATGGCCGGCGCGTTGCGCAGGTATTCCTGCTTCAGGTCCAGCGCGTAGCTGTACAAGGCCTTGTCGCTCTGCACGTCGTGGCGCCCCGAATAGCGTTGATTCAGGTATTCGCCCAGACGCCCTTCGGCGATCAGTTGGCGCACCTGATCCTGCAATTGCGCGGGATAGGCCTGGAGGTACTTCAACACAGTCATGGACGAGCGACACGGTTCGAAAAAGGTCCGCCAGTGTAGCGAATTCAACCGGGCAGTGCGCTCCAGTCGAACGGCTCGGCGAAGCTGGCAGCGTCCTCGGCGATCAGTGGCCGCGCCACGAGGAAGCCTTGCACGTACTCGCAGCCGTGGGCTTGCAGCCATTGGTATTGCTCGATGGTTTCCACCCCTTCGGCAATCACCAGCAAACCGTATTGCTTGCACAGACTGATGACCGTGCTGACCAGTGAGGCGTCCCGTTTGGAGTCCGGCAATCGCGCGATGAGATGGCGATCGAGTTTTAGCGTATCGAGTTCCAGATCGCGCAAATGCGCCAACGAACACGGCCCGGAACCGAAGTCATCCAGCGCCACGCGCACACCGAGATTGCGCAGCAAACGCAGTTGTTTGCGGGTTTCGTCGGGGTTTTGCATCAGTGCTTCTTCGGTGACCTCAACCTCCAGTTGCCGTGGCTGCAAGGCGTGTCGCTCCATGACCTGACGCAACTCGGTGACCAGATTCGGCAGGCTGAACTGGGTGTTGCTCAAACTCACACCGAGCACCAGATCTTCGGCAAACAGGGTTTCCCAGGCTTTGCGCTGGCCGGCGCCGCGATGATAGATCCAGCTGCCGAGGCGACTGATCAAACGCGCCTCTTCCAGCAACGGCAGAAACAGCCCCGGCGGCACATCGCCCACGCTCGGGTGCTGCCAGCGCAATAACGCTTCGAAGCCACGAATCTGGCCAGTGTCGATGGCCACTTGCGGCTGATACACCAAGTTGAAATCGCGGTTTTCGATGGCTGCACGCACACTCTCTTCGAGCATCAACCGCGAGCGCGCCCGGCCATTCATTTCATGATCATAAAAGCGATATTGCTGACGTCCGGCGCGCTTGGCCTCGTACATGGCGATATCGGAGGCACGCAGCAATCCGTCAAGGTTGGAGCCGCAGTCCGGGTAAGTGGCGATGCCGATGCTGGCACCCAGCGCGATGTCCAACCCTTCGATCTGCTGACAGATCGACACCCGCTCAATGAGCTTTTCGGCAATCTTCGCCGCTTGCTCGGGGAATTCCAGATCCAGCAATGCTGTGAACTCGTCCCCGCCCATCCGCGCGAGGATGTCGAACGGCCGCAAACAGGCCTTCAACTGCTCGGAGACCCAGCGCAGCACACGATCGCCGGCATCGTGACCGAGCGAATCGTTGACCCGCTTGAAGCCGTCGAGATCCAGATACAGCAGCACCCAACTGCTATCACTGCGCTCACCACGCAGCAGCAGATTTTCAACGGTCTGGTAGAACCCGCGACGGTTGAGCAAACCGGTCAACGGATCGGTGACCGCTTGAAATTCGAGCTGCTGGTGCAAGTGCCGCACCACCGACATGTCCAGCACAGTCACCACCATCGCGTGTTGCTCGGCGGGCAACGCCGCACAGGACAGCGCCACCGGCACTTGCTGGCCGGGCGCGGTGCGCAGCAAGGCGTCGTGCAGTCTTAATGTTTCGCCACGCTTGTAGCTGGCATAAAACTCGGAATCGGCCCACAGCGGAATGTGCGGTTTCTGAAGAAAATCGAGAAACTCCTTACCTTCCAGCTCCTTCACCGGCGCATTCAGCAAACGCGAAATCGCCGGATTGGCAAAGCGGATCAAACCGTCCTCGCCCACCACCAATATCCCCTCGGCAGCGTTATCCAGCACCGAGGCATTGAAGGCGCGCGCCACTTCCAGGTCATGACTCAGGCGCTGCAACGCGCGGCGATTGCGCTGGTGTTCCAGCAACGCCTGCACTTTGGGCTTGAGAATCTGTGGGTCGAACGGTTTGAACAGGTAATCCACCGCGCCACTGGCGTAGCCCTTGATCACGGCGTCCTGGGATTGCTCGTTGGCAGTCAGAAAGATAATCGGCGTCAGGCGCGTGCGCTGGCTGCCACGCATCAGCCGCGCGACTTCAAAGCCGTCCATGCCCGGCATCTGCACGTCCAGCAGCACCAGGTCGACATCGTGGGAGAGCAGAATATTGAGCGCTTCGAAACCGGAGGCTGCGGTGAGGACATGCCAATCCTGGCGCTGCAGCAACGCGCGCATGCTGATCAGATTTTCAGGGTAATCATCAACGATCAAAAGGACAGAGCTGCCTTCACCTGGCGGGGGTTGCGCGCATTCCATGCTGCTTCTCTTGTCGGGACTTCAGGGCGATTCCGGTAAAACCGTACATACATCGAGCCTTCACTCTAGTCGTGGATCCGAAAAAGCAGAAGCTGTCATCAGGCCATCATTTAACCAAAGCGTGAGTTTGCCGACTAACGGTCACCGCTGAAGCCCCCGGAAACCGGCAGAGATGGCATTTCGACAGGATGTTGACGTCAATCATCTGCCAAACGGGCATTAACAAAAAATCCCTCTACGCTTATAAAGGCCGCCCCAAAACGTGCGGGCTAGAGCTTCTGGCACGTACGTGCAGTGAAACTTGAGTGGAAGAACCGACATGATCGATCTCGCAACCTGGAACCTCAGCGTTCCCGTTGGCAGCCCGCCATACACCGTCGAAACCTCCAAACTGGTGAACGGCTTCAAAGA
The DNA here is from genome assembly GCF_900187515.1 of Pseudomonas sp. Irchel s3f10. Classification (NCBI taxonomy): domain Bacteria; kingdom Pseudomonadati; phylum Pseudomonadota; class Gammaproteobacteria; order Pseudomonadales; family Pseudomonadaceae; genus Pseudomonas; species Pseudomonas sp. Irchel s3f10. Next base: position 50,872 of record NZ_FYDZ01000011.1, read on the forward strand.
TCAGTACTTCCATTCCGACACCGGCACCTTGTTCTTCTGGTCACCGGTTACCGGGTCAAAAACCGAAAACGCCATTTATCCGCGCACTGAACTGCGGGAGACCTACAGCAACGGCACGCTGCGCAATTGGTATTACCCGGAGGCCGACAATTCGTTGCGTGCGACAGTGACGGTTAACAAAGTGCCGAGCTCCGGCAAGATCGTCATCGGCCAGATCCACGCTTATGAAAGCCAGAAGCCGATGGTCAAACTCGAATACCAGTACAAAACCAAAACCGAAACCGGCAACCTGGTGATCAAGGTGCGCATGCACCCCGATGACGACGAAAGCCGTGTCATCACCCTCGCCACCGGGGTCAAACTGGATCGCGAATTCAACTACCTCATCCACTTGAGCCCCGGCGGCGCGTTGGGTGTGAGTGCGGCGGGGTTTCAGTGGGACTCACAGATCAGCGCGACCTGGCGCAACAAGCCGTTGTACTTCAAGGCTGGGGTTTATGTGCAGGACAACACCGGGTATACGAGTGAGGGCGGGCAAGTGACCTTCAGCAAGCTGGATATTGATCATGACAAGTAACGACCGCGCGAAAAATATGTTTAGTTTTTGAAATCATTAGATAAATCAGGTGACGAAACAGACAACTCTTCGCCACCTGATTTATTATTTACCCATAACAAAACTATAAAAATAACAACCTATCCAATTACGCATGCCAAAACAGTTACTGCTTTTCTCCTTTGAAGTTAAATCTCCCTTCAACCTTTACTCCCGGCTTCGTGAAAAGAAAGCTCCCCTCTGGATATTCGCCGTTTTTTTTCAAAATCAATTTTCCATCACGATAATCGACCTGTCCCTGATCCGGGAAATCCGTGCGAGCGAAAATTTTGTCTTGACTGAATACGATGTCGTACTCACCCACAGCCATCATCCGATCAAATCGCAACATCACGAAGTAGTGTCGACCAGATACTTGCCCGTGCGCTTTAAAATAAAACCAGTCATCATAAGTTTGTCTGTATGGTCGGCTGTCATAGGTAATCGGGCCGTTTCCAACGTCCAGTGTAACGTCTACCATTCCAAAATCATCCATCTTTGGATATTTGTCCAAATCTTCCGTTTTGATAGAGCCCATACATTATTCACTCCAAAAATCAATTGAAGCGCCACAGTAAGAAAACACTCCCCCCTTTCCAACTGTCACTCCTGACAGGTTGTTAGATCATTTGGAAATCAAAAACCATTTCAACAACGAATAACAGGTAGAAACAATCAAAAAAGCTATAAGCGCTGAATATTCGCTCTTATTACCACCGAGAGTACCTACACCGACGCTTGATTGATGACCGACAACGTCGACGCAAAAGGCAACTGGCAAGGAGAAATAGACTGTTTGAGAGGTCATCCGACACTCAGTGCCATCCGCGCTCACGCGATGGAGGGCAGGCGCCATGCCTTGACCGGTTATCACTGGAAAGAAAAGCCTCTTCCCCAGTCAATTCACTGCGCTCATTCAAGTGCAGAGGCACCGCTTTACGGTGGGTTATTCGTTCAATTGAAGCGCTGGATGCTCGGTTGAGCCGCTTTTACATCCAGCCTTTAAACAGCGCTGTTTAGATCTGTCAGCAGTTACTTCCGGATGCCTACAACAGCTTGCGTCGTTGCCTACGGGTACGCCAGAATCCGCCGGCTTGTGCGCCTGGCGGGCCATCGGTAACTTGATTCGCGTCACTGATTTCCAGTGATCGGGTTTAGTAGCCCGTGGTTTCAAGCTTGGTGCACAAGCATCTGTCAGTCAGGTATTTCGATTCCTGCGCTTGATGGTAGCTGTGCGCAGGGCACCTTCGGGTGCGCCGGCTTGCTCGAAACCCCGGTCTACTAACCTGCGTACAGTTGCCTCCACTTTGATTAGTAGCCAGAGCGGGGGCACTCAAATCAGGTTTCGAGCAAATGATCAAATCAACGCCACACCCGCCGGTCACTGACCCGGCCTCCCCGTACGAATCCCTCAATTCCAAAAAACTCAACGACGCCGCCGAACGCGCCCTCGACCATTACCTCAAACCGTCCGCCTTCATCATGGCCAGCACGCATAAACCCGAGCCCATGTACCTCGCCAACCCGAAGTACAACACCGAATCCCTGCTGGCCAACGCCAGCGAAACCCTGGGTTCAGCCAGCGAAATGCTCAACAACTTCGCCGCCATGCTCGACACCTCACACCGCAAGACTGCACTGGGCATTGCGCAAGTGGTCATGCTCGGTGAACTGGCGGTGAATCAGGCGCTGGATCATGTCGAACTAAAGGAATAACCGCCCACAAAAAAACCCGCCTCATGGCGGGTTTCTTAGGTCAAATGGATTAAATGTTCCGCATACGATACATTGAGATCAAAATGTTACGGTAGCGCAACATGGATTACTCTCTATTGATCACCCGTCTCGGCATTCAATTACGTGAAAAACGTATAAATCGTGGCCTGACGCAGGCGCAGCTTGCCGATCTGGCGGGACTGACGCGATACAAAGTCATCGCGGTGGAGAAAGGCACCCTTTCTGTCGGCATGATCGCTTATGCGCGGGTTTTAGCTGCGCTGGACTGCGAACTCTCGGTGGTTCCAGTAACGATGCCAACCCTTGAAGAGCTTGGAGATTTATTCGAATGAAAATGTCCTCTCTTCAAGTCAGTACCCCTGAGGGTAATAGCGGCAGACTGTTCAGCGATGCCGAAGATTTCACTTTCCGTTATCACGAAGATGCATCGCCACCAATGGCGATCAGCCTCTTGATGCCTGTACGGCATGACGAGTTTCGTCGGCGTGAGTTGCACCCTGTATTTCAGCCTCGCGGCGGGCTCCTGAATAGCAATAAGCGCTAAAGCGTAGCTAACCGTTGCTATCTCCCAATACAGGCTTACGCTTCAATCCCGACCCAACCGAGTCATTCAAGGCAACTGTACGCCCGGCATCCCATTCGCGTTGCATCCCCACAAACAATTCAGCATCCACTCGCGACCGATGAGCAGTCAGTGCCTGACTCATTGCTTCAGCTATCCGGTCAATGATCAATGCCGGCCTATCCACCGCGCAGTGTTTGCGACCGAACTCGATCAGTTGCTGGCGATCCGGGTAGTCTTTGGTTTTATTCATTTTGATTGCCAGGGTACGGTCAACCAGTGACCGCCCGGACTTCGGGTTGTAGTTTTCATAGACCGTGGTGGTCGTAACATCGTAAATCGGGGCCAACTGCACGGTTTCTGGAGCCGCGGGCTGCGTGTATATCACGCCGAAGTTCTTCAAATGTGCATCGCCATTGCGCACCATCACCGAAAGGCAGACAGAGGAAAAGTATCGCTCCAGCTCTCGTATCGGTTCGGCATGGCGACATACCTGGCGGATGACAGCCGCGAGGATTTCATAGCTCTGCGAATACTTGTAATTGTCGTGAGGATCTTTGTTAAGACCCAACAGTACCGCCATGTCTTCGAAGCCGAGCCGGCCGGACGACGTCAGGTCAAACCGCTCCATGACAAACAGCTCACCGCTCTCGGAAAGCCAGAACGGTGGCGTTTCCAATCCTGCCAGCCTCGCCGCCTCCAGACACAAAAACTCGTTCTGGGCCAAGTGCTCATACTCCTCGGCTCCTGATTTGACGATAAGATCGGAGCTGAGCATGGTTTTTCGACTACCGGTGAGTTTGTCCAGGTCAGGCACTAGTACCTTGGGCTGCACTCCGGAAATACCCGACTCGAAGTAGGTTTCAACCAGAAAGTTGAAAACACCCTGAGAGGCGTCGGCAGACAGAATGTCTTGCAGACCGACCTGTGCGCGCACAGCGGTAGATGGCTCAGTCGGATTTTCATAAGTAAGGCGCCCAATCTGATTACCGCCAATGACCGATAGCAGGCGCATTTCATCGACCTGCATATGCTTGGCCATCCGGCGCTTGATCTGATCGGCCAGAAAACCTTCGGGCACATTCATATCAAATATTGGGTGCAGTACATTGCTCACTGCGGGCGTCGGGTCATAGGGCATGACCAACGAGACTTCCCGAGACGCTTCTACCGTCTGGTAGGCAAACGAGAACTGCGAACCTTTGGATAGCTCGCCCGCGCAGCCTTGCGGCGTCATGACGTTGAGTCGTTTGACCTTATTCATCATGCTCTACCAGATCGGCGAGCGACTTGAGATCGATTCGGTTGTCGACGATTTCAAGCGCCATGCCCAACGCGGCAATCACCCGGAACACGGTATAAAAAGCGACGTTTTCACCCGCCTCAAGATCGATGATGGTCTTGCGACTGCATTTGGCCTTGTGCGCCAGCATCAGCTGACTGTAGCCCTTGGCTTTTCGCAGCTGACGAATGCGTTCGGCGAATATCGCAGGATTGCTCAGGATCAAAATGTCACCCATACCGTACTTTAAGCTGATAAAAATCATTAAAGTTCACTATAGGTGACATTTCAAGTATGGATTCCCAAGTATTACCACCAAACATTTCACCCACAAAAAACCCGCCTGACGGCGGGTTTCTTTTAAACCAGTTCAACGCTCAGGCTCAGTTAACCTTAGCGTTCAACTCACCCTTCAGATAACGCTGGTACATCGCTTCCAGCGAGATCGGTTTGATCTTCGAAGCATTACCGGCAGTACCAAACGCTTCATAACGAGCGATACACACGTCACGCATCGCAGTCACAGTCGCGCCGAAGAATTTACGCGGGTCGAATTCGCTCGGGTTGGTGGCCATCAGGCGACGCATTGCGCCGGTGGACGCCAGGCGCAGGTCGGTGTCGATGTTGACCTTGCGCACGCCGTACTTGATGCCTTCGACGATTTCTTCAACCGGTACGCCGTAGGTTTCTTTGATGTCGCCGCCGTACTGGTTGATGATCGCCAGCCACTCTTGTGGCACCGACGAGGAACCGTGCATCACCAGGTGGGTGTTCGGGATGCGCTTGTGGATTTCCTTGATGCGGTCGATCGCCAGCACGTCACCGGTTGGTGGCTTGGTGAACTTGTAGGCGCCGTGGCTGGTGCCGATGGCGATGGCCAGGGCATCGACCTGGGTGCGTTTGACGAAGTCAGCGGCTTCTTCCGGGTCGGTCAGCATTTGGCTGTGATCCAGAACGCCTTCGGCGCCGATGCCGTCTTCTTCACCGGCCATGCCGGTTTCCAGCGAACCCAGGCAGCCCAGCTCGCCTTCTACCGAGACGCCGCAGGCGTGCGCCATGGCCACGGTTTGTTGGGTAACGCGGACGTTGTAGTCGTAGTCGGTCGGGGTCTTGCCGTCTTCGCCCAGCGAGCCGTCCATCATCACCGAGCTGAAGCCCAGTTGGATCGAACGCTGGCAGACGTCAGGGCTGGTGCCGTGATCCTGGTGCATGCACACCGGGATGTGCGGGAATTCTTCGATCGCGGCGAGGATCAGGTGACGCAGGAAAGGTGCGCCGGCGTATTTGCGAGCGCCGGCCGAAGCCTGAACGATCACCGGGGAGTCAGTCTTGTCAGCGGCTTCCATGATGGCGCGCATCTGCTCAAGGTTGTTGACGTTGAAAGCTGGAACGCCGTAGCCGAATTCGGCTGCGTGGTCCAACATCTGGCGCATGCTGATAAGTGCCATTGTGTGTGTCTCTCCCGGTTGAGGGTCGTTAATCGTGCCAGCCTGCCGGAGCGGCGGCGGCTATTCAAGTGATTGCAGATCGGGGGTTGAGGCCCGGCCTGGTGATTCGATAAAGCAAAATCCTGAGAACTACACAGAACCCCTGTAGGAGTGAGCCTGCTCGCGATAGCGGCCTGACAGTCGCTGCAGTACTGACTGCAGAATTGCTATCGCGAGCAGGCTCACTCCTACATTGGGCCTGCGGTGTTGCAATTATTCAGCTTTGCAGCCGCGGCCAATCAGGTCATTGGTGGCAACCCAGTACACCAGGCCTTCTTCACCCTTGACGTGAAACGCCAGCATGCCGTCGCTGTAAAGCGTGCCTGAAGCGCCCGGCTCTTCTTTCAGGCGATAGACCTGATCACCGCCACCCAGTCGTACGTCGACTTCCTTCTGGCCGGCATCGGCGTAACGCCACAGCACTTTGGCCTGGCTGTCGCAGGTCCAGGTCGTCCAGTTGTCCGCCGGAGCAGACGACTGAAACAGGTTCAACTGCGCGCAACCGCCCAACAATGCCAACGCCGCAATGGCGATCAAGCCTTTCATCCGTGTTCCTCGACTGACGGCACACGCCGCCAGCCCTGAGTTAAAGAGTCAGACCCGTCAAGGACAACCATGTTCCTTGGCCGGGGTTTGCGTCTCGTATTTGTCCAGACCGTCCGGCCCCGAGCGCTTGTTCAGCACCGGGTTGGTTTCGGCCTGCCAGTCGGCCTGATAACAGCCCTTCTGCGACTCGCTCGGCGCCGGCGTGGCTTCGGCCTTCGGGTTACTCCCGCAGGCCGCCAGCGTACCGGTCAGCAACAACAGCGCTAACGACTTGACCATGAAAACACTCCTTTGCCTGGCCAAACGGGCGGCCTCAGGCCTTGGCCCGGCTTTCCAGGACTTCAACGGCTGGCAGCACTTTGCCCTCGACGAATTCGAGGAACGCGCCACCGCCGGTGGAAATGTAGGAGATTTGCTCAGCCACGCCATATTTATCGATCGCAGCCAGAGTGTCGCCACCGCCAGCAATCGAGAATGCCGAGCTTTCAGCGATGGCCTGGGCCAGCACTTTGGTACCGTTGCCGAACTGGTCGAATTCGAACACGCCGACCGGACCGTTCCACAGAATGGTTTTCGACGATTTCAGCAGTTCGGCGAAATTGGCTGCGGTTTGCGGGCCGATGTCCAGAATCATGTCGTCAGCCGCGACGTCAGCGATCAGTTTGACGGTGGCTTCGGCGGTTTCGGCGAATTCTTTGGCAACCACGACGTCAACCGGCAGTGGCACACTGACTTTGGCAGCGATGGCACGTGCGGTGTCGAGCAGGTCCGGTTCGTACAGCGACTTGCCAACCGGGTGACCGGCCGCCGCGAGGAAGGTGTTGGCGATGCCGCCGCCGACGATCAGTTGATCGCAGATCTGGCTCAGGCTGTTCAGCACGTCGAGTTTGGTCGACACCTTGGAGCCGGCAACAATGGCCGCCATTGGCTGAGCCGGTGCGCCCAGCGCTTTGCCCAGCGCGTCCAGTTCAGCGGCCAGCAGTGGACCAGCGGCAGCGACTTTGGCGAACTTGGCTACGCCGTGGGTCGAACCCTCAGCGCGGTGAGCGGTGCCGAAAGCGTCCATCACGAACACGTCGCACAGGGCCGCGTATTGCTGGGCCAGTTCGTCAGCGTTCTTTTTCTCGCCTTTGTTGAAGCGCACGTTTTCGAACAGCACGATGTCGCCGGCCTTGACGTCAACGCCGCCCAGGTAATCAGCCACCAGCGGCACTTCGCGGCCCAAAGCCTTGCTCAGGTAGTCAGCGACTGGCTTGAGGCTGTTCTCGGCGGAGAACTCGCCTTCGGTCGGACGGCCAAGGTGCGAGCAGACCATCACGGCCGCGCCTTTTTCCAAGGCCAGCTTGATGGTCGGCAGCGAAGCCAGGATACGCGCATCGCTGGTGACAACACCGTCCTTGACTGGGACGTTGAGGTCTTCGCGGATCAATACGCGCTTACCTTGCAGATCGAGGTCGGACATCTTCAACACGGTCATGGGTCGCACTTCCTACGGTTTTTTTGAAGTTGCTGTTTGCAGATAGTGTTCTGCAACGTCCAGCATTCGGTTGGCAAAACCCCATTCGTTGTCGAACCAGGCCAGGATGTTCACCAGTTTGGGGCCGGAAACACGGGTCTGACTGGCATCGACGATGGCCGAATGTGGGTCATGGTTGAAATCACAACTGGCGTGCGGCAGCTCGGTGTAGGCGAGCAAGCCTTTGAGCGGGCCATTGGTGGCGGCTTCGCGCAGGATCCGGTTGACCTCATTGGCGTCAGTCGCGGTGGCGGTCTGCATCGTGATGTCGAGGCAGGACACGTTGACCGTCGGCACGCGTACGGCTTTGGCCTGAATTCGCCCGGCAAGTTCCGGCAGCAGGCGCTCGATGCCACGCGCCAGACCAGTGGACACCGGGATCACCGACTGGAACGCCGAACGGGTGCGGCGCAGGTCTTCGTGGTGATAGGCGTCGATCACCGGCTGATCGTTCATCGCCGAGTGAATGGTGGTGATCGACACGTAATCGAGGCCGATCGCCTTGTCGAGCAAGCGCAACAGCGGCACGCCGCAGTTGGTGGTGCAGGAGGCGTTGGACACCAGCAGTTCGTCGCCGGTCAGGCAATCCTGATTCACGCCATAAACGATGGTGGCGTCGACATCCGCCTCGCTGGCCATCGGCTGCGAGAACAACACGCGTGGCGCGCCAGCGTCGAGAAAGCGCTGACCGTCTTCACGGGTGTTATAGGCACCGGAGCATTCCAGCACCAGATCAACGCCCAGCGACGCCCAATCGATGCCTTCGGGGGTGGCACTGCGCAAAACCTTCACGCAGTCACCATTAATATGCAGACAATCGCCTTCTACTCGCACTTCGCCCGGAAAACGGCCGTGGGTGGAGTCGAAACGTGTCAGGTATTCGATGCTGGCCATGTCCGCCAGATCGTTGATCGCGACAATTTCAAACCCGGCTTTTTCGCCTCGCTCAAACAACGCACGCAAGACGCAACGACCAATCCGGCCGTAGCCGTTGAGTGCAACTTTGTAAGGACGCGGTTGAGGCATGGGGTTCTCAATAGTGTTCGCTGACAACATAACCCCATGTAGGAGCTGCCGAAGGCTGCGATCTTTTGATCCTGTTTTTAGATCAAGATCAAAAGATCGCAGCCTCCGGCAGCTCCTACAGGGGAACGCGGTGACCGGGGCCACCGCATTCGTACTGCTTAGTCTTCCAGCAGTTCTTCAGCCTGACCCAGGATGTTTTCCAGGGTGAAGCCGAACTCTTCGAACAGTGCCGAAGCCGGAGCCGATTCGCCGTAAGTGGTCATGCCGATCACGCGACCTTCCAGACCTACGTACTTGAACCAGAAGTCAGCGTGAGCCGCTTCGATCGCGATACGTGCGCTGACCTGCAACGGCAGCACGGCTTGCTTGTAGCCCGCGTCCTGAGCATCGAACACGCTGGTGCACGGCATGGAAACCACGCGCACTTTGCGACCTTGTTCGGTCAGCTTGTCGAAGGCCTGAACAGCGAGACCCACTTCCGAACCGGTGGCGATCAGGATCAGCTCAGGCTCGCCTGCGCAGTCCTTCAACACGTAACCGCCACGGCTGATGTCGGCAATCTGGCCGGCATCGCGTTCCTGGTGCTGCAGGTTCTGACGCGAGAAGATCAGCGCCGAAGGGCCGTCCTTACGCTCCAGAGCGTTTTTCCAGGCCACGGCCGATTCAACGGCATCGGCTGGACGCCAGGTGTCGAGGTTCGGCGTGGTACGCAGGCTGGTCAGTTGCTCGATCGGCTGGTGCGTCGGGCCGTCTTCGCCCAGACCGATGGAGTCGTGAGTGTAGACGTGGATCACTTGCTTCTTCATCAGCGCGGACATGCGCACGGCGTTGCGCGCGTATTCCATGAACATCAGGAAGGTCGCGCCGTAAGGCACCAGGCCGCCGTGCAGGGTCACGCCGTTCATGATTGCGGTCATGCCAAATTCGCGCACGCCGTAGTACATGTAGTTGCCGCTGGCATCTTCAGCGCTGACGCCTTTGCAACCTTTCCACAGGGTCAGGTTGGAACCGGCCAGGTCAGCCGAGCCGCCGAGCAGTTCCGGCAGCAACGGGCCGAACGCGTTCAGGGTGTTCTGGCTGGCTTTACGGCTGGCGATGGTTTCGCCTTTGGCCGCAACTTCAGCGATGTAAGCCGAAGTTTTTTCGGAGAAGTCAGCCGGCAGCTCACCGCTCAGGCGACGCACCAGTTCGTTGGCTTCGGTCGGGAACGCAGCGGAGTAGGCAGCGAAACGCTGATCCCACTCGGCTTCGGCCGCGCGACCTTTTTCCTTGGCATCCCACTCGGCATAGATGTCAGCCGGGATTTCGAACGGGCCGTGGTTCCAGTTCAGCGCCTGACGGGTCAGCGCGATTTCTGCGTCACCCAGTGGAGCGCCGTGGCAGTCTTCTTTGCCTTGCTTGTTCGGCGAGCCGAAACCGATGGTGGTCTTGCAGCAGATCAGGGTCGGCAGTGGGCTCTTGCGCGCGGTTTCGATGGCAGTCTTGATCTCTTCCGGATCGTGACCGTCAACGTTGCGGATCACCTGCCAGTTGTAGGCTTCGAAACGCTTCGGGGTGTCATCGGTGAACCAGCCTTCGACTTCGCCGTCGATGGAGATGCCGTTGTCATCGTAGAACGCGATCAGCTTGCCCAGACCCAGCGTACCGGCCAGGGAAGCGACTTCGTGGGAAATGCCTTCCATCATGCAGCCATCACCCAGGAACACGTAGGTGTGGTGGTCAACGATGTTGTGGTTTGGACGGTTGAACTGCGCAGCCAGAACTTTTTCTGCCAGAGCGAAACCGACGGCGTTGGCCAGACCCTGACCCAGCGGGCCAGTGGTGGTTTCAACGCCCGGGGTGTAACCGAATTCCGGGTGGCCCGGGGTGCGGCTGTGCAGTTGACGGAACTGCTTGAGGTCGTCGATCGACAGGTCGTAACCGGTCAGGTGCAGCAGCGAGTAGATCAACATCGAGCCATGGCCGTTGGACAGCACGAAGCGGTCACGGTCGGCGAACGATGGATTGCTTGGGTTGTGCTTGAGGTAGTCGCGCCAAAGCACTTCGGCGATATCTGCCATACCCATAGGGGCACCGGGATGGCCGCTGTTGGCTTTTTGCACGGCATCCATGCTGAGGGCACGAATGGCGTTGGCACGCTCACGACGGCTAGGCATCGCTGATCTCCTGGGTTCTGGTAAGTCGAAACGGAAAAAAGGAGGGCATTTTCCCTCACCGGGGCGCCTCGGGGCAATGACAGATAGTCATCGGGGGGCGTTTTTCCAATGGATAGCGGCGCTTTCTTTTGGTGAAACCTTTCCGCTACTCGTTTGTAGAGTTAACCGGTGAGTGAGAAGTGCAATAAAAAGCGCCATTGATCGAGCAATATCAAAACTTTTTGATATTGCCCTTGCGATGAATTCCCCCCGTCTCTAGACTGCGGCCCTATGAATTTACGCGTGCCTTCCATTCGCCATGACGATTGCGACGAGCTGGCGGCCCTGTGCAAGGCCGGCGGCGATCCGTTGCGCCTGAATGTACTGCGCGCGCTGGCCAACGACTCGTTCGGTGTTCTGGAACTGGCGCAGATTTTCGGCATCGGTCAGTCCGGCATGAGTCATCACCTCAAGGTACTGGCACAAGCCGACCTGGTGGCGACGCGCCGCGAAGGCAACGCGATTTTCTATCGCCGCGCCCTGCCCCACACCGAACTGCTCGGCGGCAAGTTGCACGCGGCATTGTTAGAAGAAGTCGACAATCTGGATCTGCCTGACGATGTGCAAGCGCGCATCGAGCAGGTTCACGGCCAGCGTGCCGCCGCCAGTCAGGACTTTTTCGCCCGGGTCGCGGAGAAATTTCGTGCCCAGCAAGACTTGATCGCAGGCCTGCCGCAGTACCGTGACAGCGTGCTGGCCCTGCTCGACAAACTGAACTTCGATGGCGCTGCCACGGCCATTGAAGTCGGCCCCGGCGATGGTGCTTTTCTGCCGGAACTGGCGCGTCGCTTCGGCACCGTAACCGCGCTGGACAACAGCCCGGCGATGCTCGAACTGGCGCGTCAGGTTTGCGTTCGTGAACAGCTGGCTAACGTCAGCCTGCAATTGGCCGATGCATTGAATGGCACAAGCCTTCAGGCCGATTGCGTAGTGTTGAACATGGTGTTGCACCATTTCGCCGCGCCGGCCGATGCGCTCAGGCACATGGCCGACCTGCTGCAACCGGGCGGTAGCCTGCTCGTGACAGAGTTATGTAGCCACAACCAGAGTTGGGCCAGGGAGGCCTGCGGTGATCTGTGGTTGGGGTTTGAACAGGACGATTTGGCCCGTTGGGCCACCGCTGCGGGACTCGTTCCCGGGGAAAGCCTCTATGTAGGCTTACGTAATGGTTTCCAGATCCAGGTCCGCCATTTTCAGCGACCGGCTGGCGACACTCACCATCGGTAAATTCAGGAAAACATCGAGATGAGCGAATACTCCCTCTTCACCTCCGAGTCCGTGTCCGAAGGACATCCGGACAAAATCGCCGACCAGATTTCCGATGCGGTGCTGGACGCCATCATTACCCAGGACAAACACGCACGTGTTGCCGTGGAAACCCTGGTCAAGACTGGCGTGGCCATCGTTGCCGGTGAAGTGACCACCAGCGCCTGGGTCGATCTGGAAGAGATCGTGCGTAACGTGATTCTCGACATCGGCTATAACAGCTCCGACGTCGGCTTCGACGGCGCGACCTGCGGCGTGATGAACATCATCGGCAAGCAATCCCCGGACATCAACCAGGGTGTTGACCGTGCCAAGCCTGAAGATCAGGGCGCTGGCGACCAGGGCCTGATGTTCGGCTACGCCAGCAACGAAACCGATGTTTTGATGCCAGCCCCGATCACCTTCTCGCACCAGCTGGTACAGCGCCAGGCCGAAGCCCGTAAATCGGGTCTGCTGCCTTGGCTGCGTCCGGACGCCAAGTCGCAAGTGACTTGCCGTTACGAAGGCGGCAAGGTTGTCGGTATCGACGCGGTTGTTCTGTCGACCCAGCACAACCCTGAAGTGTCGTACAAAGACCTGCGCGAAGGCGTGATGGAGTTGATCGTCAAGCACGTGCTGCCTGCCGAACTGCTGAGCAAAGACACCCAGTTCCACATCAACCCGACCGGCCAGTTCATCATTGGCGGCCCGGTAGGTGACTGCGGTCTGACCGGTCGCAAGATCATCGTCGACAGCTACGGCGGCATGGCCCGTCACGGCGGCGGCGCGTTCTCCGGTAAGGATCCATCGAAGGTTGACCGTTCGGCTGCCTACGCTGGCCGTTATGTTGCCAAGAACATCGTCGCGGCCGGCCTGGCCGAGCGTTGCGAGATTCAGGTTTCTTACGCGATCGGCGTGGCTCAGCCTACTTCGATCTCGCTGAACACCTTCGGCACCGGCAAGATCAGCGATGACAAGATCGTCAAACTGGTGCGTGAAGTGTTCGACCTGCGTCCATACGCAATCACCACCATGCTCGACCTGCTGCACCCGATGTACCAGGAAACTGCAGCGTACGGCCACTTCGGTCGCACGCCAGAGACCAAGACTGTTGGCGAAGACACCTTCACCACGTTCACCTGGGAAAAAACCGACCGCGCCGACGCTCTGCGTTCTGCTGCTGGTCTGTAAGACTTTCCCGGCTGCACAAAAAGCCCCGCACGGTTCGCGCCGTGCGGGGCTTTTTCATGGCTGTAATCCGGAGTTCAACTCAGAACGTTCAGGTCGATGCATATCCAGCAAACCACTCGGTCAGTCCCCTCTCCCTCCGGGAGAGGGTTAGGGTGAGGGGCTGTTTTCACTGCACAGAAACAAGCCGTAAAACACCCATCCGGCGGAGTAAATATCTTCGCCTAACCTTCAAACATTCCCCTTGAGCAAGGACGCTCACGATGCTTGCCACGCTGCGCCTGTTATTTATTTTCCTGCTGATGCCCACAACATTCAGCGCGCAAGCCACCTGCCCAAACTGGCCCGCTGCACACGCCCAACGCGAAATCGCTACCCTGCAAAACCAGATCAACCGATGGGACGACGCCTACCACCGCGAAGGCCGCTCATTGATTGCCGATGAGCTCTACGACCAATCCCTTGCGCAACTGCACGAGTGGCGAGCGTGTTTCAAAGTGCCCTCGCCACTCGATCCTTTACGCACAGCTTCAGGCTCAAACGCGCACCCCATCGCCCATACCGGTCTGGATAAAATCCACAAAGATGAGGCCGTGGGGGCCTGGCTACGTGATCGCAAGGACGTCTGGGTACAACCGAAAGTCGACGGCGTCGCAGTGACGCTGATTTATCGCGCGGGCGTTTTGCAACAGGTCATCAGTCGCGGTGACGGGGTTCGTGGGCAAGACTGGACGCCATCAGCGCAGAAGATCGGCGCCATTCCTCAACGCCTGACACAACCGTTGGATCTGCTGGTGCAGGGCGAACTCTACTGGCGCTTGAACGAGCACGTGCAAGCTCGATCCGGCAGCGTTAACGCTCGCTCCACCGTCGCGGGCCTGATGGGACGCAAAACCCTGGATGCCGAGCAAGCCTCCGGTATCGGACTGTTCGTCTGGGACTGGCCACAAGGCCCAGCGCAATTGCCCAAGCGAATAGCCACGTTGGCGACGCTGGGTTTCGCCACGATTGAACCGTACAGTCATCCTGTCGCCGACTTTGCTGCAGCACAGAAATGGCGCGATCACTGGTATCGCTCACCCCTGCCCTTTGCCACTGACGGCGTGGTACTGCGCCAGAGCCAACGACCACCCGCAGAACGTTGGCAGGCGCGCGCTCCGTATTGGGCAGTTGCGTGGAAGTATCCCTTTGCTCAAGCGCTGGCCGAAGTGCGCAAGGTCAACTTCAAGATCGGGCGCACCGGGCGTATCACGCCAGTACTCGAACTCAAACCCGTCATGCTCGATGACCGGGAGATCAAACGGGTTAGCGCCAGTTCCTTCAAACGCTGGCAAGACCTGGATATCCGCCCCGGCGATCAAGTGGCAGTCAGCCTCGCCGGCCTGACCATTCCAAGGCTCGACAGCGTGGTGCTGCGCGCCGCCGAACGCACAGACCTCAACATCCCCAACGCCGACGACTTCCACAGCTTGAGCTGCTGGCAACCCACCACCGGCTGCGAAAGCCAGTTTCTCGCCCGCTTGACTTGGCTCAGTGGCAAGCAGGGACTGGCGATGCAGCATGTCGGTCGCGGCACTTGGGAGAAACTTCTCGAAACACGCCGCGTGAACAACCTGCTGGATTGGTTGACCCTCGACGCGCCGGAGCTTGCTAACATTGCCGGCTTCGGCGAACGCAGCAGCGAACGCCTGATGCACAGTTTTCACAGCGCCCGTCAGCGACCTTTCGCGCAGTGGCTCAAGGCCTTGGGCTTGCCGCCAACCGGTCAGGCACAACTGCCTGATTCGTGGCAGGCGCTGGCACAACGTGACACCGAACAATGGCAGGCCGAAGCCGGTATCGGTCCGGGACGCGCAGCGCAATTGAGCGCATTCTTTCGCGACCCGCAGGTACTGGCCTTGAGCGAAACCCTACATGCCGCCGGAATCGACGGTTTCTGACTACGCAATCCCGGCGCGCCGGGAACCCATCGGCCACCCAGGCGCTCCAACTGCGCAGTGCCTGACCGACCCGATTGCCTTTGCACATGGAGCTTTTATGAAATTTCTCGCACCGCTCGCCATGCTGACCCTTTGCGGCGTAATGGCCGCCCCTGTGATGGCCGACGAAGACGCCCCGGGCCTGACCGGTTGCGCTGCCAAGAAGCAGGGCATCATGAATCAGATCGAACAGGCCAAGTCGCGCGGCAACGCCGATCAGCAGGCAGGCCTGGAAACGGCCTTGCGTGAAGTGACCGAACACTGCACCGACGCCGGCCTGAAGAAAGAACGCGAAAACAAGGTGCTCGAAGCCAAGCACGAAGTGAGCCAGCGCCAGGCTGATCTCGACAAAGCCATGAAGAAAGGCGACCCGGAGAAGATCAACAAGCGCAAAGACAAGTTGGCTGAGTCGCGCAAAGAACTGCAAGACGCGCTGGACGAAATCGATAAGTGATAAGTAATGCGGTGGACTTGATGCCCTCTTCGTCGGATCGCCGCCCGGAGCCGGCTCGCTCCCACAGTTGACCGGGTTGTCTAGGTGAACACCGTCTAATGTGGGAGCGAGCCTGCTCGCGAAGGCGTCAGTTCAGCTACAGAAATCAATGATCTCGAAACTGTTTATGGCAAGCG
Organism: Pseudomonas sp. Irchel s3f10; assembly: GCF_900187515.1. NCBI lineage: Bacteria > Pseudomonadati > Pseudomonadota > Gammaproteobacteria > Pseudomonadales > Pseudomonadaceae > Pseudomonas > Pseudomonas sp. Irchel s3f10. The sequence goes on from NZ_FYDZ01000011.1 coordinate 66,860, forward strand.
CTGCAGGCATCTTCAACTTTCTGCACCGCAGGCCCGAGATTGCTGGCCTTGTACGGCTGAACCTGACTGGCGATCACCAATTCACCGGTGGCCGCTTCAAGGGTGCGGGCCATTTCCTGAAACTGCGCCTGCTTCTGCCAGACATCGTCCTTGGCGCTGGTGTGATCTTCTTCGCGAACCTGCGGAAAATGCTTCCACGGTTCATGGGACAACGCATCGAGCTTGACCGCGCCGTCGGCGAACTTCGGCCCGTCGAACGGAATGCGCCCACGCAACATGCCGCCCAGGTCTTCGCCGGTTTTGAGCATTTGCTTGAAGATCGTTTTGCGTTGGCCCAGCGGAGAATTCGGATCGACACCGCCACAGGCGGACAAGGTCAGACAGGCCAGCAATACAACAGAAATGCGTTTAAGAGTCATGTTGGCTTCAGGTCACGGAATTCGGCGGCCAGTATCCTCGCGTCACCACCAAACACCAATAGCCCTATTAAAAATACGGGTTGTTCGAGCGCATGGAGCACTCGGCCAACCGGCACAGGAATTACTCCATGAATAGCCGTCTCAAGGCCTGGCGTCACCCGCTGATCGCAACCCTGCCGCTACTGGCAATCCTCGCCGGCTGCACTGGCGGTGACAACGCCAAGCCAAAAACCCACGCACTGGCCACTTACTCCAGCGCCACTTGGGAGGCCTTGCCAGCAGTGTCCGATAGCGATCTGGTCGCCGGTTTCGGCTCGTGGCGCAGCGCCTGCACCCGACTCAAGGCTGATGCGGTCTGGAGCACAACCTGTGCAGCAGCGGCCAATGTGCCGCAGAGCGCCGCAGAGATTCGTGCGTTCCTCAAACAGAATCTCGATGTCTACGGCCTGCGCGCTGAAAACGATAACCCCAACGGGTTGATCACCGGCTACTACGAGCCAGTCTACCCCGGCAGCCTGACACCCACCGACGTGGCCAACGTGCCGGTGTATGGCGTACCGGAAGACATGATCATCGTCTCGCTCGACAGCATCTATCCCGAACTCAAGGGCAAACGCCTGCGCGGTCGCCTTGAAGGACGGGTGCTAAAACCTTATGACGATGCCGCAACCATCGAATCCAAAGGTGTGAAAGCCCCGGTGGTTGCCTATCTGACCGACCCGATGGATCTGCAATTCCTGCAGATCCAGGGTTCGGGGCGAATTCAGACCGCGGACGGCAAACAGCTGCGCATTGCCTACGCCGATCAGAACGGCCATCCATATCGCCCAATCGGCCGCTGGCTGGTCGAGCAAGGTGAGCTGAAGAAAGAAGACGTGACCATGAACGCGATCAGCAATTGGGCCAAGGCCAATCCGTCGCGCATCCCCGAACTGTTGGGTAGCAACCCGAGCTATGTGTTCTTCACCCGCAATCCGGACAGCAATGAAGGCCCACGCGGTTCGCTGAACGTGCCGCTGACTGCCGGCTACAGCGCGGCGGTGGATCGCAAGGTGATTCCATTGGGCAGTCTGTTGTGGCTGTCGACGACAAAACCGGATGGCACGGCGCTGGTGCGCCCGGTGGCGGCGCAGGATACCGGCGGCGCGATTGCCGGTGAGGTTCGCGCAGATTTGTTCTGGGGCACCGGTGATGCGGCCGGGCAATTGGCCGGGGACATGAAGCAGCAGGGGCAGATCTGGATGCTTTGGCCTAAAGGTGCAGCGCTGCCGCAAGTGCCGCAGGTGGCTGATACAGAAAAGAAGTAACCCTTGGAATCTGCTGAGCTAATCAGATAGCTATCGCGAGCAGGCTCACTCCTACAGGGGAACGCATTCCAAAATGTAGGAGTGAGCCTGCTCGCGATGAGGCCAACAGCAACACCAATAAAATAATCAGACCGACACGAAGAAGAACGAAGCAATCAACCCCATCCCCACAAACCACACCAGCGAACGCAGGATCGCCCAGTCCGCCAGGTAGCAAATGATGTACAGCAGGCGACTGGTGATAAACAGCACCGCCAGCACATTGACCGTCACCAACTGCGCGGTTCCCACCAGGTGCGCAACGATCACCGCCGCTGCAAACGCCGGCATCACCTCAAAGCTGTTCAACTGCGCCGCGTGTGCCCGACGGGCCACACCGTTGAGGCTTTCAAGAAAATCACGCGGATCGTGGTTATCACTCAGCCGGTAGCCACCCACGGCTTTCGCCACGCCAGTGCACACATACGGCAGAAAAATCGCAATCAATACACACCACAGAGCCACCGTCATAACGCCGTCCTTTTTTCGAGTTATAGAATTCGCGAGCGGTCAGAACTTCATTACCAGCATGCCGATCAGCACCAGCCCACAGGCTAAGAGCCGCGGCCGGCCAAAAGGTTCTTTGAGGTAGCGCATGCCGAACAGCACCACCAGAATCACGCTGATTTCACGCAATGCCGCCGCCTCTGCAATCGAGCCCAATTGCATCGCCCACAGCACCAGAGCGTAGCTGGCCAATACGCAGAAGCCCACCGCCAACCCCAGCTTCCATTGCTCACGCCAGAACAACATGAACGCCGGACGCTTGGCGACCCACGCCAGCAACGGAAACGGCCAGGCGCTGAGCAGCGTGACCCAGACCAGGTAATCGAGCGGGTGCGACCAGCGCCGCAACGCCTGGCCGTCGATGTAGGTGTAGCAGCCGATGCACAGGCCGATCAGCGCCACCACCGGCAGCATCGACCACGGCAAATGCTTGCCGCCGCCGCCCTGCCACAGCAGGCATACCATGCCCAACGGAATCAGCATGATGCCGAAGATCTGCTGCGTGGTGAGCACTTCGCCGGCGAAGATCAGCGTCAGCGCCAGCACTACCAGCGGCGACAAACCGCGCATCAGTGGATAGACCAACCCGAGATCGCCGACCCGATACGCCTGAATCAGCAGGTAGCGATACAGCAGCTCAAAGGCTGCCGACGCCAGAATCCACGGCCAGATTTCCATGGGCGGCAAACTCACGAATGGCAACGCGATGGCGACGACCAGCAGCGCCACAGTGTCCATGCACGCCACCACCAGCAGCCGCTCGGCGCTGAACTTGATCAACGTATTCCACGTCGCATGCAGCAGCGCCGCCATCAATACCAACCCCGTCGCCAGCACGTTCCACTCCTTATTGTTGTTAGCGAGCCAATTAGTCAGATTATTGATTCGCGATGTGTCAGCAGCTGTTTATACTGCAAGCGACCACGCCGCACTCAGTTGCGCACAGAAAAATTCCAATAACTCTTGCCTGCACCGCCTCTTTTCGAAAGCGGTCGTCGGCCTGCGTATGCCTGATCAAAGCGTCAAGACTACCGACAGAGACCTTGCGCATGCCACTCGCCTTGCTTGCCCTCGCTGTTGCCGCATTCGGCATCGGCACCACTGAATTCGTCATCATGGGCCTGCTGCCCGATGTTGCCCGCGACCTCGCTGTGAGCATTCCTCACGCGGGTCTGCTGATCACCGGATACGCGCTGGGCGTGGTGTTCGGCGCGCCGATCCTGGCGATCGGCACCGCGAACATGCCGCGCAAAGCGACATTATTGGGGATGACGCTGATGTTCATCCTCGGCAATGTGCTCTGCGCCCTGGCACCGAACTACGCGACGCTGATGGCCGCTCGCGTTGTCACCGCCCTCTGTCACGGCGCGTTCTTCGGCATTGGCTCGGTGGTCGCCGCCGGGCTGGTCGCGCCGAACAAACGCGCACAGGCGATTGCGATGATGTTCACCGGCCTGACCTTGGCCAACGTCCTCGGCGTACCGCTGGGCACGGCGCTCGGGCAATACGCCGGTTGGCGTTCTACCTTCTGGGCGGTCTCGGTGATAGGAGTGATTGCGGCCCTCGCGCAGTGGTTGTGGCTGCCGAAACACATCCCGATGGACAAGGCCAACCTCGCCAGCGAGTTCAAGGTGCTGGGCAAGGTCAACGTGCTGCTGGCGCTGGGCATGAGTGTGTTGGCGTCGACCAGTCTGTTCAGTGTGTTCACCTACATCGCGCCGATCCTGCAAGACATCACCGGCGTCAGCCCACACGGGGTAACGGTGATGCTGCTGCTGTTCGGCGTCGGCCTGACCGGCGGCAGCATGCTCGGCGGACGCTTGGCGGACAGCCGTTTATTGCCATCGCTCGTCGGTGTGGCCTTGGCGGTGGTGGTGATTCTGGCGGCGTTCAGTCAGACCAGCCGCTCGGTGGTACCAGCGGCAATAACGCTGGTGCTGTGGGGAATTTTTGCTTTTGCACTGTGCCCGATTCTGCAACTGCTGATCATTGATCAGGCCCATGAAGCGCCGAACCTCGGCTCGACCTTGAATCAGAGCGCTTTCAACCTCGGTAATGCGGCGGGTGCGTGGATCGGCGGGTTGGTGGTGGCCAGTGGCGCGGATCTGGCGGACTTGCCGTGGACCGGTGCGCTTGTTGGCGTATTGACCGTGCTGACAGCGCTGTTTTTCATCTATCTGCAACGTCGCGGCGCGGCTGCGGTCAATGTGTCCGGCTGATCAGGTTTAGCCTGCAAGAGCCCTCACCCTAGCCCTCTCCCAGTGGGAGAGGGGACTGACCGTGTTGAATGTTCGAGTTACATCGACCTGAAATTTCGAGCCGAACTCAGGCCCTGAAAGACTTGAAGATCTGCTCCCTTTCCCCCTCTCCCTAAGGGAGAGGGCTGGGGTGAGGGGGCTCTTGATCTCATCACACCATCAACTGTGTCCCAATCCTGACTCAACCCATCCAACCCCTGCACCAAAGATTCGGTGCGCTATCTTTCACCCCTCATCCAAAGGACCCCGGATGCTTGAACTTGTCGCCGCTTTCATCTGCCTCACCACCCTCCTCACCTTCGTCAATTTCCGCTTCATCGGCCTGCCGCCGACCATCGGCGTGATGGTCACCGCTCTGCTGTTCTCGCTGATCCTGCAAGGCCTGAGCGTGCTCGGCTATCCCGGTCTCGAAGAGCGCGTGCAGCAACTGATCGGTCAGATCGACTTCGGCGATCTGCTGATGAACTGGATGCTGTCGTTCCTGCTGTTCGCCGGCGCCCTGCACGTTAACCTCAACGACCTGCGCAGCTACCGCTGGCCCATCGGCCTGTTGGCAACCTTCGGCGTGTTGATTGCCACCACGGTAATCGGCAGCCTCGCCTATTACATTTTTGCCCTGTTCGGCTGGCACGTGAGCTTCTTGTATTGCCTGCTGTTCGGCGCGCTGATTTCGCCGACCGACCCGATTGCGGTGCTCGGTGTACTGCGTACCGCCAACGCTTCAAAGCCGCTGAAAACCACCATCGTCGGCGAGTCGCTGTTCAACGACGGCACGGCCGTCGTGGTCTTCACCGTGCTGCTGGGCATCGCCCAACTCGGCGAAACCCCGACCGTCAGCGCCACCGCGATGTTGTTCGTTCATGAAGCCATCGGCGGTGTGCTGTTCGGCGGGCTGATCGGTTATCTGGTCTATCGAATGATCAAGAGCGTCGAGCAGCACCAGATCACCGTGATGCTGACGCTGGCACTGGTCATTGGTGGTTCGGCGATGGCCACCGAGATTCACGTTTCCGCGCCGATCGCGATGGTGGTCGCCGGTCTGATCATCGGCAACGTCGGGCGCAATCTGGCGATGAACGACATGACCCGCCGCTATCTGGACGGTTTCTGGGAATTGCTCGATGACATGCTCAACGCGCTGCTGTTCGCGCTGATCGGCATGGAGCTGTTGCTGCTGCCATTCAACTGGCTGCACATGGCAGCGGCTGGGTTGTTGGCGGTGGCGATTCTGCTCTCGCGCCTGCTCACCGTGGCCCCAGCGATTCTGCTGCTGCGCCGCTGGCGGACAGTGCCCGCCGGCACCATCCGGATTTTGACCTGGGGCGGTTTGCGCGGCGGTGTTTCGGTAGCACTGGCCCTGGCACTGCCGCTGGGCCCGGAGCGCGATCTGCTGCTGAGCATCACCTACATCGTGGTGTTGTCGTCGATCCTGTTGCAGGGCCTGACCATCGGCAAACTGGTCAAGCACGCGACTCGCAACGAGCCGAGTGCTGCGACCGAAACCGCGCACTGACACATCACTGCGGCGCCGTCGTGGAGTACTTTCATGACGGATCGCAGAGTAATTCGAGCAGATGTCGCATCGCCAACGGGCGGTGCGGCGTCGAGCTGTGCATCACCACCAGTTCCCGCGAATAACGCTGCTCCTTTTCCACCGGCAGGACATACATTCCGTCCAGCGCCATCCCGGCCCATTGCGGCACCAGTGACACTCCCATCCCCTGATTGACGAGCATGACGATGGTTTCCAGCGCATCCAGTTCACACAGCAAATTCGGCTCGATCGCCTGCTCGTCGAGGTAGCGCTGTGCAATCTGCCCGCCCCATGAACGCGCGTCGTAACGTATGAATGGACCTGCACGCAGCAATGTTTCCAGCGATTGCCCGGTGTGCGTGGCCGGAGCAACCAGAACCAACGGCTCGATCTTAAGCACGGTCAGCGCCAGAGCCTTGGGTGGCTGAAATGGTGGCTTGACCAGAATCGCCGCATCCAGTTCGCCCGCCAGCACTTTTTCGTAAAGGCTTTTTGAATCCCCGGGCGTGATCTTCAGCTTCAACGCCGGCGCCGAAAATGCCAATCGCTCGATCAACCCCGGCAACACACCCGTCAACGCCGTCGAGATCGCGCCAATCTTCACCTCTCCCGTCAGAGCATCGTGGTTCAGATCGTTTTGCAACGCCTGCGCCTGTTCGATGATCGCCCTGATTTGCGGCAGCACCTGCAGACAGAGATCCGATGGCCGTACGGCATGCGCGGTGCGCACCAACAAGGCATAACCCAGTGACCGTTCGAGTGCCTGAACTCGCTGACTGATCGCCGCCGCCGTGCGGTTTTCGCGGCGCGCGGCGGCCGCAATCGAACCGGTTTCAACTACTGCGATCAGGCTTTGAAGAAAGCGCACGTCCATAAGTTTTCCTTTCGCTCAGAACAAGGCGAAGCCGTTTTGCCCCGCCGCATGGCCTGTTTAACCTGAGTGTTCCTTCACTCGGGGCTATCACATGAACAGACCTTTTCACGCTGCATACCATGTTTGCGACCTGGAACAGACGCGGACTTTTTATCGAGATGTGTTGGGCTGCACTGAAGGCCGCAGTACAGAGACGTGGGTCGACTTCGACTTTTTCGGCAATCAACTCTCGCTGCACCTGGGCAAACCCTTCGCGACAACCCGCACCGGGCAGGTCGGCGAGCACAAGGTGCTGATGCCACACCTCGGCGTGGTGCTACCGCTAGAGGAATGGCTGGAACTGGCCGAGCGGCTGAACCGCCTGGGCACTCACTTTGAAATCCCACCGGTGACTCGTTTCGCCGGCGAAACGGGCGAGCAACGCACGATGTTCTTCCTTGACCCCAGCGGCAACCCGATCGAAGTCAAAGGCTTCAAGGACTTCAACGGTCTGTTTGCGCATTGATTCCAACCCCAACAAACACAATAAAAAGGGGCACAGCATGAGTAGCAAAACATCCACCAGCCTGGTCACTCGCATCATGATCGGGCTCGCCGCCGGGGTCGTCGTCGGCATCCTCCTCAACCAGTTTCCCGAACACAAAGCCTGGTTTATCGACAACCTGCTGCAACCGGCGGGCGACCTGTTTATCAGGCTGATGAAAATGATCGTCGTACCGCTGGTCTTTGCCTGCATGGTCGTTGGCATTGCCGGCGCGGGCAGTACCAAGGCCTTGGGACGGGTCGGGATAAAAACACTGGTGTATTTTTTCACGATCACCAGCATCGCCATCGTCTTCGGGCTGATCATCGGCAATGTATTCCAGCCCGGCGCTGGCGCGGATTTCAGCAGCACCTTGCAAGCACCGGTCACCGGCCTGGCCACTACGGGTGAAACGCAGAACCTGGGTCGAACCTTGGTCAACATCGTCCCGGACAACATCGTATTGGCCATGTCGCAGGGCAAACTGCTGTCGGTGTTGTTCTTTGCCATCCTGTTCGGCTGCGCCTTGTCGATGCTGCCCGAGCAACAGAAGGCGCCGCTGATCGCGGTGATGCAGGCGGTTTCCGACACCATGTTCAAAGTCACGCATCTGGTCATGCACTATTCGCCGATCGGCATCTTCGGCCTGATCGGCGTGACCGTGGCCAGCTTCGGTTTGAGTGCCTTGCTGCCGCTGGCCAAGCTGATCGGCATCACTTACGTAGCCGTGCTGCTGTTCGCATTCTGCGTGCTCGGGTTGGTGGCAAGAATCGCGGGTATCCGTTTTTTCCATCTGATTCGGGAAATACGCAGTGAACTACTGCTGGCCTACAGCAGCGCCGCTTCGGCCACGGTGATGCCGCAACTGATCGAGAAAATGGAGCGCTATGGAGCGCCGCGCCCGATTACCAGCATGGTCATTCCGCTGGGCTACTCGTTCAACCTCGACGGCGCATCACTGTTTGCAGGGCTGGGCACGTTGTTCATCGCTCAGGCTTATGGCATTGACCTGGGTCTGGCAGATCAGGCAATGCTGGTGCTGATCATGGTGCTGACATCCAAAGGCGCGGCGGGCGTGCCGGGCTTCATGTTCATCATTCTGACGGCAACGCTGACCGCCGCCGGATTGCCCGTGGAAGGCGTGGCGATCATCGCTGGCGTTTACCGGTTGATGGACATGCCGGTGACTGCGCTGAACGTGTTGGGCAACGCGCTGGCGCCGCTGGTCATTGCACGTTGGGAAGGCCGGCTCAAGGCGCCTGAAAGCGAGCCGGCCGCGTCATCGGTCAGCCCGCCGTTCAACGCCTGAAACTATCGGCTTTTGCTGTCTGAATCATCCTCGCGGGATTCGCCAGAGGCGGGTTTATCCGTCTTTGGCGCGCCGCTCTCGCTGCGAATCTGCGCATGGCTGATCAGCGCAAAGATAAAGCTGCCACCAATGATGTTCCCCGCCAGCGTCGGCCCGGCGAAGACCATCCAGAAATCACTCCACGGCAACTCGCCGGCGAACACCAGATACGACACCTCGGCCGAACCCACGACGATGTGAGTGAAGTCGCCGAGCGCCATGAGGTAGGTGATGAGGATGATGATCCACATCTTCGCGCTCTCCATGGACGGAATCATCCAGACCATGGTGGCGATCATCCAGCCAGACACGATGCCTTTGGCGAACATCTGGCTGGCGTGGTTTTCCATGACCTTGCGACCGATTTCGAGGAAGGCAACGTCGGTCTTGCTGTCGAAGATCGGCAGTTCGAGCATCACGTACGCGACCAGAATCGTGCCGCACAGGTTGCCGACCAACACCACCGTCCACAGGCGAATCAACCGCCCGAAGTTTTGCAGGGTCGGCTTGGTCATGACCGGCAGCACGGCGGTCAGGGTGTTTTCGGTGAACAGTTGCTGACGGGCGAGGATCACCGCGAGAAAACCCGCGCAGTAGCCGAAGCTGGCGATCACCTTGAATTCATCGCCCTCGGGCAGGCGCGAATTGAGCAGGCCCATGCCCATCAGCGACAGGCCCATGGTCAGCCCTGCCGCGAGAGCCGACCACCAGAGCGCGGCGATGCTGCGCTCCAGTTCCTGATCGCCTTGGCTGCGGATGATTTCGTGCAGAACGGCCGCGCGGGGCGGCTGGTTTTTCTCGACTTCGTGCTGTTCTTTGGCCGAGAGATCGGGGGTTTTGCCGTCGGTGGGGGTGGTCATGGCGTGGGAACCGTGGGGGTGGTGTTTACCTACGACCCCGGCGGTTCATGGCTGTTCACTGGGCAGATGATTCTTCGCTGACTTTGAAACCGTCATCGCGAGCAGGCTCACTCCTACATGGACTGCGCTGTACCTGTGGGAGCGAGCCTGCTCGCGAAGGGCGCACCGCTAATATCACTTGGTAACCAATTCATCTTCCTGAAACTGATCTTTCACATATTTGATTTCAGTGCGCCCGTGTGGTGCTGGCAAACCGTCTTCACCCAGATTCACAAAAACCATTTTCTCGACAGTAAGAATGCTCTTGCGAGTGATCTTGTTGCGCACTTCGCAGGTCAGGGTGATCGAGGTGCGGCCGAACTCGGTGGCGGTGATGCCCAGTTCGATGATGTCGCCCTGGCGCGAGGCGCTGACGAAGTTGATTTCGGAAATGTACTTGGTCACCACGCGCTGATTGCCCAACTGCACGATGGCGTAAATCGCCGCTTCTTCGTCGATCCAGCGCAACAGGCTGCCACCGAACAGGGTGCCGTTGGGGTTGAGGTCTTCGGGTTTTACCCATTTGCGGGTGTGGAAATTCATGGGGGACGGACTCCGAGGTGTTTGGGCATTAGGTTTACTCCCCCAGCTTCAAGTTGCAAGCGACAAGCTGCAAGTAAAAGCCGAGCCGCTGTTACTTGTCGCTTGCGGCTTGCCACTCGCAGCTCAAAGAAAGCTATAATCGCCACCGTTTCAAAACGGTAACTTTCACTTGCTACCGTTTTCCCGCCACCTGTCCGAGGGGCGCTGCAGCAGGTTCAACCTGTCAGGCTCGGATGGGGCGTTGACCGGCCTTAGGCTGGACACTAAACGCACAACGGCGCCCATTCGCATACATTACGAATGGAGGCTCTTCATGAGCGCTGTTATCACGCCTGCAGATTTTAACGATTACAAAGTTGCCGACATGTCCCTGGCTGCCTGGGGCCGTCGCGAAACCATCATCGCCGAATCGGAAATGCCGGCTCTGATGGGTCTGCGTCGCAAGTACTCCGGCGAACAGCCGTTGAAAGGCGCCAAGATCCTCGGCTGCATCCACATGACCATTCAGACCGCCGTGCTGATCGAAACCCTGGTTGCCCTGGGTGCCGAAGTACGCTGGTCGTCGTGCAACATTTTCTCGACTCAGGATCAGGCTGCTGCCGCTATCGCTGCTGCCGGCATCCCGGTTTTCGCCTGGAAAGGCGAAACTGAAGAAGAGTACGAGTGGTGCCTGGAGCAGACCATCCTGAAGGATGGCCAGCCATGGGACGCCAACATGATCCTCGACGACGGCGGCGACCTGACTCAGCTGCTGCACGACAAGTACCCACAAGTACTGGATCGCGTTCACGGCGTGACCGAAGAAACCACCACCGGCGTACACCGTCTGCTGGACATGCTGGCCAAGGGCGAGCTGAAAATCCCGGCCATCAACGTCAACGACTCGGTGACCAAGTCCAAGAACGACAACAAGTACGGCTGCCGTCACAGCCTGAACGACGCGATCAAGCGCGGTACTGACCACCTGCTGTCCGGCAAGCAAGCGCTGGTCATCGGTTACGGTGACGTGGGCAAGGGCTCGGCTCAGTCCCTGCGTCAGGAAGGCATGATCGTTAAGGTTTCCGAAGTTGACCCGATCTGCGCCATGCAAGCGTGCATGGACGGTTTCGAACTGGTGTCGCCGTTCATCGACGGTATCAACAACGGCACCGAAGCAAGCATCGACAAAGCGCTGCTGGGCAAGATCGACTTGATCGTGACCACCACCGGTAACGTCAATGTTTGCGACGCGAACATGCTCAAAGCCCTGAAGAAGCGCGCTGTTGTCTGCAACATCGGTCACTTCGACAACGAAATCGACACCGCTTTCATGCGCAAGAACTGGGCATGGGAAGAAGTGAAGCCGCAGGTACACAAGATTCACCGTACCGGCCCGGGCGCTTTCGACGCGCAGAACGACGACTACCTGATCCTGCTGGCCGAAGGCCGTCTGGTAAACCTGGGTAACGCCACTGGCCACCCAAGCCGCATCATGGACGGTTCGTTCGCCAACCAGGTTCTGGCACAGATCTTCCTGTTCGGCCAGAAGTACGCTGACCTGTCGCCAGCCCAGAAAGCCGAGCGCCTGACTGTTGAAGTACTGCCGAAGAAACTCGACGAAGAAGTGGCCCTGGAAATGGTTCGCGGCTTCGGCGGCGTGGTCACCCAACTGACCAAGCAACAGGCTGACTACATCGGCGTCACCGTCGAAGGCCCGTTCAAGCCGCACGCTTACCGCTACTAAGTTAAGAGCAGCTGCGAGCTTCTAGCTTCAAGCGGCAAGCGAGGTCAAAAGCCGAACTTGCCGTGCGAAGCCTGAGGCTCTGCCATCATTTCAAAACAGCGTCAGGCTACAGGCTACTAGCACAAGAGATCAGCGCACCTCCGCTCCTCTTGCAGCTTGTAGCTTGCAGCTTGTGGCTGGAGGTCCCCTCCGATGTCTCAAGACCGTCGCTACAGCTTCGAGTTCTTCCCGACCAAGACCGATGCTGGGCATGAAAAGCTGCTCAACGTTGCCCGTCAGTTGGCAACGTACAATCCCGATTTCTTCTCCTGCACCTATGGCGCTGGTGGTTCGACCCGTGATCGCACCCTCAACACCGTTCTGCAACTGGAAAGCGAAGTCAAAATCCCGGCCGCACCGCACCTGTCGTGCGTCGGCGACAGCAAGGACGACCTGCGCGGCCTGCTGAACGAGTACAAGGCTGCCGGCATCAAGCGCATCGTTGCCCTGCGTGGTGACCTGCCGTCCGGCATGGGCATGACCAGCGGTGAGCTGCGTCACGCCAATGAACTGGTGGAATTCATTCGTGAAGAAACCGGTGACCATTTCCACATCGAAGTCGCTGCTTATCCGGAGATGCATCCGCAAGCACGCAACTACGAAGACGATCTGGCCAACTTCGTGCGCAAGGCTCGCGCCGGTGCCGACAGCGCGATCACCCAGTACTTCTTCAACGCCGACAGCTACTTCTACTTTGTCGACCGTTTGCAGGCGCAGGGTGTCGATCTGCCGATCGTGCCGGGGATCATGCCGATCACCAACTACAGCAAACTCGCGCGCTTCTCCGACGCCTGCGGTGCGGAAATCCCGCGCTGGATCCGCAAGCAACTGGAAGCCTACGGCGATGACACGCAAAGCATTCAGCGCTTTGGTGAGCAAGTTGTCAGCGAGATGTGCGAGCGTCTGTTGCAGGGCGGCGCGCCGGGGCTGCACTTCTATTCCATGAACCAGGCTGAGCCTAGTCTGGCGATCTGGAATAACCTGAAGTTGCCGCGCTGAAGCAGCTACAAGCTTCAAGCTGAAAGCTACAAGCCAGATCAAAAGATCGCAGCCTTCGGCAGCTCCTACATTGGGATTTAGTTCACCCTGTAGGAGCTGCCGAAGGCTGCGATCTTTTGCTTTTAAAGGCCCGAGACAGAGCTTGTGCAGGCACTTTCTGGCTCTTTCGCGTTTCTCGTCGTAATCTCAAGCCATGCCTTTGATCACACAGTTATTCGCCGTGCTGGTTTTTGCTTGCCTGAGCTTCGCCGCTCGAGGCGAGAAGTTGCGTATTGTCACCGAGCCGTGGGCGCCATATGTCTACGAAGAGAACGGTAAAAACCTCGGGCTGGATTACGAAACCACGGCCATTGTCTTCAAACGCCTGGGCATCGAAGTCGAATGGCAGTTCTTGCCGTGGAAGCGCTGCCTGTCGATGCTTGAGACCGGTCAGGCCGATGGGGCGCTGGACATTTTTCACAGCGATGAACGCGACGCCACCCTGCTTTACCCGAGCGAGCCGCTGTCGGACGTCGAGTTCGTCCTGTTCTACGCCAACGACCGGCCGCACCCGTTCAGCAAACTCGAAGAGCTCAAAGGCCTGACCATCGGCACTTCGCCGGGTTATCTGTATAGCCCCGACTTCAGCGAATCAACATTGTTTAGCCGTGAGCCGGCACCGACCCACGAAGCCAACTTCGGCAAACTGGTGCGCGGTCGCATCGACTTGCTAATCACTGATCGCCGCGTCGGTCAGCACTTGCTCGATGAGCTGAATATTCGCGATCAGATCAGCGAAAACCCCACTGTCATTAGCCGCCAGAGCCAGTTTCTCGCGGTTAGACGCAATGCCGGCATGGATTTGCTGGTGCAGCGATTTGGCGCCGAGCTCAAGCGATTCAAGCGCGAACCGGCTTACGCCGAGCTGAGCGCACGCTACGGCGCCGCACCCGCCGGCGGCCCTTCACTGAACTCAGCCACGGCCAACCGCAAAACCGTTGAGCAGCAGGAAAGCAGCGCGCAGTGATTGCTCTGTTATACTCCGGCGTTCCCGCCAGGCTCACGCCCGGACGCCCGGAACCGTAACAGGCCTCTCGACCCGCTACAGCGCAGCTTTGCAGCCCGCGCGAGCGCTCCAGACGTGCCTTCGGAACCGCAGCAGGACCGGACGGGATTGCGTCCTCTTAAACGCCATTCGCGCCAGGCAAGACTCCCATTGGGCCAAGCCCTAACTAAAACAGGATTACTCATGTCCTTTGCTTCCCTCGGTCTCTCCGAGGCTTTAGTCCGCGCCATCGAAGATGCGGGCTATACCGAGCCTACTCCGGTGCAACAGCGGGCCATTCCCGCCGTGTTGCAAGGTCGCGACCTGATGGTTGCGGCACAGACAGGTACCGGTAAAACCGGCGGTTTCGCCCTTCCGATCCTGGAGCGGTTGTTCCCCAACGGTCACCCGGACAAATCCCAGCGTCATGGCCCGCGCCAACCGCGCGTACTGGTCCTGACCCCGACCCGCGAACTCGCGGCCCAGGTACACGAGAGCTTCAAGATCTACGCCCGTGACCTGAAATTCGTCAGCGCCTGCATCTTCGGCGGCGTCGGCATGAACCCACAGGTTCAGGCCATGTCCCGTGGCGTCGACGTGCTCGTCGCCTGCCCGGGTCGTTTGCTCGACCTCTGCGGCCAGGGCAGCGTTGACCTGTCCCACGTGGAAATCCTCGTCCTCGACGAAGCCGACCGCATGCTCGACATGGGCTTTGTGCACGACGTGAAGAAAGTCCTCGCGCGCCTGCCGTCCAAGCGTCAGAACCTGCTGTTCTCGGCGACCTTCTCCAAGGACATCACCGACCTCGCCGGCAAGCTGCTGCACAACCCGGAACGCATCGAAGTGACGCCGCCGAACACCACGGTCGAGCGCATCGAACAACGCGTATTCCGTCTGCCAGCCAGCCACAAGCGTGCGCTGCTGGCGCACCTGATCACCGCTGGCGCGTGGGAACAGGTGCTGGTGTTCACCCGTACCAAGCACGGCGCCAACCGTCTGGCCGAGTACCTGGACAAGCACGGCCTGCCGGCTGTGGCGATCCACGGTAACAAGAGCCAGAATGCGCGGACCAAAGCGCTGGCCGACTTCAAGGCCAACCAGGTGCGCATCCTGGTTGCCACCGACATCGCTGCACGCGGTCTGGACATCGATCAGTTGCCACACGTGGTCAACTTCGAACTGCCGAACGTCGATGAAGATTACGTGCACCGTATCGGCCGTACTGGCCGTGCCGGTCGTTCGGGCGAGGCGATTTCGCTGGTCGCGCCGGACGAAGAAAAACTGCTGAAAAGCATCGAACGCATGACCAAGCAGAAAATCGCCGACGGCGACCTGATGGGCTTCGATTCGAGCACCATTGAAGCCGAGAAGCCGGAAGTGCGTGAGCGTCCGGACGTGCGTAACCCGCGCAACCCACGTGGCCCACGCGGTGACGGCCCGAATGGCGGCGGCGGTGGCGGCGGTCGTAAAGACAAAGGTAAGGACAAGGGCAAAGAGAAGCCGGCCGGTGAGCGTGGCGAGCGTCCTGCCCGTCAGCAGAAGCCGCGCGAAGGCACTCCAGCCCGCGAACAGCGCCCGAGCCAACCGCCACGTGCGGCGGCTGATCGTGCACCGGACGAGTTCCTCGACGACGATGTGGATAACTTCGGTAACCGCGTTGACTACGTGCCCAAGCCTGCCCCGGCTGGCGGTCGCGGCCGTCGTCCAGGCGCACCGGCTCAAGGTGCTGGCGCAGGTTCGGGCGCACCACGCGGCGGTCAGTCGCAGGGTCGTCAGAACGGTCCGCGTAACAGCAACGGCTCGAGCACCGGCACCCCGCCAGCCAAACGCAGCGGTGGCCCGCGCAACGGCGCACCGCGTGATGGTCAGTCGGGTCGTCGCGACGATTCCGCCTCGTCCTCGCGCAACCGCCGTCCGGCCCGTGACGATCAGCCACGCAGCGAGCCAGCCGTGCAGAACCCGCGCAGCAACGGCCCGAAGATCATGCACAAGGAATCGAAAGCCGACCGCTTCCCGACGCCTGAGCAGCTCGATCAACTGCCAAGCCGCCCGCGTGGCGAGAAACCAGCCTTGCTGACCCGCAATCGCTGAGTTAACGCCGCCCTAAAAGATGCCCCGCCTCGAAAGAGCCGGGGCATTTTTTATGGACGACCCAAACCTGCTTTCTGTAGGAGCTGCCGAAGGCTGCGATCTTTTGATCTTAGAAAAGCCAACATCAAAAGATCGCAGCCTTCGGCAGCTCCTACAGGGGATCAGGGTTGTGGCGGGCAATAAAAAACGCCCCCGGTCTTTCAACCGGGGGCGTTTTTGTGTGGCGGGGCGAAAGTTATTTAACTTTCACACCTTCCAGCGAGATATCCAGATCCGCAGTTTGCGAGGAAGGACCTGGGCCCTTGATCCCGAAATCCTTCAGGTTGAGGGTGGTCTTGGCATTGAAGCCTGCGCGCTCGCCGCCCCATGGATCCTTGCCTTCGCCGTTGAATGTGGCCTTGAAGGTCACAGGCTTGGTCACGCCGTGCAGGGTCAGGTCGCCAGTCACGTCAGCAGTCTTTTCACCGGTCGATTTAACGGCAGTAGAGACGAACTTGGCGTCAGCGAATTCGCCCACATTCAGGAAGTCTTTGCTGGCGATGTGCTTGTCACGTTCAGCGTGGTTCGACCACAGGCTGGCGGTTTTCACATCAACCGAGATCTTGCTGGCTTCAGGTTTGGCCGAATCCCACGAAAATGTACCGTCGAAGTCTTTGAAAGTACCGTGGATGAAGCTGTAACCCAGGTGGCTGATTTTCCAGTCAACGAAGGCGTGCTGGCCTTCCTTGTCGATTTTGTAGTCCGCAGCCATGGCCTGACCAGCCGAGAGCAGTGCAGAACCGATTGCCAGAGCGGCCAGAGTCTTTTTCAACATGCTTTCTTTTCCTTTGAGTCGAGGTTGAACTTCAGGCTTTGCGACCGAGCATTCGCGTCAGGGTCGCATCACGATCGATAAAGTGGTGCTTCAATGCTGCCAACGCATGGAGACCGGAAAAAATTACCAGCGCCCACGCCAGCCAGAGATGAATCACCCCAGCGGTATCTGCCTGATCCGGTAGCCCGGAAACCAGTGCAGGAACTTCAAACAGGCCAAACACCGGGATCCCGACACCGTCTGCGGTGGAAATCAGGTAACCGGCAATCATCACAGCGAACAGCGCCAGATACAGAAACCCGTGGCCGAACTTGGCGCCGATACGGGTCATGCGGCTGTAGCTTTGCAGCGTCGGCGGCGGTGGGCTGATAAAGCGCCACAGCACCCGCAACACCATCAGACCCAACAGCACCAGACCGATGCTCTTGTGCAGATCCGGCGCGTCTTTGCGCCAGCTGCTGTAGTAATCCAGCCCGACCATCCACAGGCCGAGCGCAAACAGTCCGAAGACCACCAGCGCCACGCCCCAGTGCATGAAGATGCTGACCCAACCATAGCGCGAAGAAGAATTGCGTAGCTGCATTGCCCAAATCCTGTGAGAACTGCGAACCAAGACTAGCGAGTTATCTATCGAATTAAAGCGGAAAATTTCGCTTTGAAATATCGAGAAATACGATCAAGAGTCTGGAAGTGGCGTGTTAAGGAAAGATTAAAGGCGATTTCCCCGCGCAGCGCTCGGGTTATGCGGCTCGACTTTCGCTGTCCGGTCCAGCTCGCCCCCGGAGCAAGCGACGATTTAAAAAAGGTCGCCGAGAGAGAAATTTCTAATCAATAACTATGTATCGCTGACTGCATGCCTGCACCTGATCAAATGATGACTCGACTATTCATTGAAAAGGTAAACCCCTATGGCTATTCGTTATACCCCCTTTCAAGCGAGCGGCACTTCCGAGCTACCGCCAAACCAGACAATGTCTCCGGGGCAATATTTGCAGTCCGAAAATGGTCGATACCGTTTGGTATTGCACAGCGATGGCAACCTGGTAATAAAAGAAGGTGAAGCAATAGTCGGGATTGCCGACAACAATCAACCTTACAGTGCAACTCTGCATCCAAAGAAGATGCGTGAGCCACTACAATTTGTCGTCAGTAATAACGGATTCCTCTTCGACCCCTCCAGACGGCGCCTATGGATTGCCGAAAGCACCCACAGCCTCGAAAAGTCACTGTGGTACAACACTTACCTGACGATGCAGGACGATGGCAATCTGGTCATTTACGACCAGCGCAACGGCAACCTGCGTTGGTCTCGATTCGGTTTTGTCCCCGGGCGGATTCGAAAACCCAAGCAACGATGGCTCAGAAAGTTACCGAACGGCACCGAGTTCTATAAATGGGACTTTTAACAGGTCACCGCTCTTTTGATTGATCAGTTGGTGAAAAGCGGTGGCGGCTGCAAGCAATCGGCACTATAGGGATCTATCTTGCAGTGATGGGCAAGTTCAGCGTTATATCCACCTGGAAAGAAACGCCCATTGGCACAGCCGGAAAGTGTCATTAACAAAAGTATTACCGTTAGCGTTTTCATCGAGCGCCTCCAATTTTTTCAAGCATAAATTTGGAGATCAGGCAGCCGCTATCATCTCGTTCTGATTGTTTTGTGGGAATTGTCCTGCGCAGCGGTAAGCATTGAGACTGCACAGGGAAGGATTGAAGTGTGTGCTTCTGGCAAAAAGAACGCGGCCCATTTGGCCGCGTTTTTTATTGAAGCAAAGGCTTACTGCGCCTTGGTCTCAGTGGTTGCCGCTGGCTTCTTCGCCGGCTCAGCCTTTTTCGCTGCCGGTTTCGCCGCAGGCTTTTTCGTCTCGGTTTTAGCCGCAGGCTTCTTCGCCGCTGGCTTGGCTGCCGCTTTCTTCGCTGGCTCAGCTTTCACCGGAGTCGCTGGCTTCGGCGCTTCCACCGGAGCTGGCGCAGGTGCTGGCGCTACCGGAGCAGGAGCCGGCTCTGGCGCCTTCACAGGCTCTGGCTTCTTCTCGTCATCCGAACCGCCAAACAGGTTGCTGAAGAAGTTGCCCTTCTTCGCCGCCACGGCACCCGCCGCGCCTGCCGCTGCAGCGGCCGGAACCACTTTGGCTGGCTCGAACGACTTGCCCGCCGCCAGATCTTCAACCTGACTCGCCGCCCGCTGACCGGTGCGCAGCGCGCCTTCCAGGGTGCCCGGGTACAAGGTGTCGGTGTGTTCGCCAGCGAACGTCACGCGTTGCAGCGGACGTTCCCACAGACGCCAGAACTTGCTGATCTGGCCCGGGCCGTAAGCCAGGTACGCGCCACCCATCGACGGGTCGGTGCTGTAGCGACGGATTTCATAACCGGTGAACGAGCCACGGGCCTGTGGATAAAACGCGTGCAGACGAATCAGCACCTGATCGACCATCTGCTTGTCGCCAAACGCCTGCATCACACGAGCGTTGTCGCCGGACAGGTTGATCACCACGTTGGCGCCGCCCTTCAGCGCAGGTTCGATCCACAACATGCCGAGGCCGGTGTTGCTATAGATCTCGCCGGACATGCGCGCCTTGCTTTCCCACACCGGCGTCTTGAACTTCAGCATGATCTGGTCGCGCCAGCCGTAGTTGGTGCCCTTGATCGCGGCCATGTGCTGGGCATCCAGCGCCGGGGTCAAAGCAATCTTGTTCAGTGCACGCAGCGGCACGGCCAACACCACGTAGTCAGCCTGGTAGCCAACAGCGCCGACCTTGACGGTCACGCCGTCCTTGTCCTGAGTGATTGCGGACACCGGCGAGTTGGTCTTGATCGTTTTGATCTGTTTGACGAAGGCCTGCGCCAGCACCTGGCTGCCGCCGACCAGACGCGAAGCACGCAGGTCACGGTCGGAGATGCCGCGATAGACGCGGTTCTGCTGCGCGAAATACAGCAGCGACAGACGCGAAGGTTCGTCGTAGTGGGTGCGGATGTCCTGGTTGATCAACTGACGTGCAGTGGCCGGCAGGTTCTGCTTGTCGAGCCAGCTCGATACGGTGATCTGGTCCAGCGCGTGCAGGGTGCTGGTCGCCGCCGGGTTCTGCGGGTCGTCGATCGAGCGCGCCAGATCGTCGAGGGTTTTTTGATAGCGCTTCAAGGCATCGGCGGTGGCCGGCTGCTTGGTCGCCAGATCGGCGGCAGAGAAATACTCGCCGTCGATCAGATAGCCCGGAGTCCGCACGAACTCAGGGGCCGGCGTGGTGCCGAGCTTGAAGGTCGAAACGTACTTGTTCAGCACCGGCTGCGTCTTGTCGTTGCCGATCCACTCGCTGGTGGCCATGCCCGAGCGCCCGCCCAGACTAGGTTTGGCTTCCAGCAGCGTGACCTGCCAGCCTTTGTTTTGCAGTTCATAAGCGGCAGTCAGGCCCGAGAGGCCGCCGCCGATCACGATTGCAGTTTTATCCTTGGCCAGCGCTGTAACGCTGAACAGCCCCAACATCACCAGCGCACAGGCGCGCAGCCAACCGACAGACATTCAGCGAACTCCGGAAATACACGTAGGAAAAAGCACTTTTGCGGGTCAGACGACCCAAAGAACCGCGAAGAATACGTTAGCCATCAAAACGCCGCCAGCGACGTCTATCGGCTCATACAAAGTAGCTCAATCGACACAATGGGTTGTCCCCGCGCGATGCATTGCATAGGCTTGCGCGATTGTTTGCCCGCGCCTGACGCGAGCCGCCTCGAGGAGACTGTAAATGGGCCTGAATAACCAGTGGATGCAACGCGACCTCGCGGTGTTGTGGCATCCCTGCACCCAGATGAAAGACCACGAACAGCTGCCGCTGATCCCGATCAAGCGCGGCGAAGGTGTCTGGCTCGAAGACTTCGAAGGCAAGCGTTACCTCGACGCGGTCAGCTCGTGGTGGGTCAACGTGTTCGGCCACGCCAACCCGCGCATCAACCAGCGCATCAAGGATCAGGTCGATCAACTGGAGCACGTGATTCTGGCCGGCTTCAGCCATCAGCCAGTGATCGAGCTGTCCGAGCGTCTGGTGAAGATGACACCGGAAGGCCTGAACCGGGTGTTCTACGCCGATAACGGTTCGTCCTGCATCGAAGTCGCGTTGAAAATGAGCTTTCACTACTGGCTCAACCGTGGCCAGCCAAACAAGAAACGCTTCGTCACCCTGACCAACAGCTACCACGGCGAAACCATGGCGGCGATGGCAGTCGGTGACGTGCCGCTGTTCACCGAAACCTACAAAGCGCTGCTGATGGACACCATCAAAGTGCCGAGCCCGGATTGCTACGGGCGCCCCGAAGGCATGAGTTGGGAGGAACATTCGCGCAATATGTTCGCCGCGATGGAACAGACCCTGGCAGAAAATCATGACAGCGTCGCGGCAGTGATCGTCGAGCCGTTGATTCAGGGTGCCGGCGGCATGCGCATGTATCACCCGGTATATCTGACGTTGCTGCGCGAGGCCTGCGACCGTTATGGCGTGCACCTGATCCTCGATGAAATCGCCGTCGGCTTCGGTCGCACCGGGACGATGTTTGCCTGCGAGCAGGCCGGTATTCGTCCGGACTTCCTCTGCCTGTCGAAAGCCCTCACCGGCGGCTATCTGCCGCTGGCCGCGTGCCTGACCACTGATGAGGTCTACAGCGCGTTCTACGACGACTATCCGACCTTGCGCGCGTTCTTGCATTCGCACAGCTACACCGGCAACCCGCTGGCGTGCGCGGCGGCACTGGCAACGCTGGATATCTTCGAGCACGACAACGTCATCGAGAACAACAAGGCGCTGGCCCAGCGCATGGCCTCGGCGACGGCGCATCTGGTCGATCACCCGAACGTCTCCGAAGTGCGCCAGACCGGCATGGTGCTGGCCATCGAGATGGTCAAGGATAAAGCCACTAAAGAGGCCTACCCTTGGCAGGAACGTCGTGGCTTGAAGGTGTTTCAGCATGCGCTGGAGCGTGGCGCGTTGCTGCGACCGCTGGGCAGCGTGGTGTATTTCCTGCCGCCGTACGTGATCACCCCGGAGCAGATCGACTTCCTCGCCGAAGTGGCTAGCGAAGGCATCGACATCGCCACGCGTGACAGCGTCAGCGTCGCGGTGCCGAAAGACTTCCATCCCGGCTTCCGCGATCCGGGCTAACCGTAACTTCTCGTTCCCACGCTCCGCGTGGGAATGCAGCCAGGGACGCTCCGCGTCCCAAAGCGGACGCAGAGCGTCCATTGAGGCATTCCCACGCAGAGCGTGGGAACGATCTAATCTGAGAGATCCGAAATGAGACTATCCCGCTTCTTTATCGACGCCCCCCTGAGCACCGGCGAACACGAATTGCCGGAGGCCCAGGCGCATTACATCAGCCGCGTGCTGCGCATGGCCGAGGGCGATGCGGTGCAGTTGTTCGACGGCTCCGGGCATGAGTTTCGCGGCGCCCTGCTGGAAGTCGGCAAGAAGCGCGTGACCGTGCAGATCGACGAGCAGTTCGCCGGTCAGATCGAATCGCCGCTGCACATCCACCTCGGCCAGGGCTTGTCCCGTGGCGAGCGGATGGATTGGGCGATTCAGAAAGCCACCGAGCTGGGCGTGAATGAAATCACGCCGATCTTCAGTGATCGCTGTGAAGTCCGCCTCAAGGACGAACGCGCCGACAAACGCCTGCTGCACTGGCGTCAGGTGGCGATCAGCGCTTGCGAGCAATGTGGGCGTTCGCGGGTGCCGGTGATTCATCCGCCGGTGTTGCTGGCGGACTGGATCAAACAGACCGAAGCCGAGTTGAAGCTGGTGCTGCACCCTGTGGCAGAGCCGTTGGTGAGTCATGCCAAACCGGCGACACTGGCGTTTCTGATTGGGCCGGAGGGTGGCTTGACGGATGCCGAAGTCGAGCAGGCCAAAAGCAACGGCTTCCACGCCGCCCGCCTTGGCCCGCGGGTATTGCGCACCGAGACGGCGCCAGTCGTGGCGTTGGCGGTAGCCCAACAGCTTTGGGGTGATTTCTAGGGCCTCATCGCTGGCAAGCCAGCTCCCACAGGATCCTTGTTGGCCACAACATCCGTGAACAACACTAAACCCTGTGGGAGCTGGCTTGCCAGCGATTAGCCGCACCTCGGTCTACAAGACGTAAAACAGAATCGCGACAAAGTGCAGCAAACTCCCGGCAATCACGAACAGATGCCAGATCCCATGCGCATGCCGCAGCCGGTGATCAAGGGCAAAAAAGATAATCCCCACCGTGTACAAAACCCCGCCCGACGCTAGCCAGGCAAACCCTGTAGTGCCCAGCGCCGCAATCAGCGGCTTCACCGCCACCAACACAATCCAGCCCATCACCGCGTAAATCACGATCGACAGAATGCGCGCTTCCGAACGCGGTTTGATCTCCTGCAGGATGCCGATCAACGCCAGCCCCCAGACAATCCCGAACAACGTCCAGCCCCACGGCCCGCGCAGGGTCACCAGGCAGAACGGCGTATAGCTGCCGGCAATCAACAAGTAGATCGAAAAGTGATCAACCTTCTTCATGATCGCTTTCTTGCGCCCGCGCACGCTGTGGTACACGGTCGAGGCGCTATAGAGCACCAGCAAGGTAAACGCGTAAATCGCCACACTGACAATCTTCCACGGGCTGCCGTCGAGGCAGGCGATCACCAACATCCAGACGCCACCAATAAATGCCGCCACCGCCCCGACCAGATGAGTCCAGGCGTTCAATCGTTCTCCGTGATACATGTATCGCTTACCTCATATTCATTACCGCAGCGCGCAAGGCTCGGGCCTTGAGCGTAAAAGCGCAATCAAAAGATCGCAGCCTTCGGCAGCTCCTACCTTCGAACGCATTCCAATGTAGGAGCTGCCGAAGGCTGCGATCTTTTGATCTTCAAGGCACAATCGACGCATTCCAAAAAGAGTCCGCGCCATGCTGATCGACGAAGAATTGACCCTGAAAAAACTCGAGGTGTTCCTCGCTTTCATGCGCACCGGCAACCTCGCCCGTGCTGCTGCCGAGCTGCAGACCAGCAACGTCAGCGTGCACCGCGCGATTCACTCGCTGGAAAGCGCCCTGCGCTGCCCGCTGTTCAAACACGAAGGCCGCAATCTGACGCCACTGGAAAGCGCTTATGTGCTGGAAGAGCGCGCACAGAAGCTGATCAACGACGTCGTCGAAAGCGTGCGCCTGACGCGCGAAGCCGCCGGTTTTTCCGCTGAACGTTTCAAGCTTGGCTCGCTGTATTCGCTGACGGTGAAAACCGTACCGCAACTGATCATGGGCCTGAAGATCCGCCGCAGCGAACTCAACATCGACCTGATCCTCGGCTCGAACATCGACCTGCTGTACAAGCTGAAAAACATGGAAGTCGACGCGATTTTGGTGTCACTGGACGACAGCATCAACGACCCGGATTGCGAGCAGATTGCGCTGTTTTCCGACGACATTTTCCTCGCCACCCCGGCGGATTCAAAGTTCGCCCAGCGCAGTGAAGTGGATCTGGCCGAGGTGCGCGATGAAACCTTCATCACCCTGACTCAGGGCTTTGCCACGCATCAGGATGGCGTGCGGGTGTTCAAGCAGGCGGGGTTCGAGCCGAAGGTGGCGATGCAGGTGAATGACATCTTCACGCTGCTGAGCATGGTCAGTTCGGGGGTGGGTTATGCGTTGCTGCCAGGGCGGATTGCGGCGGTGTATGAAAACAGGGTGAAGCTGATTCCGTTGCAGGAGAAGTACCGGTTGCAGCAACACATTGGCGTGGTGTTTTTGAAGGCCAAGGAAAGGGATCCGAATTTGTTGGCGCTTTTGGCGGAGTGTCGGATGTATGCGAATCGGCAGGCTGGGGTTTAGATCAAGATCAAGATCAAGAGCTACCCCCTCACCCCAGCCCTCTCCCCCAAGGGGTAGAGGGGGAAAGGGAGCAGATCTTCGTGGGTTTCAAGACCTGAGTTCGACTCAGGAATTTCAGGTCGGCGTACCTCCAACATCCAACTCGGTCAGTCCCCTCTCCCTCCGGGAGAGGGCTAGGGTGAGGGGCTTCTGATCTTCAACCCACAATCCCGCGAACGATGAAGAACAGCAGCGATGGCCCAAGCAAACACCCAAGCCCGGTATGAAACGTAGCCGTCAACGCCCCATAAGGCACCAACCGCCGATCCGTCGCCGCCAGCCCCGCCGTCACCCCACTCACCGTCCCGGCCAACCCACCAAATACCATCGCCGAGCGCGGGTTATCCAGGCCCATCCAGCGCGCCGCGACCGGCGTGCCGACCATCACCAGAATCGCCTTGATCAACCCGGTGGCAATCGACAACGCCATCACATCCGAAGTCGCGCCAATCGCCGCGCCAGTCACTGGCCCAACAATGTAAGTCACCGCACCCGCGCCAATGGTGGTCATGCTCACCGCATCGCGATAACCGAACGCCCAGGCCATGCACGCGCCAACAATAAACGGCAGGATCGTGCCCAGCAGCAGCGCAATCACACCAATCATCCCGGCCTTCTTCGCCTCGGTCGCCTGAACTTCAAACGCCGTGGCCACAATCGCAAAGTCACGCAGCATCGCCCCGCCCATCAAGCCGATACCGGAGAACAACGTCAGATCCGCCAGACCTTTCTGGCCACCGGTCATGGTGCCGCCGACCCACGCCAGTACCAGCCCGATGACGATGGCAATCGCCGAACCGTGAATGCGTCCGAACGTCAGGCGTTTGGACAGAACCACCGACACCCACATGATCACGCCGACAAAAGCGAATGCAGTGACCAGCCCGTTGTGTTCCAGACCTTTCTCGATGAGATCCCACATATCAGCGACCCCCTACTGGCGTGCCGACCGGGGAGACTTCCGCCGGTTCGTCGGGCAATGGCTCGCCTTTATGCGTGCGGCTGATCAAGGCAATCGTGCAGCCACAAACCACCACCGAACCAATCGCCGCCAGCACCGCCACCGGACCACCATGCAACGCGGTGACAACGTTCTGTTGCGCCGCCATCGCCACCACCACCGGAATGTACATCGCGCCCCAAAAGCCGACGCCCATCTCGCATTCCTTGGTCATGCCGCCGCGCTTCTGCATCCACAACCGCGCGCAGATCAGCAGGATCATGGCGATGCCGACCCCGCCGACATTGGATTTCACGCCCAACAACACGCCGAGCATGTCACCCATGATCACCCCTGCCAGCGTACAGATCGCGAGCAGCGCCACACCGTAAATAATCATTGTTGTAGTCCTCAAAGTGCATCGTCGAATGTTGTTTTTGTTGTTCGAAGCTTGAGTCGGCGGTTTTAAGGTTGGCGACCACCCTCCTCACGCAACAGCGCCTGCAAGGTGTCGAGACGCGCACTGTCGAAGGCTGTGACCGTGCCTTGCTCGAACACCCGGCGCGCCAGCCCGGTCAGTACCGCACCGGGCGGCAGTTCGATCTGTAAACGTACGCCACGCTCGTAAGCGCTTTGCACAGTGCCGCGCCAATCCACCACGCGGCACATGTTGAAGGCGAGGTCGTCGCGCAGCGCTTCGACTTTGCTCACAGGGCGTGCGCGGCTGCCGCTCAGGTAAGCGATTTTCGCGGTTTTCAGTTCGACCTTGGCGAAGGCTTCGGCGAGGGTTTGCGCCGGTTTTTCCAGCAACGGGCAGTGCGACGGCACACTCACCGCCAGACGTTTTGCCAGACCGGCGCCACGACTGCGCGCCAGTTCGGCCACCGCTTGCATGGCCTTGTCACTGCCGGCAATCACCACCTGATTGTCGGCGTTGATGTTGGCCAGATACACCGGCGCATCCTCGCTGTGCACCTGCGCCAGCAGCGTTTCGACTGTGGATAATTGCAGGCCGATGATCGCGGTCATGCCGTAGCCCTGTGGATAAGCCTGTTGCATCAGTTCGCCGCGCAGGCTGACCAGATGTAGCGCATCGCTGAAGCTCAAGGCACCGGCAACTACCGCTGCCGGGTAAGCGCCGATGGACAGGCCGGCGACGTAGTCCGCCGTCAGTCCGTCCTGCAACAACTGCCGCGAAGCAGCGACTCCGGCGATCAGCAGGCATAGCTGAACCGCCCTTGTCGTGCGCAACGCATCGCTGGAATCCAGCAGCGATACATCTTCACCGAGCACATCACTGGCCTCGACCAACGATTCCCGAGGCAAACGATGCAACATGCCCGCTTGCTGCGCGCCCTGGCCGGGAAACACCAGCAGACTGCTCACGCTGCCTGCTCCTGCGGGTTCCACGGATCAATCACCAGGCAAGCCTGATGAGCATTTTTCAGCAGCACGCGTGCCGATCCGCAGGCCCACTCGCGCAGCGCCACAGCACCGAACGGCGTCTGCAATTGCAGGTCGACCCGGCACACGGCCTGATCAAAAAGCGCGACCAGTTTGCGTGCCTGATTACGGGTGATCAGTTGCGGTGTGCGCAGAATCAGATCGAGGTCACTGGCCGCGTGCATCGCTTTAAAACCACTGGCCAGTTCAAACCCGACACTGCCGCTGACACCCCAGACCCAACCGCAATCGTCGAGCATCGGCCGCAGTTGTTTGAGCGCCTGCATGACCGGCAGATCGCGCTCGCTGTCGACGTGACACAGCGCCTCCGGACTGACCCGACAGGCAATCGAATCGACCGCCATAAACGCTGCCAGCCGTTGCTCGCGCAACACGCCGCGCACGCCCACCGCGACAAAACCTTCAGCACTCAACGCCCGCCGCACCACCACCGGTTGCCCGGCGGCCAGCGACTCGACTGCCCACAGCGGCGCATCCGTCGGCAACTGCGCCGGGGTCATGCCCCAGAGCAGATCGTGGGCCAGAGGCGTGTTCACCACTGCGCCCTCAGCAATTCGCGCACACGGCTGGAGGCAGCACGATTTTTCGCGCCGAGGCGATTGCTCAGATCAGTACTGGAAATATCGCCGATGGCTTGTTTGAGGCACTCGTTGACTCTTGATAGATCTTCCGCCGTCGGCTGCTCAATCTGCTCAACCGACAGGGTTTCCCAGAGCAATCCGAGGCTCGCATAACTGTCGATGTCATAGGCCATCGGCGGCACACTGGCGGCCAGCGCTTCCAGCTCTTCAATACTGCGCAACGTCACCCGCGCCGCCGACGCCTTGCCCATCGCATGCACCATCACGCCCGGATCGCGCAACGCAATCAAACGATTGGCCTGATAACCATGCGCCAGAAACGCCCCGGACATCGCCTTACCGACCAACAACGCAATCACCGGATGCCCGGCCAAACGCGCACGGGCATAACTGTCCGCCGCACCGGCCAGCGCCTGATGAATGCCGAGCGCTTCTTCGCGCCGACCATAAGCCTGGCTCGGCACATCGACGATGGCGATGATCGGGCGTTTCTGCGCTTTGTCGCGGTCAGCCGTGATCGCATCATCTACAGCCTTGGCCAAACCCCAGCCTTCAAGCAAACCGACTTCGCCGTTGCGCGCACGCGCAAAACGATTGTCCGGATCAGCGACCACGGCGATAAAACGCCCAAGTTCACCATCGGCAACCCGCAGCGATGGCGGCAAACCCTCAACGGCTTTCGCCCCGGCGCTCAAGGCGTCGAACCAGTTCAAACCGCGCAGTGAATAACCGCTCATGAGCGCTCTCCTTGATACAGATCGCGAACCATCGACGGCTCGATTTGCGGGTCAGTATTCAGACTGCCGAGGCGTTGCAAGAACCATTCGGCGCGATGGCTGCGTGGCTGTGTCGGCAAACCCTGCTGCAGTAATTCACCAACCTGCTGACGAATCTTCGCCACGTCATCGGCGACATACCGATCCACCAGACCACTGGCAAAACGCTGCTCGCCGCCAGTCAGGCTCCAGATGAATGGCCGGTCGCGAGAGTCGTATTCTTCAATCCCGGCTTCCTGCTCAATCACCTGCGGCCCGTTCAAACCAAGGCGTGCTTCCTGAGTCACCAGCAAATAGCTGCACAACGCCGCCGCAATCGACATACCACCAAAGCAACCAACGCTACCCGCCACCACGCCAACCACCGGTTGGTACTGCTGCAAATCGACAATCGCCGCATGAATATCAGCAATCGCCGCCAACCCAAGATTGGCTTCCTGCAAACGTACGCCACCGGTTTCCAGCAGCAACACCGCGCGCGTCGGAATGCCTTTGCGGTTGTCTTCAGC
Organism: Pseudomonas sp. Irchel s3f10; assembly: GCF_900187515.1. Classification (NCBI taxonomy): domain Bacteria; kingdom Pseudomonadati; phylum Pseudomonadota; class Gammaproteobacteria; order Pseudomonadales; family Pseudomonadaceae; genus Pseudomonas; species Pseudomonas sp. Irchel s3f10. Next base: position 95,946 of record NZ_FYDZ01000011.1, read on the forward strand.
CGCCAGTTCCAACGCGCCGGCAATCTTCGCCCCGCCGACTTCGCCAAGGCTGCCGCCCTGAAACGCGCCTTCAATCGCGGCTATGACTACCGGCAAGCCGTCGAGGCTGCCCTTGGCAATCACCACGCCGTCATCGGCCTGCGGCACCACGCCCTGAAGTTCCAGCCACGGCGACATGACCCGTTGAAACGGGTCGAGCAATTCGCGAAAACTGCCGGCATCGAGCAAGGCTTTCGCCCGTTGCCGCGCGCCGAGTTCGACGAAGCTGTGTTTGTTGAGCAACGTTGCGCTGTCAGTCATGGCCGATCTCCTCGAAACCTTGTTCCAGCCGCAAACGCACCACCCCCGGCGTCGCGCCGAAATCGTGGATATCGATGGCCATTGCCGGCGGCGTGGTGCCGTCGAACATCCGCGCAAACAGGTGCTGCCAGCGCAACTGCGCGCCGTTGACCGAGGTCTGCACATTGATCGTCAGTTTGCCGGCCAGACCCGGTTCGATCAGCACTTCCAGATCACCCGAGCCGACACAACCGACCAGCGCACGACCGCGTGGCGGCTGCCCGGCGGGGAATTCAAACGATAGGGTTTCCATCAAAACGCTCCCTGAAGGATGCCGTCGCGCTCGATACGATCGAGCAGCAGCGTGGCGGCGAGCAAGTCGGCGGCGCCACCGGGCGAGGCATTCAATGCGATGAGTTGTTGATCCAGTTCGTGCAGCCGGCGGCGACCGCTGAGGCTGGCGCTGCCACCGGCGTCGAGCACCGCTTGCGCGCCGTGTTGCATGGCTTGCAAACCCTCTTCGCCCGCGCGGTAGAGCACGCAGGTGTCGGCCAGATTCGTCATGATCGCGAGCAAGGCGTCGAGGCGAGCGTTCTGTTCGCCGCTGGCGTTGGCGCGGCTGCGTTTGAGTTGCGGCAGGCCACGTTGCAACACCGAAGGGAAGCCGAGTTGCGCTTCTTCGCGAGCGCCACGGGCGCCGTAACGCAGGGCGACTTGGGCGCCGTGGCTCAAGGGTTTGGGGGCGTGGCGATCATCCAGCAAGGCCAGACGTGCAGCGCGCAGGGTCACGGCATTGGCGCTGCAAGATTGCGGTTCCAGTGCAGCGGCGGTCACCAACAACCCCAGCGCCCAAATTGCACCGCGATGCGTGTTCACACCGTTGGTGGTCGTGAGCATGGCTTGTTCACCTTCACGGCCGATCCGGCCAATCGCTTCGCGCAACGTTGAATCGACTTCACCGATTGCAACCGCCGCTTCAGCCATTTCCTTGAACGCCGGCCACAACGACAGTGCCGACGCGTGCATCAGGCCCAAGTGCAAATCGGTGTGCGCGCCATTGCCGCGACGGTCGACCAGCGCCGGTTTCGGCGACAGATCGGCTTCGTCGATCAAGGCGTCCACCGCCAGGTCGGCCAATCGATCAGCCAGGGACAGCGGTTTCGCTTGCAGGTTAAATGCGTGCATTACCAGCTCCTGAATTTCGCGGGCGGGTTGTACAGGCCGCCGGACCACTCGACCAGATCGGCCACGCTTTTCGCCGCGAGCAATTCGCGGGTGGCGTCGGTGCGGCGGATGCCGAGGTCTTCGGGTAAGGCGATCAGGCCTTCGCGGCGCATACGTTCGGTGTCTTTCGGGTTGTGGCGCAGGCCGATGGCGGTGACGCCGGCGACGGCGGCGATCATTGCCTGGCGCTCTTCCAGCGAACGCGCCTTGTACAGGTAGGCGATGCCTTCTTCGGTGAGCAAGTGGGTGACGTCGTCGCCGTAAATCATGATCGGCGCCAGCGGCATGCCGCTTTTCTTCGCCACTTCGACCGCGTCGAGGGTTTCGACGAAGGTCGGTTTGCCGCCCTCCTGGAACGTCTCGACCATTTGCACCACGAGTTTTTTGCCGCGTTCGAGCATCGGTTGCTGCGAGTCGTCGTGGCGCATGTCCAGCCACGCCGGAGTGCCGTGACGCCGACCACGCGGGTCGTGGCCCATGTTCGGTGCGCCGCCGAAACCGGCGAGGCGGCCACGGGTGACGGTCGAGGAATGGCCGTCGCCATCAACCTGCAACGTCGCGCCGATAAACAGATCCACGGCGTATTGCCCGGCGAGTTGGCAGAACATTCGGTTGGAACGCAGCGAGCCGTCGCGGCCGGTGAAGAACACGTCGGGGCGCGCGGCGATGTAGTTTTCCATGCCCAGTTCGGTGCCGAAGCAATGCACGCTTTCGACCCAGCCGCTCTCGATCGCTGGGATCAAAGTCGGGTGCGGGTTGAGCGTCCAGTTGCGGCAGATCTTGCCTTTGAGGCCGAGGGATTCGCCGTAGGTCGGCAGGATCAATTCGATCGCGGCGGTGTTGAAACCGATGCCGTGGTTGAGCGACTGCACGTTATGTTTTTCGTAGATGCCACGAATCGCCATCATCGCCATCAACACGTGCACAGGCTTGATGTGGCGTGGGTCGCGAGTGAACAGCGGTTCGATGTAGAACGGCTTGTCGGCGACCACGACGAAATCGACCCATGAGGCAGGGATATCAACGCGCGGCAGCTCGCTGACGTCGTCGACTAATTGGTTGACCTGGACGATGACGATGCCGTCGCTGAAGGCGGCCGGTTCGATCAGTGCCGGGGTGTCTTCGGTGCTGGGGCCGGTGTAGATGTTGCCGGCGCGGTCGGCCATGAACCCGGCCGAGAGCACGACGTTGGGGATCAGATCCACCACCAGCCGCGCGTAGAGTTCGATGTAAGTGTGAATCGCGCCGATTTCTAGCAGGCCGTCTTCGAGTAACTGGCTGATGCGCAGGCTCTGGGTGCCGGCGAAGGAGAAATCCAGCTTGCGGGCGATGCCGCGTTCGAACAGATCGAGGTGCTCGGAGCGGCCGACGCTGGGCATGATCATGTGCAGGTCGTGGAGCTTTTCCGGGTCTGCCTTGGCCAGTGAGCGCGAAAGGAAATCCGCTTGCTTCTGGTTGTTGCCCTCCAGCACCACACGGTCGCCGGGATGAATCAGCGCTTCGAGCGCGGCGACGATCTTGTCGGTGGGTAACACCACACCGTCGGCCAGCCCGCGCACCTTGTCGAGGCGGCGCTGCTTCTCATCGCGCCGCCGCGTCCAGCGCGAGTCGGGGGAAATTGTTGTTGTCATGCTCACTCCACGGGGTTCGCTGTCGTGGAGCTAAGGTAGGCGTGTGGGGTGGGGGCATCAATCAAGCGCGGTGGTGAATCATTACGCTCAGGGTAATGATCAAGAGCCGCCCTCACCCTAGCCCTCTCCCGGAGGGAGAGGGGACCGATTGGGGGATATTCGGGAATTGCGCCGACCTGGGAATGTTGTACTGAATCCGGAATTTACCAGGTTCACCAGATCCATAATCGACTCGGTTTTTCAGGTCGATGTATGACGCCAGACACCTCGGTCGGCCCCCTCTCCCTCCGGGAGAGGGCTGGGGTGAGGGTCAGCTTTTAAGTCACTCCGTCGGCACCAACCTATCCAACAAACGGTTAACAGCCATCTCCGCCACCATCACCACCTGCGCAATTCCTTGCACAGTCTTGCGGTGCGTACCTTCCACCATTGCCGCATGGTTGTTAAGCATCACCGTGGCCGACCCGAGGGTTTCGCTGGCGTCAGCCAGCAGGGATTCGGTGTCGGCATTGGGGTTGGCCATGTACAACGTGTTGGGGGTGTAGGGCGTGGCCATCAGATCGGCGTTGGTCGGACCAAGATAATGGTCGAGAGCGCGCTCGGCGGCTTCGTGGAATTTCTTCGAATCGGGGGATTCGTAGGGGGATGCCGGGTCTGTGACCGGCGGATTAGGCGTTACTTTGAACATTTACCAGATCCTCATTCGGGCTAGCCACCGCTTCCCTACTAAAAGAAGTGGAGGCAGCTGTGCGCAGGTTAGTAGACCGGGGATCTGGGAAACCGGCGCGCCCGAAGGCGCCCTGCGCACAACCACCATAACGTGCAGGTATGGAGTACCTGACTGTCTGATGAGCTATACGCCCCAAATATGACGGGCTACTAAACCCGATCACTGGAAATCAGTGACGGAATCAAGTTACGCAGCATGCCGAAGGCGCACAAGCCGGCGGATTCTGGTGCATGCGTAGGCAGCGGCGCAAGGATTTGTAGGCCATGGAGCCGTAACACCGGGTGTCTTTAAACAGATGTGCCTGGATGCGTTTATTGCGCTGCGGGGATTGAGGATTTGTCTGTCGGATTTTGGTGGATGCCGCAGGCGCTATCGCGAGCAGGCTCACTCCTACAGGGGAATGCATTCCAACTGTAGGAGTGAGCCTGCTCGCGATGAGGCCAGTCAGGCCAATGAAAATTCTGGATCAGTGAACCAGCCCAGCATCCACCAACAACTTCTCCAGCCCCAACAAGTCCGGCACCTTCGCCACTTGCTCCCCCACTTGCACAGCCGCCTGCTCCAACTCACACAACGGCACGTCGACATAACTCAACTGACTGTCGAGCTTGTACGAACGCGGAATCCCCTGCACCAGCAGCGCGATGAACTTCAACTCCGGCAACCCGCCCAGCGCATTCAAAATCACGATCCGCGCGCGCTCGCCAATGACGATTTTCTGCCCGCACGCCGATTCAAAACTCAGCAACGGAATCTGCCGCTCACGCCACTTCACGCGCCCCAGATACCACGGCGGCGTATCCAGATCGAAGGCACTGGCCTGATAGTCGATCAACTCAGCGACAGCGACGTTAGGCAGGATCAAATTGCGATCCGCCAACGGCAGCAGCAACCCGGTCAGCTGACTGCTGCGTTGATTATGCCGGCGCTCATGCATGTTTCTTGCTCCACTGGGCAATGCTTTCGAGCAGCACCGACTCTTGATACGGCTTGCCGAGGTAGTCGTTGACGCCGATGGCCATCGCGCGGTCGCGGTGTTTCTGCCCGGTGCGCGAGGTGATCATGATGATCGGCAGGTGTTGCAGGCGTTCGTCGTTGCGCACCTGGGTAGCGACTTCGAAGCCGTCCATGCGCGGCATTTCGATGTCGAGCAGCATCAGGTCGGGCATGTGTTCTTCGAGCAGCAGCATGGCGTCGACACCGTCCTTGGCGGTCAGCACGTTCATGCCGTGACGTTCGAGCAAACGGCTGGTGACCTTGCGCACGGTGACCGAGTCGTCGACCACCATCACCAGCAGCGGTTTCTGCGGTTCGCTGTCGATCTCCGGCAGCGTCGGCGCCTGCACAACCCGCGCCTGCATCGCACGGATCGGCGCGAGCAAATCGAGAATAAGCACCACCCGGCCATCGCCGAGAATCGTCGCGCCGGACACGCCCTGCACTGCCGCGAATTGCGCGCCGAGGCTCTTAACCACGATCTCGCGGGTGCCGGCCATGGTGTCGACCAGCACCGCGATGCGCCGGTCGTTGTAATGCACCAGCAGCACCGGCAATGGCAGGTTCTGGCCCAGCAGTTTCGGCCGTGGCGCGGTTTTCAGCAGTTCGCCGAGGTAGCACAGTTCATAGGTCTGGCCGCCGTATTGGTAGCGCGGCGGATCAACCCGGAAGTGCCCCTCCAGGTCATTCGGCAACACGCGGACGATGCCTTCGATGGTGTTCAGCGGAATCGCATATTGATCTTCCCCGCACTGCACCATCAACGCGCGGTTGACCGACACGGTGAACGGCAGCCGAATGCGGAAATGCACGCCCTGCCCCGGCACCGAATCGATGCTCATGCTGCCGCCCAGTTGCCGCACTTCTTCATGCACCACGTCCATGCCGACACCACGCCCGGAAATCTGGGTGATCTTTTCCGCTGTGGAAAACCCCGGCTGAAGGATGAACTGCAACACGTCGCGGTCGCTGATCTCGGCATTCGGTGCGAGCAATCCACGCTTGATCGCCTTGTTCCGCACCGCTTCCAGCGGCACCCCGGCACCGTCGTCGCGGATGTCGAAAACGATGTCGCCGCCCTCGCGGGACAGGTCAAGGCTGATCTGCCCTTGCGCCGGCTTACCCGCCGCCAGCCGCACTTCGGCGGACTCCAGACCGTGGTCGACGGCGTTGCGCAGCATGTGTTCCAGCGGCGCGGCCATGCGCTCGAGCACGTTGCGATCCATCTCGCCTTCAGCGTTGCCGACGACGAAGGCGACGTCTTTGTTCAGCTCTTCAGCGACCTGACGGACGATGCGTTTGAGGCGCGGCAACATGCGCTCGAACGGCACCATGCGCGTGCGCATCAGGCCTTCCTGCAATTCGGTGTTGATGCGGCCCTGTTGCTGCAACAGGTTCTCGGCGTCGTGATTGCGGCGGTCGAGGGTTTCCTTGAGATCGAGCAAGTCGGAGGCGGATTCGAACAGCGCCCGCGACAGTTGCTGCAACTGCGAATGGCGATCCATTTCCAGCGGATCGAATTCTTCGTAGCCGAGGCGTTCGGCGTCGACTTGCTGGCGGCTGAGAATCCGCCCCTGGGTTTCGGTGTCGAGACGGCGCAGCTGATCGCGCATGCGTTCGATCGTGGTTTCCATCTCGTTCAGGGCAATTTGTGCGTCGTTGACCTGCTGTTCGATACGGCCACGGAAGATCGAGGTTTCGCCGGCCAGATTGACCAGCTCATCGAGCAATTCGGCGGAGACTTTGACCATGTCCGCGCCAGCCTCGGCAGCCGGCGGTGCAGGTTCGGTCTTGGCGGGCAGCGGCAACGCTGGCGGTGTTTCGACCGTTACCGGATGACTGAAATTCTGGATCGCATTGATCAACCGATCCGCCGGCGGGCACGGTTGCCCGGCGCGCACGCCATCAAGCATTTGCGCCAAACGATCATGCCCACGCTGCACCAGCGCAAACAGCTCCGCCGATGGCTGCAACGCGCCGCTGGAAAGACTTTCGTAAAGGTATTCCAGCTCATGCGCGAGGTCGCCGATCGGGCCGATCTCGACCATCCGCGCGCCACCCTTGAGGGTGTGCAGATCGCGCAGCAGGGTTTCCACTTCCTGACGATTGCCGGGCTCCGCCTGCCAGCGCAACAGCGCGGCGCCGGAATTTTCGATGATGTCGAAACCTTCTTCGAGGAAGATTTCCAGCAGCTCCGGGTCGTGGCCAGCGCTGTCATGATCGGCCGCTGGCTGGGGCGTTTCGCTGACGGTCTGGCCTTGACGCACCTGACGCAGGGTTTCGATCAAATCCTGGGCCGGGGTCAGTGGCTGATGCTGTTGCAGGTGTTCAAGCAGCAGCGCCAAACGCTCATGACTCTTGAGCAGCAGACGCCTCAAGGTTTCGCTGTAGTTGAAGCGACGATCGACCAGACCTTCGTAAAGGCTTTCCAGCTCTTGAGCCAAATCGCCGATGGCCTCGACTTCAGCCATCCGCGCGCCGCCCTTGAGCGTATGCAAATCGCGCTGCAACGAGGACAGCGGCGCAACGTTATCCGGGTCGTTCAGCCAGCGCTGCAGGGCTTGGCCGGAGCTGTCGAGAATGTCGACCGCCTCTTCAAGGAAGATCTCGACAATCTCGTCATCAGGTTCAAGCGCCGTTGCCTTTTGCTGCAACTCGGCGGTGGCGCTGCCCAGCTCACGGATGCTCAGGGTATGGCTGCCATCGCTGCGAATCAGGCCCATCGACGACGGATCGAGACTCTCATCGAGCAGGTCATGCAAGGCACGAATCCGCTCTGGCTGCGGCGTGACTTCCTGCCCGGCGGCCAGTTCGTCGAGCATGTTGATCAGCGCTTCGTGAGCGTTTTGCGCTTCCTGGAAAAACCGTTCGCTGACCGCCAGACTGCTTTCTTCCACCGCGCCATACAGGTCGAGCAAGGCTTCACACAGCACGTCGACCGGCAGCAGATCGGCCATGTGTGCGCCTTCGCCAAGCGTCGTCAATTCATCCAGCAAGGCGCTGAGTTCCTGACGCTCGCCGGGGTGTTGCTGCCAGCGCTGTAGCAGGCTTTCGGCGTCGAGCAGGATATCCATGCCCTGAGCGAGAAAGTTGTTGATCAGTTGCGGATCGCGCTTGATCCGCAGGCCGGTATTGGGCGCATCGAGGATCGACGCCAGACGCTCGGCGAGCAGGGTTTCCGAGCGCTTGATCAGCGACTGCGCACCGACAATCGGCGCCAACGGATCGTGCTTGAGCTGACGCAGGCCGACACGGAACAGGCCCTCGGCTTCGAGGAGCAACTCCACTTCGTCGAGGTCCAGCGGCAACTGGTGCGCCTTGAACTCGCGGGCCAGTTGATCGAGCGGCGCGGCCAGTTCGGCAATCGGCAACACACCGGCCATCGACGCACTGCCCTTGAGCGTGTGCAGGGCGCGCTGCAACTCGTCACTGGCCTGCAACGGCACATGCTCGGCGGCCTGATCGAGAAAACGATTGAGGCTGGCGAGGTGGGTTTCCGCTTCGTTGCGGAAGATCTCCAGCAACAGCGGATCGAGCGCAGCCACATCGTCAACGTCTTCGGCCGCCAGCGGTTCATCACCCTTGGCCAAGGCATGTGCGCGGGCAGCAAGTTGGTCGACATCGCTGCGCTGACGCTGGCTGTTGGTGGCGAACTCGTTGATCAACTCGGGCAGCAACAACACCGTGTCGGTCAGTACTTGCTGCACCACCGAGCCCGGTTCGACACTTTGTTCGAGCACACGGTTGAGCAGGTTTTCCACCGACCACGCCAGTTCACCGAGAATCAACGCGCGGACCATGCGCCCGCTGCCCTTCAAGGTGTGAAAGGCGCGACGCAGCTCGGTCAGCGCATCGCGGTCCTGCGGATTGGCCGACCAGCGCGGCAGGTATTCGTGGAGAACTTCGAGGACTTCATCGGTCTCTTCGAGGAACACTTCGCGCAGTTCATCGTCGACCGGCTCTTCATCGGCCGGTGGCGGCATCAGGCTGCCGGGAGTAATCAGGGCCGGCGGGTTGAGCGCCGAAACCGGGCTGGCCAGAACGTCGGCCAGCGACTGCACGATTTCCGGATCGTCGAGCGCCTGCATGTCCTGCATCACCAGCGCTTCGCTGGGGCTGAGCACGTCGTCGAGCACGGGCACATGCGGTTCATTTGGAAAGAAGCCCAGACTGGCGAGGGATTTCTGCGCAACATCCAGCAGCTGTTCGCCCGGCGCCTGCGGGTCATCGCTCAAGCGTTCGAGGTAATACTCAAGGCTGCTGATGACATCGGCCAGACGATCCAGTTGCTCCCAACCCGGCTCGTGCGGATCGAGCAGCAAATGTTCGCGGATAAACCCGTTGCACGCTTCGACCAGACTCGCCGCACGATTCAACGGAATCATCGCCAGAGCACCGCGCACCTGAGTCAGCAGCGCCGGCAATGGTTGCAGGTGCTGGCGATCCCAATCGGCGTCGATGTAGTCGACGATCATGTCCTTGGCCTGTTGCAGGCAAATGCGCGCTTCCTTGATGACGATCTGATGGATCTGCGTCAGGTCGGTGGTCGGCAGGCGCGAATCTTCCGGGCTTTCCGGCTCGACGGTGCCGACCATTCCGGCCAGTGTCGCTTCGACGTAAAGCAGCGCACCGGCAACGTCCATCAGGATCGCGTCATTCGGTTCGCGCTGGCCTTGGACAAGGCTGAGTACCACGGCCAATTGATCGATGATGACTTTGCGCGGCTGGCCGAAACCGAGCACGGCCAGGGTGTCGGCGATCTGCCGCAGCGGCGCCAGCAGGCTCTCCAGATCCGAAGTGTGCTGACGGTCGCTGCGCACGAACAGGTCGAGGCGTTCCTTGACCCGCACCAGCTCTTCGCACAATGCCGCCAGCACCGAGCGCATCGCATCGCGGTCGGGGCCGGCCAGGCGTGCGCGTTCTTCGTCGACCATCGCGCTGTCGGGCAACGCGTCGTCCAGCGAGTAGCGATCTTTCATGGTCAGCATCTGCCCGGTGGGATGTTCGGCTTTGGCAATATAGAACAACAGGCTTTTCAGCAGCTCCGCCGGCGCCGGCTGATTGAGGCCAGACAGGCCTTGTTCGAGCAGGCGCTTGAGCTCTTTGTCGGCGTCCTTGAACAGGCTGCGCAGCGCCGGGCTGTTAGCGATCACACCTTCGCGCATGCCTTCGACCAGCGCCGAGGCGACTTGCCACAGCGGGCTCAGAGGCGAATCGCCGCTCAGCGCTTCGAGGCGGGTAAAGACTTTGGCCAGATAACCGAGGTGGGTCTGGTCATCCTGCTCGCGCAGCAAACCGACCAAAGCCATTTGCAGCATCTGGCGTAATTTACGCAGTACGTTCGGCAACTCTGCTGGCTCTAGCAGCGCTAGCGCATCAGCGCTCAAGGGCGGCAGTTCAGGCAGTTGCGGGCTGAACAGGCTGGTTTCAGACAACAGGCTTTCGCCACGAGCACTGCGCAGATCGTTGATCAGCGGCAACACCACCAGCGGCAAATCACGGCGCGCACTCTGCACGCGGTCGAGGTAGATCGGCAATTGCCCGAGGGCTTGCAGCAACAGATGCAGGGCTTCGTCGCGATGGCTGACGCGCTCGTGCTGCAGGGCTTCGACCAGATGTTCCATTTCTTCGGCGAGCAAGGCTGCGCCGTAGAACTCGACCATCTGCAAACTGCCGTGGACCTGATGGATGTAATCCAGGCACTCGTCCAGCCCGGGAAAGGCTTGCGGATCATCGAGCACGGCTTCAATCGCCTGATGCGCCAGCCTCAGCGTTTCGGCAATTTCGCCTTTGACCCATTCGAGGGCCACATAGTCGTGCCGATCACCCATAACCACTCCACTCACGCTTTATCTGTCGCCGCCGGCAAGGTGAAACCGGACACCGAACGCCGTAGCTGACTGGCCATTTTCGTCAGGTTGCCGATGCTTTCGGCGGTGGCCGTGGAGCCGGACGAGGTTTGCGAGGTGATTTGCTGGATCACGTTCATCGTCAGCGAGATCTGCCCGGCGGAAGTCGTCTGCTGCTGCGCCGCGTTGGAAATGCTTTGAATCAGCGCTGCGAGGGTCTTCGATACGCCTTCAATTTCTTCCAGGGCCACACCGGCATCCTGCGCCAGTCGCGCGCCGCGCACCACTTCGGTGGTGGTTTGTTCCATCGAAATCACCGCTTCGTTGGTGTCGGTCTGAATCGCCCGCACCAGGGTTTCGATCTGCCGGGTAGCAGCGGACGAACGCTCGGCCAGCCGCTGCACTTCATCGGCGACCACGGCAAAACCGCGCCCGGCATCACCGGCCATCGACGCCTGAATCGCCGCGTTGAGGGCGAGGATGTTGGTCTGATCGGCAATGTCGTCGATCAGGCTGACGATGTCGCCGATTTCCTGCGACGACTCGCCGAGGCGCTTGATGCGTTTGGCGGTGTCCTGGATCTGTTCGCGAATGTTGTCCATGCCGTGGATGGTGTTGTGCACCACCTCGTTGCCTTTGTTGGCGATCTCCACGGAACGCTCGGCTACCGCTGAAGACTCGGCGGCGTTGGCCGAGACCTGATCGATGGATTCGGCCATGTCGCTGATCGCCGTCGAGGCTTCGGAAATCTGCTGCGCCTGATGTTCCGAGGCTTGGGCCAGATGCATGGCGGTGGCCTGGGTTTCCTGCACCGCAGCGGCAACCTGGCCGGCGGTGAGGTTGATCGTCGCGACCAGATCGCGCAGTTGGTCGACGGAATAGTTGATCGAGTCGGCGATGGTGCCGGTGAAGTCTTCGGTCACCGAAGCGGTCACGGTAAGGTCGCCATCGGCGAGGTCTTCGATTTCGTCGAGCAGACGCATGATCGCGTTCTGGTTGCGCTCGTTCTTCTCGGCGGTTTCGCGCAGTTGCCGGTTGGTTTCACGGACCATCACCAGACCGATAAGGATGATCGAGGCCAGCGCCAGCAAACCGAGGACATAACCGCCGATGGTGTCGGTGTTGCGCCCGCCGGCAAGGTTTTCGAAGCGAGTGGCCAAGTGCGAGGCTTCATCGAGCAGAGTTTGCGAGAGGCTGAAGATATTGCTCGCCGATTCACGAACCTTGAACAGCTCCGGCGAGGTTTCGAGGATTTCATCCACCGAGCCGGAGACAAACTGGAACAGTTCGGAAATCTCACTCAGACGCGCGCGGGCATCACGGTCTTCGACCTGGCTGATTTTCAGCGCCGGGTTGCCTTGCAGCATGCCGTTGAGCACTTGGCCGAAACGGGTGGCATCGCGGCCAAAGGCGTCGGCGGCTTGCTGCGAGTTTTCGTCGCCGGCGAGCACAGTGTTGACCGCGCCGAGGATACGTTCAGCCAGCAACGACTGACGTTGGGCCATCGCCACTTGCGCGGCCGGTGCACCACGCTGAAGGAGGATTTCGACGACTTTTTCGTATTCGATCTGCAACTGCGGCACGGTTTCGGCCAGCGTTGCGGCGACCTGATGCAGCGACAATACGGTCTGTTCGCTGGAGAGAATCGCGTCGGTGTTTTTCAGCAGCCGCTCCCAGTCCAGCTGCACAGCGCGCATTTCCGGGCGCACGGTGGCAGGCGCTGGCGGCAGGCCGGTGGCCGGGTCGCCCTTTTTCAGGTAACCCCAGCGCTGGGCGAAATCGTTGCGCGCATCGCTGAGCAACTTGAACGCGGCAGCCTTGCCGGCAGCGGCTTCGGTGGCGTTCTTGGCGATGCGCTGCGAGAGCACGCGCAGCTCACCGGCGTGGCCGATGTACTGCTTGTCGTAGTTCGCCTGGGTGTTGAGGTACGCGAAGTTGGCGAACAGCAGCATGATGAACACGATCAGTGCGATGAACAGCACGATGATCTGCGAGCGACTGCGCGATCCTTCCGCCGGCTTGCCTGTTTTTGCTTTTGTCATCGGTCCTCGCCTGTTTGAAGCTCACCGGTAGAACCTGTAGGAGTGAGCCTGCTCGCGATTGAACGATAACGCGGTGTGTTTGATACACCGCGGCGCCTGAATCGCGAGCAGGCTCACTCCTACAAGGGATCTTTGTTGTAACGGCTATATCGCGACGCTCATGAACACCGGGGATTTGGCCAGGGCAAACAGGCTGAACACCCGCCAGTTCTGCTCACGGCGGAAGTAGCCTTTGACGAATTCGGCCTTGGAGCCCTGGCGCTTGCTGATCGAGATCGGTTCGAAGCTGTCCTGTTCGAAATGCTGCAGACCAATCACCTCATCGACCATCAGCCCGGCGAACACATCGCCATGCTCGACCACCAATACCCGCCGCTGTTTACGCAACGGCGACAGTTCATGCCCGAAAAAACCGCACAAATCCATGATCGGCAGCAGCCGTCCGCGCAGGTTAGCCACACCTTTGACCCATGGTTTGACCCCGGGCAACTGGGTGAAGCGCGGTTCGTGCAGCACTTCGCTGACTTCGCCCATCGGCGCCACATACCAATGCTCGCCGAGGCGAAAGCCGATGCCGCTCCAGCGATCCTGACGCGCCGGTTGCGACGGCAGGTCCGCCGCCAGCAAGCGGCAGCGCTGGTCGATCTGCCAGAGCAGTTCGAACGCGGTCAGCGATTCGCTCATGGTCGCGCGATCAGCCTTTGAGTACGTTGTTCAGGGTCTTGATCAGGGTGTCTTCGTCGACCGGTTTGGTCAGGTAGTCCTTGGCGCCCTGACGGGTGCCCCAGACCTTGTCGGTTTCCTGATCCTTGGTGGTGATGATGATCACCGGGATGTGGCTGGTGTCGGCATCCTTGGTCAACTGGCGGGTCGCCTGAAAACCATTGAGGCCGGGCATGACGATGTCCATCAGCACCGCGTCGGGTTTTTCCTGACGGGCCAGGGCCACGCCGTCGGCGCCGTTTTCGGCCTTGAGCACTTCATGGCCGTGCTTTTCGAGCATGCCGGTGAGTTTGTACATTTCAGTCGGCGAATCATCGACGATCAGGATACGTGCCATGGTTTTCCCCATTTTCTTGTCGACCCCCGGCCCGCTGGCCGAGCGTCACTGTACGTGTCTTACTGCGGCAAAACGGCGGCGAAGCCCGGTACGTGGGCCTGGATCGCGTTGAGCAGTTCTTCCTTGCTGAAAGGCTTGGTCAAAAATTGATCAGACCCGACAATCCGCCCCTTGGCCTTGTCGAACAGCCCGTCGCGTGATGACAGCATGATCACCGGCGTCGCTTTGAACGCGCTGTTGTTCTTGATTAAAGCGCAGGTCTGATAACCATCCAGACGCGGCATCATGATGTCGACAAAAATGATCCCGGGATGGTTGTCGGCGATCTTTGCCAACGCATCGAAACCGTCGATCGCCGTGATCACTTCGCAGCCGACATTCTTCAACAATGTTTCGGCGGTGCGACGAATCGTTTTCGAGTCGTCGATCACCATGACCTTCAAGGCGCTGGACTGCTGTTCCATAAGAGGGCTCTACCGTCGCCTTTGCGAATCAAATTGTCCGTTTTGCGATGAGTAATGGCTGGAAACCCTTGATGTTCAAGGGCCAGCACCGCTTGGCAGCCTTTTTAGCACAGTCTCCAGATGCAATCTATCGACGGGTTTTTCCTTGACCGAAAACCCGCCCGGCGCCACTCTGGCGGCACTTTTTCAATACCGATCCGGTAGCCAATTTTCGAGGAAAACCCAATGAGCGTTCGCGTCGGGATTGTCATGGACCCTATCGCCAGCATCTCCTATAAAAAGGATAGCTCGCTGGCCATGCTGCTGGCCGCGCAGAAGCGTGGCTGGGAACTGTTCTATATGGAACAGCGCGACCTGTATCAGGGTGAAGGTCAGGCACGGGCGCGCATGAAGCCGCTGAAAGTCTTCGCCAACCCGGAAAAATGGTTCGAACTGGACGCCGAGCAGGACAACCTGCTGAGCGATCTGGACGTGATCCTGATGCGCAAGGATCCGCCGTTCGACATGGAGTTCGTCTACTCCACCTACCTGCTCGAACAGGCCGAAACCGCTGGCGTGCTGGTGGTGAACAAGCCGCAGAGCCTGCGCGACTGCAATGAAAAGCTGTTCGCCACGCTGTTCCCGCAGTGCACACCGCCAACCATCGTCAGCCGCCGCGCTGACGTGTTGCGTGAATTCGCCGCCAAGCACGGCGACGTGATCCTCAAGCCGTTGGACGGCATGGGCGGTACTTCGATTTTCCGTCACCGCGCCGGTGATCCGAACCTGTCGGTGATTCTGGAAACCCTGACCGCCCTCGGTGGCCAGCAGATCATGGGCCAGGCTTACCTGCCGGCGATCAAGGACGGCGACAAACGCATCCTGATGATCGATGGCGAGCCGGTGGATTACTGCCTGGCGCGGATTCCGGCGCAGGGCGAAACCCGTGGCAACCTGGCTGCCGGTGGTCGTGGCGAAGCGCGGCCGCTGACTGAAAAGGATCGCTGGATTGCTGCACAGGTCGGCCCGACCTTGCGTGAGAAAGGCCTGCTGTTCGTCGGTCTCGACGTGATCGGTGAAAGCCTCACTGAAATCAACGTGACCAGCCCGACCTGCATCCGTGAAATCGACAATGCCTTTGGCACTGATATCGGCGGCCTGTTGATGGATGCGATCGCCAAGAAGCTGCAAGCCACGAGCCGCAAGCCGCAAGCTTGAAGTCAGCGGTGTGCAGCTTGTCGCTTGAAGCTAGTCGCTTGCAGCTAAAAACCAACATTGCGTTATCATGCCGAGCCCGTAAAAACGCGATGTTGGTTTTCTTGTCATGACCCTCCCGTCCGATCTGCCCGCAGAACTCGCCCACCGTGGCGTGCGCCCGGCCGATCGCCTCGGATTTACCCTATTTCTTGCGGCGCTGATCCACTTGGCGCTGCTGCTCGGCGTCGGCTTCACGATGGTCGAGCCCAAGCAAATCAGCAAAACCCTGGAAATCACCCTCGCCACCTTCAAAAGCGAAAAGAAGCCAGAGAAGGCTGACTTTCTCGCCCAAGAGCATCAGGAAGGCAGCGGCACGCTGGACAAGAAGGCGATCCCCAAGACCACTGAAGTGGCGCCGTTCCAGGACAATCAGGTCAAGAAAGTCACGCCGCCACCGGCCGCCAAACCGGAAGTGCAGGAAGCTGCGCCGAAGGCTGCGGTGACCACGGTTGCGCCGAAACCGAAAAAAGCGCCGACCAAGAAAGAAGAAAGCAAGACCGAGGTCAAACCGACGGTTGATGCGCCGGAATTCGACAGCTCGCAGCTGTCCAGCGACATCGCCAGCCTCGAAGCCGAACTGGCCAAGGAACAACAGCTGTACGCCAAGCGCCCACGTATTCACCGCTTGAGCGCGGCGTCGACCATGCGCGACAAAGGTGCCTGGTACAAGGACGACTGGCGCAAGAAGGTTGAGCGGATCGGCAACCTCAATTACCCGGAAGAAGCACGGCGCAAGCAGATCTACGGCAATTTGCGCCTGATGGTCTCGATCAACCGCGACGGTTCGCTGTATGAAGTGCTGGTGCTGGAATCCTCCGGCCAGCCGCTGCTGGATCAGGCGGCGCAGCGCATTGTTCGACTGGCGGCACCGTTTGCGCCGTTTACCGGGGACTTGTCGGATATCGACCGCCTGGAAATCATTCGGACCTGGAAATTCGCCCGCGGTGACAAGCTCTCCAGCAACTGACACACCACAGACCCCCTGTAGGAGTGAGCCTGCTCGCGATAGCGGTATGTCAGAACCTGAACATTTGACTGACACACCGCTATCGCGAGCAGGCTCACTCCTACAGTTGATCGGTGTGTTGCTTACATCTCCAGCTTGTCAGTTTGCCCCCCGAACGCCACACTAGCGCACATGAAAAACGTCAGCCCCAGCTACCTCAAGCATCAATTCCTGATCGCCATGCCACACATGGCCGACCCGAACTTTGCCCACACCTTGACCTACATCGTCGAGCACACGGCCAATGGCGCGATGGGGATTGTGGTCAATCGACCGCAAGAGCTGAATCTGGCCGACATTCTCGAGCAATTGCGCCCGGACATCGACCCGCCAGCACTGTGCCAGCACGTACCGATCTTTATCGGCGGCCCGGTGCAGACCGATCGCGGTTTCGTCCTGCACCCCGCGGGCAAGACCTTTCAGGCCACCGCGCAGCTGGACGGTGATCTGGCCCTGTCGACTTCGCAAGATGTGCTGTTCGCCATCGCGGACGGCGTCGGCCCGGCGAAAAGCCTGATTGCCCTCGGTTACGCCGGTTGGGAAGCCGGGCAGCTGGAAGCGGAACTCGCCGACAACGCCTGGCTGAACTGCCCGTACGACGCCGATATCCTGTTCAACACCAGCAGCGAACTGCGCCTCGAAGCGGCGGCCAGGCATTTGGGGATCAACCTCAGCCTGCTGACCAGCCAGGCAGGTCACGCCTGATGGCCCTGCGCCTGATTCTCGGCTTCGACTACGGCACCAAACAGATCGGCGTCGCGGTCGGCCAGGTGATTACTGGCCAGGCCCGTGAGCTGTGCACCTTGAAGGCACAAAACGGTGTGCCGGACTGGAACCAGGTCGAAGCCCTTATAAAAGAATGGAAGCCCGACGCCGTGGTCGTCGGCCTGCCGTTGAACATGGACGGCACGCCGAGCGAAATGTGCCTGCGCGCGGAAAAATTCGCCCGCCGCCTCAACGGCCGCTTCAATGTGCCCTTCTATACACACGACGAACGCCTGACCACTTTCGAGGCCAAGGGCGAGCGTCTGCTGCGTGGCGGCCAAAAGGGCAGTTACCGCGACAACCCGGTGGATGCCATCGCCGCCGCTCTGCTATTGCAGGGCTGGCTCGATGAAAACACTGCATTGTTTGAATCCTGACAAGCGCTTCGGCGCTTTTCTTTTGAGTGAAAAACCGAGTCGTGTCCAAGGACCCGACTCGCCCCCAACAAGGAGCAACCATGAGCCTGCCAAATCCCGCCGATCTGATCAGCCAGATGGCGACCCGCCTCAAGGCGCACCTTGCCCAGCGTGAAATCACTGAACCGCGTTACATCGGCATTCGCACCGGCGGCATCTGGGTCGCGCAGGCTCTGCTCAAGGAATTGGGCAGCGACGCGCCACTGGGCACGCTGGATGTTTCCTTCTACCGCGACGACTTCAGCCAGAACGGCCTGCACCCGCAAGTGCGCCCGTCCGCCCTGCCCTTCGAGATCGAAGGCCAGCATTTGGTCTTGATCGACGACGTACTGATGAGCGGCCGCACCATCCGCGCCGCCATGAACGAATTGTTCGACTACGGCCGCCCGGCCAGCGTGACCCTGGTCTGCCTGCTCGACCTCGACGCCGGAGAGCTGCCGATCCGCCCGAACGTGGTCGGTGCGACGCTGTCGCTGGCCGCTCACGAACGGGTGAAGCTGTCCGGCCCCGAGCCGCTGACACTCGAACTGCAAGACTTCAACCTTTAATCCGCCCTATTGAGAGTCCCCTTCGCGATGACGCCTCTAGATACCAAGCGCCCGCTGCAGCTCAATGATCAGGGCCAGCTGCGCCACTTCCTCTCGCTCGACGGCCTGCGTCGTGAGTTGCTGACGGAAATCCTCGACACTGCCGACTCGTTCCTCGAAGTCGGTGCCCGGGCGGTGAAGAAAGTCCCGTTGCTGCGCGGCAAGACCGTGTGCAACGTGTTCTTCGAAAACTCCACGCGCACCCGCACCACCTTCGAACTGGCGGCCCAGCGGCTGTCGGCGGACGTGATCACCCTGAACGTGTCGACCTCGTCGGCGAGCAAGGGTGAAACCCTGCTCGATACCCTGCGCAACCTCGAAGCCATGGCCGCCGACATGTTCGTCGTGCGCCACGGTGATTCCGGCGCTGCGCACTTCATCGCCGAACACGTTTGCCCGCAAGTGGCGATCATCAACGGCGGCGACGGCCGTCACGCGCACCCGACGCAGGGCATGCTCGACATGCTCACCATCCGTCGGCACAAGGGTGGTTTCGAAAACCTCTCGGTGGCCATCGTTGGCGACATCCTGCACTCGCGGGTCGCGCGCTCGAACATGCTCGCGCTGAAAACCCTCGGTTGCCCGGACATCCGCGTGATCGCGCCGAAAACCCTGCTGCCGATCGGCATCGAGCAATACGGCGTGAAGGTCTACACCGACATGACCGAAGGCCTGAAGGACGTCGACGTGGTGATCATGCTGCGCCTGCAGCGGGAGCGCATGACCGGCGGCCTGCTGCCAAGCGAAGGCGAGTTCTACCGCCTGTTCGGCCTGACCACCGCGCGTCTGGCCGGGGCCAAACCCGATTGCATCGTCATGCACCCGGGGCCGATCAACCGCGGCGTGGAGATCGAGTCCGCAGTGGCCGACGGCCCGCACTCGGTGATCCTCAATCAGGTCACCTACGGCATCGCAATTCGTATGGCCGTGTTGTCCATGGCCATGAGCGGACAAACCGCGCAGCGTCAATTCGAGCAGGAGAACGCCCAGTGAAGCTCAGCATTCTCGGCGCACGCGTCATCGATCCAAGCAGCGGCCTGGATCAAATCACCGACATTCACGTTGAAGCCTGCAAGATCGTCGCCCTCGGCGCGGCCCCGGCCGGTTTCAGCGCTGTAGAAACCATCGACGCCCAAGGCCTTGTCGCTGCTCCGGGCCTCGTCGACCTCAACGTTGCCCTGCGCGAGCCGGGCTACAGCCGCAAAGGTTCGATCATCAGCGAAACACGCGCCGCCGCTGCTGGCGGTGTGACCAGCCTGTGCTGCCCACCGAAGACCAAACCGGTGCTCGACACCTCCGCCGTGGCCGAACTGATCCTCGACCGCGCACGCGAAGCCGGCAACACCAAGGTGTTCCCGATTGGCGCACTGAGCAAAGGTCTGGACGGCGAACAACTGGCTGAGCTGGTGGCGCTGCGCGACGCTGGTTGCGTGGCGTTCGGCAATGGTCTGGAGAGTTTCCGCAACACCCGCACGCTGTGCCGGGCGTTGGAATACGCGGCGACCTTCGATCTGACGGTGATTTTCAACTCGCAGGATCATGATCTGGCTGAGGGTGGTTTGGCTCATGAAGGCGCCGTGGCCAGTTTCCTCGGCTTGCCGGGGATTCCGGAAACCGCTGAAACCGTGGCGCTGGCCCGGGATCTGTTGCTGGTTGAACAAACCGGCGTGCGTGCGCACTTTAGCCAGTTGACCAGCGCTCGCGGTGTTGCCCTGATTGCTCAGGCTCAGGCGCGTGGTTTGAAGGTGACGGCGGACGTGGCGTTGTATCAGCTGATTCTGACCGACGAAGCGCTGATCGACTTCAGCAGCCTGTATCACGTGCAACCGCCGCTGCGTACGCGTGCTGACCGTGATGGTCTTCGTGAAGCGGTGAAGTCCGGCGTGGTTTCGGCGATTTCCAGCCATCACCAACCGCACGAACGCGATGCCAAACTGGCGCCGTTCGGCGCGACAGAGCCGGGCATCAGCAGTGTTGAACTGTTGCTGCCGCTGGCGATGACGCTGGTGGAGGATGGTTTGCTCGATCTGCCGACCTTGCTGGCGCGTTTGAGTGCAGGCCCGGCTGAAGCGCTGCGATTGCCGGCGGGCAAACTGGCGGTGGGTGGGGCGGCGGATATCGTGCTGTTCGATCCGCAGGCTTCGACGGTGGCCGGTGAAAACTGGTTGTCGAAGGGTGAGAACTGCCCGTTCATCGGGCACACTTTGCCGGGTGTGGTTCGCTATACGCTGGTGGATGGGCGGATCAGTCACCAAGCTTGATACCGGGTTGCCCCCATTCGCGAGCAAGCTCGCTCCCACAAGGATCACCGCGAACCCTGTGGGAGCGAGCTTGCTCGCGAAGACTTACTGGAAAGCGCCTCTGCCTTCGGCGTTACGCAACGAGACCTGATCATTCAACGTCCAGAAGTCATACAGCACCCCCAGAAAGAACAACCCGCCCGTCAGCAGATAGATCAGGCCACTGATCCACTTGCCCTGATACATCCGGTGCACACCCAATGCTCCGAGGAACGTCAGCAGAATCCACGCCACGTTGTATTCGATCGGCCCTGCGGTAAAACGCAGATCCGCCTCGCGATCCATTGCCGGGATCAAGAACAGGTCGATCAGCCAGCCAATGCCCAGCAAACCCAAGGTGAAGAACCAGATCGTCCCGGTCACCGGCTTGCCGTAATAGAAGCGGTGAGCACCGGTAAAACCGAAAATCCACAGCAGATAGCCGATGATTTTGCTGTGCGTATCTTGCTGCTGAACAAATTGTTGATAGGGGTTCATGAAGACCTCGATTCACGCGATAGATAAATATTCTTGAATTCTTTGTGACTTTTTTACAGGTAGCCGACGTACGGCAAATGTTACCGTTGCTACCGTCAAAGCCTTATAGCACCTGACTTCTGTCCGACAATTGCGTCCATTTGCCGCTTATTTGGTTCCGTTGGCTGCCAACTGAATCGACCAACGGACTCGGAATGAAAAAAAACTCTGTTATAAAGTTGCGCGCTATCACTGAAGAGCCACGCCTAATGCGACCATTTTTCAAGACATGGCTAACCATCTGCCTATTAATGCCACTGGCCGCCCACGCCACCAATCGTGAGCAACGTCTTCCTAACGTTAACGGCTTTACCCCTAAATCCCATGCTTCGGCTCCTTCGAGCAAAAGCAGCAAAAGCAAAACCACCACGCTGAGCAGCAAGAGCCACAGCAAGCTGGTGCCACCGATGGCGAGCAAGGAAAGCAGCAATGTGCTGAGCCGTGCGGTAAACGTCCTCGGTACACCTTATCGTTGGGGCGGCAGCAGCCCAAGTAAAGGCTTCGATTGCAGCGGTCTGGTGAAATACGCGTTCAACGACGCTACGTTCGACCTGCCACGCACCTCCAACGCCATGGCCAGCGGTCACGGCGAGAAAGTCGAGCGCAAGGATCTCAAGCCGGGCGACCTGATTTTCTTCAACATCAAGAGCCGTCGGGTCAACCACGTTGCCATCTACCTGGGCAACGACCGCTTCATCCACGCCCCGCGTCGTGGCAAAGCGGTGAGCATCGATACGCTGAACAAGCCGTATTGGCAGCAGCATTACGTAGTGGCCAAGCGGGTGTTGCCGAAAGAACAGAGCCAGATGCGCGTGGTTCAGCGCTAACACCATACCGATCGTTCCCACGCTCCGCGTGGGAATGCCTCAATGGACGCTCCGCGTCCGCCTCGGCAAGGACGCAGAGCGTCCCGGGCTGCATTCCCACGCAGAGCGTGGGAACGATCACTTCCTCAGAAGTTATCCGGCGTACGCGCCTTCTCCCGCGCATGTTCGCGGCTGATCAAGCCCTTGGTCAGCAGATCCTTCAGGCACATGTCCAGTGTCTGCATGCCCAACGACCCACCCGTTTGAATCGCCGAATACATCTGCGCCACCTTGTCCTCACGGATCAGGTTACGGATCGCCGACGTGCCCAGCATGATCTCGTGCGCCGCCACCCGTCCGCCGCCGATCTTCTTGATCAGCGTCTGCGAGACCACCGCCAGCAACGACTCCGACAGCATCGAACGCACCATCGACTTCTCGTCGCCGGGGAACACGTCGACCACGCGATCAATGGTTTTCGCCGCTGAGGTGGTGTGCAGCGTGCCGAACACCAGATGTCCGGTTTCGGCTGCGGTGAGCGCCAGGCGAATGGTTTCCAGGTCACGCATCTCGCCAACCAGAATCACATCCGGGTCTTCGCGCAGCGCTGAACGCAAAGCAGTAGCAAAACTGCGGGTATCACGGTGAACTTCGCGCTGATTGATCAGGCATTTGCGCGATTCGTGAACAAACTCGATCGGGTCTTCAATGGTCAGGATATGGTGATGACGGTGGGTGTTGAGGTAATCGATCATCGCCGCCAGCGTGGTCGACTTGCCCGAACCGGTCGGCCCGGTGACCAGCACCAACCCGCGCGGGGCATCGGTGATCTTGCGGAAGACGTCGCCCATGCCGAGGTCTTCCATGCTCAGCACTTTCGACGGAATGGTACGAAACACCGCCCCGGCGCCACGGTTCTGGTTAAAGGCGTTAACCCGAAAGCGCGCGACACCGGGGACTTCGAAGGAAAAGTCGGTTTCCAGATGTTTCTCGAAGTCGATCCGCTGGGTGTCGTTCATGATGTCGTAGATCAATTCGTGCACTTGCTTGTGATCCAGCGCTGGCAGATTGATCCGCCGCACATCGCCATCGACACGGATCATCGGCGGCAGACCGGCCGACAGGTGCAAGTCGGAAGCACCTTGTTTGGCGCTGAAGGCCAGCAGTTCAGTGATATCCATAGCGCTCCTCAATTCCAGTAGAATGCCGCGAACCTTCAGACCGCCGGCGCCTCTTGATGTCCACGATAGCAGACAACATTTCCCACGTTGGTTCGCGCATCCAGACCGCGACCCAAGCCGCACACCGTCCTGAAAACAGTGTCCAGTTGCTCGCCGTGAGCAAGACCAAACCCGCCGAAACCCTGCGTGAAGCGTATGCCGCCGGCCTGCGTGACTTTGGCGAGAACTACCTGCAGGAAGCCTTGGGCAAACAGCTCGAACTGGCCGACCTGCCCTTGATCTGGCACTTCATCGGCCCCATTCAATCGAACAAGACTCGTGCGATTGCCGAGCATTTCGACTGGGTGCACTCCGTGGATCGCCTGAAAATCGCTCAACGTCTGTCCGAACAGCGCCCGGCTGAACTGCCGCCGCTGAACATCTGCATTCAGGTCAACGTCAGCGGTGAGGCCAGTAAATCCGGCTGCACCCCGGCTGATCTGCCGGCGCTGGCCGAAGCCATCAGCGCCCTGCCCCGGCTGAAACTGCGCGGCCTGATGGCGATTCCCGAACCGACCGACGACCGCGCCGAGCAAGACGCGGCATTCGCCGCCGTGCAGAAGCTGCAAGCGAGCCTCGAACTACCGCTCGACACACTTTCCATGGGCATGAGCCACGACCTCGAGTCAGCCATTGCCCAAGGCGCCACCTGGGTGCGTATCGGTACGGCCCTGTTTGGCGCCCGCGACTATTCCCAATCTTGAACGTTTCCAGATAAGGACCACACATGAGCAACACACGTATTGCGTTTATCGGTGCGGGCAACATGGCGGCCAGTTTGATTGGCGGCCTGCGCGCCAAGGGCCTGGAAGCCGCACAGATCCGCGCCAGCGACCCGGGTGAAGAAACCCGCGCCAAGGTCAGCGCCGAGCACGGCATCGAAACTTTCGCCGACAACGTCCAGGCCATCGACGGCGTCGATGTGATCGTGCTGGCGGTCAAGCCGCAGGCGATGAAAGCCGTGTGCGAGGCGATTCGCCCGAGCCTGAAACCCAATCAACTGGTGGTGTCGATTGCCGCTGGCATCACTTGCGCCAGCATGACCGCGTGGCTCGGCGAGCAGCCGATCGTGCGCTGCATGCCGAATACCCCGGCGCTGCTGCGCCAGGGTGTCAGCGGTTTGCATGCGACCAGCGAAGTGACCGCCGAGCAACGTCAGCAAGCCGAAGAGCTGCTGTCCGCAGTAGGTATTGCCCTGTGGCTGAATGAAGAACAGCAACTGGACGCGGTCACTGCGGTTTCCGGTTCCGGCCCGGCGTACTTCTTCCTGCTGATCGAAGCCATGACCGCCGCCGGCGTCAAACTCGGCCTGCCGAAAGACATCGCAGAACAACTGACCCTGCAAACAGCGCTGGGCGCCGCACACATGGCCGTCTCCAGCGATGTTGACGCCGCCGAACTACGCCGCCGTGTGACTTCGCCAAACGGCACCACGGAAGCTGCAATCAAATCATTCCAGGCCAATGGCTTCGAAGCCCTGGTCGAAACCGCACTCGGCGCCGCCGCGCACCGCTCGGCCGAAATGGCCGAACAACTGGGCAAATAAGGAGCCTTACATGATTGGATTGAACACCGCAGCGGTTTACGTGCTGCAAACCCTGGGCAGTCTGTACCTGCTGATCGTGCTGCTGCGCTTCGTGCTGCAACTGGTACGGGCGAACTTCTACAACCCGCTGTGCCAGTTCATCGTCAAAGCGACCCAGCCGCTGCTCAAGCCACTGCGCCGGATCATCCCGAGCCTGTTCGGCCTCGACATGTCGTCGCTGGTATTGGCGATTCTGGTGCAACTGGCACTGATGGCGCTGACCCTGCTGCTGACTTACGGCACCACCGGTAACCCGCTGCAACTGTTTATCTGGTCGCTGATCGGCGTGACCGCGCTGTTCCTGAAGATCTTCTTCTTCGCCCTGATCATCAGCGTGATTCTGTCGTGGGTCGCGCCGGGCAGCCACAATCCGGGCGCTGAACTGGTCAACCAGATCTGCGAGCCTGCATTGGCGCCGTTCCGCCGCTTTTTGCCGAATCTCGGCGGTCTGGATCTGTCGCCGATCTTCGCCTTCCTCGCGCTGAAGCTGATCGACATGCTGGTGATCAACAATCTGGCGGCGATGACGATGATGCCGGAAATCCTCCGTCTGCTGATGTGAGCTGGTTTCGATGGGACGGTGACGACTTGATCCTCGAGTGTCACCTGCAACCGGCAGCCCGCAGCGATGACTTCGCCGGGCTGCACGGTGATCGTTTGAAGATCCGTCTGACCGCGCCGCCGGTCGAGGGCAAGGCCAATGCTTATCTGATGGGCTTTCTGGCCAAGGCGTTTGGGGTTTCCAAGAGCCAGGTCAGTTTGCTCAGTGGCGAGTTGAACCGGCAGAAGCGGGTGAAGATTTGTTCGCCGAAGAAGTTGCCGGACTTGCCTGACCTGGTGCGCTGATCGTTCCCACGCTCCGCGTGGGAATGCATCCCGGGACGCTCCGCGCCCCCCGCCGAAGCGGACGCGGAGCGTCCAATGAGGCATTCCCACGCAGAGCGTGGGAACGAGCGCAGGTAGTTGCTTGCCGCTAACCCCCCCGGTCTTTAGACTTACGCCTCATTTCAACGAGAGCAGGGTCGATGCCAACTGCCTTTCCCCCCGATTCTGTTGGTCTGGTGACGCCGCAAACCGCGCACTTCAGCGATCCGCTGGCGCTGGCCTGTGGCCGTTCGCTGGCCGCCTATGACCTGATCTACGAAACCTACGGCACGCTGAACGCGCAGGCGAGCAACGCCGTGCTGATTTGCCACGCTTTGTCCGGCCACCATCATGCTGCCGGCTATCACAGCGTCGACGACCGCAAACCCGGTTGGTGGGACAGCTGCATCGGCCCGGGCAAGCCGATCGACACCAACAAGTTCTTCGTGGTCAGCCTGAACAACCTCGGCGGCTGCAATGGCTCCACCGGCCCGAGCAGCATCAACCCGGAGACCGGCAAACCGTTCGGTGCCGACTTCCCGGTACTCACCGTGGAAGACTGGGTGCACAGCCAGGCGCGTCTCGCTGACCTGCTCGGCATCGGCCAGTGGGCGGCGGTGATCGGCGGCAGCCTCGGCGGTATGCAGGCGTTGCAATGGACCATCACCTACCCTGATCGCGTGCGTCATTGCCTGGCCATCGCCTCGGCACCGAAGCTGTCGGCGCAGAACATCGCCTTCAACGAAGTCGCCCGTCAGGCGATCCTCACGGATCCGGAATTCCACGGCGGTTCGTTCCAGGAAGCGGGCGTGATCCCCAAGCGCGGCTTGATGCTGGCGCGGATGGTCGGGCACATCACTTATCTGTCCGACGATTCCATGGGCGAGAAATTCGGCCGTGGGTTGAAGAGCGAGAAGCTCAACTACGACTTCCACAGTGTCGAGTTCCAGGTCGAAAGCTACCTGCGTTATCAGGGCGAAGAGTTCTCCGGGCGCTTCGACGCCAACACCTATCTGTTGATGACCAAGGCGCTGGATTACTTCGATCCGGCGGCGAACTTCGACGATAACCTGGCGAAAACCTTTGAAAACGCCACGGCCAAGTTCTGCGTGATGTCGTTCACCACCGACTGGCGTTTCTCCCCGGCCCGTTCGCGGGAACTGGTGGATGCGCTGATGGCGGCGCGCAAAGACGTCAGCTATCTGGAAATCGACGCACCGCAGGGCCACGACGCCTTCCTGATTCCGATCCCGCGCTACTTGCAGGCGTTCGGCAATTACATGAACCGCATCACGCTGTGAGAAAGCCATGAGAGCTGATCTGGAAATCATCCAGGAATGGATCCCCGCCGGCAGCCGCGTACTCGACCTCGGTTGCGGTGACGGCGAGCTGCTGACCTGGCTGCGCGACAACAAGAATGTCACCGGTTATGGCCTGGAAAACGACGCCGACAACATCGCCGAGTGCGTGGCCAAAGGCGTCAACGTCATTGAGCAGGATCTGGACAAGGGACTGGGCAACTTCGCCAGCAACAGTTTCGACATCGTCGTCATGACTCAGGCCCTGCAAGCCGTGCACTACCCGGACAAGATCCTCGACGAAATGCTCCGGGTCGGTCGCCAATGCATCATCACCTTCCCCAATTTCGGCCACTGGCGCTGCCGCTGGTACTTGGCGAGCAAGGGGCGCATGCCGGTCTCCGAGTTTCTGCCGTACACCTGGTACAACACGCCGAACATTCACTTCTGCACTTTCGAAGACTTTGAAGAACTTTGCCGCGAACGTGATGCGAAGGTCATTGATCGGCTTGCCGTGGATCAACAGCACCGTCACGGGTGGGCCAGTAAGCTATGGCCTAATCTGTTAGGTGAGATCGGTATCTACCGCGTCAGCAGCCCGCAGCTTGCAGACCACAAAGTCGCGGTCTGAATCCCGTCATTTCGAGGAGCACGATCATGGGTCGTTTAGCGTTGTTGTTATTGACTGCCTGCCTGAGCGCCAGCGCTCTGGCGGCCGACGTCATCAAGGGTGAGCGCAAGGAAACCTTTGGCGACATCACGGTGCACTACAACACCTTCAACTCGACGTTCCTGCAACCGGACATCGCCAAGGCCGCCGAGCTGATCCGCAGCAAGAATCAGGGCGTGATCAATGTCTCGGTGATCAAGGACGGCAAACCGCTGATCGCCAACGTCACCGGCACGGTCAAAGACCTGACCAGCCAGAGCGTGCCGCTGAATTTCAAGCAAGTCACCGAGCAGGGTGCGATCTACTACATCGCCCAATACCCCGTGCCTCAGCAGGAAACCCGCACCTTTGAAATCAAGGTGCAGAACGGCGACAAGATCAACACCATCAATTTCAACCAAGAACTCTTTCCCGGCGAATGATGAACATCAAGCAGCTCGTACTGGCCAGCCATAACGCCGGCAAACTCAAAGAACTCCAGGCCATGCTCGGCGAATCGGTGCAACTGCGCTCGATTGGCGAGTGGAGCAAGGTCGAGCCGGAAGAAACCGGTCTGTCGTTCGTCGAGAACGCCATTCTCAAGGCACGTAATGCCGCGCGCATTTCCGGGTTGCCGGCGTTGGCCGACGACTCCGGTCTGGCAGTGGATTTCCTCGGCGGCGCGCCAGGCATCTATTCGGCGCGTTATGCCGACGGCAAGGGCGATGCGGCGAACAACGCCAAACTGCTCGACGCGCTGAAGGATGTGCCGGAAGCCGAGCGCGGCGCGCAGTTTGTTTGCGTGCTGGCGCTGGTACGTCACGCCGATGACCCGTTGCCGATCCTCTGCGAAGGCCTGTGGCATGGGCGCATCCTCACCGCTGCCAGCGGCGAGCACGGTTTCGGTTATGACCCGTTGTTCTGGGTGCCGGAGCGTGACGTCTCCAGCGCCGAATTGAGCCCGGCCGACAAGAACCAGATCAGCCACCGCGCCCGTGCAATGGATCTGCTGCGCCAGCGTCTGGGCTTGAAATGACCGGTGACTCTTCCGCGTCGTCGCTGATTGTCGGCGGCGCCGCCTCTTCGCCTCGGGCACCGTTGCCAACGCTGCCGCCCTTGGCGCTGTACATCCACATCCCGTGGTGTGTGCGCAAATGCCCGTATTGCGACTTCAACTCGCACACCGCCAGCCCGGTGTTACCGGAGCAGGAATACGTCGACGCCTTGCTGGCCGATCTCGATCAGGATCTGTACGCGGTTTACGGCCGTGAGTTGACGTCGATTTTCTTCGGTGGCGGTACGCCAAGCCTGTTCAGTGCTGAGGCGCTTGGGCGTTTACTCGAAGGCGTCGAGCAGCGCATTCCGTTTGCTGAAGACATTGAAATCACTCTGGAAGCCAACCCGGGCACCTTCGAACAAGAGAAGTTCGTCGCGTATCGCAAACTGGGGATCAATCGTCTGTCGATTGGCATCCAGAGTTTCCAGCAGGAAAAGCTCAAGGCGCTGGGCCGCATTCATAACGGTGACGAAGCAGTGCGCGCGGCGGGGATGGCGCGGCAGGCCGGGTTCGATAACTTCAACCTCGACTTGATGCACGGCTTGCCGGATCAGTCGCTGGACGATGCGTTGAGCGATCTGCGTCAGGCCATCGCGCTGAATCCGACGCATATTTCCTGGTATCAGCTGACGCTGGAGCCGAACACGGTGTTCTGGAATCAGCCGCCAGTGCTGCCGGAAGATGACACGCTGTGGGACATTCAAGAGGCTGGGCAGGCGCTGCTGGCCGAGCACGGTTACGCGCAATACGAAGTGTCGGCCTATGCACAGGCTGGACGCCCGGCGCGGCATAACCTCAATTACTGGAGTTTCGGCGACTTCATCGGCATCGGCGCAGGCGCGCACGGCAAGCTCAGCCACCCGGACGGACGCATCGTTCGTACCTGGAAAACCCGTTTGCCGAAGGACTATCTCAACCCGGCAAAAAGCTTTCAGGCCGGCGAGAAAGCGCTGACCAATGATGAGATGCCGTTCGAGTTTCTGATGAACGCTTTGCGCCTGACTGCAGGCGTCGAATCGCGCCTGTATCCGGAGCGCACCGGGCTGTCACTGGAAAGCCTCGCCGAAGGCCGGGCAGCGGCAGAACAAAGCGGCCTGTTGCAGGTCGAACCGTCACGTCTGGCGGCGACCGAGCGCGGACAGCTGTTCCTCAACGACTTGCTGCAACAATTTCTGAACTGACTTCAGTGCTAAGGGAAAACGCATGGATTTGATACTCGACCTGCTCGCCACCGTCTCCCGCTGGAGCCGCAGCAACCTCTCGGAAATCGCCCTGGCGCTGGTCGGCTGCCTGCTGGTGCTGTTCGGCGCCGACTTCAAAGGCTGGGTCGAACAACGCCTGGGCAGCATCGCCGGCGCCCTGCGCGTGCCGCTGATGGCACTGCTCTGCGTAATCGGTAGCGGCGCGGCGTTGATCTACGCCACACCGTGGGTGGTCAAGGGGTTGAGCCAGTTCAACAACTACAGCCTGGCGCCGGTGTTGTTGGTGGTGCTGGTGCTGATCGGCGTAGTCGCTGACCGCCGCTGACTTTCAGTACATACAAAACAACTGTAGGAGCTGCGGCACGCTGCGATCTTTTGATCTTGAGACCAAATCAAAAGATCGCAGCGTGCCGCAGCTCCTACATGGGAATACGTCGAGAATCAGGGAAGTTCATGAGTAAGAAACGGCTGGACGAAACAAGTAAGTTTCTCAGTTTCGTGTTGCGCCACGAGCCTCAGGCGATTGGGCTGACGCTGGATTCTGAAGGCTGGGCGAATATCGACGCACTGATCAGCGGTGCTGCCGGTGACGGCCGAAACCTGGACCGCACACTGATTGAAAGCGTCGTCGCGAGCAGCGACAAAAAGCGCTTCTCGATCTCCGAAGACGGCCAGTCCATTCGCGCCGTTCAGGGCCATTCGACGAAAAGCGTAGCGCTTCAACTGGAGGAAAAGCAGCCACCGCAAACGCTGTATCACGGTACGGCGACGCGCTTCATGGACTCTATCAGCCAGCAAGGCTTGATCCCGGGATCGCGTCACCACGTGCATCTATCGGAGGAATCCGCCACCGCCTCAGCCGTCGGGCAACGCTACGGAACCGTGGTAATCCTGAAAGTCGCCGCGCAGCAAATGCAGGAGCAAGGCTTCAAGTTTTATCAGGCTGAAAATGGCGTCTGGCTGACAGAGCAAGTACCAGTGCGCTTCATTTCCACCCTGTAACTTCTGACGAAACCGAAAACAACTGTAGGAGTGAGCCTGCTCGCGATCGCGGTGTGTCAGTCGGCATAAGTACTGACTGATCCACCGCCATCGCGAGCAGGCTCACTCCTACATTGGGTATTGCGTGATGCTTAAGCGAGTTTTTCGAACTTCAGGTCCCACACGCCATGGCCAAGACGTTCGCCGCGGCGTTCGAACTTGGTGATCGGGCGTTCGGCCGGGCGTGGCACGCACTTGCCATCTTCGGCGAGGTTACGGTAACCCGGGGCGACGTTCATCACTTCCAGCATGTACTCGGCATACGGTTCCCAGTCGGTGGCCATGTGCAGAATGCCGCCGACTTTCAACTTGCTGCGCACCAGTTCAGCGAACGAGGCCTGAACGATGCGACGCTTGTGGTGACGGCTCTTGTGCCACGGATCCGGGAAGAACAGCATCAGGCGATCGAGGCTGTTGTCGGCGATGCAGCGGTTGAGCACTTCGATCGCGTCGCAATCGTAGACCCGCAGGTTGGTCAGGCCTTGGGTCAGCACGCCATTGAGCAGCGCGCCGACACCCGGACGGTGCACTTCAACGCCGATGAAATCCTGCTCCGGTGCGGCCGCAGCCATTTCCAGCAGCGAGTGGCCCATGCCGAAACCGATCTCCAGCGAGCGCGGTGCCGAACGGCCGAAAACTTGATCGTAATCCACCGGCGCATCGGCCAGCGGCAGCACGTACAGCGGCGCGCCCTGATCCAGACCGCGCTGCTGGCCTTCGGTCATGCGCCCGGCGCGCATCACGAAACTCTTGATGCGGCGGTGTTGGCGCTCGTCGCCTTCTTCCGTCTGGATAGGCGTGTCGTTCGATTCAGTCATCAATGGCTCTTACTTGATCAGACCATCCAGCGGCGAAGAGGCGCTGGCATAGAGTTTTTTCGGCATACGGCCAGCGAGGTAGGCCAGACGGCCTGCAACGATGGCGTGTTTCATGGCTTCAGCCATCATGACTGGCTGTTGAGCGTGGGCGATGGCCGAGTTCATCAGCACCGCATCGCAACCCAGTTCCATGGCGATGGTCGCGTCGGAGGCAGTACCGACACCGGCATCGACCAACACCGGAATCTTGGCTTCTTCGAGGATGATCTGCAGGTTGTACGGGTTGCAGATCCCCAGACCGGAACCGATCAGACCGGCCAGCGGCATCACTGCGATGCAGCCGATTTCTGCCAGTTGACGAGCGATGATCGGGTCATCGCTGGTGTAAACCATCACGTCGAAACCTTCCTTGACCAGCGTTTCCGCGGCCTTGAGGGTTTCGATCACGTTAGGGAACAGGGTTTTCTGGTCAGCCAGCACTTCCAGCTTCACCAGGTTGTGGCCGTCGAGCAGCTCACGGGCCAGGCGGCAGGTGCGCACGGCTTCGATGGCGTCGTAGCAACCGGCGGTGTTCGGCAGGAAGGTGTAGCGCTCCGGCGACAATACGTCGAGCAGATTCGGCTCGCCTTCGATCTGGCCCAGGTTGGTGCGGCGCACGGCAAAGGTGACGATCTCGGCACCCGAGGCTTCGATGGCCTGACGGGTTTCTTCCATGTCACGGTACTTGCCGGTACCGACCAGCAAACGCGACTGGTAAGTACGACCGGCCAGCACAAAAGGCTTGTCGCTACGAACGATGCTCATGGGGAATCCTCTTTAGGAGTGAGGGTCTTGCAGAATTCTGTGCCCTCGCGGGGCGGGCGATCAGCCGCCGCCGATGGCGTGCACCACTTCAACGTTGTCGCCGTCGTTGAGCGTGGTGTCGGCATGCTGGCTGCGCGGGACGATATCCAGATTGAGTTCGACTGCCACCCGGCGTCCGGTCAGTTCCAGACGGGTGATCAGGGCCGCAACGGTCTCGCCGTCGGGCAGTTCAAGGGATTCGCCGTTCAACTGAATGCGCATGCGCAACGCCGCCATCATTTTTAGGGGCTGGCATTCTAGCCCGATCATGACCTAAAGGTCAGCACCAAGCGTCAAGCGGTTGGTTGCAGGCGCCAGGCGGCGAGCCCCAGGCAAACCCATCCGGCCAGAAATGCCAGGCCACCGAACGGGGTGATGATGCCGAGCTTGCTGATGCCGGTGGTGGTCAGCACGTAAAGGCTGCCGGAGAACAGCAGGATGCCCGCTGCGAAGGAAAAGCCGGCCCACGCGACCAGTCGCCCCTGAATCTGTGTGGCCAACAGTGCAACACCGAACAGTGCCAGGGTGTGCACCAGTTGATAGGTCACGCCCGTGTGGAAAATCGCCAAGTACTCGGGTGTCAGGCGGTTTTTCAGGCCATGGGCGGCGAACGCGCCCAAAGCGACCCCGGTGAAACCGAAAAAAGCAGCCAGCATCAAAAAGCCACGCAGCATTGGGAACTCCAGTCAGACGCGATCGGCAGGGTCTGTATAATGGCCCGCTCCACCGGTTCGGCCAAGCCATCTCTATGCTGCGTACTATTTTCCGTCGTCTCACGAAGGCCCTGCTCTGGTTCGCCGGTGGCAGCATCTTGCTGGTGCTGGTGTTTCGCTTCGTGCCGCCGCCGGGCACGGCGCTGATGGTCGAGCGCAAGGTCGAATCCTGGGTCGATGGCGAGCCGATTGATCTGCAGCGCACCTGGAAGCCGTGGGACGAGATCTCCGATGACCTCAAAGTCGCGGTCATGGCCGGCGAGGATCAGAAGTTTCCTGAGCACTGGGGTTTTGATTTCAGCGCGATCCAGGCCGCACTGGCGCACAACGAACTCGGCGGCTCGATTCGCGGGGCCAGCACCTTGAGCCAGCAAGTGTCGAAAAACCTGTTTCTGTGGGCGGGTCGCAGCTATCTGCGTAAAGGCCTGGAGGCGTGGTTTACCGCGCTGATCGAAGTGTTCTGGCCCAAGCAGCGGATTCTTGAGGTGTATCTCAACAGCGTCGAGTGGGATGACGGGGTGTTTGGTGCGGAAGCTGCGGCCCGCCATCACTTTGGCGTGAGCGCGAAGTCGTTGTCGCGGCAGCAGGCGAGTTATCTGGCGGCTGTGTTGCCCAATCCGCGGGTATGGAGTGCGAGCCATCCGACCGCTTATGTGTCGCGTCGGGCCGGGTGGATTCGGCAGCAGATGAGTCAGTTGGGTGGGGATAGTTATTTGCTGGGGCTCAATGATTCACGGCGGGCGCCGTGGTCTCGATAACACCGAGGATCGAAATGTAGGAGTGAGCCTGCTCGCGATAGCGGTACATCAGTGACGGCAATGCTGACTGTCACACCGCTATCGCGAGCAGGCTCACTCCTACAATGTTTTGTGTTGAAGCAGAAATGAAAACGCCCCGATCATCGCTGATCGGGGCGTTTTTTATTGCCTGCTCGCCGGTTATGCGGCGATCGACAACTTGAGCTTGTTCATCGCGCTCTTCTCGAGCTGACGGATCCGCTCGGCCGACACGTTGTACTTCTGCGCCAGGTCGTGCAGCGTGGCTTTCTCTTCTGCCAGCCAGCGCTGGTAGAGGATGTCACGGCTGCGCTCGTCCAGCACTTCCAAGGCTTCGTGCAGGTTGCTGTTGGAGTTGTCGCTCCAGTCGGCATCTTCCAGTTGACGCGCCGGGTCGTACCGGTGGTCTTCCAGATAGTTGGCCGGCGACTGGAAAGCGCTGTCGTCGTCGGCTTCAGCAGCCGGGTCGAAGGCCATGTCATGGCCGGTCAGGCGACTTTCCATCTCGCGCACTTCACGCGGTTCAACGCCGAGGCTTTCCGCCACACGGTGGACTTCCTCGTTGTTCAGCCACGCCAGACGTTTCTTCTGGCTGCGCAGGTTGAAGAACAGCTTGCGCTGGGCCTTGGTGGTCGCGACTTTCACAATGCGCCAGTTACGCAGGATGAACTCGTGAATTTCCGCCTTGATCCAGTGCACGGCGAACGACACCAGACGCACACCCATTTCCGGGTTGAAGCGCTTTACAGCCTTCATCAGACCAACGTTACCTTCCTGGATCAGGTCAGCCTGAGCCAGACCGTAGCCGGAATAGCTACGGGCGATATGTACAACAAAACGCAGGTGGGCGAGCACCATCTGCCGAGCCGCCCCCAAATCCTGCTCATAGTAGAGACTCTCGGCCAGTTCACGCTCCTGCTCCGGCGTCAGCAATGGAATGCTGTTGACGGTGTGCACGTAAGCTTCCAGGTTCGCACCCGGAACCAACGCATACGCAGGTTGCAAAGAATTGGTCATACGAAAAAACCTCCCACTTACATACTCGTGCCTCTCGGCACTGCGAAAAATTGACCGGGAATTCAAGTGCAAGTTCCCAAAAAAACCGCGAGGTCAATCACGCGCAAAAAAGATTCTACTTCGGCGCCAGCTCCCTGAGATGGCGTGCGACTGCAATCCATGCACCGATATAACCCAACAGCACCGCGCCAAGCAAGAGCGACAGACCGTCGGCAACTGGCACTCCGGCCAGCGCGAAATCACTGCCGTACAAGCCGGCCAACCCAACCACCGCATCGTTCAGCCAGTTC
Organism: Pseudomonas sp. Irchel s3f10; assembly: GCF_900187515.1. NCBI lineage: Bacteria > Pseudomonadati > Pseudomonadota > Gammaproteobacteria > Pseudomonadales > Pseudomonadaceae > Pseudomonas > Pseudomonas sp. Irchel s3f10. The sequence continues at coordinate 131,226 of NZ_FYDZ01000011.1, forward strand.
AGGCCAAACGCCAATACACCCCAGGACAACAGCCCCGCACCGAAGCCATACAACGCGCCCATATAAAGGAAGGGGCGACGCACATAGCTGTCAGTGCCGCCGACGAGTTTAATCACTTCTATCTCGGTGCGGCGGTTTTCAATATGAAGACGAATGGTATTGCCTATCACCAAAAGTAATGCAGAAACCAAAAGCACCGTCAGACCGAAGACAAAACGATCGCCAAGCTTGAGGATGGCCGCCAGACGCTCGACCCAGACTAGATCAAGTTGCGCCTGTTGTACCTTGGGCAACTCGGAAAGTTTTTGTCTTAATGCTTCCAGGGTCGGCTTGTCGACTTCGTTCGGGGTGACCAGCACCACGCCCGGCAACGGGTTCTCCGGCAGCTCGCGCAGGGCTTCGCCCAGTCCGGACTGTTGCTGGAACTCTTCCAGCGCCTGATCGCGGCCGACATATTCAGCATCAGCTACGCCGGGCATGCCTTTGATCTGTTCGCGCAGCGACTCGCCCTGTTCCGGGCTGGCGTCGAGTTGCAAATACAAGGATATCTGCGCCGCCCGCTGCCACGAACCGCCAAGACGCTCGACGTTGTTGAGCAACAGCGAAAGCCCCATCGGCAAACTCAGCGCCACCGCCATCACCATGCAGGTGAAGAAGCTGCCGATCGGCTGTTTGCCCAGACGACGCAGGCTGTCGAGCAGGCTGGCGCGATGGCTTTCGACCCAGGCGCGGAACAGCGTGGCGAAATCCGGACCGTCGTCTTCGTCGTGCTTTTTCTTCTTCGGCGGCTGCGGATCGGCGGCTTTCGGGGCCACGCGCTCGGAAACCTTCGGACTGCGTGTGGCACTCATACCCCGGCCTCCCCGTCACCGATCAATCGGCCGCGTTGCAGGGTCAGCATGCGGTGACGCATGCGCGCGATCAGCGCAAGGTCGTGACTGGCGATCAGCACGCTGGTACCCAGACGGTTGATGTCTTCGAAGACGCCCATGATCTCGGCCGCCAGACGCGGATCGAGGTTGCCGGTCGGTTCGTCCGCCAGCAGCAAGGCCGGACGGTGAACGATGGCGCGAGCAATACCGACACGCTGCTGCTGACCGGTGGACAGGTCGCCCGGATACAGATCGGTTTTATCCGAAAGTGCCACGCGCTCCAGCGCCGAATCGACACGCTTGGCGATTTCGGCCTTGGACAGCCCGAGAATCTGCAGCGGCAAGGCGACGTTGTTGAACACCGTGCGATCGAACAGCAACTGGTGATTCTGGAACACCACGCCGATCTGTCGGCGCAGGAACGGAATCTGAGCGTTGCTGATGGTGCTCAGGTCTTGCCCGGCCAGCAGCAGTTTGCCGCTGGTCGGACGCTCCATCGCCAGCAACAGGCGCAGCAAGGTGGATTTACCGGCACCGGAGTGGCCGGTGACAAACAAGAACTCGCCACGACGGACTCGAAAGCTCAGCTCATGCAAGCCGACGTGACCGTTCGGGTAGCGTTTACCGACCTGTTCGAAACGAATCATGAACGCTCCCGCTCGGCAAACAGTGCCTGGACAAAGGGTTCGGCTTCAAAGGTACGCAAGTCGTCGATGCCTTCACCGACGCCGATGTAGCGGATCGGCAGGCCGAACTGCTTGGCCAGGGCGAAGATCACCCCGCCCTTGGCGGTACCGTCGAGTTTGGTCAGCGCCAGGCCGGTCAGTTCGACGGTCTGGTTGAATTGCTTGGCCTGGTTGATGGCGTTCTGGCCAGTACCGGCGTCGAGCACCAGCAACACTTCATGCGGTGCGTCGGCGTCGAGCTTGCCGATCACCCGGCGAACCTTCTTCAATTCTTCCATCAGGTTGTCTTTGGTGTGCAGACGACCGGCGGTGTCGGCGATCAATACGTCGATGCCGCGAGCCTTGGCAGCCTGCACGGCGTCGAAGATCACCGAAGCCGAGTCGGCGCCAGTGTGCTGAGCGATCACCGGAATCTTGTTGCGTTCGCCCCAGACTTGCAGTTGTTCCACGGCAGCAGCGCGGAAAGTGTCACCGGCGGCGAGCATGACTTTCTTGCCTTCCAGTTGCAGCTTCTTCGCCAGTTTGCCGATGGTGGTGGTTTTGCCGGCGCCATTGACGCCGACCACCAGAATCACGAACGGCTTGTTCTGCGAGGCGATTTTCAGCGGTTGTTCCACTGGTTTGAGCATCGCGGCCAGTTCGGCCTGCAGAGACTTGTACAGCGCATCGGCGTCGGCCAGCTCTTTGCGGGCGACCTTCTGGGTCAGGCGCTGGATGATTTGCGTGGTGGCTTCGACGCCGACGTCGGCGGTGAGCAGACGGGTTTCGAGGTCATCGAGCAGATCGTCGTCGATGGTTTTGCGGCCGAGGAACAGGCTGGCCATGCCCTCGCCGATGCTGGCGCTGGTTTTCGACAGGCCTTGCTTGAGGCGGGCGAAGAAACCGGCCTTGGTTTCTTCGGTGCGCGGGGCTTCGACGGGGGCTTCGGCAACCACTTCGACCGGCACCACAGCTGGAGCAGCGACGACGGGGGCCGGAGCAGGCTCTGGCTGTTGAGCGACTGGCGCATCAACCACCGGGGCAACCGGCTCAGCCACAACAGGTTCAGCAACAATCGGTGCTGGCTCGGCAATCGGCTCGACCACAGGCGCCGGAGCCACCTCGGGCACCAACGCAGCAGACGCAGGAATAACGGGCGTGATATGCGGCGCAGCTTCTTCAACCAACGCCACCGGCTCTTCCGCCACTGGCAAGGTCAGCCACGGCTCGGCCGCCGGGGTCAGCGGCAGTTCAGCCGCCACTGGCGCTTCAGGCTCGGGTTCCGGCTCAACCGGTTGCAGCACCGGCTCGGCAATCGGCAGCACAATCGGTGCCGGCTCTTCTTCTATTACCGGTGCAGGCGCCGGTGCAGGTTCAGGAATCGCGGGCGGCTGTTCGACGACGGGTTCCTGCGGTTTCTTACGCAGCCATCCGAACAGGCTTTTCTTCTCGCCAGCCGCAGCTGGGGTCTTCTTGTCGTCGTTGGAACCAAACATGGAGGACGGCTATCTCACGGTAGCGACGCGCCATAAGGGCGCCCCGGCAAATAAATATTCGATGCAGAACAGACTGTGTTTCATCCAGCTTGTTCACGCGCAACATTTTGTCGAGGCGCCACAGGCACCTCAAAGGTCGATTAATACGAAGGACTGGAACGGCATCTTCGGCGAAAACGCAGAGTTTAGCTGACAAACTCAAAGCTTCTGCCGGGAACCCATACAACCTATCGACCGATCAGTGGCTTGATAGGCGTGGCCGCCAGTAAAACGGATCAGTATCCTAGCACCCTCTCGCCCGCTGACGCTAAGACCAAGCGGGCAGCCCAACAGGTTAAAAAACGAATGAATGCTCTAGCCCGCCGCGCTGCAGGCCTGCTGCTCAGCACAGTCTGCCTGCCCCTTTCGGCCCTGGCGGCCGACCCGCAACCGACTCACGAATTCACCCTCGACAACGGCCTCAAGGTCGTCGTGCGCGAAGACCATCGCGCGCCAGTGGTGGTGTCGCAGGTCTGGTACAAGGTCGGTTCCAGCTACGAAACCCCGGGCCAGACCGGTCTGTCCCACGCGCTTGAGCACATGATGTTCAAGGGCAGCGAGAAAGTCGGCCCCGGCGAAGCGTCGCTGATCCTGCGCGATCTGGGTGCTGAAGAGAATGCCTTCACCAGTGACGACTTCACCGCCTATTACCAGGTGTTGGCGCGCGACCGTCTGGGCGTAGCCTTTGAACTGGAAGCCGACCGCATGGCCAATCTGCGCCTGCCGGCTGACGAGTTCGCCAAGGAAATCGAAGTCATCAAGGAAGAGCGCCGCCTGCGCACCGATGACAAGCCGATGTCCAAGGCTTACGAGCGCTACAAGGCCATGGCCTACCCGGCCAGCGGCTACCACACACCAACCATCGGCTGGATGGCTGACCTCGACCGCATGAAGGTCGAAGAGCTGCGCCACTGGTACCAGTCCTGGTACGTGCCAAACAACGCCACACTGGTGGTGGTCGGCGACGTCACTCCGGACGAAGTCAAAACCCTCGCCCAGCGCTATTTCGGCCCGATCGCCAAGCGCGACGTGCCACCGGCGAAAAAACCACTGGAACTGGCTGAACCGGGCGAACGCCAGATCACCCTGCACGTGCAGACTCAATTGCCTAGCTTGATGCTCGGTTTCAACGTGCCAAGCATCGCCACCGCTGAAGACAAACGCTCGGTCAACGCCTTGCGTCTGATCTCGGCGCTGCTCGACGGTGGTTACAGCGGGCGCATCCCGACGCAACTGGAGCGCGGTGAAGAGCTGGTTTCCGGCGGTTCGTCGAGCTACGACGCCTACACCCGTGGCGACAGCCTGTTCACCCTGTCGGCAACCCCGAACACGCAGAAGAAAAAGACCATGGCGCAAGCCGAAGCCGGTCTGTGGAAACTATTGGAACAGTTGAAAACCACCGCACCGTCCGCCGAAGAGCTGGAGCGTGTGCGTGCACAAGTGATCGCCGGTCTGGTCTTCGAGCGTGATTCGATCACCAGCCAGGCCACCGCGATTGGCCAACTGGAAACCGTCGGCCTGTCGTGGAAACTGATGGACACCGAACTCGCCGATCTGGAAAGCGTCACCCCGCAAGACATCCAGAACGCCGCCAAGCTGTATTTCACCCGCGAACGTCTCAGCGTCGCCCACGTCCTGCCACTGGAGACGACTCATGAGTGAGCGCAAATCCCCACGCCTGCTGCTCGGCTTGATCGCCATCGCGGTGATCGGCTCTGCCGCTTTCTACCTGACGCCAAGCGCTGACAGCAAGGCCAGCGAAGCTCTCGACAACGCCAAGACCAGCCAAAAGCTGCAATCGCTGGCCGAACTCGACGGCAAGGCCCCGGCCAGCCGCAAACTCGACGTACAGACCTGGAACACCGCCGAAGGCGCCAAGGTGCTGTTCGTCGAAGCCCATGAGTTGCCGATGTTCGACATGCGCCTGATCTTCGCCGCCGGCAGCAGCCAGGACGGCAGCGCATCGGGTCTGGCCGTGCTGACCAACGCCATGCTCAACGAAGGTGTCGCTGGCAAAGACGTCGGCGCCATCGCTCAGGGCTTTGAAGGTTTGGGTGCGGATTTCGGCAACGGTGCTTTCAAGGACATGGCGCTGGCCTCGTTGCGCAGCCTGAGTGCTGCCGACAAGCGTGAGCCTGCTTTGAAGCTGTTTTCGGAAGTCATCGGCAAACCGACCTTCCCGGCCGACTCGTTCGCGCGCATCAAGAACCAGATGCTCGCCGGATTCGAATACCAGAAACAGAACCCCGGCAAACTCGCCAGCCTTGAGCTGATGAAGCGTCTGTATGGCGATCACCCGTACGCGCATTCGAGCGATGGCAATCCGCAGAGCGTGCCGAAGATCACTCTCGCGCAATTGCGTGAGTTCCACGCCAAGGCTTACGCCGCTGGCAACGTGGTGATTGCGCTGGTCGGCGACTTGTCTCGCACGGAAGCCGAAGCGATTGCCAATCAGGTTTCCTCGGCACTGCCGAAAGGCCCGGCATTGGCGAAAATCGCTCAGCCGCAGGAACCGAAAGCCAGCGTCAACCACATCGAATTCCCGTCGAAGCAGACCAACCTGATGCTCGCGCAACTGGGCATCGACCGTGACGACCCGGATTACGCGGCGCTGTCGATGGGCAACCAGATCCTCGGTGGCGGCGGTTTCGGAACGCGCCTGATGAGCGAAGTGCGCGAGAAGCGCGGCCTGACGTACGGCGTGTATTCGGGTTTCAGCCCGATGCAGGCTCGTGGCCCGTTCATGATCAATCTGCAGACTCGTGCGGAAATGAGCGAAGGCACCCTGAAACTGGTGCAGGACGTGCTCGCCGATTACCTGAAAACCGGGCCGACGCAGAAAGAACTCGACGACGCCAAACGCGAACTGGCCGGCAGTTTCCCGCTGTCCACCGCGAGCAACGCCGATATCGTCGGCCAACTCGGCGCGATGGGCTTCTATAATCTGCCGCTGAGCTATCTGGACGACTTCATGCGTCAGTCGCAAAGCCTGACCGTCGAGCAAGTCCGCGACACCCTGAACAAACACCTGAGCACGGACAAAATGGTCATCGTCACCGCGGGTCCAACCGTGCCGCAAAAGCCGTTACCGGCCCCATCTGATAAACCTGCCGAGCAACCGCTCGGGGTTCCGGAGCATTAATGGCAACTCGTTCCCCTAAAAAACCTGCGCAAAACGTCCACAACGGTGTGAACCAGTTGCGCATCATTGGCGGCCAATGGCGCAGCCGCAAGCTGAGTTTCCCCGATGCGCCGGGCCTGCGCCCGACGCCGGATCGCGTGCGTGAAACCCTGTTCAACTGGCTCGCGCCGTACGTTGAAGGGGCCAAGGTACTCGACCCGTTCGCCGGCAGCGGCGCGCTGTTTCTCGAAGCACTGTCCCGCGGCGCCGCCATGGGCCAGGCGCTGGATGCCAGCAACATTGCCGTCTCCAGCCTGAAGGAACACCTCGGCACCCTGCGCTGCACCAACGGTCAGGTGCAGACGGCGGACGCGCTGCGTTATCTGGAAACCCAGACCGCGACACCGTTCGACCTGGTGTTCCTCGACCCGCCGTTCAATCAGAACCTGCTGCCGGCCGTTTGTACCTTGCTCGAAGAGCGTCAGTGGCTGGCGCCCGACTCGTGGATCTACACTGAAAGCGAAACAGCGCCATCGACGCTGGGTCTGCCGGGCAACTGGCGCCTGCACCGCGAGCAGAAATCCGGCCGGGTTTACTACGCGCTGTGGCAACGTACGGCAGAGATCGCCGGTTAACCGACCGGCCTGAACAAGCGGCGCGCCTCGAACAAGGCCGCCGCGCTGCATCGAGAACCATCGTGCCCCCTTCGTCAGAACGCTTCACCCCCGCCTTCGGCCTCGGCAATCCACACCTGCAAACCTTGTGGGGGCCGCTGTGGCGCAAAACCGTACATATCGAACGTGAACGCGAACGCCTGTGGCTTGAGGATGGCGACTTCCTCGACCTCGACTGGCACGGTCCGCACACCGCCGATGCGCCCCTGGTATTGGTACTGCACGGCCTGACCGGTTCCTCCAATTCGCCTTATGTGGCTGGTATCCAGCAGGCGCTGGCCGATCAAGGCTGGGCCAGTGTTGCGCTGAACTGGCGCGGCTGCTCGGGCGAGCCGAATCTGCTGCCGCGCAGCTACCACTCCGGCGCCAGCGAAGACCTCGCCGAAACCATCAGACACCTGCGCGCCAAGCGACCGTTGGCACCGTTGTATGCCGTTGGCTATTCGTTGGGCGGCAATGTGTTGCTCAAACATCTTGGGGAAACCGGCAGCGCCAGTGGCGTGCTTGGTGCCGTGGCGGTGTCCGTGCCGTTTCGCCTTGATCAATGCGCCGACCGCATCGGTCAGGGATTTTCCAAGGTCTATCAGGCGCACTTCATGCGCGAGATGGTCGCCTACATCAAGAACAAGCAACGGCAGTTTCAGCATGACGGCCGCGAAGACGGACTCGCCGCGCTAGCAGCCCTCGGTTCGCTGGAGAACATGCGCACCTTCTGGGATTTCGATGGCCGGGTGACCGCGCCGTTGCACGGTTTCAATGATGCCGAGGATTACTATCGTCGCGCCTCAAGCCGCTATTTCCTCGGCGAGATTCGCACGCCGACCCTGATCATTCAGGCGGCAGACGATCCGTTCGTGTTCCCGCACAGTTTGCCGCAGGCCAGTGAGCTGTCGCCGTCGACCGCCTTCGAATTGCAGGCACGCGGCGGGCACGTCGGCTTCGTCGATGGCTCGCTGCGCCAGCCCGGTTATTACCTGGAACGACGTATACCGCAGTGGCTGGCTCGCGTGCCCGCATGAGCGATCAGGGCGAGTCGATCCGTTTCTGGCAAACCGCGCCACTGGCCGGGGTCGAGTTGTTGTCGGCACGCTACATCGAGCATCGTTTCGCCCCGCATGTGCACGACGGATTCGTGATCGGCATGATCATGGCCGGCGCCCAGCGTTATCGCTATCGCGGCGCCGAACATCTGGCCGGCAGCGGCACACTGGTGTTGATCAATCCGGACGAACTGCACACCGGGCACAAGGGCACCGAGGATGGCTGGCTGTACCGGGCGTTTTATCCTGATACGGCGCAAATCGTTTCGCTGCTGGATGAGCTGGAACTGTCCACCACGAGTCTGCCGGCGTTTGGCGCCACGCTGTATCGCGATGCGGATCTGGTCAACGGCTTTGCGCAGTTGCATCGTTTGCTCGAAAGCCCGGCCACCGCACTGCAACAGCAAACGCTGTGGCGCGAGATGATGTTGCTGCTGTTGCAGCGCCATGCGGCAGTGCCGGTGCCCAGTCGAGCCGGCAAGGAACACCGTGCGGTGCTGCTGGGCAAGGAGTTGTTGCACGCACAATTGGCGGCGCCACCGTCACTGGAAGAGCTGGCGGCGGCGGTCAATCTGTCGCCCTTCCATTTCGCCCGGGTGTTCCGCCGCGCCACCGGCATGCCGCCGCACACCTGGCTGATGCAGCAACGCATCGCCCAGGCTCGCGCACTTCTGCAACACGGCTGCCTGCCCGTGGAGGTCGCCACACAATTGGGGTTTGCCGACCAGAGCCATTTGAGCCGGCAGTTCAAGCAGGCTTATGGCGTCGGCCCCGCCGCCTACCGCAGCGCCCGACAATTTCCTTCAGACAACGCCGTTCCCTTGTAGGAGTGAGCCTGCTCGCGATAGCGGTGTTTCAGTAAAGGTAAAGGTGACTGACACACCGCTATCGCGAGCAGGCTCACTCCTACAGGGATGTGTGGTGACTATTCGCCAGTGACGATACCGCGCGAAGGCTCGTTGATCCACTCGCTCCACGATCCGGCATACAACGATCCCAGCGGATAACCCGCCAGACACAATGCAAACAGGTTGTGACACGCCGTCACGCCAGAACCGCAATAGGCAACCAGATCCGCTGGCGAACGCTCACCGATCTTGGCGGCAAAGCGCTGCTTGAGCTGATCCGCCGGCAGGAATCGCCCATCGCTGCCGAGGTTGTCGGTGAACGCCGCGCATTGCGCGCCGGGAATGTGCCCGGCAATCGGATCGATCGGCTCAACTTCACCCTTGAATCGCGGTAAAGCCCGAGCATCAATCAAGGTCAACGCAGGTTGGCCAAGACGCTTTTGCAATTTTTCGGCGCTGATCAGCAGGCTCATGTCCGGCTGGCCACTGAAAGTGCCGCGACTGACCGTCGGCGCATCCAGACTCAGCGGCAGCCCCGCCGCATGCCACGCCTTGAGCCCGCCATCGAGAATGAACACGCCATCGCGCTTGCCCAGCCACGCCAGCAACCACCACGCCCGCGCCGCGTAGGCACCGGGGCCGTCGTCGTACAAAACCACATCGCTGTCGTTGTTGATGCCCCACGCCTGCAGCCGCTCGATCAACGCCGCTGGCTCGGGCAACGGATGCCGACCGCTCACGCCTTTGACCACTGTGCCGCTGAGGTCTCGTTCAAGATCGGCAAAGCTCGCCCCGGCAATGTGCCCTTCGGCATAGCTGCGCTGACCATAGTCCGGGTCTTCGAGGGCAAAACGACAATCGAGAATCACCAGCCCCGGCTGCGCCTTGCGGGCATCCAGTGCTTCGGGGCTGATCAGTTGCGCAATCGGCATAACGGGCTCCTGGGGGATTTCAACAGAACGGTTTATTTCACGTCTTCGAGGGCCTGGGCCAGCGGCACGTAGAACTCCTCGAACAACGCATTGACCTCGTCACGCGCCTGCTCGGTGACAAACCCGGCTTCCAGCACCAGCACCTGATACACGCCACGTTTAATGGCTTGTTCGCTGAGGTGGTTGGAGTTTTCACGGGTGGTGCACAGGAAGCGCACCCACGACGTCAGGATGATCCAGGCATTGAGGGTCAGGGACTCTATCTGCACGCGATCCATATCGAGGATCCCGGCGGCGACGAAACCTTCGTAGATCGCCGCGCCCTGAATCACGCAGCGTTGGGAAAAGCGCCGATAGCGGGCGGCCAGTTCCGGATCGCTGTCGAGCAAATGCTCCAGATCGCGGTGCAGAAAGCGGTAGCGCCACATCGCCGAAAGCAATTCCTTGAGATAGAAACGCTTGTCCTCGACCGTCGCCGCACGCCCCTGCGGCGGACGCAGAAAGCTGTCCACGAGGCTTTCGTACTCACTGAACAACACGGCGATGATCGCCTGCTTGTTGGGGAAGTGGTAGTACAGGTTGCCCGGAGAAATCTCCATATGGGCAGCAATGTGATTGGTGCTGATGCTGCGCTCGCCCTGCTGATTGAACAGCTCAAGGCTGTTCAGCACGATACGCTCGCTGGTTTTTATTCGTGGGGCCATGGCTTGAGCTTTAATTCAGAGTGCGTAGGGGGGCATCTTACGACCTAACCGGAAATGGATAAAACACTGCTGTGCAAGGAAGTCATTTGACTTTCTAGAGCATAGACTCTAAAAAGTTCATCACTACAATAAATCCGGAGCAGACCATGACTGCCGACATTGCTTACCTGCAAACGCTGCAACAACCGCTGGCGGAGCTGGACCGGTTGTTCGCGGCGCAGCGGGCCGCGTATGCCGCCAATCCGATGCCACCCGCCGCTCAGCGCCAGCAATTGCTCAAGGCACTGAGTGATTTGCTCAGCAACGAGCGTCAGGCATTGATCGAGGCGATCAGCTCCGATTTCAGTCACCGCAGCGCCGATGAAACCCTGCTCGCCGAGCTGATGCCGAGCCTGCACGGCATTCATTACGCCAGCCGGCATCTCAAAGGCTGGATGAAAGCTTCGCGGCGTAAGGTCGGCATGGCGTTCCAGCCTGCTTCGGCAAAAGTGGTGTATCAGCCTCTCGGCGTGGTCGGCGTCATCGTGCCGTGGAATTACCCGTTGTATCTGGCCGTCGGCCCGCTGGTCGGCGCCTTGGCGGCGGGTAACCGGGTGATGCTCAAGCTCAGCGAATCGACCCCGGCCACCGGGCAATTGCTCAAGGAATTGCTGGCGCGAATCTTCCCCGAAGACCTGGTCTGCGTAGTGCTCGGCGAAGCCGACATTGGCGTGGCGTTCTCGCGTTTGCGCTTCGATCATTTGCTGTTCACCGGCGCCACCAGCATCGGCAAACACGTGATGCGCGCCGCCGCCGAAAACCTGACGCCGGTCACCCTGGAACTGGGCGGCAAGTCGCCGGCCATCGTCTCCCGCGATGTACCGCTCAAGGATGCTGCCGAGCGCATCGCCTTCGGTAAAACCCTCAACGCCGGGCAGACCTGCGTGGCCCCGGATTACGTGCTGGTGCCGGAAGATAGGGTCGGCGCTTTCGTCGAAGCCTATCGCCAGGCCGTGCAGGGTTTTTATCCGACACTCACCGACAATCCGGACTACACGGCGATCATCAACGAACGTCAATTGGCGCGACTTAACGGCTACGTCAGCGACGCGACCAGCAAGGGTGCGCTGTTGATTCCGCTGTTCGAACAGGGCCAGGGCCGACGCATGCCGCACAGTGTGCTGCTGAATGTCAGCGACGAGATGACCGTGATGCAGGACGAAATCTTCGGCCCGCTGCTGCCGATCGTGCCGTATCAGGATCTGGAGCAGGCATTTGCTTACATCAATCAGCGGCCACGACCTCTGGCTCTTTACTACTTTGGCTACGACAAACGCGAACAGAACCGGGTGCTGCACGAAACCCATTCCGGCGGTGTGTGCCTGAACGACACCTTGCTGCATGTGGCTCAGGACGACATGCCGTTCGGCGGCATCGGCGCTTCCGGCATGGGCCACTACCATGGCCACGAAGGCTTCCTGACCTTCAGCAAAGCCAAAGGCGTATTGATTAAACAGCGCTTCAACGCGGCCAGGCTGATTTATCCGCCCTACGGCAAATCGATTCAGAAACTGATCCAGAAGCTGTTCATTCGCTAAACCTTCGTCACCGCCGGGTAATAAAAATAATGCACCCAAGCCTGACCGAAACACCTGCACTGTCCCGCCGTGGCCTGCTGAAATTCAGCCTCGGCGCCACGGCATTCCTCGCCACTGCCGGGCTCGGTGCCAGTCTCAGTGGCTGCTCATCGAGCGTCGCGGCCAACGGTTTTGTCTCGTTGCGTGACGGCGATCTGCTGTTTCTGCGCGCACTGATCCCGGTAATGCTCGACGGCGCCGTGGTGGCCGAAAAGATGCCGGCCGCTGTCGATGGCACGCTCAAATCGCTGGACTACAGCCTCGATCACCTGTCGCCGGAGATGCTCAAGCTCACCCGGCAACTGTTCGACGTCCTCGGCATGGCGGTGACGCGCGGGCCACTCACCGGGATCTGGGGCAGTTGGGAAAATGCCAGTGCCGAGGCGATGCGGCATTTTCTTGATCGTTGGGAAAACAGCTCGTTGAGTTTGTTACGCATGGGGCATAGCTCGTTGCAGCAGATGGTGATGATGGCCTGGTACACCCGCGCAGAATCGTGGGCGCATTGCGGCTATCCCGGCCCGCCTACTGTTTGAGATTAGCGGCGCGGCCTTCGCGAGCAGGCTCGCTCCCACAGGGGAATGCATTTCAAATGTGGGAGCGAGCCTGCTCGCGAAGAGGTCGGCCGCCACACCGCCGCATCCAAAAATAATAAAGAGAACCTGATCGATGCCCGTACCCGACCCGTTCCGCGAAGGCCTCGCCCGAGGCTGGAAAACCTACAACGGCGCACAGCTGAGCGACGACCTGACCCTGGAGGCCGACGTGGCCATCATCGGCAGCGGCGCCGGTGGCGGCACCACGGCGGAAATCCTTAGCGCTGCCGGCTACAAAGTCCTGCTGATCGAAGAAGGCCCGCTGAAAACCAGTTCCGATTTCAAGATGCTCGAAGACCAGGCCTACAGCAGCCTCTATCAGGAAGGCATCGGCCGCATGAGCAAGGACGGCGCAATCACCATCCTGCAAGGACGCGCGGTCGGCGGCACCACGCTGATCAACTGGACATCGAGCTTTCGCACCCCGGAGCCGACACTCGAACACTGGGCCAAGGAACACAACGTCAAAGGTCACAGCCCCGCCGAGATGGCGCCGTGGTTCGAGAAAATGGAACAACGCCTCGGCGTCGCTCCATGGATGGTCCCGCCCAACGCCAACAACGATGTGATCCGCAAAGGCTGCGAGCACCTCGGTTACAGCTGGCACGTGATCCCGCGCAATGTGCGCGGCTGCTGGAATCTCGGTTACTGCGGCATGGGCTGCCCGACCAACGCCAAGCAATCGATGATGGTCACCACCATACCGGCGACGCTGGAAAAGGGCGGCGAGCTGCTTTATCTCGCTCGCGCGGAGAAGCTGCTGATCAGCGGCAACAAAGTCACTGGCCTGCAATGCGTGGCGATGGATGAGCGCTGCGTCGAACCGACCGGGCGCACAATCCACGTCAAGGCGCGGCATTACGTATTGGCCGGCGGTGGCATCAACAGCCCGGCGCTATTGCTGCGTTCGGACGCACCAGACCCGCATAAAAGCCTGGGAAAACGCACCTTCCTGCACCCGGTGAACATGTCCGCTGCGCGCTTCGATGAAGTCATCAACCCGTTTTACGGGGCGCCGCAGTCGATCTATTCCGACCATTTCCAATGGAAGGACGGCAACACCGGGCCGATGGCCTTCAAACTTGAAGTACCGCCGCTGCACCCGGCACTGGCGGCCACCCTGCTCGGCGGCTTTGGCGAGGAAAGCGCGCTACACATGGCTGACCTGCCGCACACCCACGCCATGCTGGCCTTGCTGCGCGACGGTTTTCACCCGGACAGCCCGGGCGGTGCAGTCGAGTTGCGTGGCGATGGTTCGCCGGTGCTCGACTATCAGGTTTCACCCTACGCCTGGGAAGGCCTGCGCCGGGCCTTTCAGGTCATGGCCGAGATTCAGTTTGCCGGCGGAGCAAAAGCGGTGATGCCGATGCACGCCGACGCCCGTTACGTGAAAACCCTGGCCGAAGCGCGCACGCTGATCGATGGTTTGAGCCTGGAGCTGTACCGCACCCGCTTGGGCAGCGCCCACGTCATGGGTGGTTGCGCGATGGGTGAAGAGCCGAAAAGCGCGGTCACCGACAGTCTCGGCCGTCATCATCAACTGGCCAATCTGTCGATTCACGATGGCTCACTGTTCCCCACCAGCATCGGCGCCAACCCGCAGTTGTCGGTGTATGGTCTGACTGCGCAACTGGCGACTTCCCTCGCCGATCGGCTGAGAAACCCGTGAAAAAACCCATTATCGCGATCGTCTATAGTGCTTTCTTACCCAACAGGCGACTTGGCCGACCGGGACGGCTGCGATACCATCCGACTCCCCAACGGACTCCCGCCAGGACGACGCGATGAACCGAGTGTTGTACCCAGGTACCTTCGACCCTATTACCAAGGGCCATGGCGATCTGGTCGAACGCGCCTCGCGCCTGTTCGATCACGTGATTATTGCGGTCGCTGCCAGCCCGAAGAAAAACCCGCTGTTCCCGCTGGAACAACGGGTCGAACTGGCTCGCGAAGTCACCAAACACCTGCCGAACGTGGAAGTGGTCGGCTTCTCGACGCTGCTCGCGCATTTCGCCAAAGAGCAGAACGCCAATGTGTTCCTGCGTGGATTGCGTGCGGTGTCGGACTTCGAATACGAATTCCAGCTGGCCAACATGAACCGCCAGTTGGCCCCGGATGTGGAGAGCCTGTTTCTCACGCCGTCCGAGCGTTATTCGTTCATTTCCTCGACGCTGGTGCGGGAAATTGCCGCGCTGGGCGGCGATATCAGCAAGTTCGTCCACCCGGCCGTGGCTGATGCGCTGACCCTGCGCTTTAAAAAGTAGGAGCTGCCGAAGGCTCGGGCTGCGATCAGACGATCTTTGTTTTTTGATCGCAGCTATCAGTGCCCTTGATCGCAGCCGCGTGCACTGCGCTCGCCAATGCGGCACAATTGCGCGCATTGATTTATTGCGCCCGGGCCTGCCGCCCCGGCTGGAGTTAGCATGTCCCTGATCATCACCGACGATTGCATCAACTGCGACGTCTGCGAACCCGAGTGCCCGAACGCCGCCATTTCCCAAGGCGAAGAGATCTACGTGATCGACCCGAACCTGTGCACCCAGTGCGTCGGCCACTACGACGAACCGCAGTGCCAGCAGGTTTGCCCGGTGGATTGCATTCCGCTGGACGAGGCGCATCCGGAGACTGAAGAACAGTTGATGGAGAAGTACCGCAAGATTACCGGCAAGGCCTGATCCGCCGGATTTGTAGCGCTCTTTCGGGCCTCTTCGCGAGCAAGCTCGCTCCCACATTTGAAATGCGCTCCAATGTGGGAGCGAGCTTGCTCGCGAAAGGGCCATCAGCAGCAGCGCAAAACCCTGATCAGCTCACTCACGCTGCTCAAACCCCTCCCCGATACACCCCAGACACCGCACAAAAGCGGCTTTCGCCGGATCCACCACCAACGCCTGCCCGGCATCGCCAATCCCACCGACCAGCGCGGTAAACGGCAGCGACACGACAAACGCCCCCGCACCGATCACCGTCGCCACCACCAATAAAGGGCGGGCAATCAGCAGATCGCCAAGCATGGCGTAGGCCGGTGGATTCTGGATGGTGTAGCGCGGGTCACCGCTGCCATTTTCCGCGGCCTGAACAGCCAGACTGGAACACAGCAGCAGCGCAACAAAGAGGACTTGCAAGGACTTCATGGCACGATCCTTCGGGCTGAACAGTGAGACAACTCACTATAGACCGTAGGACTTTTTCAGCTTTTTTCCTCAGCTCTGACAGCGCGGGCAGAACACACTGGCACGCTGGCCCAGCTTCACTTCACGCAGCCCGGTGCCACAGACCTTGCAGTGTTCACCGCCACGGCCATAGACAAACAGCTCCTGCTGGAAATAGCCCGGCTGACCGTCACCGCCAATGAAATCACGCAACGTCGTACCGCCACGCTCAATGGCAGCGGCCAGAATGCGTTTGATCTCGATCGCCAGTTTCAGGTATCGCCCCCGGGAAATCCCTCCCGCCTCGCGGCGCGGATCAATCCCGGCAGCAAACAGCGCTTCGGTCGCATAAATATTGCCGACGCCCACGACCACTGCGTTGTCCATGATGAACGGCTTGACCGCCATCGAACGCCCGCGCGACAGCTGGAACAAGCGCTCGCCATCGAACAGATCGGTCAGTGGTTCCGGGCCGAGACGAATCAGCAGTTCGTGATTGAGTGGATCATTGCTCCACAACATCGCGCCGAACCGTCGCGGATCGGTGTAGCGCAGGGCCAGCCCCGATTCCAGCTCGATATCGACATGTTCATGCTTGAGCGCCGGCAAGCCGACCTCGACCAGACGCAAGTTGCCCGACATGCCCAAATGACTGATCAACGTGCCGACTTCGGCGTTGATCAACAGGTACTTGGCACGACGCTCGACCAGCACGATGCGCTGCCCCGACAAGCGCACATCGAGGTCTTCCGGGATCGGCCAGCGCAGGCGCCGATCACGCACGATCACCCGACTGACGCGCTGGCCTTCCAGATGCGGGGCAATCCCGCGACGGGTGGTTTCGACTTCCGGCAGTTCAGGCATAGCGTCCTCGAATCAATGCGCGCCGAGGTCGCGGATCGTTTGTTTGAGGGTTTCGAAGTCGTAATCCGACAGTCCTACGTAATCGAGTACCAACGGCCCGACGGCGTTCCATTCGGAATCTTCTGTCTGGTTGCCCAGCACGCGGTAAGACGCACAAATGTGCTCGGCCATCTTCAGGATCGCCAGCAGGTTTTTCAGCTGACTGTTGCGCGACGACTCATCGCTGAAGATCGCCAGGGCATTGTGGTGGTTGGCGATCGCCGCGCTGACATGCTCCGGCAGGCGCCAGGACTTGGCGGTGTAGTAGCCGACCACTGCATGGTTGGTATTGAACTCGCTGTTTTCCGTGTCCACTACGCGACATTCGGCGCTAGCGTTGGCGTAAGCCTTTTCCAGAACCGTCATGTAATTGGGGAACCGTTGCAGCATCAACGGCACGCCGCAATCGTGAAACAGGCCCAAGGCATACGCCTCATCGCCGGCCTGAGTGCCGATACGCTTGGCCAGCGTCAGGCACGTCATCGCCACGTCCTGGGCGGTGTCCCAGAAACGGTTGAGCGTAACGATGGTGTCGTCGTTCATCTCGCCTTTGATCGACTGCGCGTTGATCAGGTTGATGATCGAGCGGCTGCCCAACAGATTCACCGCGCGTTGAATCGAGGTGATCTTGTTGCTCAGACCGTAATACGGCGAGTTGACGATTTTCAGCAGCGAGCCAGACAGACCGGGATCCTGAGCGATCAGCTTGGCGATCACCTCCAGGTCCGGGTCGGGCATGTACTGCTCCATTTGCAGATCCACCATGATCTGCGGTTGCGCCGGCACACTGATGCCTTGCAGCGATTGTTGAATCTGTTCGGTGGTCAGCTCTTGGGACATAAGTACACACTCAGGGACAGGCGGCGATTCTAACCTCTAAAAAACCGCACGACGACACACCAGTGGGCAATTGTCAGGAACTTTCATTCACGCGCAGGCTTCGGAATCTGTAATGCCCAACGGATCACTCCGGTCCCTTGCGGCGGCAAACTCCCACAGACTCAGGAGCTTATCGATGGCCACTTCCCTCAACGGCAAACGCGTCGCCATTTTGGTAACAGACGGTTTCGAACAAGTCGAACTGACCGGTCCCAAGCAGGCACTTGAGCAAGCCGGCGCGCAAGTCGACATCCTTTCGGCCGAGGCGGGCAAGGTCAAAGGCTGGAATCACGACAAACCGGCGGATGACTTCAAGGTCGACCAGACCTTTCAAGGAGCCAGCAGCGAGCAGTACGACGCGATCGTCCTGCCGGGCGGCGTGCAGAACTCCGACACCATCCGCATTGATCAGGATGCCCAACATCTGGTCAAGACCGGCGCGTCTGCCGGCAAACCCATTGCGGTGATCTGCCATGGCGGCTGGTTGCTGATCTCGGCGGGGCTGGTCAACGGCAAAACCATGACCAGTTACAAGACGCTCAAGGACGACCTGGTCAATGCCGGGGCCAATTGGGTCGATAAAGAAGTGGTCAAGGATGGTCACCTGATCAGTAGCCGTCAGCCGGATGATATTCCGGCGTTCAACAAAGAGCTGATCGACGCACTGTCGGCGTAGCATTGGGGACCGCATTCGCGAGCAGGCTCGCTCCCCCATTGGTCTTGTGTCGGTCACAAGCCCTTTGTGCGAGCCTGCTCGCGAAGGGGCCATCAGCGTTTCATCGCTCATCAAACCCGACACAAGTCGCAACACGCTATACTCCCGCTCTTTTTTCCGGAGCGACGTCATGTCCCTGCCTAGCTTGCGCCTCAAAGCCAACGCCGACCGTCGCCTGCGCGCCGGTCACCTGTGGGTCTACAGCAACGAAATCGATGTAGCCGCCACCCCTTTGCACGGCTTCCAGGCCGGCGATCAAGCCATCCTCGAAGCCGCTGGCGGCAAGCCGTTGGGCATCGTGGCGATGAGCCCGAACAACCTGATCTGCGCCCGCCTGCTGTCGCGCGACATTAAAGTTGCGCTGGACAAATCGCTGCTGGTGCACCGCCTGAACGTGGCCCTGTCGCTGCGCGAGCGCCTGTTCGACAAGCCGTTCTATCGTCTGGTCTACGGTGACTCCGACTTGCTGCCAGGTCTGGTGGTCGACCGTTTCGGCGACATCCTTGTGGTCCAGATCGCCTCGGCGACCATGGAAGCGCATAAAGATGACGTGATCGCGGCGCTGACCCAAGTGCTCAAGCCAAGCGGCATTCTGTTCAAGAACGACTCCGCCGCGCGTGACGCCGAAGGCCTCAACCGCTACGTCGAAACCGTGTTCGGCCTGGTGCCGGAATGGGTGGCGCTGGAAGAGAACGGCGTGAAGTTCGAAGCGCCAGTCATTCAGGGCCAGAAAACCGGCTGGTTCTACGATCACCGCATGAACCGTGCTCGCCTGGCCCCTTATGCCAAAGGCAAACGCGTCCTCGACCTCTATAGCTACATCGGTGGTTGGGGCGTGCAGGCTGCCGCTTTCGGCGCCAGCGAAGTGTTCTGCGTCGATGCCTCGGCGTTCGCCCTCGACGGTGTTGAGCGCAACGCTGCGCTGAACGGTTTCGCCGACAAGATGACCTGCATCGAAGGCGATGTCTTTGAAGCGCTGAAAGAACTGAAAGCCAGCGAAGAGCGCTTCGACGTGATCGTTGCTGACCCGCCAGCGTTCATCAAACGCAAGAAAGACATGAAAAACGGCGAAGGCGCCTACCGTCGCCTGAACGAGCAAGCCATGCGCCTGCTCAACAAGGACGGCATCCTGGTCAGCGCGTCGTGCTCGATGCACCTGCCGGAAGACGATCTGCAGAACATCCTGCTGACCAGCGCCCGCCACCTGGATCGCAATATCCAGCTGCTGGAACGTGGCGGTCAGGGTCCGGACCACCCGGTGCATCCGGCCATTGCCGAGACGCGCTACATCAAGAGCATCACCTGCCGCCTGCTGCCTAACAGCTGATCAATGCGGATGACGGGGAGCCAGCAGGCTCCCCGTTTGCTGTACGCCTGGCCCTGGCAGTCATTCCGCGCCTGTTAATTCTTCCGACGTTTACGACTTCCTACACTTGCCTTCCTATGAACGTGCAGGATATTTCCTTACATCTTTTAATTATTGAAACTTACCCTACAAAATCGATCTCCAGCTAAAGATTATTCCGACAAAATTACTGGAGCATTCCTACTTAATATCCACTTGCCAATAATCCATTACAAACTATTATGAAGTCGTCACCACGAGGTGACTTAAAATTTCAACGAACAAGGAGTTCACATCATGAAAAAGATTTCTCTGGAAACCAACAAAATCGCAAACCTGGCTTTTCTGGTTGCTCCTAAAGCCCGTTAAGTAAGTCAGGACGCTGGGGAGTGCCGGCAACTCAGCGTCCTTTCGACTTCAGCCAGAGTGAACAGCCCCATGTACATCAACCCTTATCTTTTTATATTGCCGCGCTCACCAGGACAAATAGTATGGAATTACAAAGACCACACTCAATATGAACTCGACATCAACTATTCATCGCGCCTTGCCCAACTAATAAACAACCCAGACCTGTTCGACACCCACAACATCATAGATACACAACTATTAAGCGCGGGCATTCTAACCATTGCAAAAATCGACACCCCGCAATGGGGCTGGGATGAATTATCAAAGATCTATCACATCGGCACTCAAAACATTCCCTGCGAACACTCACCACAGAACATTCATGAGTGGTCCAGACAATATCTGGCGCACTGCAACGAAGTATTGGCTTGCCCGCCCCCCGCGACTGAACGCCTACAGCATGAGACTGATCAGCGCATTGCGCTGCCCGTCCCGTACGCATTGAGCAACGACAGCCTGAATAACGCGTTGCTTCAGCGAAAGACCTGCCGCTCCTTTACCGATGCAGCGATGACGCTCAGCGACGTCGGCACCCTGCTTTATCTTTCACTCGGTTATCTCCACGAGCGCGACATCGATCGCGACGACAGCATCGCCCAAGGCCTCGGCGCACGTCGCAGCAGCCCCTCCGGTGGCGGCCTGAACGCCTGTGAAGGCTTTCTGCTGGTACAAAATGTCGAGAATCTGGAACCCGGCATCTACGCCTACTACCCGGCGCAACACACCCTGAGCCGGGTCAATCCATTACCACAACCGGCGCTGGGCGATTTGCTCGGGGGCCAGCATTTCATCAACAACCTGCCGCTTGGGTTGTTCATCACGGCCCGATTTGATCGGCTCTGGTGGAAGTACGAGCACTCACGGGCCTATCGAATGGCGTTCGTCGAAGCCGGTCATCTATCGCAGAGCTTTCAACTGGTTGCCACAGCGCTTGGCCTTAACACCTGGCTGACCGGTGCGTTTGCCGACAAGCAAGTCGAAACACTGCTCAAACTTGAGGGAAGCGCTGAACAACCGCTGTTCTTTGTCGGCTGCGGTGCGAGCGACGGGCACGTGATGTGCGCGGAAATGCGCGATCTGCTGCGCGAGGTCCAGGCATGACCCTGCTGATCCCCGATCCGAATGAAGTACCGGTGTCATGGGCGCTCAAGTTCACCCTCAGGGACTGGGACAGCCGAGCCTCGGTACGCAGCAGCACCCACGACTATCAATTGCCGGACGACGTGCAGCAGCAACTGCAAAGCCGCTACTGGTTCCCGCCCGCCTTCCTGCCCTACCTGGCTCATCCAGCAATCCAGGCT
Source organism: Pseudomonas sp. Irchel s3f10 (assembly GCF_900187515.1). Classification (NCBI taxonomy): domain Bacteria; kingdom Pseudomonadati; phylum Pseudomonadota; class Gammaproteobacteria; order Pseudomonadales; family Pseudomonadaceae; genus Pseudomonas; species Pseudomonas sp. Irchel s3f10. Next base: position 152,532 of record NZ_FYDZ01000011.1, read on the forward strand.
GCGGGGCGCGAGGTGTTGCATCGACTGACGGCCAATCACTTGGTGCACTTCCTCGACTACACCACGCTGCTCGAACACCGCATCGTCAACCGCGCGGTTGAAGTCATTGCGCATCGGGAACTGCCCATTTACGTGCCTCTGCCGATGAAGCACGCGGCGCTGCAACTCTACACCGATGAGGGTTACCACGCGCTGTTCTCCAATCGTCTCGCGGAGCAGATCGCCGGGCTTTACGGAATCACCGGACGGCCGACGATCCCCAGGCGGATCACCCGCATGAACGCAATGATCGCCCGCACCCCGGAGAAGAACCGCGCACTGGCATGGTTTCTGCTCGGCTTCGTCTCGGAGACCATCATTGCCCGCGAGCTGCTGGACATCTGCCGCGACACTCTGGTGTCCAGCGTGAACGACATGCTGCGCGACCATCTGGCCGACGAAGCCCGCCACAGTCGCTACTTTGCCGAAGTGTTCCACTACTGCTGGCTGTCCATGAACAGCCGCCAGCGTACGTTTGTGAGTAGAACGCTGCTGGAGATCATCGGGATTTTCTTCGAGGTCGACGAACGCTGGCTGCAACAGAGCCTGCGTGGCGCGGGCATCGCCGACAGTGACGTGATGGAGATAGTCGGCGGCATGGCAACGGTGCAGGCCAACCGCGCGCGTGCACGATCAGGTTGCATCGCTACGGTGGATGCATTGCGCAAGGCCGGATTTTTCGCCACACCCCATAACCAGACACTTTTTGCCAAGGCAGGACTGATCGATGGATAAAGGAAAATCCGTGGTAACTCCCCGTCAACGTCGCGGGGCGGTCAGCCTGTTGCTCGCAATGGTGCTGCTTGGCGTGTTTCCACTGGATGTCCTGCTGCCTTCGTTTCCGGCACTGGCGGCGCATTTTCGCAGTACACCGGCGGACATCGCACTGTCGATCAGTCTGTTCGCCGTGGGTATCGCGTTTGCCCAGGTGTTGATCGGCCCACTGTCCGACGTGATTGGCCGCAAGGGCTTGTTGCTCGCCGGCATGAGCGTATCGATGCTCGGTGCTGTCGGTTGCGTGATAACCAGCGATTACGCACTGTTCCTGGTGTTCCGGGTAGTACAGGCCTTGGGGTGTGGCTGCTTCGTACTGTCCCAGGCCCTGGTGCAGGATCTGTTCGAAGGTGAAGAGCGTGATCGTCTGCGTATCCTGATGGTTACGGCCACCGGGATTTTCATCTCCGTATCGCCGCTGGCCGGCACCTTTCTGCAAGCAACCCTTGGCTGGCGCGGCAGCTTCTGGGTGTTCACTGCGCTGGCTGGCGCAGTGTTGCTCAAGGCCTGGATTTTCCTGGAGAACACCCGCCCCGTTGTCAGCGGCCCTCCCATGAGTTTCCTCAAGGCCTATCGACGGGTGTTGGGAGATTTCGACTTCGTCGGCTACTGGCTGATTTCAGCCTTCGCATTTGCCTGCCATTTTTCCTTTATCGTGATTTCACCGCTGATCTTCATGGACCAACTGCAAATGTCGGCCTATGAGTTTTCGCTGATCCTGCTGGTGTACGGCGCCGCGTATGTCGTGGGCGGCATCATTGCCACCGTATTGAACCGACGTATCACGCCGGGCCGGCAAATCATCACCGGGCTAAGCCTGATCCTGCTGTCGGGACTGGTCATGCTGTATCTCGCCGCCCACCATGCTTTGGCCCCCGCCACGGTGCTGATCCCGATGCTGATCTGCACCGCCGGAACCACCATCACGCGTCCAGCCGCTACCTCCCGGGCCATGGGTCTGTTTCCCGAAAATGCCGGCACATCAGCCTCGGCCGGCAGCACAATCATCTTCATCTGCGGCGGGTTGATCAGCGCATTGATCAGCCTGAGTCCGACCAATATGCAATCGACGCTGGGATACAGCTTCGTGCTGCTCAGCGGCATCGCGCTGATACTCAACAGCCGGATAAGCCAGCGCGCCAGGAACCTTGCAGACAATGCGCTTGCGCAACCGGGTGGGGATTAAACCTGCCGATCGTCATCCCACACGCACCGTCGGCACTGGAACAACACTTTGCGCCATTCCCTCCAGACGCCAGCGGTGTAGAATCGGCTGATTCATCGCCATTCATCCCCCGGCGGGTTTATGAGCTCAGGCTGAGACCAGCGGCGATCCCGCAACGTCATCGGCAACATCACGGACACACGGCCATTTCTGAGTGTTCCAGACGTCAATAGAAGCTCACTCCCCTTTTGCACCTGATTAGTAAGCGATTAGCCGCCCGGAGTGCTCCATGCCAGATTACCGCTCGAAAACATCCACCCACGGTCGCAATATGGCCGGTGCCCGCGCACTGTGGCGCGCCACGGGGATGAAAGATGACGACTTCAAAAAGCCGATCATCGCCATTGCCAACTCGTTCACCCAATTCGTACCGGGCCACGTGCACCTGAAAGACCTGGGTCAACTGGTCGCCCGCGAAATCGAACGCGCCGGCGGTGTAGCGAAAGAATTCAACACCATTGCCGTGGATGACGGCATCGCCATGGGCCACGACGGCATGCTGTATTCGCTGCCGAGCCGCGAGATCATCGCCGACTCCGTCGAGTACATGGTCAACGCCCACTGCGCCGACGCCATCGTCTGCATTTCCAACTGCGACAAGATCACCCCGGGCATGCTGATGGCTGCTCTGCGCCTGAACATTCCGGTGATCTTCGTTTCCGGCGGCCCGATGGAAGCCGGCAAGACCAAACTCGCCTCCCACGGCCTCGACCTCGTCGATGCCATGGTGATCGCCGCCGACGAAAGCGCTTCTGACGAGAAAGTCGCCGAGTACGAGCGCAGCGCCTGCCCGACCTGCGGTTCGTGCTCCGGCATGTTCACCGCCAACTCGATGAACTGCCTGACCGAAGCCCTGGGTCTGGCCTTGCCGGGCAACGGTTCGACCCTGGCCACCCACAGCGATCGCGAACAACTGTTCCTGCAGGCCGGCCGTACCATCGTCGAACTGTGCAAACGCTACTACGGCGAGAACGACGAATCGGTGCTGCCGCGCAACATCGCCAACTTCAAAGCGTTCGAGAACGCGATGATGCTCGACATCGCCATGGGCGGTTCGACCAACACCATCCTGCACTTGCTCGCTGCTGCCCAAGAGGCGGAAATCGATTTCGACCTGCGCGACATCGATCGTCTTTCGCGCACCGTTCCACAGCTGTGCAAGGTTGCGCCGAACATCCAGAAGTACCACATGGAAGACGTGCACCGCGCCGGCGGCATCTTCAGCATCCTCGGCTCGCTGGCCCGTGGCGGTCTGCTGCACACCGACCTGCCGACCGTGCACAGCCGCAGTATGGAAGAAGCCATCGCCAAGTGGGACATAACCCAGACCAACGATGAAGCCGTGCATCACTTCTTCAAGGCTGGCCCGGCCGGGATCCCGACGCAAACGGCGTTCAGCCAGTCGACCCGCTGGGAAACCCTGGATGACGACCGTGAAAACGGCTGCATCCGCAGCTTCGAACACGCCTATTCGCAGGAAGGTGGTCTGGCTGTGCTGTACGGCAACATCGCTCTCGACGGCTGCGTGGTGAAAACCGCCGGTGTCGACGAATCGATCCACGTGTTCGAAGGCAACGCGAAGATCTTCGAAAGCCAGGACAGCGCCGTACGCGGCATCCTCGCCGACGAAGTGAAGGCAGGCGACATCGTCATCATTCGCTACGAGGGTCCGAAAGGCGGCCCGGGCATGCAGGAAATGCTCTACCCGACCTCGTACCTGAAATCCAAAGGCCTGGGCAAAGCCTGCGCCCTGCTCACCGACGGTCGTTTCTCCGGCGGTACTTCCGGTCTGTCCATCGGCCACGCTTCGCCGGAAGCCGCCGCCGGTGGCGCGATCGGTCTGGTGCAGGACGGCGACAAAGTGCTGATCGACATTCCGAACCGCTCGATCAACCTGTTGGTCAGCGACGAAGAACTGGCTGCACGCCGCGCCGAACAGGACAAGAAGGGCTGGAAACCGGTCGAGATTCGTCCGCGCAAAGTAACCACCGCCCTCAAGGCTTACGCCCTGCTGGCGACTAGCGCCGACAAAGGCGCGGTGCGTAACAAAGCGATGCTCGACGGCCTGTAAGCGTCAAATCGCCGAAACAAAAATGCCCCGCCAAGTGCGGGGCTGATCGTTCCCACGCTCTGCGTGGGAATGTCTCAAGGGACGCTCCGCGTCCAGTGACGCGGAGCGTCACGGGCTGCATTCCCACGCAGAGCGTGGGAACGATCAATGGCGACTGACACTACGCTTTCGCGAGCAGGCTCGCTCCCACATTGGATCGGTGTGGCTTACTGAATTTCCTCAGGCTTGACGATCACCCAGTTCTTGTCCGCCGTCACCGGCAACCCTTCTTTCGCCTGCGCCGCTGCATGCTTGGCCATCATGCCGTTGATCTGCGTCATGTACTTGTCCTTGCGGTTAACCCACAAGTGAATCCCTCCCTTGGCCACGTCAACATCGTGGAACAGCATGTAACCGTCGCTGGTCGGGGTATCGCCGCCAACCAGTACCGGTTTTTTCCATTCATCGATGTAGGTGAGAATCGCCGCGTGCTTGCCGGCCATCCACGTCGCCGGCGTCCACAGGTACGGCGTCAGCTCAAGGCCGAGGTTGGCCTTCTCGTCATATTTGCCGGCGGTAATCTGCTTGCGTGCAGTGGTCAGTTCATTGGTTTCGCGGTTCTTCAGCAGCGTGGTCACGCCAATGACGTTCTGCGGTTTGACGTTGTAGCCATACTTCGGATCCGCCGCGACCATGCGCACCAGCTCTTCAGACGCGGCGGTCATCACGTAGACCTCGATGCCGTTCTCCATCAGCTTGTTGTACAGCTCTTGCTGGCCGGTGAAGATCTTCGGCGGATTGACGTCGAGCTTCTTCACCACATCGCCTTCGTAATAAGTCGCCGGCACCGGTTTGCCCGAAGCCATCAGCTCATCGACGTAGCCTTTGAGTTCCTTGAGGGTGAAACCGGAGAAGACCTGCGCCACCCACGGGTAGCAGACCATGTCGTCGACTTCGCAGAGGCGATAGTAGTAACTGAACAGGCTTTCCTTGTGGTCGGCGGTGTCCTTGAACGGCATCAGTTTCAGGGAGGGGTCGAGTTTGTCGCGGGTGATCAGGCCCTTGTTTTCCATGAACGGCAACAAGGACTCTTCGAGGTCGTAGCGGTAACTGGTGTTGTCCATGTCGAACACCGCGTAGTTACCCTTGTTGGCGTTGGCGGCGATCATCGCGTCAAGCGCTTTCGCCTGATCGGCCGGCCAGTGTTTCAGGTCAGTGGCGAAGGCCTGAGTGGCCAGGCCCATGCCCACTGTCAGTGCGACAGCCAGAAATTTCGGTGCGAACTTCATAAGCCTCTTCTCCCTGATTCAAAGAGATCGACGCTAACAAATTAGTGTGACAGTCCTCGTCTGTCAGCGACCGTCCGCGCCGCTGTTTGCGCCAGATGCATTGCCGAGAGCGACACACGCTTATTCCAAAAACGACGGACGATCTGCGATTTCGGTATTAATTCATTGCAAATCAAGCTGTTAGGCTTGCCGGTTCGCAGTTGCCCCAGAAGGCGACTGGCACAAGTCTTATCGGAGTTTTCATGAATCTGCCGCTGATCCTCAATCTGCTGGTGTTCCTCGCCCTGCTTTTCGGTCTGGCACAAACCCGCCACACCACGTGGAGCCTGGCGAAAAAAGTCCTGCTCGCGCTGGTGCTGGGTGTTGCGTTCGGCGTGGCCCTGCACACCGTTTACGGTGCCGGCAACCCGGTGCTGAAAGCCTCGATCGGCTGGTTCGATCTGGTCGGCAACGGCTACGTACAGTTGCTGCAAATGATCGTTATCCCGCTGGTGTTCGCCTCGATCCTCAGCGCCGTAGCACGCCTGCACAACGCCTCGTCGCTGGGCAAGATCAGCTTCCTGACCATCGGCACCCTGCTGTTCACCACGGCGATTGCCGCGCTGATTGGTATCGGCCTGACCAACCTGTTCGGCCTCACCGCTGAAGGTCTGGTCGCCGGCACCCAGGAAATGGCCCGTCTGCAAACCATTCAGTCCGACTATGCCGGGAAGGTTGCCGACCTGAATGTGCCGCAACTGCTGCTGTCGTTCATTCCGCAAAACCCGTTTGCCGATCTGGCGCGGGCCAAGCCAACCTCGATCATCAGCGTGGTGATTTTCGCCGCATTCCTCGGGGTTGCCGCGCTGCAACTGCTCAAGGATGACGTCGAGAAAGGTCAGAAAGTGATCAACGCCATCGACACCCTGCAAGCCTGGGTGATGCGTCTGGTACGTCTGGTGATGAAACTGACCCCTTACGGCGTGTTGGCGCTGATGACCAAAGTGGTCGCCGGTTCCAACCTGCAGGACATCATTAAACTCGGCAGCTTCGTCGTGGTGTCGTACCTCGGTCTGGGCCTGATGTTCGTGGTGCACGGCTTGCTGTTGTCGGCCGCCGGTATCAACCCGCTGCGCTTCTTCCGCAAGATCTGGCCGGTGCTGACGTTCGCGTTCACCAGCCGTTCCAGCGCCGCGAGCATTCCGCTGAGCATTGAAGCGCAGACCCGTCGTCTGGGGATTCCGCAGTCGGTGGCGAGCTTTGCCGCCTCGTTCGGTGCGACGATTGGCCAGAACGGCTGCGCGGGTCTGTATCCGGCGATGTTGGCGGTGATGGTTGCGCCGACCGTGGGCATCAACCCGCTGGATCCGCTGTGGATCGCGACGCTGGTGGCGATTGTGACCTTGAGTTCGGCGGGCGTGGCCGGCGTCGGTGGCGGCGCGACGTTTGCGGCGCTGATCGTGCTGCCGGCGATGGGTTTGCCGGTGTCACTGGTGGCGTTGCTGATTTCGGTTGAGCCGCTGATCGATATGGGGCGGACGGCGTTGAACGTGAGTGGTTCGATCACTGCTGGCGCGATTACCAGTCAGGTGATGCAGCAGACTGATAAAGAGTTGCTGGATGCTGATGAACATGCGGAACTTGCTCAGGCTTGATTAGCGCCTGACAGACCGCTATCGCGAGCAGGCTCACTCCTACATTGGAATGCGTTTCCCTGTAGGAGTGAGCCTGCTCGCGATGCTTTTTAGGCTTTTTCCCAGACTTCGAAGTTGTACGCTGGCTTATCTTCAACCGCCGGGTTTTCAACGTTGGAAACCAGTTTCCACTGGCTCGAATCAAACTCCGGAAACCACGCATCCCCTTCCGGGCTCAACGCCACGCGAGTCAGATACAGACGATCCGCCTGCGCCAGCCCTTGCGCGTACAACTGCGCGCCGCCGATCAGCATCAGCTCATCAACGCCCTGCGCCTTCGCCCATTCCTCGGCGCGAACCACGGCCGCTTCCAGCGATGGATAAACCTCGGCACCTTCGAGCACCAGATCGGCCTGACGGCTGACCACGATATTCAAGCGCCCCGGCAGTGGCCGACCGAGCGAATCCCAGGTCTTGCGACCCATGATGATCGGCTTGCCCAAGGTGGTGGCCTTGAAGTATTTGAAGTCCCCCGGCAGGTGCCAGGGCATGCTGTTGTCGACGCCGATCACGCGGTTTTCACCGAGGGCTGCGATCAGGCTGAGGGGGAGTGATTTAGTCATGCCGGCGAGGATACCAGAGCCGCGCTTACCCCGATAAGCGCCACAGCGGTTATGCTCAGCGCTCATTTAAGCGACGGGACGCTGCGTGACTGAACTGACTCCACTGCAAAACCTCTGGCTCACCGAGACCGTGCGCCTGCGCGAAGAACACGCAGGCCCGTTGGATGATCTGGAAGCCAACCGACTGGCGCGCACCGCCGGCGGCGATCTGCCGAGCCGTATTCAGCGCCGGGCGTTGTGGCTGGCCGAGCGTGACGGGCTGACGGCCGCCCTCAAACACTGGCTGCAAGGCGCGCGTCTGGCACTGCTATTGATGGTGGTGCTGGCCTGCGTCACTGGCGCAGGCATGGCATTTTCTGCGCTCGGCGACGGTACACGAGCGGTGAACATTTTCTGGGCGCTGGGCACCTTGCTCGCGGTCAATCTGATCCTGCTGCTGAGCTGGGCATTCGGCCTGCTATTCGCTGGCGAACACGCGGCAGCGCTTGGCAGGTTGTGGCTGTGGCTTAGCGAGAAATTTGCCCGGGACGCCAAAGCCGCGCAATTACCCCCCGCATTACTGGTCTTGCTGCAACGCCATAAACTCAATCGCTGGGCGATTGGCTCGCTGGTCAATGGCCTGTGGTTGCTGATCATGTTCAGCGCGCTAAGCATGCTGATATTGATGATGGCCACTCGGCAATATGACTTCATCTGGGAAAGCACGCTGCTGGGCGCTGACTTCTTCGCGGCACTGACTGATGCGTTGACGGTTATTCCCCATGCGCTGGGCTGGAGTGCGCCGAGCGTGGACATGATTCGCGTAACGCTGGACACCGATTACAACCGCGTCCTGGTTCGCCAGATGTGGGCGATTTGGCTGGTCGGCGCGGTGCTGATCTATGGCGTGCTACCCCGCCTTGTGCTGATGCTGTTCTGCCGTTGGCGCTGGAAACGTGGGCGGGATCGCTTGCGTCTGGAGCTGAACCTGCCCGGCTACGCGCAGCTGCGCGAACGCTTGATGCCGACCAGCGAACGACTTGGCGTCAACGATCCTGAGCCGGCGCAATTGCACCGTGTCGAAAGCGGCGTTGGTGAACTCGCCAGCGAAGGCGCATTGCTGGTAGCAATCGAGCTCGACGAGCAACGCCAATGGCCGCCCGCCCTGCCGAAACACGTCGGCAACGCCGGCATCCTCGACAGTCGCGAATCACGCCACAAACTGCTCGAACAACTCAGTCGCTTTCCGCCAGCCCGTCTGGCGATTGCCTGCGACCCACGACGCTCGCCGGATCGCGGCAGCCTCGCCTTGATCGCCGAACTGGCGCGCAGTGCCGGCGAAACCCGTGTCTGGCTGCTGCAAGCACCGCCGGGCGAAGCACTGGATGCCGAGCGTCTCGGCGACTGGCACGTCGCCCTGCAACAACTTGACTTGAAGTTCGCCGATTGCGCGCCGTTGAACTGGCTGGAGACGGGTCATGACTGATGCCTGGAAAACGCCGCTGAAACTCGCGGTGGTCGGCCACACCAACGTCGGCAAGACTTCGCTGCTGCGCACGCTGACCCGCGATGTCGGCTTCGGCGAAGTCTCCCATCGCCCGAGCACCACGCGGCATGTCGAAGGCGCGCGGTTGTCGGTCGATGGCGAACCGTTGCTCGACCTCTACGACACGCCGGGGCTGGAAGACGCCATTGCCCTGCTGGATTTTCTCGAACGCCTGGAACGTCCCGGCGAACGTCTCGATGGCCCAGCACGTCTGGCGCGGTTTCTCGACGGCAGCGAGGCGCGCCAGCGTTTCGAGCAGGAGGCGAAAGTGCTGCGGCAACTGCTCGCCTCCGACGCCGGATTGTATGTGATTGATGCGCGCGAGCCGGTGTTGGCCAAGTACCGCGACGAACTGGAAGTGCTCGCCAGTTGCGGCAAGCCGCTGCTGCCGGTGCTGAATTTCGTCAGCAGTGCCAACCATCGCGAGCCGGATTGGCGTGAAGCGTTGGCACGGCTCGGGCTGCATGCACTGGTGCGTTTCGACAGTGTGGCGCCGCCCGAGGATGGCGAGCGGCGGCTGTATGAAAGCCTTGCGCTACTGCTGGAAAACGCTCGTCCGCAACTGGAACGCTTGATTGCCGATCAACAGGCTCAGCGCCTGGCGCGGCAGCAAAGTGCGGCGCGATTGATTGCTGAGTTGTTGATCGACTGTGCGGCTTGTCGGCGCAGTGTGGTCAGCGAAGCCGAGCAGGAACAACAAGCCATCAGTGAACTGCGCAAAGCCGTGCGCCAGCGCGAGCAGAAATGCGTCGAGGCGCTGCTCAAGCTGTATGCGTTCCGGCCACAGGATGCGGCGGCGAGTGATTTGCCGTTGCTGGATGGGCGTTGGGGCGATGACCTGTTCAACCCGGAAACCCTCAAGCAACTCGGTGTGCGCGTGGGTGGCGGGATTGCTGCGGGTGCGGCGGCGGGGGCTGGTGTGGATTTGCTGGTTGGCGGGATTACCCTCGGCGCGGCGGCATTGGCGGGCGCGATTGCCGGGGGGGCGCTGCAGACGGCGCGCAGTTATGGCAGTCGGTTGCTGGGCAAGATCAAGGGGCAGCGCGAGCTGACGGTGGATGACGGGGTGTTGCGGCTGTTGGCGTTGCGCCAGCGGCAGTTGGTGTTGGCGCTGGATCAGCGTGGGCACGCGGCGATGGATGCGGTTCAGGTGGCGACCCCGCAGGATAAAACCTGGCGTGAGGGCAAGTTGCCGGAAGCGCTGAACAAGGCGCGGGCGCATCCGCAGTGGTCGTCGTTGAATCCGCAGGCGAAGTTGAATCAGGCTGAGCGGCAAGAGCAGATTGAGGGGTTGGTTGATCGGGTGCTTGAGCTTTAGATCGCTACCCCCTCACCCCAGCCCTCTCCCCCAAGGGGTAGAGGGGGAAGGGAGCAGATCTCCAGGCTTTTCAAACCTGAGTTCGGCTGGATATTTCAGGTCGATGTATCACCTGAGAACAACTCCGTAGGCTCCCTCTCCCTCCGGGAGAGGGCTGGGGTGAGGGTTGCAATCACCCGGCCGACAACAAAACTTCAGCCTTGCGCTTGAGCACCGCCAGATCCATCACCGGCACCGCCCTCTCCTTGGCCAACTCATCCCACTGCCGCATCCGCAGGCTGACCGCACACAACGGATCGCGCTCAAACACATCCGCCTCAGCATCGGTCATCACCCCGCCCTGATACTCCAGCGTTCGCCGGCTCGCCTCACTCAGCCGATCAAAATACCCCGGCTCACGCAACGTCAGATACCGCTTGGCCTGCACGTGATATTCCACCAGCCGCGCCATACGCTCGCTGAAACCAGCTTCACGCAAGTAATCCGCGCCCAGGCGTTCATGGCTGACCACGCCATAACCGCCCATATTCTCCGCGCCCTCGGCACACAAATGGCCGATGTCATGAAAGAACGCCGCCAGCACCACTTCATCATCGAAGCCCTCGGCGATGGCGAGTTCGGCAGCCTGGGACATGTGCTCGATCTGCGACACCGGTTCGCCGATGTAATCGCTGGTGCCGAAGCGTTCGTACAGCCCGAATACCCGGGCAATGACTTGCTCGCGACCTGTCATTCAATCTCCTCCAGCAACTGCGCAACGTTGCGCTCGGCCATCGCCGGGCCGACGCTCATGCCGACACCGGTGTGCATCAGCGCCACACTCAACCCCGCTGCCGGACGTAGCAACGAAAACGGCCCCGGTCCTCGAGAACCATAGACGCCCTGCCAGCGCTCGACCACTTGCACCTTGCAGCCCAGCGTCTGCTCGGCCAGCTCGATCATCCAGTTATCCACTTGCTCGGCGTTGAACGGTGAAGGGTCGCTGCCGTAATGGTGCGAGTCGCCGATGATCAATTCGCCGTACGGCGTCGGGCTGATCAGCAGGTGGATGCCGTTGTCGTGCAGGTGCGGTTGTTCACGCAGGATCTGCGCCTGCACCGCCGCTGCTTCCGGCAGATCGGCGAAGGCGCCGTAGTGCACGCAGCTCAGGCCGGTGAGCAAGGCGTGTTGCAGGTTGAGATCGATCTGCGGTTTGGCGCGGAGCATTTGCAGGCGGCAGATTTGCGGGTCGAGGGCGGCGATCGGCTCGGCGAGCAAGGTCTGATAATCGTGGCCGGAGCAGACGATGATCTGCTTCGCGGTGAAACTGCCGGCGGTGCTGTGCAGGCGTCCGGGTTCGACGTCGCGCACCAGCGTGGAGAAGTGAAACTCGACACCGAGGTCGCGGCACAGGTAATCGATCAGCGCCGGGATTGCTTCGCGTGAGTACAGCTGTTGATCGTCGATGCCGTGCAACGCTGCGCGGTGGTGACTGAACTGGCCGTGATACAGATCGCGCAAAGCAGCGCCGCGCAGCAATTGGATGTTGTAACCGTGCTCCACGGCGCGACCGTTACAGAAGGCTTCGAGCAGATGTTCTTCGGCTTCAGTACGGGCGAACAGGTAGGAACCGTTGCGCTTGATTTGCAGACCGGCGAGTTGCGCCCAGTCGCCCCAGATCTCGCGGCTGGCCTTGGCCAGCTCGAGCATTTGGCCAGGTGGTTGGCCAGTGACCAGCGCCTGGCCGAAGTTGCGCACCGAAGCGCCGAGGGGGATGGCGGTGCGTTCGAAAACAGCGACTTTGAGACCGCGTTTGGCGGCGGCGTAGGCGTGCGATAGGCCCAGAATGCCGGCGCCTACGACGAGCAGGTCTTTGTGTTGTGTCATCTGGATGATTTCCTGAATGAAAGACCGCTATCGCGAGCAGGCTCACTCCTACAGTTGGAATGCGTTCCCCTGTAGGAGTGAGCCTGCTCGCGATGAGGCCCTGTCAGCTTGCGAAGATTTACTTGGCCGCCACTTTCTCGGACTTGCCGTCATAACGCTTGCGCCACTCGGCGAGAATCTCGTCGCGGTTCTTCGAGGCCCAGGCGAAGTCGTTCTTGATCAAACGCTGCTCGTAATCCGCCGGCAATTCTGTCTGCGGCTTGGCGATCCCCGGTTGCGCGAGCACGGCGAAGTTCTCCTTGTACAGATCCATCGCCTCAGCACTCGCCGAGAAGTCAGCCAGTTTCTTCGCCGCTTCTTCATGCGGCGTGCCTTTGATCACAGCGGTCGCTTCGATCTCCCAGCCCAGGCCTTCCTTCGGCAAAATAATGTCCAGCGGCGCGCCCTGACGCTTCAGCTGTACCGCCGGGTATTCAAAGGAAATCCCGATCGGGAACTCGCCCGCCGCCGCTAACTTGCAAGGCTTGGAACCGGAGTGAACGTACTGACCAATGTTCTGATGCAAGCCATCCATGTACGCCCAGCCCTGCTTCTCGCCAAAGGTTTGCAGCCAGGCGCTGACGTCGAGGAAACCGGTGCCGGACGACGCCGGGTTCGGCATAACGATCTTGCCCTTGTACTCAGGCTTGGTCAGATCCTGCCAGCTCACGGGCTTGCTCAGGCCCTGCTTCTCGGCCTCGACAGTGTTGAAGCAAATCGTCGCGGCCCACACATCCATGCCGACCCAGGCTGGCGGGTTGGCGGCGTCGCGGTAGTTCGCGCCGATCTTGCCGAGGTCCTTCGGCGCGTAGCTTTGCAGCATGCCTTGCTGATCAAGAATCGCCAGACTGGAAGCCGCGAGGCCCCACACCGCGTCAGCCTGCGGACGGGCCTTTTCGGCGAGCAGTTTGGCGGTGATGATCCCGGTGGAATCGCGCACCCATTTGATTTCGACGTCCGGGTTGGCCTTTTCGAACGCTTCTTTATAGGACTTCAGTTGCTCGGCCTCGAGGGCGGTGTACACCGTCAACTCGGTTTTTGCCGCAAAGGCATTCAGGCTGAAAGTAGCGAGCACAGCAGCGGCCAGGGCCATAGGCTTGAACATGATCGTTTTCCTGTAATGAGTTGAACGGGTTGGAATCAGTGACCGGGCGCGGTTTGCCGCCAGGCTTGAGAACGGCGCAGCAAGCCGCGCGAAGCCCACGCCAGCAGCAAGGACACGCCCGCCGAGGTGAACAGAATCAGGGTCGACATCGCCGCCGCACCGCCGACGTTGCCGGCGTCATCCATGTTCAGCACCGCGACCGCCGCGAGGATGGTGTCGGGGCTGTAGAGGAAGATCGCCGCCGACACCGTGGTCATCGCCGATACAAACAGGTAGCGCACGATGTCGAGCAGCGCCGGCAGGCAGATCGGCACGGTGACCCGCAGGTAGTGCCGGTACAGCGGCGCCTTGAGCGACAGCGCGGCGGCTTCGAACTCGGCGTCGAGTTGGCGCAATGCGGTGGTCGCGGTCATTTGGGCGGTGGTCAGGTAGTGCGCAATCGTGCAGACGATCAGCAGCGTCATCGTCCCGTACAGCACATGCAGCGGGTTGCCCGTGAGGTTGAAGAAGAAGACGTAACCGAGACCGAGCACCAGCCCCGGCACCGCCATCGGCACAAAACTGAGCATGCGCAGGGCCAGATTGAGGCCGCGCTGAGTGCGGGTTTTCTCCATCAGATAGGCGCCGGTAAAAATCAGCACGCTGCCGATCAACGCCGTGCCCAAGGCCATCTTCAAACTGTTGCTGTAGGCCAGCCAGCCACCGCCAGCGGTTTCGTTGAACTGGTAATGATTGAGCGACAGCGACAGGTTGTACGGCCAGAACTTCACCAAGGAGGAGAACACCGCCATTCCGAACACCAGAATCAACGCGGCACTGATCAATAAGACGATCGCCAGATAGCAGCCATCGCGCAGTTTCGACGGCGACGGTTTGAACACCTGCGCTCGACCGCTCATGGAATCGCCGTGACGCCGACGCAACCAGGCATCGACACCGAAGCTGAACAGCGCCGGCAGCAACAGCACCATGCCAATCAACGCGCCGCGACCGAATTGCTGCTGGCCGACCACCGCTTTGTAGGCCTCCAGCGCCAGCACTTGATAGTCGCCACCGACCACCACCGGCACGCCGAAATCGGTGATGGTCAGGGTGAACACCAGACAGAACGCGGCGAACACAGCCTGACGCGTCGCCGGCCAGGTGATGCTGCGGAAGGCCTTGGCCGGACTGGCGCCCATGCTCGACGCGGCATCGAACAAGCGCGCATCGGCCAGCGACAATGCCGAGAGCAAAATCATCAGTGCATGGGGAAAGGTGTAAATCACCTCACCCAGCACAATCCCCCAGAACCCGTAGATGTTGTCCGAGAGCAGCCCTCGCAACATGCCCTGGTTGCCAAACAGATAGACCAGCGCAATCCCCGGCAGCATCGACGGCGCCATCAGTGGCAGTAAAGAAATCCCGCGCCAGATGCCCTTCGCCGGAATCAGCGTGCGTTGCAGCGCATAAGCAAACAGGTAAGCCAGCGGTACGACGATCGCCGCAACGCTGAGGGAAACTTTCAGGCTGTTGCCGAGCAGCCAGTGGAAATTCTCGCTGCTCACCAGTTCCTTCGCCGCGACCCAACCACCGCCCTGCCCCGCCTCACTGCTGAAGCCACGCCAGAAGATCGCCAGCAACGGCAGCAACACCGCGACGCCGAGCAACAGCAGCAAGAGGACTTTGCCGCCGACGACAAAAATGCGGTCGCCGATCTCGGCTTTGGAGGTCTGGCGCACCTGCTTGTGCGGTAGCGGCAGCGCGAGGTTGCTGTTCATCAGGCAAACACCTGCAGACTGCGCGGCGGCAAGGCGACCATGATTTGCTGGGCGCCGAGGCGCGGCATGGCTTCCGGCGCGAGTTCGGCGAGCAGTGCGTGGCCCGGCAACTGATCAAGTTCGAAGCTCATGCGGCAGCGGTTGCCGAGGAAAGTGATCTCGCGGACTTTGGCCGGGAACAGGTTTTCTTCGTGCACCGGTGGATTGACGTTGATCGCTTCCGGGCGGCAAAACAAACGGCCCGAGGCGCGCTGAATGCTGCCATCGCTGAGGCGCAGGTTCATCCCGCCGACCTGCGCGTGAGTGTCGCTGCTGCGTTGGAACGGCAACCAGTTGCCCTGGCCGACAAACTCGGCCACGAACGGCGTGGCCGGGCGGTTGTAGATTCCCTGCGGGGTGGCGTACTGCTCGACGCGGCCGTTGTTCATCACCGCGATACGGTCGGCCATCAGCATGGCTTCGTCCTGATTGTGCGTGACCATCAGGGTGGTGATGCCGAGGTTGCGCTGCAGTTGGCGCAGTTCGGTGCACAGATGCTCGCGGACCCGGGCGTCGAGGGCGGACATCGGTTCGTCGAGCAACAGCAGCGACGGTGCTGGTGCCAAGGCCCGAGCAAGAGCAACGCGCTGTTGCTGGCCGCCGGACAATTGGCCGGGGTACTTTTTCTCGCTGCCGGTGAGGCCGACCAGTTCCAGCATCTGTCCGACGCGGCGGCGCACTTCATCGCGACCGCTGCCGGCGAGGCCGTAGGCGATGTTCGCTTCGACCGTCAGATTGGGGAACAGCGCGTAGGACTGGAACAGAATCCCGTAATCACGGGCTTGCGGGGCGAGGTGCGAGACGTCGCGCTCGCCGAGGTACAGCTCGCCGCTGTCCTGTTTTTCCAGACCGGCAATGCAGCGCAGCAACGTGGTTTTGCCGCAGCCCGACGGGCCGAGCAGGCACACCAGTTCACCGGCGGCGACGTCGAGGGAGACGTTATCCAGTGCAGTAAACGCGCCGAAGCGCTTCTGCACGCCGCGCACTTTCATGGGTGCGCCGGGGTTGGTCAAGGCAGTTGCGATGGCAGGATTCATGGACAGACCTCATCAAGCAGATGGGGCCAATCCTAGAGTTGTAATGCGTCCGTCATGTGGCAGTGAGGCAAAAACGGCCGATAGTGGTATTCGGGGATTTTGGTTCACTACCGATCGTTCCCACGCTCTGCGTGGGAATGCCTCATCGGACGCTCCGCGTTCGGCTGTTGGGACGCAGAGCGTCCCGGGCTGCATTCCCACGCGGAGCGTGGGAACGATCATTACGCGGGGGACATTTCCTGCGCCAAGCCAAGGAACGCCGCCGGCAACCGCGCGCCCTTGCGCTCTTTCAGGCAATAAAGGTACTCCGGAATCTGCGGCGCATTCTCGATCGTCAGCACGCGCAACTGCGGATCATGCGGCACTTCCTGCCGCGCAATAATACTGATGCCAATATTGCGCAACACCGCCTCACGGATCGACTCACGACTACCAATTTCCAACAACGGCCCGAAACTGACCCCGGCGCTGGCCAGTAACTCTTCAGTCAGACGCCGCGTCGTTGACCCGGTTTCGCGCATCAACAAGGTATGCCCGGCCAGCGCACTCAACGCCACATGTTCCTGCGCCGCCAGCGGATGATTGCGATGCACCGCTAGCACCAGCGGATCAGTACCCAACACCCGACGAATCAACCGCGCGTCATCGAGCAATTGCGACGACGCGGCGATGTCCACGCGGTAATCCTCCAGCGCTTCCAGCACTTGCTGCGAGTTGCCGATTTCCACCGACACTTCCACCTGCGGCAGACGCTCGCGAAAGGTCTTCACCAGATCAAGAATGTAATACGGCGCCGTCGCCGCGATGCGCAACGTGCCCTGCACCTGACCGCTGTTGCGCAGGAAGAACTCGATATCGGCCTCTTGCTGCAGCAGCGTCTTGACCATCGGCAGCAACCGCGCGCCTTCATCACTGACGCTTAGGCGTCGGCCGCCACGGTAGAACAGTTCCACCGAATACTGACTTTCCAGATTGCGAATCTGCGTGGTCACGGTCGGTTGGCTGAGGCCGAGTTTTTTCGCCGCCAACGTGATGCTGCCCAGGCGGGCGACCATGTAAAACGCTTTCAGCTCGGCACTCAGCACAACCTTTCCTCATCTATTTGCGCAGCAGGCGCAAACCGTTGAACACCACCAGCAGGCTCACGCCCATGTCGGCAAACACCGCCATCCACATGGTGGCGAGCCCGGCGAAGGTTACCGCAAGAAAGATAGCTTTGATCACCAGGGCCAGCGCGATGTTCTGTTTCAGAATGCTCGCGGTGTTACGCGACAGGCTGATGAACGCCGGGATCTTGCGCAGATCGTCGTCCATCAGGGCGACATCGGCGGTTTCAATCGCGGTGTCGGTGCCGGCAGCCGCCATGGCGAAACCGATCTCGGCGCGGGCCAGTGCCGGGGCATCGTTGATGCCGTCGCCGACCATGCCGACTCGCCGACCCTGTGCATAAAGGTCTTCGATGGCTTGCAGTTTGTCGGTCGGCAGCAAGTCGCCACGCGCTTCGTCGATGCCGACCTGTGCGGCAATCGCCTGGGCGGTGTGGACGTTATCGCCAGTGAGCATCAGGGTTTTCACCCCGAGTTCATGCAACTGACGAATCGCTTCGCGGCTGGTTTCCTTGACCGTGTCAGCCACGGCGAACAGCGCCAGCGGGCCGGAGCTGTCGAGCAGCAGCACCACGGATTTGCCCTGTTTCTCCAGCGCGAAGAGTTTTTCTTCCAGTGCCGGCGAGCACAAACCGAGTTCTTCGACCAGGCGATGGTTGCCCAAGTGGTAGGTCTGGCCGTTGATCTCGCCTTTGACGCCACGCCCGCCCAACGCTTCGAAGTTATCCACAATCAGCGCGGCGAAGTTTTTATCCACAGCGGCATTAGCGATGGCCAGCGACACCGGGTGGTCGGAACGTCCGGCCAATGCCGCAGCGATTGCCGGTGCCGTGGCATCGGCGGTCGGATCGAGCGACAGGTAATCGGTCTGCACCGGTTTGCCGTGAGTGATCGTCCCGGTTTTATCCAGCGCCAGATAATCGAGCTTGAAACCGCCCTCCAGGTACACGCCGCCCTTGACCAGAATGCCTTTGCGCGCCGCTGCCGCGAGGCCGCTGACGATAGTCACCGGAGTCGAAATCACCAGTGCACACGGGCATGCGACCACCAGCAACACCAACGCGCGGTAGATCCAGTCGAACCACACGGCGCCCATGAACAACGGCGGAATGATCGCCACGGCCAAGGCAAATACAAACACCACCGGCGTGTAGATTTTCGAGAATTGATCGACGAAGCGCTGGGTCGGCGCGCGCGCACCTTGAGCCTGTTCAACGGCATGGATGATGCGCGCCAAGGTCGAGTTGTTCGCCGCTGCGCTGACCGCGTACTCCAGCGAACCGGCCTGGTTGATGGTGCCGGCGAAGACTTTGTCGCCGACGGTTTTTTCTACCGGCAGGCTTTCCCCGGTGATCGGTGCTTGATCAATGGTCGAACTGCCGCTGACCACTTCGCCGTCCAGCGCAATACGCTCGCCGGGTTTCACCCGAACACGGGCGCCGAGTTCGACGCTTTTCACGTCCTGCTCAATCCAGCTGCCGTCAGCCTGCAACACCGTGGCTTGTTCCGGCGTCATCTGCATCAGGCCGCTGATCGCGTTGCGCGCACGGTCCAGCGAGCGCGCTTCGATCAGCTCGGCGACAGTGAACAGGAACATCACCATCGCCGCTTCCGGCCATTGGCCGATGAGGATGGCACCGGTCACGGCGATGCTCATCAGTGCGTTGATGTTGAGGTTGCGGTTCTTCAGGGCGATCCAGCCCTTTTTATAGGTGGTCAGGCCACCGCTGAGGATCGACACCAGCGCGATGATCGCCACCACCCAGGTGGGCGCGGCGTTGGTGAAGTGGATGACTTCGGCGGCGAGCGCGCCGACACCGGACAGCGCCAGCGGCCACCAGTGTTTTTTCACCGGGGCCGGGGCTGGCGAGTCGACGCCCGCCTCCAGCGGTTCGGCGTGCATACCGAGGGATTTGATCGCCTCGGTGATCGGCTCGGTACCCGGCAGATTGTGGGTCACGCCGAGCACGCGATTGATCAGGTTGAATTCCAGTTGCTGCACACCGGCGAGCTTGCCGAGTTTGTTCTGGATCAGCGTCTGCTCCGTCGGGCAGTCCATCGCCTCGATGCGGAAACTGCTCAGGCGCGCATCGGCGCTGGTCTTTTCGCTCAACTGCACCAACGCAGGCGCGGCGGCTGTCGACGAGCAGCAAGAATCTTCGTGCGCATGAACCGGTGCCGGTGCTGCAACTTTCGGCGCGCAGCAAGAGTCGCCGCCATGTGAATGTTTATGCACAGGCTGCAATTTATGGCTGTGATCGTGACCGTCGCCGGGTTTGTGGGTGTGCTGGGAATCGCTCATTGGTCGCGTCCATGAAGGTGCCTGTTGCCAAGTAAAGACCCTGTAGCCACTATAGGGTCAAGCCCCCTTTTGGAGATTGCCGTCATGAAGATCGGAGAACTGGCCAAACTCACCGACTGCGCCGTGGAAACCATCCGCTACTACGAGCGCGAAAACCTCCTGCCGGAACCGGCGCGCAGCGACGGCAATTACCGCGTCTACACCCAGGCCCACGCCGAACGCCTGACCTTCATCCGCAACTGCCGCACCCTCGACATGACCCTTGAAGAAATCCGCAGTCTGCTGGCCATGCGTGACAGCCCGCAGGATCAGTGTGAAAGCGTCAATACGCTGATCGATGAACACATCCAGCACGTGAAGGCACGAATTGATGGGTTATTGGCGTTGCAGACACAGTTGCTCGACCTGCGCCAACGTTGTGGCGAAGGGCCGGGGGCGGAACAATGCGGGATTCTGCAGCGGCTGGAAGTGAGTGGCGGTGTGGTGGCGACGGAGGTTGAGCACTCCCATGTGGGCAGAAGTCATGGTCATTAGTCCTGCGTCGCCAATGGCTCTCACACCAGCCTGAACTCCAATACACCCCGGTGCCCCATGCCGTAGGTCAAGCCGGGGACCATCCCCGTACCCAGAAAAAGACTGCAGAACAGGTGAACGGTCTCACCGCGATACGCCTGATAGACCGTAGGCTCAATCCAGAAGCCGAGGGATGAATCGGGACTGACCGTCAGCTTGCGCTGGTAATCCCTCCAGGCGCCATCCTGGCCGCCCTTTGCACTGCTTTTCCATGTCATTTCGATGGCGTTATTGGTTCGCAGGTTTTCAATCCGGGGAATGGTCAGGCACACGCCATTGGGATGTTGATCAACTTGCAGGACACCTTGCGACACGGCATCAATAAAAACCGGGCCGGTCTGGAGCAGCTCCGCCGCGAACGTCAGATGCAACGACAAGGAAGGTAAAGCAATACCGTCTCTTTCGATGACAAAGATTACCTCGACCCGATCACCTTCGAACTGACGCGCCGTTTCGTCAGGCACCGCAAAATGCAAAGATTTGTACTCCACCACTGTTTGCGGCTGCGACGTATAACTGCCCCCGGTACCACCGAGCGCCTGCCACTGCACCCGAACCTGATCACCCCTGCGAAAATCCATCTCATTGACTGAAACGACGACCCGCAACGAGTCGATGAAGATCGGTGCGCCGCTGAGTATTTCCATGGGCACCACGCACCCCCACGGGTCGAGGCTGGGAATGGAATGGAAAAGCCCCGAGCGACTTTCACAGCCAATGAAGGGGCGATTGTTCACCGTGCCCTGCAAGCGCTGTGGTGCAAAACCGATTGAGACCTCCGAGAACCCGGCCGTTGCGCCGGATGCACTGATTGTCATGATGAAGCTCCTTGAATGAAAAAGAGGGTGTTTGACTGACCCATGCCCAGTAGGCCTGCAGTCAGTCAAACACCCTCTTTTTTTCTTGCCTACTGTCAGACATGACAGTCCGGTAGACCCATACCGAATATAAAAGCTTCAGAGCCAGTCTTTCAGACCGCCATTGGCGCGGTCATTGGCGCGTGGTGCTCGTAGCCTTCCAGCGAGAAGTCGCTCGGCTCGACCATCTCCAGCCATTCCGGCTGGTACACGCCAGTCTTGGCAAACTCCGGCACGCGGTCGGAGATTTTCAGTTTCGGCATGGCGAACGGCTCGCGCTTGAGCTGTTCGTTGAGCATGTCCAGATGGTTCTCGTAGACGTGCGCATCACCGATGAAATAGGTGAACCAGCGCGGCGTGTAACCGGTCAGGCGACCGATCAGGCTCAGCAGCGCGGCGCCTTCGGTGAGGTTGAACGGCGTGCCCAGACCCAGATCGTTGGAGCGGATGTAGAGGGTCAGAGAAATCTCTTTGGTCTCGACATTCGGGTGGAACTGGTACAGCAGGTGGCACGGCGGCAGGGCCATTTCATCGAGCTGAGCAACGTTCCAGCCGTGGAACAGAATACGGCGGCTGCCCGGATCGTTGATGATCGTGTCGACGCACTGACGTACCTGGTCGATGGCTTTGTACAGCACCACGTAGGCCTGGCCGTCTTCTTCGCCCTGAGCGATCTGCTTGTAGCCGTTGCTCAGGGTTTGTTCGATGGCGGCGGTGTTGCTCAGCGGGATCTGCTTGTACGCCGGCCATTTGCGCCATTGCACGCCGTAGATTTCGCCGAGGTCGTCGTCGCCCTGACGGAACGGGTTGGCCAGCCACTGCGCGTTTTCGTTGGCGTTCTGGTCCCAGACCTTGCAGCCCAGCGCGCGAAATTCAGCGGCATTGTTCACGCCACGGAGAAAACCGCACATCTCGCCGATGGCCGATTTGAAGGCCATTTTGCGCGTGGTGATCGCCGGGAAACCTTCCTGCAGATCGAAACGCAGCATCGCACCCGGGAAACTGATGGTGTTGATGCCGGTGCGGTTGGCCTGTTTGCTGCCGTTCTGAATGACGTGCGAGACCAGTTCGAGATATTGCTTCATGAGTTACCTGTGTCCTTTGAGCCCCGGCGTCGCGCGCCGGGGTTCGTAGTTTAAGCCGTCGGCGCGAGCGGTGCTGCCGGTGCGCGACGATAGGCCAGCCAGATCAGGAACAGCCCGCCAACGATCATCGGCACGCAGAGCACCTGGCCCATGGTCAGCCAGTTCCAGGCCAGATAGCCCAACTGCGCATCCGGCACGCGGACGAACTCGACGATGAAACGGAAGATGCCGTAGAACAGCGCGAACATGCCGGAAACAGCCATGGTCGGACGCGGTTTGCGCGAGAAAATCCACAGAATCAGGAACAACGCCACGCCTTCGAGCGCGAACTGATACAACTGCGACGGGTGACGCGGCAGTTGTGCCGGGTCGCTGAATGGCGGAAAGACCATGGCCCACGGTACGTCGGTGGCTTTGCCCCACAATTCAGCGTTGATGAAGTTACCGATGCGCCCGGCGCCCAGACCGATCGGCACCATCGGCGCAACGAAGTCCATCAACTGGAAGAACGACTTGCCGTTGCGCTTGCCGAACCACAACGCGGCCAGCATTACGCCGATGAAACCGCCGTGGAACGACATGCCGCCCTTCCACACTTCGAAAATCAGCGTCGGGTTGGCCAGGTAAGCGCTCAGATCGTAGAACAGCACATAGCCCAGACGTCCGCCGACGATGACGCCCATCGACATCCAGAAGACCATGTCGGAGAGTTTCTCCTTGGTCCAGGTCGGGTCGAAACGGTTGAGCCGGCGCGACGCCAGCAGCCACGCACCGCCGATGCCGATCAGGTACATCAGACCGTACCAGTGGATTTTCAGCGGACCGATGGCCAGGGCCACCGGGTCGATCTGCGGGTAAGGCAGCATTGCGACTCCTCGTTAGAGTTGAAACCAGAATTCCCGGGCGACGCTGCCACCTCAGGATTAAGCCAGGATTGCGACGCGATTAAAGCAGGAAGCTCACACCCACGCTGAACAGCAAAGCGGCGAACAGCCGTTTCAGCAAGCGCGGCGACAACCGATGCGCCAATCGCGCACCGATGCGGGCGAAAACCATGCTGGTCAGGGCGATGCCCAACAACGCCGGCAAATACACAAAACCGAGACTATGGGCCGGCAACAACGGATCGTGCCACCCCAGAATCATGAAACTTAATGCACTGACCAGCGCGATTGGCAGCCCGCAGGCCGACGAGGTCGCCACCGCTTGCTGCATCGGCACGCTGCGCCAGGTCAGGAACGGCACGGTCAGCGAGCCGCCACCGACGCCGAAAATCGCCGAGGCCCAGCCAATCACACTGCCGGCCACGGTCAGACCGAGTTTACCCGGCACCGTTCGGCTGGCCTTGGGTTTGATGTCCAGCGCCAGTTGCACCGAGATGATCAAGGCAAACACGCCGATGATCTTTTGCAGGTGCGGGCCGGAAATCGCTTCAGCGGTCAGCGCACCGAAACCTGCACCGAGCAGAATGCCGACGGCCATCCACATGAAGATCGGCCAGCGCACCGCGCCTCGTCGATGATGCTCACGCACGGCGTTGACCGAGGTGAAGATGATCGTCGCCAGCGACGTGCCGACCGCCAGATGGGTGAGGATCGACTGATCAAAGCCCTGCAAGGTGAAACTGAACACCAGCACCGGCACGATGATGATCCCGCCGCCAACCCCGAATAGCCCGGCCAGCACGCCCGCACAGGCGCCCAGCGCCAGATAGAGCAGAAATTCCATGACCGTCTCCCCAGACCGCATCCACAAAACCGGAGCGGCATGGTAACGGATGCATACCCTTTGGCTCCACTGGCGATGGATGCACGGACGCCGGATGCGTAGAGTGAGCAAAAAACACACAAGGACCACCTTATGTGCCTGATTGTTTTCGCCTGGCGCCCGGGCCATGCCCAGCCGCTGATCGTCGCAGCCAACCGTGACGAGTTCTACGCCCGGCCGAGCCTGCCACTGGCGCAGTGGCCGGAGGCGCCGAATGTGCATGCCGGGCGTGATCTTGAGGCCGGTGGCACCTGGCTGGGGATTGGCGCCAACGGCCGCTTTGCTGCGTTGACCAATATCCGTGATCCGCAGCAGGCGTCAGCGCGCAAGTCACGGGGTGAGCTGGTGGCGCGGTTTCTGACCGGCGATGCGTCGATTGATGATTATTTGAGCGAAGTGGTCGGGCGTTCGGCGGAATATGCCGGGTTCAATCTGCTGCTCGGCAATAGTCATGAGCTGTGGCACTTCAATGCGCGGATGTCGGAGCCGGTGATGCTGGGATCGGGCGTCTACGGGTTGTCCAATGCGGGGCTGGATACGCCGTGGCCGAAGTTGCTGAAGGCCAAGGCTGGGTTGAGTGCGGTGCTGGATGATCCGCAACCGCAGCACTTGCTCGATTTGCTAAGCGATGCCCAGACCGCGCCGGAAGCTGAATTGCCGGATACCGGGGTGGGTCTGGCCACTGAAACATTGCTGTCGAGTGTGTTTATTGCCAGTCAGAGTTACGGCACGCGGGCGAGTACGGCGCTGGTGGTGCAGGCGGATGGGTCGCGGCGGATGGTCGAGCGGAGTTTCGGGCCATATGGCGGGCATTTGGGCGAGGTGGAGATAAAAGCTTAAAAGCGACCCTCACCCCAGCCCTCTCCCGGAGGGAGAGGGAGCCGACCGAGGTGTCTTGAGCCATACATCGACCTGAAAGACCGAGTTGATTATGGATTCAGCAGCATCTTCAGTCGCTGTGAGACGAATACGGCTTCAACCCAGCACCTTCGTCGGTGTGGGTCGATTATGGATTCGGCACAGCACTATCAGGTCGGTGCGCTTCGATTATGGATTCAACACAGCACTTTCAGGTCGGCGTACCTCTGCAGCATCCCCCAATCAGTCCCCTTCCTCTGGGAGAGGGGGCCGACCGAGGTGTCTTGAGCCATACATCGACCTGAAAGACCGAGTTGATTATGGATTCAGCAGCATCTTCAGTCGCTGTGAGACGAATACGGCTTCAACCCAGCACCTTCGTCGGTGTGGGTCGATTATGGATTCGGCACAGCACTATCAGGTCGGTGCGCTTCGATTATGGATTCAACACAGCACTTTCAGGTCGGCGTACCTCTGCAGCATCCCCCAATCAGTCCCCTCTCCCTCGGGGAGAGGGTTAGGGTGAGGGGCTTTTGATCTTCAGAGGGCCTTGACCACCGCCGGTGGATGCATCTTCGACAACCCAAGGTTCTTCAGCGCCAATTGCAGCGAGCTGTGGATCACTTGCGGGTTATCGATGGTCATCAACTCGGCCAACAATTCTTGGGCCTTGCTCAGATTGACCTGACGCAACATCCACTTCACCTTCGGCAAGTTGGTGGCGTTCATCGACAGACTGTCGAAACCCATCGCCATCAACAGCACCGCCGCCGCCGGGTCGCCGGCCATTTCGCCGCAGATACTCACCGGTTTACCTTCGGCATGGGCATCGCGCACCACGGTTTGCAGGGCTTGCAGCACCGCTGGATGCAGGTAGTCGTAAAGATCGGCCACACGCGGGTTGTTACGGTCGACCGCCAGCAAATACTGGGTCAGGTCGTTGGAGCCGACGGACAGGAAGTCGACCATCCGCGCCAGTTCCTTGGTCTGATAAACCGCTGCCGGGATTTCGATCATCACGCCAATCGGCGGCATCGGCACGTCGGTGCCTTCGTCGCGTACTTCGCCCCAGGCCCGGTGAATCAGGTGCAAGGCTTCTTCGAGTTCGTGGGTGCCGGAGATCATCGGCAGCAGAATCCGCAGGTTGTTCAGGCCTTCGCTGGCCTTGAGCATCGCGCGGGTCTGCACCAGAAAGATTTCCGGGTGGTCGAGGGTGACGCGAATGCCGCGCCAGCCGAGGAACGGGTTGTCTTCCTTGATCGGGAAGTACGACAGCGACTTGTCACCGCCGATGTCGAGGCTGCGCATGGTCACCGGTTGCGGGTGGAACGCGGCGAGCTGCTCACGGTAGATCGCCAGTTGTTCCTTCTCGCTCGGGAAGCGCTGGTTGATCATGAACGGCACTTCGGTGCGGTACAGGCCGACACCTTCGGCGCCACGCTTCTGCGCCCGCGCCACATCGGCAAGCAGTCCGGTGTTGACCCACAGCGGCATGCGGTGGCCATCGAGGGTCACGCACGGCAGGTCGCGCAGGGTGTCGAGGCCCAGCGCCAGTTGTTTCTCTTCTTCGACGACCTCGGCGAACTGCTTGCGCAGCACTTCGCTCGGGTTGGTGTAGACCTCGCCGCGTGTGCCGTCGACGATCATTTCGATGCCGTCGACCTTGGCGTACGGCAGGTCGACCAGACCCATGACCGTCGGGATACCCATGGCCCGGGCAAGAATCGCGACGTGCGAGTTACCCGAACCGAGCACAGAAACCAGACCGACCAGCGTGCCTTCCGGCACCTCGCCGAGCATTGCCGGCGTCAGTTCTTCGCTGACCAGAATGGTTTTTTCCGGATAGACCAGGTTCTGCTGGCGCTCTTCCTGCAAATAGGCGAGCAGACGGCGGCCAAGGTCTTTGACGTCCGAAGCACGTTCCCGCAGGTAGGCGTCGTCCATCAGTTCGAAACGGTTGACGTGCTCAGTGACCACCTGACGCAGCGCGCCCTGGGCCCATTGGCCGGTCTTGATCACGGTGGTGATTTCGCTGCCCAGCGAGGCATCGTCGAGCATCATCAGGTAGACGTCGAACAGCGCACGCTCTTCCGGGCGCAACTGCGTCGCCAGTTTGGCGGACAACGTGCGCATGTCGGCGCGCACGCCTTCGATGGCGGTCTTGAACAGCGCCAGCTCGGCGTTGATGTCAGTGATGGTCTTGTCTGGCACCACGTCGAGATCGGCCGGCGGCAGCATGACCACCGCGGTACCGACCGCCGCACCCGGCGAACCCGGTACGCCGACAAACTTGGCTTCCTGAATGCCTTTGCCCTGACGGCCCAGGCCGCGGATCGAACCGGTGGCCTCGGCGTGGGCGATAACGCCGGCAAGCTGCGCGCTCATGGTCACGAGGAAGGCTTCTTCACCTTCGTCGAACTGACGGCGTTCTTTTTGCTGGATGACCAACACGCCGACGACGCGGCGGTGGTGAATGATCGGTGCACCGAGGAACGAGGCGTAACGCTCTTCACCGGTTTCGGCGAAGTAGCGGTAGCGCGGGTGAACCGAAGCGTTTTCGAGGTTCAGGGGTTCTTCACGCGTGCCGACCAGACCGACCAGACCTTCGTTGGGTGCCATGCTGACCTTGCCGATCGAGCGCTTGTTCAAGCCCTCGGTGGCCATCAGGACGAAACGGTTGGTCTCGGGATCAAGCAGGTAGACCGAGCAGACCTGGCTGCCCATGGCCTCTTTGACGCGCAACACAATAATCCCCAACGCCGCCTTGAGATCCTTGGCGGAGTTAACTTCCTGGACGATCTTGCGCAGCGTATTGAGCATGGCTCGGGGTCGAACTCCGTCGTCAGTCGCGCGCTAAAAGGCGCGGGGCAAGCTCTTTGAGGGCGCGGCGATACACCTCGCGCTTGAATGTCACCACCTGGCCCAACGGATACCAATAGCTGACCCAGCGCCAGCCATCGAACTCCGGTTTACCGGTCAAATCCATCCGCACCCGCTGCTCGTTGGAGATCAGGCGCAGGAGAAACCATTTCTGTTTCTGGCCGATGCACAGCGGTTGGCTGTGCGTACGCACCAGACGTTGCGGCAAACGATAGCGCAACCAGCCCCGAGTACAGGCCAGTATTTCAACATCTTCACGTTCCAGGCCAACTTCTTCGTTCAGCTCGCGGTACAAGGCGTCTTCCGGCGTCTCTTCAGGGTTGATTCCCCCTTGCGGAAACTGCCAGGCATCTTGATTGATACGGCGAGCCCATAGCACCTGGCCGGCGTCATTCGTCAGAATGATCCCGACATTGGGGCGGAAACCATCGGGGTCGATCACGGCAACAACCTCGCAAACGCATGTCGCCGCATTGTTCCACAAAGGTTGATAAGGCGGCAACGAAGCTTCCTACCTTATGTGCACTCTTGTGAAAAGACCGTATTCTTGTCGCCTTTTTACAGACTTATCAGCGGGTAACTGCAATGCGCCTGGCACTCTTCGATTTGGACAACACCCTTCTGGGCGGCGACAGCGATCACGCCTGGGGCGACTATCTGTGTGAACGCGGCTTCCTCGACCCGATTGCGTACAAAGCGCGCAACGACGAGTTCTATCAGGATTACCTGGCCGGCAAACTGGATAACGCCGCGTACCTGAACTTCTGCCTGGAGATCCTCGGCCGCACCGACATGGCCGTGCTCGAGCAATGGCACAGCGATTACATGCGCGACTGCATCGAACCGATCGTGTTGCCCAAGGCGCTGGAACTGCTGAAAAAACACCGCGACGCGGGCGACAAACTGGTGATCATCACTGCGACCAACCGCTTCGTGACCGCGCCGATTGCTGTGCGTCTGGGCGTTGAAACCCTGATCGCTACCGAATGCGAGATGGTCGATGGCCGTTACAGCGGGCGCAGCACTGATATTCCGTGCTTCCGCGAAGGCAAGGTGACGCGCCTGAACCGTTGGCTGGAAGAGACCGGGTATTCGTTGGATGACAGCTATTTCTATAGCGATTCGATGAATGATTTGCCGTTGCTGGAGCAGGTGGCGAATCCGGTGGCTGTCGATCCGGATCCGAATCTGCGCGCTGAAGCGGAGAAGCGTGGCTGGCCGGTGATTTCTTTGCGCGACTGACATCGCCTTCGCGAGCAGGCTCGCTCCCACATTGGATCTGTGTCGCTCACAAATCCCCTGTGGGAGCGAGCCTGCTCGCGAATCGGACCGACACGGTCCCAAGCCTTAAACAGGCTTGGCCCCCATCAAAGCCGCAATGGCGAGAAATCCAACGCCGCTGACAATC
Organism: Pseudomonas sp. Irchel s3f10; assembly: GCF_900187515.1. Lineage (NCBI taxonomy): Bacteria > Pseudomonadati > Pseudomonadota > Gammaproteobacteria > Pseudomonadales > Pseudomonadaceae > Pseudomonas > Pseudomonas sp. Irchel s3f10. Next base: position 181,670 of record NZ_FYDZ01000011.1, read on the forward strand.
GCAAGCGCCAGGCTGAATTTCCAGTTGCCGACACCGCTTGTCCACAAACGGTTAAGCCGAACCAGTAACCAGACCGCACTCAACGTGGCCACGGCATAGATCACGCTGGAACCCAGAATCCACAACTGCCCCAGTGGCCAGCCGACCAGGTGCACCAACCACCAGCCGGTGAAAGGCATGCTGAGCATACCGATCAGCATCAAACACCAGATAAACAGCCAGGGACGCTGCATCGTGCTGGCCGGCCCTTCGCTGCGATTACGCCAGGTCACAGCGGCGAGCCCCAGCCCGCTCGCGAGTATGACCACGGTCGCCGCGACGTGAAGGACTTTCAGGGTGGTCAGGGTTTCCATGTATTTCTCTTCCTTGGGCCATGCCCATCAGCGTAGCCGTTCAGCCAAGAAACAGCTGATAGGCCGGGTTCTCGCTTTCATCCCAGTACGGGTAACCGATTTCCGCAAGCGCCGCCGGCACCAGATGACGCTCGTCGTGCGGCACTTGCAGGCCGGCGACCACGCGGCCATCGGCGGCGCCGTGGTTGCGGTAATGAAACATCGAAATGTTCCAGCGCCCACCGAGCTTATTAAGGAAGTTGAACAGCGCCCCCGGACGCTCCGGGAACTCGAAACGGAACACCACTTCATCGACCACCTGCGCCGCGCGGCCGCCGACCATGTGCCGGATGTGCAGTTTGGCCAGTTCGTTGTCGGTCAGATCGGTGACCGGGAAACCTTGCTCGGTCAGGCTCGCCAGCAATGCACTGCGCGGGTCGTTTTCCGGATGGGTCTGCACGCCAACGAAGATGTGCGCTTCGCTGCCGGTGTTATAGCGATAGTTGAATTCGGTGATCTGGCGCTTGCCGATCGCTTCGCAGAACGCTTTGAAGCTGCCGGCCTTCTCGGGGATGGTCACGGCGATGATCGCTTCACGACCCTCACCCAGTTCGGCGCGTTCAGCGACGTGGCGCAAGCGGTCGAAGTTGACGTTGGCGCCGGAATCGATCGCGACAAAAGTCTGGCCGCTGACGCCGCGCTGTTCGACGTATTTCTTGATCCCGGCCACGCCCAACGCGCCGGCAGGCTCGGTGATCGAGCGGGTATCGTCGTAGATATCCTTGATAGCGGCGCAGATCTCGTCAGTGCTGACGGTAATCACCTCATCGACATAGTCTTTGCAGATGTCGAAGGTGTGCTGGCCGATCTGTGCCACCGCCACGCCGTCGGCGAAGATGCCCACGGTCGGCAGCACCACGCGCTCACCGGCGGCCATCGCCGCTTGCAGGCAGTTGGAATCGTCCGGCTCGACGCCGATGACTTTGATGTCCGGGCGCAGGTATTTCACGTACGCAGCGATACCGGCGATCAAACCACCGCCACCGACCGGGACGAAAATCGCGTCCAGCGGCTGCGGGTGCTGGCGCAGAATTTCCATCGCCACGGTGCCCTGCCCGGCGATGGTGTGCGGATCGTCGTACGGGTGGATGTAGACGTAGCCTTTTTCATCAACCAGTTTCAGCGAGTAGGCCAAGGCTTCCGGGAACGAATCACCGTGCAGCACCACTTTGCCGCCGCGCGAACGCACGCCTTCGACTTTGATTTCGGGGGTGGTCTTGGGCATGACGATCGTAGCTTTGACGCCCAGCACTTTCGCCGCCAGGGCCAGACCTTGCGCATGGTTGCCCGCCGACGCGGTGACCACGCCACGGGCGCGTTCTTCATCGCTCAGTTGCGTCAGTTTGTTGTAGGCGCCGCGAATCTTGAACGAGAACACTGGCTGCAAGTCTTCGCGCTTGAGCCAAATGTCATTGCCCAGCCGCTCGGAAAGCTGGCGAGCGTTCTGCAGCGGGGTTTCTACGGCAACGTCATAAACGCGCGAGGTGAGGATCTTTTTGACGTACTGTTCGAGCATCGGAAAGCATCACTGAGCGGTTGAGCGGGACCGAGGAGTCTAACCCGGCTTTTGCCCGCACGACCACACGAATCCAGAGGTTTTAGCCGCGCTTGCGGCTATAATGCCGGCCTTTCCGTTCTCACCTTGCCCGCTTCCGGAGCCCGCATGACCCAGGATCAACTCAAACAGGCAGTGGCTCAGGCCGCCGTCGACTTCATCCTTCCGAAACTCGACGACAAGAGCATCGTCGGGGTCGGCACCGGCTCCACCGCCAACTGCTTCATCGACGCCCTGGCCCAGCACAAGGGCGCGTTCGATGGCGCGGTCGCCAGTTCCGAAGCCACCGCCGCGCGCCTGAAAGGCCACGGGATTCCGGTGTATGAGCTGAACACCGTCAGCGACCTGGAGTTCTACGTTGATGGCGCCGACGAAAGCGACGCGCACCTGAACCTGATCAAGGGCGGCGGCGCCGCACTGACCCGCGAGAAGATTGTCGCGGCTGTGGCCAAGACCTTCATTTGCATCGCCGACGCCAGCAAACTGGTGCCGGTGCTGGGCGAATTCCCGCTGCCAGTCGAAGTGATCCCGATGGCGCGCAGCCACGTTGCTCGTCAGTTGGTGAAATTGGGCGGCGACCCGGTGTACCGCGAAGGCGTTTTGACCGACAACGGCAACATCATTCTCGATGTGTTCAACCTGCAGATCACCAACCCGGTGGAGCTGGAAGCGCAGATCAATGCGATCGTCGGCGTGGTCACCAATGGCTTGTTCGCGGCGCGTCCGGCGGATCTGTTGTTGCTGGGGACCAGCGAAGGCGTGAAAACCCTCAAGGCTGAGTAAGCCAACGCTGCCCGAAATTAATGGGCAGACGGAATACCCATGTAGGAGTGAGCCTGCTCGCGATAGCGGTGGATCAGTTGATATTAATGTCGACTGACACACCGCTATCGCGAGCAGGCTCACTCCTACAATGGTTTGTGGTGTTGGTTAGTTCGGTGCAGGCTTTTTGAAGACGTAAAACAGATTCGGCTCACTGACCAGATACAACGTCCCGTCATCATCCATGGCAATGCCTTCCGCCTGCGGCACGGTTTTCTTCAGACCCTGACGCCCGCCACTGATGGACATCGTGCTCAACGGCCGCCCGTCGACATCCAGCTCCAGAATCAACCGCGACTCATCCGACAGCGCCAGCAAATGCCCGCTGCGCTCGTCGTATTGCAAACTCGACAGATCGCGCACAAACATCCCGGCGTCACGCTTGGGATCATTGATCACGTGCACTGCATAGGACTTCTCCGGATTGAAGTGCGGAAAGCCGTGCACTTCGTAGATCAGCATCGGATTGCGCTCTTTCGCGACAAACAGACGCTTGCCCACCGAGTCGTACGCCAGGCCTTCAAAACCTTTGTTGCTTGCCATATGCACGCCGAGGGTCATCTGCTCGGCGTCCGCCGCGTCGAGGAAGGTGGTGTCTGCCTCCAGGTGGATCTTGATCAGCCGCTGCTGGCGTTCATCAGTGATCACGTAGGTGTCGGCGCTGATGTACTCGACGGCTTCCGGATCGCCAAAACCAATCAGGGCGATGCGCCGCAGGATCTTGCCTTCGAGCGACAGTTCGACCAGCTCGGAATTCTTGTTGGTCACGGTGAACAGGCTTTTGCGCACCGGATCGAAGGTCAGCGCCGAAACATCATCGTCCAGCCCGTCAATCACCCGCGCTTCAATCTCGACGCGATACTGATCCAGCCCAATCGACTCGCTACTCTGCGGCTGCCACAGGGTGTGCAGGTTGAACCAGGCACGCTCGAACAGGCGCATGTATTGGCCGATCGCGATCAACGCGATCAGGGCAATCACCGTCAGGAAGATAATCAGAGGCTTGGGGCGGGCAAGTCGACGCATTCGGATAGGCTCGGGATCAAGACAGGCGGATGAAATATCACGCCCGTCTGAACTGAAGCTTAATGGCCACTTGCCTCAAACCACAAGACAACCCGTGTAGGAGCTGCCGCAGGCTGCGATCTTTTGATCTTGCTGTTCATAAGATCAAGAGATCGCAGCCTTCGGCAGCTCCTACATTGGAATCGGTAAAGGCTGCTATTTCTGCTTTTCGAAGCGATAGAACAGGTTCGGCTCGCTGACCATGTACAGCGTGCCCGCCTCGTCCATGGTCACGCCTTCGGCGCGGGGGATGGTGTTCTTCAAACCGTTGAAGCCGCCAAGCAGGGTCATGAAACTGACCTGCTCGCCCTTCTCGTCCAGTTCCAGCAGCAGGTGTGAGTCAGCAGACAGCACCAGTGTGTGTTGGGTGCGCGGGTCAATCGCCAAGGCCGAGAGGTTGCGAATATCCAGTTCATCACTGACGAGTTTCTGCTTGTCGCCCTTGAGGGTCTGGCTGCCATCGCTTTTCCAGGTAAACAGCGCCGGTGGCCGCTCCTCGCCCAGCAACAGTTGCTGATTGCGAGCGTCCCAAGTGATGGCTTCGAACGCTTTGTTCTGGTCTTTCGACGGGCCGAGATCGTATTTCGGGAAGTCGGCGATGTTCAATTCGCGAGTATCAGCGTCGACCCTGACGATCGACAGCATGTGCTGACGCTCATCGACGATGGCCAACAGGCCGTTTTCCATCATCGTCAGGCCTTCCGGATTGCTCCAGCCCACCAGCGGCATCTTGCGCAGTACATCACCCTGTAAAGTCAGTTCAGCAAGAAACGGGTTCTTGCCCATCACCGAAAACAGCGTTTTGGTCTGCGGGTTGTACGCCAGATCCGAAGCTTCGTCCTTCTCCATCCCCTTGAGCGGCTTGGCATCTATCACCACTCGATAGTCCGGTAGCCAGATGCTTTCCTTCTGCTCGGCCTGGCTTTCGAACCGTTCTTGCAGCCAAAGCACACCGCGATCATCCCAATGCATGGCAAACGCCACGGCATAAGCGGCGGCAAGGACCAGCAAAAGCCAGACATACCAGCGCAGGGCGAAACGTGAACGGCGAGTGGGTTTGAGCTGAGTTTGAGATGACATCGAGGGACGCGTTCCGAAAATTCAGGCTATGGGTAATAGCACAAAGAGGCCGGCTCAGACGCCAGAATGAGAGGAATTATCCGTACAGGATGTGAAAAAAACGGCAAATGGCGGGATTGCCCTGCGCCATTGTGGGAGAGATCACAAAACCCTGTAGGAGTGAGCCTGCTCGCGATGGCGTCAGGTCAGTCGAAACAATCGTTGACTGACAGACCGCTATCGCGAGCAGGCTCACTCCTACAAGGGGACCGCGTTAAATCAGCGCACGCTGCTGGTGAAGCTGCTCGCACCGACCAGTTCGAGGACGATGTCATCGCCGACGTTCAGCGGGCCGACGCCGACTGGCGTGCCGGTGAGGATCACGTCACCGGCCTGCAGCGAGAAGCAGCCGGCCATGTGCTGGATCATCGGCACGATCGGGTTGAGCATCGCGCTGCTGTTGCCGTCCTGACGGACTTCGCCGTTGATGGTCAGGCGAATGCCGATGTCGGTCAGGTCAGCAAAGGTGCTGCCAACCACGAACGGCGCAATCACCGCCGCGCCGTCGAACGATTTGGCGATTTCCCACGGCAGGCCCTTGGCTTTCAGCTCGGCCTGCTTGTCGCGCAGGGTCAGGTCCAGCGCCGGGGCGAAACCGGAGATCGCATCGAGCACTTCTTCACGGCTCGGTTTGGTCGACAATGGCTTGCCGATCAACACGGCGATTTCCGCTTCGTAGTGCACCGAACCGCGCTCGGTCGGAATGGCGAAACCGCCTTCCAGCTCGACCACGCAACTGCCCGGCTTGATGAACAGCAACGGCTCGGTAGGCACCGGGTTGTCCAGTTCCTTGGCGTGTTCGGCGTAATTGCGGCCAATGCACACGACTTTCCCGATCGGGAAGTGGATGCGCGTGCCGTCGACGTACTGGTGCTGATAGCTCATTTACCGACTCCTGCCTTCATTGATTCATCAAAGATTGCCGATCAAACCGCGAAAATCTTGCCCGGGTTCATGATGCCGTTCGGGTCGAACACCGCTTTGACCGCTTTCATGTACTCGATCTCAACCGGCGAGCGGCTGTAGGTCAAGTAATCGCGCTTGGTCATGCCGACGCCGTGTTCGGCGGAGATCGAACCGTTGTACTTCTCGACGGTTTCGAACACCCACTTGTTGACGGTCGCGCACTTGGCGAAGAACTCATCCTTGCTCAGGTTATCCGGCTTGAGGATGTTCAAGTGCAGGTTGCCGTCGCCGATGTGGCCGAACCAGACGATTTCGAAGTCCGGATAGTGTTCGCCGACGATCGCGTCGATTTCCTTTAGAAATGCCGGAACTTTCGACACGGTGACCGAGATGTCGTTCTTGTACGGCGTCCAGTGCGAGATGGTTTCGGAGATGTACTCGCGCAGTTTCCACAGGTTCTGCAGTTGGGTTTCGCTCTGGCTCATCACGCCGTCCAGCACCCAGCCCTGCTCGACGCAATGCTCGAAGGTTTCCAGGGCGCTGTTGGCCACCTCTTCGGTGGTCGCTTCGAATTCCAGCAACGCATAGAACGGGCAATCGGTTTCGAATGGTGCCGGAACGTCGCCACGGCCCATGACTTTAGCCAAGGCTTTATCGGAGAAGAATTCGAACGCGGTCAGGTCGAGCTTGCCCTGGAAGGCGTGCAGCACCGGCATGATCGAGTCGAAATCGGCGGTGCCGAGAACCATCGCGGTGAGATTCTTCGGCGCACGATCAAGGCGCATGGTCGCTTCAACGACGAAACCGAGGGTGCCTTCAGCACCGATGAACAGCTGACGCAGGTCGTAACCGGTGGCGTTCTTGATCAGGTCTTTGTTCAGTTCGAGCACGTCGCCCTTGCCGGTGACGACTTTCATGCCGGCCACCCAGTTACGGGTCATGCCGTAGCGAATAACCTTGATCCCGCCGGCATTGGTGCCGATGTTGCCGCCAATCTGGCTGGAACCTGCCGAGGCGAAGTCGACCGGGTAATACAAGCCTTTTTCTTCGGCAACGTTCTGCAAATGCTCAGTGACCACGCCCGGCTGACAAACGGCGGTACGGTCGGTGAGGTTCACGTCGAGAATCTGATTCATGTAGTCGAACGACACGACCACTTCGCCGTTGGCCGCAACCGCAGCCGCAGAAAGCCCGGTGCGCCCGCCCGATGGCACCAACGCGACCTTGTGCGTGTTGGCCCAGCGGACCACGGCCTGCACCTGCTCGATGGTCTTGGGAAACACGATGGCGCTTGGCGCCGGGGCGAAGTGCTTGGTCCAATCCTTACCATACGCATTCAGGGAGTCGGCGTCGGTCAGGACCTTGCCAGGCTCGACCAGGGTCTTCAGTTCTTCAATCAGGGCAGGATTGGTCATCGACAGAACTCTCGAACAATTCATGGTCATCCTGAGAACGCTTCACGTCGCAGGAATGAGTGTTTAGCGGGGAGGCTATGCTAGCATATCGACCCCGCAGGACAGTGCCCAAGGCCAGATCCGCGGAGACGACTTTCTTGTCGTCCGGGTCAGCGTCTGTTGACCATTTCCTGCCATTTTTCTCCGGGATACAGGTTTACGCAGATGAGCAAGACTTCTCTCGATAAGAGCAAGATCAAGTTCCTTCTTCTCGAAGGCGTCCACCAATCGGCTGTCGACGTCCTCAAGGCGGCGGGCTACACCAGCATCGAATACCTGACAGGTTCCTTGCCGGAAGCCCAGCTCAAGGAAAAGATCGCTGACGCTCACTTCATCGGCATTCGTTCGCGCACCCAACTGACCGAAGAGATCTTCGATCACGCGAAGAAGCTGGTTGCGGTCGGCTGTTTCTGCATCGGCACCAACCAGGTTGACCTGAGTGCTGCCCGTGAGCGCGGTATTGCCGTGTTCAACGCGCCGTACTCCAACACCCGCTCCGTTGCCGAGCTGGTGCTGGCCGAAGCGATCCTGCTGCTGCGCGGCATCCCGGAGAAAAACGCTTCCTGCCACCGTGGCGGCTGGATCAAGTCCGCAGCCAACTCCTTCGAGATCCGTGGCAAGAAACTCGGCATCGTCGGCTACGGCTCGATCGGTACGCAGCTGTCGGTTCTGGCTGAAGGCCTGGGCATGCAGGTGTACTTCTACGACACCGTAACCAAACTGCCGCTGGGCAACGCGACTCAGATCGGTAGCCTGACCGAGCTGCTGGGCATGTCCGACATCGTCACCCTGCACGTTCCGGAAACCGCTGCGACCCAGTGGATGATCGGCGAGAAGGAAATCCGCGCCATCAAAAAGGGCGGCATCCTGATCAACGCGGCGCGCGGCACCGTGGTCGAGCTGGACGCCCTGGCGGACGCGATCAAGGACAAGCACCTGATCGGCGCGGCCATCGATGTATTCCCGGTGGAGCCACGCTCCAACGACGAAGAGTTCGAAAGCCCGCTGCGTGGCCTCGACAACGTGATCCTGACTCCGCACATCGGTGGTTCGACCGCCGAAGCGCAAGCCAACATCGGTCTGGAAGTGGCAGAAAAACTGGTCAAGTACAGCGACAACGGTACCTCCGTTTCGTCGGTGAACTTCCCGGAAGTGGCCCTGCCGGCTCACCCTGGCAAGCACCGTCTGCTGCACATCCACGAGAACATCCCGGGTGTGATGAGCGAGATCAACAAGGTCTTCGCCGAAAACGGCATCAACATCTCCGGTCAGTTCCTGCAGACCAACGAGAAGGTTGGCTACGTGGTGATCGACGTCGACGCCGAGTACTCGGAGCTGGCGCAAGAGAAGCTGCAGCACGTCAACGGCACTATCCGTAGCCGGGTTCTTTTCTAAGAACAGCTACAAGCCGCGAGCTACAAGCGGCAAGTGATGTTCGCTTGTGCTTTTGCTTGAAGCTCGTAGCTTGCAACTCGCCGCTGATAAAAAAGGGAGCCCCGAAAGGGCTAATGCCAGTCAGTTAAGCTGACTGGCATTTTTATTTTTGATCGGATACTTCGGCGATTTCAGCCGAATCGCCCGAGGATAAACGCGCTCCTCACGTCGATGCGGCAGAACGTAGTGCGGCGCTGA